>JBAXAI010000027.1:0-49798 GCA_037142615.1 Spirochaetales bacterium | reverse complement strand
ATTCTTGATCCGGTTCTCTCGGACGACGAACTGCTAGTTGCCGCTTCGCTGCTAGACCTTTTTGGCACCAAGCTCAAGGTGATCTTGCAGCGCGTTCAGTCAAAAGACTACCTCGATGTTGGTGCGCTCCTTGCAAGCGGCCTGAGGCTCGAAGACGGCCTCGCCGCAGCGGTTTGCCTTTATGGCGCGAGCTTCGCCCCAAGCGAGGCTGTCAAAGCCCTCACCTACTTTGAGGGAGGAGACTTGGCGACCGTACCGACTGAGGTACGTGGCAGACTACGCAGGGCCGTCGCTGAGGTTCGTGATCTGCCTGAAATGAAGAAAGGCAAAACCAACCTTTCGGAAGGTCTTTTCTACTCCGCCCAATAGACCGTCTTGCCGCCGACCACTGTGCGGACCACTTTGGTGTCGGCGACGGCGGCGGGGGCAATCGCCAGGATATCATCGCTCAGCACCGCGAAGTCGGCGTACATGCCGGCCTTGAGGCGGCCTTTCCAGTCCTCTTCCTTTTCGGCCCAGGCGCTGCCCACCGTGTAGGCTTCCAGGGCCTCTTGCACGGTGATGCGCTCGGGGCCCGGGCGGGTGCTCACACGCGCGATGGCAGCCAGCGGATTGCAACTCGGCTCGCCTGGAATGTCGCTGCCAAACGACAGGTCGACCCCCGCATCGAGCAGCGAACGGTACGGGTAGGCGCTCAGCGCCCGCTCTTCACCCACCAGAGACACGTCTTTTTCGGGCGTCGACAGCGCCGACGGTTGGGCGCTCACCAAAATCCCCAATTCGCGGAGCGAGGCGAGGTCGTCCTGCCGGATGAGCTGAGCGTGCTCCAGGCGGAGCCTCAGCGTGCGCAACTGCGGGAACTCGGCCTGAACTTCGTAGGCCGCCTCGACGAAATTGGTGATCACGCGGTCGCCAATCGCATGAAAGGCACCTTGCCGCCCCGTTTTGGCCAGGTAGCGGAGGATAGGCACGATCTCGTCTTTGCTGTGACCTTGCCCCCGGTTGTCGGGCGGCCCGCCGGGTTGTACTTCGTAGGGTTCGTGGAGCAACGCCGTGCGGGTGCTGAAAGTGCCATCGAGGAAGTACTTCCACGGCCCCTGGCGCACCCAATGGGCGTCGTAGTTGCCCAGTGCCATCAGAATGCGCGCCTTTGGCTTGGTGGCGTACGTCCAGCAGCTCACCCGGGCCGTCAGGCGGCCTTCGCGGCGCAGCTTGGTAAACTGACGAACCATGGGCAGATACCAGCTGTTGTCTTGGATGCTGGTGATGCCCAGGCGCGCAAACTCGGCCAGCGCTCGCAGTACGCGGGGCTCGCGCACGCTGGCTTTGTGGAACAGGTCGTCGAAGTGCTTGTTGGCCAAGGGATTGTCGAACATTTCGCGCAACAGGCCGGTGGGTTCTCCCGACAGGTCCCGTTCAATTTCGCCGGTGGGATTGCGCCGCTTCACCTCGTCGAGATCGACCAGCGCGAGCGCGGCACTGTTGAGCCATTGGCCGTGCCCACCAAACTGTGCCAACAGCACCGGGTTGTCGGGGAAGGCCGCGTCGAGCAGCGACCGGTGCGGGTGCGGGCACGCCGGCAGGTCCCAGTTATAGGCCACCAGCAGTTCCCCGGGCGCAGGATTTGGATACGCCGCCACCAGCTTGGCGAGGATGGCCTCGGCGTCGAGACCCTCGAGCGTCACCGAGCCCAATTGGTCGCCAAAGATGACCGTGTGCAGGTGGTTGTCGTTGAACCCCGGCACCACCGTCAGGCCACCCAGGTCAATGTGCTTGGCTTTTGGGCCGGCCTTCTCGCGCGCCCCGGCCTCGTCGCCGACGTAGAGCAACTTTTGGCCCCGGCTTACCAGGGCGGTGGCTTGCGGTTGGCGCGGGTCGAGGGTGTGGATGCGGGCGTTGGTCCAGAGGGTGGTGGTCATGAGCGAGAAGATAACACAAGGGCAAAAAAAGAGGCCAGCCCCGGGGGGCTGGCCTCTCGTTCACCTAGGTGAAGCGAAAAGAATCGGACTAGTAACCCAACGGCGAAGCAACGGTGAACACCGTTGAACCGGCGTTCATCTGGATGTTCGCAGTTCCGACATACCCCCCATTCACATACACCCAAACGACATCATTATTGGTGTAGTAGAAGTCCTGATTAGTACCATGGCCGTTGGTGAGAGTGCCACTCAGGTACGAACCACCATGGTAAGTGAACGTGTCGTTAGCGTAGTAGGGGTAGTAGCCCTGATTGTTGTTGTACACGTACAACGTAACTTCGTCACCGTTGTTGAGGGTCTGCCCATACTGACCGAGATTGGACGCGTCCAGGTTGAAGTTGATTGTGTACAGCGAACCCTGAGCGAGTGGCAACGTTGAACTGAGCGCAAAATACTTGGTGAGGCTCGTCGCTCCCGTCGAAAGGTACATTTCGTTGTACGGGTCCGCCAAGTTCTGACGATACAGGAAACCGCCCGTATTGGAGTAGACGTCGAGTACCAACTGACCATGGGCACCGTAGAACTGGGCACTGTAGTAACTCACGTCACCCAGCACCACTTCCCCGGTGGTGTTTGAGTCCACATAGGTCCCGTAGGTCACGTAGTTTCCCCATGGGTCAAGATAATACAGCTGCCCGTATTGCCCCGCAGAAAGGCCACTCACGGAAGCCTTCAAGGTGAAGTACGTCCCATTCGCCAATTCTGACGAAGTCGTGGCGCCGGAATTGTCGGCAACGTAGAAGTCCTGCACCAAGCCACGGTGGACGGAACTCAGGTTCGTGTTATCGGGCGAAGCCCCACCGAGCCAGTAGTAGACAGTGAGTCGGTACGAGCCCATGGCATTCAAGGCCTTGCTGGGAAGGAAAATGTCCCCGCCCAAAGCTTGGCCAGTAGCCACAGTGACATTCTCGCCGCTCACGGCCGTAAATCCGGAAGGACCAGTGAGGTCGTACTCGACCTGGATCACGGGGGTGTTTCCGTAGTCGAAGGGCCGGTAGAGGCTCAGTTGATTGAGGTTTGCCGTAACATTATCGAACGACAACGGCGAATTGACCTTGAACGCCTGTGACTTGTCGGCTGTGGTTCCAAACAACTCGTAGTAGACGTCGATCGGGAGGTTCGTTGAAACTCCCAAGTTTCCACCGACCTTGCCGCCGGCTGACTTGGCATCATCGGAGGTGAACAGATCTTTCTGGTTCACAGAAAGAACCGTGCCGATGTATGAGTTCGCTTGGCCCGAAGTGGACTTGGCCGGCGTATTCGCCTTGGTGTCGTCTTCGACAAAGGCAATCAGTCGATACGTGGTCCCGGGGAGCATCGTAAAGCTATAGGTGTACTGGCTCTTGGCGTCCAATGCCGAAGTGGTGAACCTCTGCGAGACGAAGTTCTTGAGGTTGGCCACGTAGGCGCCGTTGGTTCCGGCAGAACTGTTGAAGTCATAGGGCACAAGACCGACAACAATGTTTCCGGGAATGGTCTTGTCTACGGTCAGCGTGAGCGTCAGGCCTGAAGTTGAGAAGCTCTTGCCAGTTCCGAACTCCGGATAGAAAGCCTCGAGGACTTGATCGCAACTGGTCAGGAAGAAGGCCATCAACACGACGAGGACGGCCAGGGGCTGAATTTTCTTAGTAAGTGTCTTCATTCTGGACCTCCTTATAGGTACAAGACGACGATGGCAGCCAAGGCTGCGTTATCAAGCAGGCGTCCTACCGCTTGACTCTGAACGGCGGAATCTTTCGACGCGATCCCTTCAATCACCTTGATAGCGGTGTCAGGATCGGACTGGATCGAATACATGGCGACTTCGAGTCCAAGATTATCAGAGAACTTCCAGCCGGTAGTCACCTTGATATTGGCACCCAAACTGGTGTTGAAGTTGGGAAGCAAGGCCTTCACCTCATCCAGCTTGTAGATGTAGAGATCGTTCACTCCGACCTGGACTCCCATCACGAGCCTATTGAAAAGGGCAAACTTGACACCAACGTCAAACATATTGACCATGCCGGGCCTGAACACCCCCAAATTGGTGACCAAGTTGAAGTTGGCGTCGTAGGTGAAACTTGATGTCATTTTCTGGACACTGGACGGCGGAAGAATGATCGAGTCCAACGAGAAATTGACGAAGTTCAGCCAGTTATAGGCTGCCCTCAAGACATACAGGCTCTCGGCTGAATTGGGGTCAGTCTGCGTTGCATTGAGCGCGTTGTTACTGCCACCCTGCGCTGCCGCACCGATTCCCAGTTCGAGTTCATCCGACCACGCTACTGAGGCCAGTAGCATGAAACCTGCCAACAGCAGGATAGTTTTCTTCATGGTTTCCTCCTGGAACATTTATGAGGCTAGTTTATCGCATTGGCTGAGAAAAGCAAGCTGAGTCGACAAAAACTAACAGAACGGTCATGATGCCGCATGAACTTTTTGCTGGGCCGCTGGCGGTCTGTTTCGCCCGATTTGAGGCGGTTCTTGCTGGGAACGTTCTTCTACGGCCTCGGTTCGGCCTTTTTTGATTCGGTGTTCAACAACTATTTACATGCGCGCTTTGACCTGGGCGCCCTGAACCGCACTATCCTGGAACTGCCGCGTGAAACCCCCGGTTTGCTCACCGTGGTGTTCAGCGCGCTGCTGTTCTTTATCGGTAGTCGGCGGAGGGCGGCGTGGGCGTTTGCGCTGGCTTCGGTGGGGGTTCTGCTGATCGGCACCCTGAGCGCGAGCTACGCCGTGATGCTCGGTTGGCTGTTTATCTTCAGCGTGGGCCAGCACCTGTGGCTGCCTTTGTCGAGCAGCATCGGCATGGAACTGGCGGCCAGCGGCAAGGACGGGCGGCGTTTGGGCCAACTCAACGCGGTGCGCAACCTGGCGGCGATCACCGGTTCGGGGCTGGTGTTTGTGGCCTTTGCGTTGTTCCCGCTCCCGCTCGAGGCGGGGTTTTGGGCGGCGTCGGCGGCCTTTGCCGTGGGGGCCTGGGCGATGTTCCGGCTGACGCCCGACGCCCCGCGCCCTGGTCGTGTGTACTGGAACTTTCCCAAGGCCTACCGACTCTACTATTTGCTGACCGTGCTCTACGGGTCGCGCAAGCAGATCTTCCTCACGTTCGCTCCGTGGGTTCTGGTGAGCGTGCTGGGGCAACCGGTGACGCTCATCGCCATTCTGCTGACGATAGGCGGTGTGCTCGGCATCGTGTTCCAGCCCTTTTTGGGACGCGCCATCGACGCCTGGGGCGAACGGGTCGTCCTCTTCCTGGAGGCCTTCGGGCTGATCTTCGTGTGCGGAGCGTACGCGCTGGGACCTCTGTTGTTGCCGCACGAGGCGGCGGTGGTGGTGGCGTCGGTGTGCTTTCTGCTCGACCAGATGCTGATGTCGGTGGGGATGGCACGGTCCACCTATCTGAAAAAGATCGCCCTGAAGCCCGACGACGTGACGCCGACGCTGACGATGGCCACCAGCGTGGACCACATTTTCAGCATCACGGTCGCGCTCGGCGGTGGCGTGCTGTGGGCGGTCTTCGGCTTTTGGAGCGTGTTTGCGTTCGGGGCGGTCATAGCGCTGATAAACGTGTTTGCGACGCTGTCGATCAAGCTGCCTGCGGTGGCCAAGGCCTAGCATGGTACGGGTTGAGCGCCTGGTCAGCAGGCTCGAAGCAGGCGTTGGCGTAATGGACAGCACCTTCGACGCGCTGTACCCGCACGACCTCTACGACCTCAGCCGCACCCACTGGACCCCCGTTCAGGTGGCACTCGAGGCCACCCGCATGCTGGTCACCGATCCGGGGTTCCGGGTGCTCGACGTTGGCTCGGGCTGCGGCAAGTTCTGCCTGATCGGCGCGCTGGCCAGCCAGGGTGAGTTCACCGGCATCGAACTGCGCCCCCGCCTGCACGAGGAGGCGCTTCGCGTGAAAGGCGTGCTCGGCGCCACGCGGGCCGAGTTTTTTTGCGGTGAGATGCAGCAGCTCGATTGGACGACCTTCGATGGGTTCTACTTCTACAATCCCTTCTACGAGGCGTTGCTCGAAGATACCCCGCGCGAAAAGCAGATCATCGACCGCGAGATTCCGCTCGGCAGCGGCCGCTACTTCGACCTGACCCGCATGGTGCGTCGCAAACTCGACGAACTGAAGCCCGGCACGCGGGTCGTGAGCTACCACGGCGTCGGAGTGCCGCTCCCGCTGGGCTGGCACCGTGAGGAACGCCGCGCCATCGGGTCGGGTGACTTGGAGCTGTGGATTCGGCGCTGACGCTTACTTCCTTTTGCGGGTCAGCATTGACCGGACAAACGACAGCATCATGCTCCAGTGGATCACGAGGTGCAGAACGACCGCGCCCGTCATCACCAAGCCGCCCCAGTCGTGCCACCACGCCAACAGGTCCTTGAGCTTTTCGGCTTCCATGGTGAGGCGCCGCACGCTGAAGTGCGCGTCGGGAAACAGGTCGTGCATCGTTTGGAACAGCCACGCCAAAAAGCCCGGGAACTTGATGATACCCGTGACCAGCACCGCGACCGCGCAGAACAAGAGCACAAAGTCGATGAAGTAACTCACGATCCAGTAGGGAGTAAACCCACGGATCTCCTTTTCGCGCCAGGCGCGGCGGAAGCGCTTCCACGCGCTGTCCTTTTTGCCGCTCGAGCCCACTTCGGCCTCGACGAGCAGGCGCAAGCGGCCACGGCAGGTGGAACAGCCTGTGCCGGCCCGGGTGGTCTTCATCACCGCTTCGGGGGTGAGGCAGCCGTTGGCGATGGCCTCGCGGATGTCGCCGGCCGAAACGCCGTTGCAATTGCACACGCGCAGGTTGTCGGGCCACGACTTGGCCACCGTCGCGTCCATGGGCACGGGGGCGAACAGCAGCTCGCCCGCGCTCCGGGTGAGCACCTGCCCGGTGGCGTAGGCCACTTCAAGGGAGTCCCAGCGGTCGGGGTCGTCAGCGGTGAGTGAGCCGACGGCCTGGGCGCCGACGATTTTGCCCTGACGGACGACGACCTTCTTGTACACGCCCCGCGCGGGGTCGGTGAACTCGAGCACGTCGTCGCCGGGTTGCGAGCCGAGCGCCCCCAGGCTTGCGGTGAACACTTCGGCCTTGAGGCGGGTCGGAGGGAAGTCGGAGGGCTGGTACGCCACGGCGTTCGCGGCCGCGGTGGGGGCCCCCGCGCTGGGAGCCAACACCTGGGCGAGCGTTTGCGCCTGCTCGTAGGTGGAACTTTGGAGCCCCCACGTGCGGCCTTTCCATTCCAGGCACTCGCCCACCGCGTAAATGTTGGCGTCAGCGGTGAGCAACTGGTCGTTCACCTGAATACCTCGGCCCACGGCGAGCCCGGCGGCGGAAGCCAAACCTGTGACAGGAATCGCACCGGTGGACACCAGGACCAGGTCGGTGTCGAGGGTTGCCCCGTCGCGGAACACGGCGCGGTTCACCCGTCCGTCCTTGGCTTCGAGCGCGGTACAGGCCACTTCGGTGAGCACTTTGAGGCCCGAGGCTTCGAGGTGGCGACGCAGAACGTTCGCGGCCGGCAGCTCGAGGTGGCGTTCCATCAGGCCAGGGACCCCGTGGGCCACCGTGACCTGGTAGCCGGCGCGGTGAAGCTCGAGCGCCGTTTCGAGCCCGATGAGGCCTCCACCGATCACCAGCACTTGCTTGGCGGCCGGTAGTTCGGCGCGGAAGCGTTCGGCATCGGTCAAACTGCGCAGCGTGTGAACCCCGGGCAGCTCAACGCCCGCGATGGGCGGCAAAAAGGGCCTGGACCCCAGCGCCAGCACCAGCGTGTCGTAGGCTTCGGTGCGGCCGCCTTCAAAGTGCACGAGCTTTTTGTCGCGGTCGATGGCCGTCGCCGTCAGGCCGTTCAGCGTTTCGACTTTGTGTTCGGCCAGCCACTCGGGCGTCACGAGCCAGAAGTCGTCCTTGGGCGGTTGGGTCAGGTACGGGGTCAGCAGAATGCGGTTGAAGACCCCGGGGCCTTCGGCGCCGACGAGGGTGATCTGGTCGCGATAGCCGCGCCGGACGAGCTCTTGAACGAGCTTGCCGGCAGCCATCCCGTTGCCAAGGATGACGAGGCGCTTCATTGCGGCGGGAACTGGCTGATCAGGTACAGCACTTTCTGCGTGGAGTCGATGACTAACTGGCACGAGTCGGTGGCCCCGGTCACAGCGTCGATGCCTGCGCCAAGTTTGGTGGTCGTGGGATTCTTGGCGGTGAACTGAGCCTGGAAGGCCTTCGATGAAAGCCCGTAGGCGTGTTCATTGGTGATTTCGAGCATCGCCACGCCCGACAGCGACAGATCGGGTTTGACGCCGATCATCCACGTGTGCGACGAGCTGAAGCGCAAAATGAACTCAGTCATCACCACGGCCACGCCGGTCACTTTGCCGGAGGCGTCCTTGGTGTAATACATGGTGAACGGGTCACCCGCTTGGTAGCCGCCGTTGTCCCACTTGGTGTTGAGCACCTTGGCCTGGGCGTCGGTCAGTTCGATGTCTTGCTTGAAGTACTTCTGGCCGGTCGGCAACAGGAGCTTGAGCGCGTCCTTGAGCTCCAGATAGGTGTTGGCGGCCAAGGGCAGCGAGGCGCAGACGGCGAGCAGTACGAGGGCAAAAATCTTCTTCATGTTCTCTCCTTGGAAGAAATTACAGGTTCAAAAGGCATTTGATGAGCAGTTGGTGGTAGTTGTTCGGCACTTGCGAGTCGAACAGGAAGTAGGTCTCCTGGTTGAAGGAGTACATGAACTCGAAGGCCAGGGGGCCCACGTTCCAGAGCAGGGCCAGGTTGGCATTCGCCTGGTCGGTGTCGTCCTTGGCGCGCGAGTCTGGGTTCATGGAACCTCCGCGAAGCCTGAGAGCCAGCGCGCTGTCGAAGGTGTACTTGGTTTCGGCGTACCAGGCATAGCGGAAGTAGTCTTTGGGGGTGGCACCGAAGTTCTGGTTGAAAAAGCCACCCGCCTTGAGGCCCACCGGGCCGAGTTTGGTGCCCGCATCGAGCCCGGCCATGTAGAGCCAGTTCTCGGGTTTGTCATTGGCGCCCCATTGGTTAAGGTAGCCTGACAGAAGAACATAGGTCGCCGGGGTAGGTTGCCAGCGGAAGCGTTCGACCACGGCCTTGTACAGGTTGTTGTCTTGCGACGCCGACTGGAAGGCCGGGTTACTGCCGGTGGAACCGAACCCGTTGCCAACAAACAGCTCCGATTCAAGCCCGTCGAGCAGGGTGAGCTTCCACGACACGCCGAGGTCGGACCACAGTTTGTTGAACAACAAGCCCGACTCATCGACGTAGCCTCCATAGAGATGGTGGAACTCAAAATCCCCAAACGGTACCAACATGCGCCCGAAGCGGAACGAACTGGTTCCCAAGACCGGGATTTTGAGGAAGTCCGGGCCCAACAAGCTTCCGTTGACGCCCAGCTCGAAGTAGCTGTCGGCGTGCAGGGCATCGACGATCATCGAGGCCTGGTCGCCGTTGTACAGCGCCTTGAGCAGGATAGCCGTGTGGTTCTGCAGGAACGTCAGCGAGGGAGGAGGAGCCGTGGGATCTTCGGGTGCAAAGGGAACCGTCACCCGCAGGTCCGCGTCGGCGTACAGGTTGGTCTTGATGCCTCCCGCAGCCGGGCTTGAGGCCGCAGCGGCGGGCATTCGACTTCGGGCGGGCGTTGGCGCGGGGGTCGAGGCCACGTCGTCGAGGCTGAACTCCTGCTGGGCGGACAAAGCCGTGGCACCAAACGCCAGCAGGAGGTAGGTGAGGAGAAGGTGCTTCATGGGGTGGTGTACTTCACCGATCCTGCGGAAAGCAGGGCTGCATTCAGCGGTGCAAGATTCACGGTTGTGTTGAGGGCGGCAGTGGTTCCCAACGTGATTGTCGCTGTCGACTCCAGGTTGTTCGCTGTACCTGACTTCTGGAAGCCCAAAACATGGACCACGTACGTTCCCGGAGGCTGGAGAACCCCTTTGCTATCCTTGAAATCCCAGGAGTAAGTCGTGCCGTTCACCCAGGAGGTGGCACCCGACACGCCATCGACCTTTGCGCCAGTTCCTGCTGCGGTCTTGTAGGCGTTTGTGGTCGGAATCTGGGCCTGCGACATAGGGTAGTACTCGAGGGTGTCGAGGTAAACATTGGGGCTGGCCGAAGTCGTCACCCAAAGGAAGAAAGCACCGTTGTTGGAGCCACCGTACGTTGCGGAAACCACAAACGTGGCGTTCGCGGGGATGGCGGCGGTCCCCGTCCCTCCCCCCGTCCCCGTGCCGCCCCCGGTTCCGGTGCTGGCCGCAGCCACGGTAGCGGTGATGGTGTAGACCTTTTGCGTGGTGCCGTCGGTGGCCGTCACGGTGGTATTGATCGTGTTGGGTCCCACAACCAGACCGGTGATTCCGGTCGAGGCCACGGTGGCCAGCGAGTCGGCGGACAAGGCCGTTACATTGGCAGACGTCGTCCCGCTGGCCAAAGTCGCCGTGTATTGGGTGACAGCCGGCGAGAAGGCAGGCGTCAGCGTAGCCCCCGCGAGGGAAAGCGACTTCAGCGTGGCGTCGGTCGAGGAGGCCGGCGGCACGTAGGCCAGGATGGTGTAGGTGGTCACCGAGCCATCGGCAGCCGTGACGGGAATGGTGATGGTGTTGGACCCGGTCGACAGTCCGGTCGCGCCGGTGGTAGCACCCAAAGTGGCGGTGGTGGCGTTCTTGGTCGGAGTTACGGTGACCGTCTTGGTCCCACCGGGAAGCGTCGCTCGGTACAGGGTCTGGCCGTTGACTTTGCCCAGGGCAAAAGTCGGGCTGAGGGTGCCGACCGAAAGGGTGAGGTTGCTGAGGGTGCTGTCGTTTGAGAGCGGGGCGGTGGCACCCGAGGGCATCTGCTCCACCATGATCTGGTAAAGGACTGCGGTGCCGTCTTGCGCGGTGGAGGTGATCTTCATGTTGGTGAAGACCGGCGTGGTCGTCGAGGCGTTGGCGGTCAAGGTCTTGGCGTAAGTGGTCGTAATCGTCGTCACGGTCCCGGTGGCACCAGTCCAAGTCATCGCGGCACCGTTGGCGTTGGTGGGAGTCAGAGTCACGGCTGTGGTGGTCGCAGGAACCTGAAGCAGGTACGAAAGCGTCCCCGGAACAAATGTCGGACTGAGAACCGAAGTGGTCGAGGCCGGCGTTGTTGCAAACGTCAGTCCGGAAAGGTAGGGGTTGCCCGAAGGCAGTTGCCCAAGGGCCCCATAGGCAAGCCGGTTGACATTCACTTTGTAGGTCGATTTGGTCGTCGAGTCCGCCGCAGCTACTTCGAGGGTCAACACATTGTTGCCGTTCGCCAAGGTTGTTCCACCGGTTTGGGTGGTGGTTGCCAAGGTATCGGCTGCGGAGGCAACCAGAGCCAGACTGGTTGCAGCGGCGGGTAGCGTCAAGGCGTAATCGAATACGCCCGGCGAAAACGGAGGGTTCAAGTTTGAGTAGGCGGTCGCGGTACCGTTCAATGTATAGGTCAGGCTGGCCAACTGGCTCACCGAAGACCGCACAAAGTCACGCGTCACGTGAACGGTGTAGGTGGCGGCAGTCTTGTCGGGGGCCGTCACCGTCACCGGAAAGTCGTTGCGACCAATCGCCAAAGTCTGAGCGCCGGCCGAGGCGACTGTGGCGGCCGAATCGCTGGCGGTCGCCGTCAGGGTGAGCGTTGCGACAGAGTTTGGCACGATCGCGGTGTAGTCGGTCACGCTGGCCGAAAAGGCGGGGGTCAAAGTTCCGGTCGAAATGGCCAAGGAACTGAGGGTGGGCCCGGCAGTTGCCGTGGTCGTTGCCGTGGTCGTGGTCGTGGTCGCCGTAGAACCTGACGCGGCCGTCTTGGCAATCGACGTCGGCATCACCGGGTCGTCGCACCCCGCCACCAACAGCGCGGCCAGCAAAGACACCACCAAAAAACCCGCAGAGCGAAAACGGTTGATCACAGATCCTCCCCATGCAAAGTGCCAAATCCTACAAGACAGGTAAGCTATCGCAGGTTGGGGTGTTTTTCCAACCTGACGTCCCGACCGTTCACCGAATCTTCACACTTCCAAAACCTCTTGTAGGGGGAGCCCCGCGCTTTCCAATCCGGGAAAAATCCGATACGCTACAACAAGATGCGTTTCTTCTCCCGCGCTGCGGTTCCCTCGGATGACGACCTCTGTCTTGTGCTCGTGGCAACCAAACCGCAATTTTCGGTAGCGATTCCGCCAAGGGTTCCCGGCCTTTCCAGCGGTTCCGAGGTACTGGCCGAACGTGGGGTTTGGCAGGTTGTTGGTCCGGCGCATCAGTTCTTTCTGGGCGAACGAGACGGGAACGCCGTCTGGGTGCTCGTGGTTGCCGAAAAGCCGCGTCCGCTTGCTCTGGAGCCGCTTCGTCAGGTGCTGGCCCGCGCCGAGGCCGAACAGGCGGCTTTGCTGAACCGCGCTGTCGTGTACGCCTACTGGTTGCAGACCCACCAGTTTTGCGGCACGTGCGGTACGCCCCTGGTGCGCCGCGACGCGGAGTTTGCGCTGGTGTGCCCCCGCTGCGAGGCAGAATTGTATCCGCGCCTCAACCCGTGTGTGATCATGCTGGTGTACCGGGGCGATGAGATTTTGCTGGCGCGTCACGCGCGGTCGATCGCGGCACCGGTTTTCAGTTGCTTGGCGGGGTACGTCGAAGCCGGCGAAACCCTCGAGGCGACCGTGGCCCGCGAAGTGCGCGAGGAAGTGAACGTCGAAGTGGGCAAGCCCGTGTACGTCGAAAGCCAGCCTTGGCCCTTTCCCAGCCAGCTGATGGCCGGCTTTCTGGTGCCCTGGAAAAGCGGTGAACCCACGCCCGACGGCCTCGAGATCGTCGAAGCCGGCTGGTTTGGCCGCGATTCTCTGCCCGCCCTTCCCCCTTCGCTGAGCTTGGCCCGCCGTCTGATCCGGCGCTTCTACAACGACAATTCGCTTTGAGAAGAAGGAGAACCCCGATGACCATTGCCGAACGCCTGGGCGCGCTGCGCCGCGAACTTCACGCCAGGGGCCTGGCCGCCTGGGTGGTGACCAGCACCGACCCTCACGACAGCGAGTACACGCCCGAACGCTGGGAAACCCGGCAGTGGATCAGCGGCTTTACCGGCTCGGCGGGGTTGGTCGTGGTGACGGCTGACGCCGCCGCGCTGTGGACCGACGGGCGCTACTTTTTGCAGGCCGAGGCCGAGCTGAAAGGTTCGGGCATCGCACTGATGAAGGAGCAACAACCCGAGACTCCCAGTCCCATGGACTGGCTCAAGAGCCTGTTGCACCGGGGCGCCGTGGTCGGCACCGACGCGCTGACCGTCATGCACGCCCGGCTCGAAACGTGGCGCGGCGAGTTGGCCCCGGCCGGCATCACGCTCAAGGCCACCGACGACGTGCTCGATACGTTGTGGACCGATAGGCCCGCGTTGCCAGCCCACCCCGTGCTCGACTACCAGGCGCTGGTGGGTGGCTTGACCCCGCGCAAGGAAAAACTGGCCGCGCTGAGGCGGACCCTGGTCAGCCGGGGGGCCGGAGCCCACGTGGTCACGGCGCTCGACGAGATCGCTTGGCTGCTCAACCTCCGGGGTAGCGACATCGCGTACAACCCGGTCTTCCTGGCGTGGGTGTGGGTCGAGGCCGACAGCTGCACGTTGTTCACCGACGCCAGCCGGCTGGAGCGCGGGGTTCTGGAGGAACTGACCGACGACGGCGTGACCGTGAAGCCCTACCACGACCTGTTCGACCACTCGCCGGCCTCGACGCTGACGCCCAAGGTGCTGGTCAGCCCCGAGCGCACCAACGAGGCGCTGCACCAAGTGCTGACGCAGAAGCTCGTGTCGGGCAACCTGGTGCACGCCCCGTCGTTGCTGGCGCGACCCAAGGCCTGCAAAACCCCCGGCGAGCTCGACCTGATCCGCACCGCCCACCTGAAGGACGCGGCCGCTTTGGCGAACTTCCTGGCGTGGTTCGACGCGACAGTCAGCGCTGGCCACAGCCGCGAAACCGAGCTGACCGCGAGCGACAAGCTCCTCGAGTTCCGGCGGGCTCAAGCCGGGTTCCGCGGAGAAAGCTTCACCCCCATCCCCGGCTGGCGCGACAACGGCGCCATCATCCACTTTCACCTCACCCCGGGCCAAGAGCGCCCGCTGACCGGCCAAGGCCTGTTTCTGCTCGACACGGGGGCCCAGTACACCGAGGGAACCACCGACCTCACGCGCACGTTGCTGGTTGGTCCGGCCCTTCCCGAAGAGATCGAGGACTACACGCTGGTGCTCAAGGCGCACATTCAACTCGCCCTCACGCCCTTCCCCGCTGGCACGCGCGGCTACAGCGTCGATGCGTTTGCCCGCCGCGTGCTGTGGAAGAAGCTGCGCAACTACGGCCACGGCACCGGCCACGGCGTGGGCCAATACCTTTCGGTGCACGAGGGTCCGCCCCGGGTCAACGCCGAGCCGGTGAACGTGATTCTCGAGCCCGGAATGCTGCTGTCAAACGAACCGGGACTGTACCGCCCCGGCAAGTACGGCATCCGGCTCGAGAACCTCCTGGTGGTGACGGCCGGGCCCAAGAACGAGTTTGGCGCCTTTTTAGGCTGGGAAACGGTGAGCTTTTGCCCCTTTGAGCGCCGCCTGATCGATGTGTCGTTGCTCGAGGACGACGAGCGGGCCTGGCTCGACGCCTACCATGCGCAGGTGCTAGCCCTGGTGTCGCCACTGGTCGACGCCCCGACGCGGGCTTGGCTCGAGGCCGCTTGCAAACAGCTAGTGGACAATTGAATTGTGTGGGAGTACTTTTGATGGATGCCAACCCGAGTCGTCCCTGAGCTCCTCAAGCTCGACAACCAGCTTTGCTTTTCGATCTACGCGGCCTCGAGGGCCATCACCCGGGCCTACCGCCCCATTCTCGACAAGTACGGGCTGACCTACCCGCAGTACCTTGTCCTGCTGATCCTGTGGGAGGCCGACGGCGTCGCGGTGAACGAAATCGGAGCCCGCTTGTACCTCGACTCGGGCACGCTCACCCCGTTGCTCAAGCGCATGGAGTCGGCGGGCTTCATCGAACGACGGCGAGGCAAACTCGATGAGCGGACGGTCGAAATCCACCTGACGCCTCAGGGCCTGGCCATGCAGGGCGAGGCCATCCGCATCCCCGAGAGCTTCGTGGCCGACACCCACCTCGACGTGGAGCAAGCCATGCGCACCAAAGCCATGGTCGACCAAATTCTCCTCAAGATGCTGGAATGCAACAGCGACATGACTTAGTCTTCTTGTCAGAATAGGAGGCTCTCTATGGCTATCGCAAAAACTGCCCTGATCGCCGGTGGGACCGGTGGCCTCGGTGAAGGCATTGTCAAGGTCCTGCTCGAAGCCGGCTGGAACGTCTGGGTTCCGGTGCGTGAACCGACAGGCGGCGACCGTCTCAAGGCGTTCGTGGCCTCGGTGTCGGCCGACAGGCTCCATCTCGTACACACTGACCTTTCCGTCGCTGCCGAAATCGCCTCCCTCCGCAAACAGATGGTCACCGCCGCCAAAACGGTGGATCTCGTGGTCGTCTCGGTCGGAAGTTCCTACTACGGCTATAGCCTGCAAAAGATTCAGAGGGCCGTGTGGGACAAGCTAATCAGCGAGAATATCTCGACCCATTTCCATTTGCAACAAGAGTTTATGAGTCAGTTCCACGAGCAGGACCACGGCACCTACATCACCCTCACCGGGCCCGAGGCCGACTTTGCGCATCCCGAAACAGGACTGATGTCGATCATGGCGGCCGCGCAGAAGATGATGGCGCGGGTCGAAGCGCTCGAAGCTTCGGGCGGCAAGGTGAAGGTGTACTCGGTGACGTCGAAGACCCCCATAGCTACCCGGGCGCGCGGCGAACAGAGCGCGGCCGACTGGCTGACCCCTGGCGAGCTGGGCCTCTACGTTCACGCGCTGGCCGAGGGCAGTGTTCCGGGTCTCGGAGATCCGCTCCACGTGATCGAAACCCGCGATCAGCTTCGCAAGCTCCTGAAGCTGAAGTAGGGCTCGGTCAGGCGATGTGCTGGGCAAAAAAAGCCAGCATACGCTGCCAGGAATCCTTCGACGCCTCTACCTCGAACTCGGAACGTGGCCGGTTGAAAAACGAGTGCGCCGTGTTGGCGTAGTACTTGAAGTCGTGGGCCACGTCACGCTCGACCAGCGCCGCCTCGAGCTCGCGGGCGCTTTGCGTGGTGAAGTCCTTTTCGGGGTAGCTTCCCATCATGGGGCAGGCCGAGGCCATCACGGCCAAGGGCTTGGGTGCCGAACCGTAAAAGGACGACGCGGCCTTGAGCCCGCTTTCGGTAAACGCCAACTGGAGCGCGTAGCCGCCTCCCATGCAAAAGCCGACGGCTCCGATACGCTTGGGGTCCACCCCGGGCAAGGTAGCCAAGAACGTAACCGTGCCCCGCAAATCAGCCAACATCGGGTTGTCGAGCGGTTTGAACATCAAACCGTGAAAGGCCTGCATCAGGCAGTAGGGTCTGGGCCGGTTGGCGAACAGGTCGACAGCCAGCGCGGCGAAGCCTTCGGCGGCAAACTGGTCGGCAATGCCCCGGATGTTGTCGTTGAGCCCGAAGACCTCGTGGATGACGAGCACCGCCGGGAACGGCCCGTCTCCCTCCGGCTTCACAAAATACGAGTCGAGGACTCGCTTGCCATCCGCGCCGGGAACCTGAACCATGCTGTTTTTCATCGCCGAAGTATACCACTGTCGCAAGCAGAATAGGCAAATCCCTTGTTAGGTAGGTACAATGGAGGAATGAGAAACATGGGATTTCCCGTCCGCAAAAGCGAATACCACTACACGTACAAGGACTACCGCCAGTGGGGCGACGATGAACGCTGGGAACTGATCGACGGCGTGGCCTACAACATGAGCCCGGCGCCGAGGTTGCGCCACCAGGATATCGGGGGAACGATTTACGTGAAGTTGTCCGAACACCTTCGAGGCAAACCGTGCAAGGCCTACATCGCGGCCACCGACGTGTTTATTCCGCGCGTGAACGAGATGGACGAAGACGACGTCGATACCGTGGTACAGCCCGATGTTCTGGTGGTGTGCGACAAGGCCAAGCTCCGCGACAAAGGCATTTGGGGTGCCCCCGATCTGGTGGTCGAGGTGCTGTCGCCTTCCACCAGCCGCAAGGACCAGCACGAAAAGTTCGACCTGTACCAGCGGGCCGGCGTGCGCGAATACTGGGTGGTCGACCCCATGGCAAAATGGATTCAGCAGTACGTGAGGGGCACCGACGGCCGCTTCGGCATCGAAGTGACCTTCGATGTCAAAGGGCTGCTGACCAGCGCGGTGCTCCCCGAGTTCACCCTCGATGTCGCCACCGTCTGGCCAGCCGAGCTTTACTGAGGAATCGTGCCGTCGATGCCGGCAACAAACCAATTCATCCCCAGCACATCACCGATAGCCAGCGCTGCGCCCTTGGCGACCATTTCTTTGCCGCTCTGGTCGACGAGGGGGCCGGCGAACACGTCGAGCTCACCCTTGATGATCTTTTCCTGAGCGGCGGCGACGAGGGCCTTCACGTCGGCGGGCACGCTTTCGCCCATGGGGGCCAGGCTGACCGTGCCATCGGCCATGTCGCCGAGGAACTGCTCGGTCTTCCAGGTGCCGGCTTTCACGGCTTCCACGGCCTTGATGTAGTACGGGCCCCAGTTCCAAACCGGGTTGGTGAGGTAGGCCTTGGGCGCGTACTTGGTCATGTCGCTGTCGTTGCCACCAGCCAAGGCTCCGCGTTCGGCGGCTGCTTGCAGCGTGGCGGGGCTGTCCTGGTAGGCCAGCAGCACGTCGGCGCCCTTGTCGAGCAAGCTGATGGCGGCCTGGCGTTCCTTGGCGGGGTCGAACCAGGTGTTGGTCCAGACGAGGCTGACTTTGACCTTGGGGTTGACGCTCTGGGCACCCAGGGCGAAGGCGTTGGCGTTGTAGATCACCTCGGGAATAGCGAAGGCACCCACGTAGCCGATCAGGTTCTTTTTGGTGGTTTTGCCGGCCGCGATGCCCGCGAGGTAACTGGCCTGAAAGTTCTTGCCGAAGTAGGTGCCCATGTTGTCGGCCGTCTTGTAGCCCGAGCAGTGCAAAAACACGACCTTGGGGAACTTTTTGGCGACGGCCAGGGTGGGGTCCATGTAACCGAAGCTGGTGGTGATCACGACGTCGTGGTTGTTGGCCAGGTCGGTGATGACGCGCTCGGCGTCGGCGCCTTCGGGCACGTTTTCGACGGTGTCGGCCTTGAAAGTCGGACCAAGCTTGGCCTCGAGGGCGATGCGGCCCTGGTCGTGCTGGTAGGTGTAGCCGCCGTCTCCGGGGGGACCGATGTACACGAAAGCCACGCGGGGATTGGCACCGGCAACGGTGGCGGACTTGGATTCACACGACACCAGGGCGAACAGCCCGGCGATCAGGGTGACGCCCAGGATCAAATGGCGAATTTTCATGATTCCTCCTCGGAATACGACAATTTTGTCACGAGGGTGCCAGAAAACGACGAATTGGGGAAGACCTTCGCGGGTGACATTTCTGTTATCCTTCGCTACGATGCAGACCGGAGGAAGAATGGACGTCGCCCCAGCCATTGAGCTACGCAATCTGGTCAAACAGTTCGGTTCCACTCTTGCCAATGACCGTGTCAGCCTCTCGCTGCGGCCCGGCGAGATCCACGCTCTGCTGGGTGAAAACGGCGCCGGCAAGAGCACCGTGATGTGCATGCTTTCGGGCGTGTACCGGCCCACCAGCGGCGAGATCCTGTTGGCCGGCAAGCCTGTGGCCATCCATTCGCCTAAGGACGCGGCGCGGCTGGGCATCGGCATGGTGTTCCAAAACTTCCGGCTGGTGAAAACCCTCACAGCGGCCGAAAACATCGTGCTTGGCGATGGTCGGCCTTTTTGGCGTACCAAGGCCTGGATGGTCCGCAAGACCGCCGAAATCGAGGCGCTGGCCACCCGGGTCGGTTTGCCCTTCCCCGCCGCGCGGCCGGTAGCTCAACTTTCGGTAGGCGAACAGCAACGCGTCGAAATCGTGAAATGCCTGTACCGGGGCTCCAGTCTGCTGATTCTCGACGAGCCGACCTCAGTGCTCACCCCCGGCGAGGCCGACCAGCTGTTTGCCACGCTCGCTCAGCTCAAGGTCGAGGGCAAAACCATCATCCTGACCACCCACAAACTGAAAGAGGTCATGGCCGTGGCCGACCGCATTTCGGTGATGCGCAAGGGCAAGATGGTCGCCACGGTCAACCGGGCCGAAACCGACGAGCGCGCCATCGCCAAGCTGATGGTCGGCCAAGACCGCTCCCCGCCCCGTGAACGCAAACCCCGGGAACCTGGCCTGCCCCTGTTGAACATGGACAAAGTGACGGTGCTGGGCGATCACGGCCGTCGAGCGCTTGACGCGGTGTCGCTGGCGATCAGCACCGGCGAAATCGTCGGCATTGCGGGGGTCGCTGGCAACGGGCAAAAGGAACTGGCCGAGGTGCTGGCCGGCCTGCAGGCGTGGAAGGGTGGCACCATCACATTTCGCGACTACCGCTGGAAGGGGCCGTCGGTTCGCCATTCGATCAGGCAGGGCATCAGCCATGTGCCCGAAGACCGCATGATCTCGGGGCTGGCAGGTGGCTTGGGCTCGGTCGACAACCTGCTGGTCAAGAGCTACCGCAGCGGCGAACGCACCACGCTGGGCTTTCTGCGCACCGCGCTCAACCGGCTGTGGAGCCAGGGTCTCGTGGAGCAGTTCGACGTGCGGACAACCCACCTCGACGCTCCCGTGAAACACATGTCGGGCGGCAACCAGCAAAAGCTCCTGTTCGCGCGCGAGATTCACCAGCGCCCGCACCTGCTGATCGCCGTGCATCCCAGCCAAGGCCTGGATGTGGGCGCCACCGACGTGGTGCACAACCTGCTGATGGGCCTGCGCGACGAAGGGCGCAGCGTGCTGCTGATCAGCGAGGACCTCGACGAGCTGATGTTGCTGGCCGACCGCATCGTCGTGCTGTTCGGTGGCAAGGTGATGGGCGAAGTGAACCACGAGTCGGCCGTTCGCGAGCAACTGGGCCTGATGATGGCGGGGGTGAACTGATGCGCTACCGTTTTGAACTCGACCCCGCAGGCCGTGAGTCGCCGGGGTGGGTGACCTTGCTCGCCGTGGTGCTGGCCTTTGCGCTGGTGGCGGTGTTCATCGCCGCGACCGGCAAAAACGTCGGTGCGGTGTACGCCAAGATGTTTGTGGGCGCCTTCGGCACCGAGTTCGGGTTCACGGAAACCCTGGTCAAGGCCATCCCGCTGATGCTGTGCGGCCTGGGCGTCAGCTTGGCCTACCGCATCCAGGTGTGGAACATCGGCGCCGAAGGTCAGTTTGTCGCCGGGGCCATGGCCGCCACCGCGATCACGGTGTACTTGCCTGGCCTACCGGCGTGGAGCGCCCTCCCCCTGATGGTGCTGGCAGGGATCGCCGCCGGGGCGCTGTGGGGTCTGTTCACGGCGCTGCCGAAGGTGCTGTGGAACGTCAATGAGCTGATTATCAGCCTGATGCTGAATTACGTGGCCCTGCAGGCGCTCGACTTCGTGGTGTACGGACCCTGGCGCGACCCGGCGGGAATGAACTTTCCCGGCACCCCGGCCTTCACCCCGGCCGAAACCCTGCCGGCGTTCGGCACTTCGCGGTTGCACCTGGGTCTGCTGCTCGGACTGGTCGCGGTGGTGCTGGCGTGGGTGTTCGTTCAAAAGACCCGCTGGGGCTACGAACTGCGGCTGTTGGGCGCCAACCCCGAGGCGGCCCGTCACGCCGGGGTCAACTTCAAAAGCTACGCCGTGCTGGTGATGCTGCTGTCGGGTGGTTTGGCCGGGCTGGCGGGCATGGCTGAAGTGTCGGGCGTGGCGCACCGCTTGCTGTACGGCATCAGCCCCGGCTACGGCTACACCGCCATCATTGTGGCCTGGATCGCCCGGCTCAACCCGTTCGGCATCGTGCTCAGCTCGGTGCTCTTTGGCGGGCTCATCGTCGGCGGCTACAGCGTGCAGACGATGGGGTTACCCTCGTCGGTGAGCAATTTGTTGCAGGGCAGTGTTTTGTTCCTGCTCATCGCCGGAAGCATCGTCGGCAAAGTGCGCCTGCGACGCGTCGAAACGGGGGCAAGCTGATGGAAGTCTTCACCCAACTGCTCACCGCCGCGATTGCTTCGGGCACGCCGCTATTGTTTGTCACCTTGGGCGGCATTCTTATCGAGCGTTCAGGAATTATTCAACTGGGGGCCGAGGGGCTGATGCTGATGGGGGCCGTCACGGCGGCCGGCACCTACCTCGCGACCGGCAACCTGGTGCTCGCCCTGCTGGCGGTGCTGCTGGTCACCGGGGCTCTGGGAATGCTGCACGCCTTTCTGACCGTCACGCTGCGGGCCAACCAGATCGTCAGCGGGCTGGCGCTCACGCTGTTCGGCAGCGGGTTGTCGGCCTACCTGGGCAAGGCCTTCACGGGCATTCCGGTGGCCGGCGCCATCGCGAAGTTCGACCTCGGGGTGCTGGGAACCGTCGATGGGTTTGCCTTGGCCAGCCTGGGGCTGGTGTTGGTGCTTCAGTTGGCGTTTTTTCACACGAGCTGGGGCCTGCATCTTCGCGCGGTGGGAGACAATCCGGCAACCGCCGATGTCATGGGCATCCGGGTGCAAGCGGTGCGCTACTTTTGCGTCGTGGGCGGGTCCATGCTGATGGGCCTGGGCGGCGCCAACCTGCTGCTGGTGTTTTCACCCACCTGGATCGAGGGCATGACGACCGGTCGCGGTTGGATCGCCATCGCGCTGGTCATTTTTGCGCGCTGGAATCCGCTGGGGGCCCTGGCCGCGTGTTGGTTTTTCGGGTTCCTCGACACGCTGGGCTTTCGGTTGCAGTTGGCGGGCAGCAAGATTCCCACCTACTTCCTCAACATGCTCCCGTACGTGCTGACCATCGCGGTGCTGATCGTCGTCGGCTGGCGGACCAAGCACAAAATGGCCAAGGGCCCGCAAGCTCTCGGTGTGCCCTACATCCGCGAACAGCGGTTCTAGCCCGAAATCAGGCTGTTGAGGTCGACGCCCTCGGCCAGCAGCTTTTTCGCTTCGTCGAGCATGACGGCGGTGGCTGTGGCCCCCACCCGGGTAACGCCCAACGACCGGACGGTGACAAGGTCCTTCAGGGTCCGGACCCCACCGGCCGCCTTCACCTGGACCGCCGGCAACGCCACCTGGCGCATGAGCTTGAGGTGCTCGACGGTGGCGCCCTTGTAGTTGTACTGGCCATCGGGCTGCTTGACGAACCCGTAGCCGGTCGAGGTCTTCACGAAGGCGACACCGACCCCATTGCAGAGCTCGGTCAGCTTGGTGATCGCGGCGAGGCTCAGAAAGTCGTTCTCGAAGATCACCTTCACCAGGGCTCCCCTCGAAACGCTGACCACGTGGACGGCCTCGATTTCACGCTGCACGGCGCTCCACTCACCCCCGAGAACCTGGCCGATGTTCACCACCATGTCGATTTCGGTGGCGCCCAGCGCGCACGCCTCGAGGGCCTCGGCCACCTTGATCCCGGTGGTGTTGCCTCCGTGGGGAAAACCGATCACGGTACCGACGGCCACGCCCGAGCCGGCCAGCAAGCGGCAGGCCAGCGGCACCGCGTAGGGCTTGATGCACACCGAGGCGACCTGGTAGCGGGCGGCAAGCAGGCACCCTTCGGTGAGGTCTTTTTCGGTCATGGTGGGATGCAGCAGAGAATGGTCGATCATTTTTGCCAAGTCAGAAACAGTCATGGAAAACACTCCTAAGGGCCGCCGTTCAGGCGGGCATACTGGCCGCCGCGGCTCAAGAGCTCCGCGTGCTTGCCCTCTTCGATAATCTTGCCCGCGTCGATGACGAAAATACGGTCGGCGTTCTGAATCGTGCTCAGGCGGTGGGCGATGACGAAACTGGTGCGGCCGTCGAGCAGCTTGGCCAGGCCTTTTTGCACCAACCGCTCAGTTTCAGTATCCACCGAACTGGTCGCCTCGTCGAGGATGAGCAGGGCCGGATCGGCCAGCAAGGCGCGGGCAAAGCTGATGAGCTGGCGTTGGCCCATCGAGAGGCGCAGGCCCCGCTCGCTGACGGGCGTGTTGTAGCCTTCGGGCAGCTTTTCGATAAAGTCATGCGCGTGGATGGCGCGCGCGGCCGCCTCGATCTCAGCGTCGGTGGCGTCGAGTTTGCCGTAACGGATGTTGTCGCGGATGGTGCCCGAAAACAAAAAGTTGTCCTGGCTCATCACGCCCACATGGCGGCGCAACGAGGCCAGGGTGAGCGCGTCGAGGGGCTGGCCATCGAGCAGAATGGTGCCACCGGTAGGGGTGTAGAACCGCGACAAGAGGTTGACGATGGTGGTTTTGCCGGCCCCGGTGGCCCCCACCAGCGCGATCGTCTCGCCCGGCTTGACGTGGAAGCTGAGGTCGCTGAGCACCGCCGGGCCGCTGTCGTAACGGAAGTCCACGTGCCGGAACTCGACCTCGCCGTCCACGTGGGTCACCGGCCGGGAGTCGGGGGCGTCGACAATGGCCGAGGGCTCGTCGATGGTCTCGAAAATGCGCTCCAGGTACGCCGCCGATTGAACCAAGCTGGTGTAAAACTGGCCGATGGTGGCGATGGGGGCCCAGAACCGCCACACGTAGCCGACGAAGGCCACGATGACGCCGATGCTGATGGCGTCGCGGAACCAGTCGACCACCGACACGTACACCAGGCACACGCCGAGCACCGACAAAATTTCGATCACCGGCCAGGTAGCGAACATGATGCCGACTGCCTTCATCCAACTCGAGCGCCAGGCCTCGCCCACGCGGCGGAAGGTCGTCTCGTTCTCGCTCTCACGCGCAAAACTCTGCGTGATCTTGATGCCCGACAGGCTCTCGTGCAGGTAGGCGTTGAGGTTGGACTGCTTGCGGCTGAGGTCTTGAAAGGCCCGGCGCTGACGGCGTTGCATCAACAGGATGGCCGCAAACAGCACCGGCAGTACCGTGAGGCAGATCAGCGTCAGGCGAACGTCGAGCACCAGCATGAACGCGATGATGAAAGCCAAGCTGAACAGGTCGGCAATCAGGTTGATCAGGCCGTTCGACAACAGGTCCGACAGCGAGTTGACGTAGTTCACCACGCGGATGAGGATTTTCCCGTGCGGCCGCGAGTCGAAGTAGCTGAACGGCAGTTCCTGCAGATGCCGGAACAGGTCTTCGCGCACGTTGTGGATGATGCTCTGGCCGATGCGGTTCATCACCCGGATGCGGAGGAACAGCGCCACAGCGCCCACCGCGACGGTGGCCAGAATCCCCAGCGACAGCAGGATCAAGTGGCCGACATCCTTGTGGGGGATGGCGAGGTCGAGAGCCTGCTGGATGAGCCACGGAGGCAACAGCCCTGCGAAGCTCGCGGTGATCATGAGCGCCACGGCAAAGGCCACCGGTCCCCGGTAGGGCTTCAGGTACGCCAAAATACGGCGCACCGCGTGGAGGTTGAACTCCTGGTTCAGGTCCTCATCGACGTCGAACTTGTTACGCGCCATGGTGGGCCCCTTCGGCATCGAGGCCCAACTGGTGAAAATGCACGTCGCGGTACCAACCGGGCTGGGTGATCAGGTCGGCGTGTTGGCCCCGCTGCACGATGCGGCCGCCGTCGAGCACCAGAATCAGGTCGGCGTGCGCGATCGAACTGATGCGGTGGGCCACGATGAACAGCGTTTTTTTGCCGTACAAGTGACGCATGGTTTCTTGCAAATGGGCCTCGGTCTCGAGGTCAACTGCGCTGGTGGTGTCGTCGAGCACGAGCACCGGCGGATCAGCCAACAGCAGTCGGGCCAAGGCCACCCGCTGGCGCTGCCCCCCCGACAGGCCGATGCCGCGCTCGCCGACGATGGTGTCGTACCCTTCGTCGAGCCGCGAAATGAATTCGTGCGCCTGCGCTTGCCGGGCGGCCTCGGCGGCTTGGGCCTCGGTGGCGTCGGGTTTACCAAAAACGATGTTGCCTTCCAAGGTGTCGGAAAACAAGAAGACGTCCTGCATGGCAAAGCCGACGCTGCGGCGAAGGGTTTCGAGCGGCCACTGCCTCAAGTCAACCTTGCCCCAAAGCACCTCGCCGGCCGTCGGGTCCTGAAACCGGGCCAGGAGTCGCAGCAACGTGCTCTTGCCGCTGCCGGTGGGCCCCACGATGCCGACGGTCTGACCCGAGCGCACCGAAAAACTCAC
Organism: Spirochaetales bacterium; assembly: GCA_037142615.1. Classification (GTDB taxonomy): domain Bacteria; phylum Spirochaetota; class Spirochaetia; order JABEVK01; family JABEVK01; genus JAIFLN01. The sequence goes on along the minus strand of JBAXAI010000027.1, from coordinate 24,638 downwards.
GTCGTGCAGCACCGGTTCGGCGCCGTAGGCAAAATCGACGTGGCGGAACTCGAAAGCCGCCGTGGCGAAGTCGGGGATAGAGGCGGGCGCCGGAACGTTGGCTGAGGTTTGGATGGCGCTTTCGACTTTGCTGAGTTCATACAGGCGTTCCAGGCTGGCGGCAAAGCGCTGGGCATCGTTGATCAGCCAACCGCTCATGCGCAGAGGCTGCGTCAGCGCCCACACCAGGCCGGTAAAAATGACGAGCGAGCCAATCGTGAGCGCGCCCTGCAGAATCAACAGACCGCCGCCGAGCACCATGATCACCATCAGCAGGCCCGAAAAGCCCTCGATGAGCGGAATGTACTTGCCCCAAACCTTGGCGGCCTCGAGGTTGCGGTTGCGGTACTCGTCGTTCTCGGTGCGGAACTTGCGCAGTTCTTCTTCCTCGCGGACAAAGGCTTTGACGACCCGGTTGCCGGCGATGTTTTCCTGCACAACAGAATTGAGGCGCGAGAACTGGGCGCGCACCCGGCCGAATTGGGGACGCACTTCCTTGGCCAAAAAGATGGCCGACACGGCAATGGCCGGGGTCACCAGCAAAAGGATGGCCGTGAGCCCCGCATGGATGCTCATGAGCACCGACACCGAAAAGAGGAATACCAAGCTGTTTTCAAAACTCTGGTAGATGACCCAGGCGACGAGGTGGCGGCAGGTGTCGAGGTCGCCGGTCATCAGCGCCATCAGGTCGCCGGTGCGGGTGCGGTCAAAGTACGCGAAGTCCATGCGCTGAAGCTTGACGAACAGCGCCTCGCGCAGCGTTTTGACGATGCGCTGGCTGACGTGCTCAAAGGTCATCACGAACACCCAGCGGAAGGCCATACGAACCACCGTCGCGCCAAGCAGCAGGCCCAGCAATCCCCAGAGCAGGCCGAAATCGCGACCAAGGATCACCTTGTCGACCAAGATGCCCGTGAGTGAGGGATTGACCATGCCAAGGGCGCTCGCAAACACCGTCAAGACGAGAGCCCCCGCAAGAATGAAACGATAAGGTCGTAAAAAGCTCCAGAACCAGCGGTACATGGGCTCCTCCGGGCTAATGGTACGTTGCCAGCGGCCTCTTGGGCTATTGTGGCCATTGACCCGGGCATGTAAAATCTTGACATGCAAGTGGTCCATACCGGCTTCAACTCGGCGACGGGTATTCAACTCCACGCCCACCCCGATGGTGACCTTCACGAGTTCCACTACTTTGTCGAAGGCCGGGGCACGTTTTGGAACAACGGGTCGGAAATGGCTGTCGAGCCCGGCACCCTATTCCTGTCGGGTCCTGGTGAGTCCCACCGGGCCGCGGCGCGGGCCGACGACCGGTTTCGGCTCTACTGGTTGCTTTTCACCCCGAGCGACGACCCGGACGGCTTGCTGCCCCGGCTCCAGGCCAGGTTTGAGTCGCAGGCCTGCATCACCATCGGAAAAGGCCAAGCCACCACTTTCGAAGACATCCGCCGCCGTTGGGCGAGCAACGACCCGCTGGCCAAGCGTTCGGCCGACTACCGGTTTGCCGCGCTGCTGTGCGATTTGGCGGCCGGACCCCGGGGTGGCGCCATCGGTCATGGGCACTACGTCGAAGAAGCCATGGGCATGATGCAGGCGACCCTTCACGAGCCGGTGGACCTCGCGGCGCTTGCAGCCCATCTGGGCATCGACAAGACCTACTTTGTGCGGCTGTTCAAGCGCCACGTGGGCGTGCCGCCGATGCGGTATTTCCTCGACCTGCGCCTCGACTCGGCCAAGCACCGCCTGATGGGCGGCGACGAAAGCCTGCGCACCATCGCTCTCGATCTGGGCTTTCACGACGAGTTCCATTTCAGCCACCAGTTCAAGGCGCACGTCGGGGTCAGCCCCCAGGCGTTCAAGGCGAATCCCGGCGCGTAGTGTGCACTTTTTTGCCTCTTGCAAGAGGGGAGTTGTGCATTATACTTCTCACATGGACCGCTATCGTCTTCTCTTGGTCGATGACGACCTGATGCAGCTCAAAGTTCTTGCCCACCAACTTTCGGGCGGCTCTCTCGGTGACCGTTTGCTCGTGTCCGTGGCCAGCACCGCCGAAGAGGCGCAGAAATTGCTTGCTGAGTTCCCCTTTGACGGGGTCGTGACCGACCTCAACCTGCCCGGCATGAGCGGCCGCGAGTTGCTGAGCGAAATCAAGACCAACCGCAAAGACACCGACGTGCTTGTGCTGACGGCCGCCACCGACGCCCGCACCGCCGTGGAATGCCTCAAGGACGGGGCCGAAGACTACTTCACCAAGCCGGTGAGTACCGAGGAACTGGTACACCGCCTCGAGCGCCTGGTCGGTCTGCGTGACTTGCGTCGCGAGGGCTCTATCCGGCCCGGCTGGCAGATCCGGCTCCCGAGCCCAGGAATGCAGGAGGTGCGACAGGCGCTCGAACGCATCCGAGGCAGCGACTTCCCCGTCTTGCTCCTTGGCGAATCGGGGGTGGGAAAAGAGATCATCGCCAACGCCCTGCAGCGCATGTCGGGCCGGGCCTCGGGTCCCTTTATCAAGGTCAACTGCGCGGGGCTGGTTTCGAGCCTGCTCGAAAGTGAGATGTTTGGGCACGAAAAAGGGGCCTTTACCGGCGCGGTGGGCTCCAAACCGGGCAAGTTCGAGCTTGCACACGGCGGAACGCTGTTCCTGGACGAAATCGGCGACTTGGAACCCGGCTTGCAAGCCAAGCTGCTCCGGGTAGTCCAGGACGGCACCTACGAGAGGGTGGGAGGTGTACGCACACTCAAGGCCGATGTCCGGCTGCTTGCAGCCACCAACCAGAACCTGACCGAGGCCGTGGCGGCCGGCAAGTTCCGCGAAGACCTATACTACCGGCTGAACGTCATCCAGGTGCGCATTCCTCCGCTGCGGGAACGCCGCGAAGACATCCTGGTGCTGGCCACGCGTTTTCTGGCGGCCTTTTCGGTGAAGTACAACAAGCCCATGGAGGGCTTCAGCCGCGACGCCGCCGAAGCGCTCGAGGCCTACCGCTGGCCGGGCAACGTGCGCGAGCTGGAAAACGCCGTGGCCCGGGCCTTTACCATGGCAACAGGCACCCGGGCCGTTCTCGAAGACCTGCCGACGGAAGTACGGCAAGGGGGAACACGTGCGGCCGCCGCGAATCCGGTGGTGTCGTTGGCCGTGACCAACCTGCAGGAGTTCCTTTCTTGGCACGAAAGACAGCACCTGGTCGCTGTGATCGGGGTGGCCGACGGCAACCGGAGCCTGGCGGCCCAGCGTTTGGGCATCTCCCGGCGGCAACTGTACAACAAGCTTCACCAGTATGGCCTCATCACCAGCTAAACTTGGCACGCTTTGTGCTTCAGACTCTCTGAGGATATCATGAACTTATCAGCGGAACTTATCGCAATCCTTGGTCTCACCGGGCTCACCCTTGTGACAGTCGCTGCGCTGACCGTGCGGTGGTTCCACCTGCATTCTGTCGGCACCCTGTCGGCCTTGCAAACTGCTGCCTTGCGGCTCAAGGCCGGCGAGAGGGCGGTTCAGGTCGATCCAAGGGGACCGAAGTCGCTGCGCCAGTTCACCGAACTGTTCAACCAGATGTCGACCGAAGTCACCCTCCGCGACGAGCTCCTCGAAAAGCGTATGCTGGCGCGGAACGCCGAGCTGCTCGATGCCCTGACTAAGCTCAAGTCGACCAGCGACATGTTGATGCAGCACGAAAAAATGGCCTCGCTCGGACGTTTGGCGGCTGGAGTCGCGCATGAGATCAACAACCCGACCGGCTATCTGCTTTCCAACCTCACCACGCTCGAAGGCTACGTTGCGTACTTGGTGCGCTTGGCTGCCGCCGGTGACGAAGCGGTCGCAGCGGCCCGTGCGGGAGCCGCTCCGTCGGATCCGGCCTTCCGGGACTACCTGGCCATACGCGATTCTGACGACCTGAAGTTCGTCGTCGGCGACCTCACTCAATTGCTCGGCGACTCGCAGCGGGGTGCCAACCGCATCCGCGACATCGTGCAGGGGCTTCGAAACTTCGCCCATACGGACGCCACGGTGCCGGTGTCGTGCGATGTCGACCAGATTGTCCGCGATAGCCTGCGGGTGGTCGGTGGCAAGCTCAAAGGCTTCAAGGTCGAAACCACCTACGGCAACCCACCGCAGGTACTGGCCGTTCCTGGGCGCCTGGAGCAGGTGTTTGTAAACCTGTTCAGCAACGCCGGTGATGCTCTCGAGAGCCCCGGGGCCTCGGAAAAGGGCACCATCTGGGTGCATACCTGGAACTCGGGCGACGAAGTCTTTGTCGCCGTGCGCGACAACGGGGCTGGCATTGCCCCGGAAGTCCGCGACCGGATTTTTGAGCCTTTTTTCACCACCAAAGAGGTGGGTGCCGGAACCGGCCTGGGCCTCAGCATTTCGCTGGGCATCCTGGAGGAGTCCGGGGGTACCCTGACCGTGGATTCTGAACCTGGTTCCGGAGTCTGCTTTACTGTGCGGTTACCGGCTTTGACTGAATTGGAGGATGCATCATGAGACCGCAAAAGATCCTGTTTGTGGACGACGAGCGCGAGGTGACCGACGCCTTGATGAGGGAGGTTCGCCTCCTGTGCCGCGAAGAGCAACTGCAGCCCGTGACTGCCAGCAGCGCCAGCGAAGCCTTGTCGTACCTTCAGGAAGAAGGCAACGACGTGGCGGTCCTCATCAGCGACCTGAAGATGCCCGGGCTCAAGGGTGGCGACTTCCTGCGGGTGGTAGCCGACCGCTGGCCCGACACCATTCCGCTGGTACTCACGGGTAACGCCGACCTCGACAACGTGCAGGATTTCCTCGACGCGGGAGTGCAGTCCTTCCTCACCAAACCTTGGGACCGCGACCGACTGGCTCTCGAGATCCGCCGCGCCCTCAAGGTCCACGACGAAAAGCGCCGACAAAAGGACCACCGGGCCTTCGTCGAATCCGAGCTCGCCCGGGTGCGCAAGTTCCAGGACAAGCTGCTCCACGGCCAGTTTCCGCACGACTACCGTCTGGGGATCGACCTGCATGTTTCCAGCAACGAAGACTTCAAGTTCGGCGGCGACTTCGTCGACATCAAACGCATCGATGATGACCGACTGCTTTTGGTTCTGGCCGACGTGGCTGGGCACAGCCTCGATGCGCGTTACGTTGTGGGGCTCATCCAGGCCATTCTCGAGTCTGACCTGCAGCCCTGGCTCGATTGCACCAAGTTCACCCCTGCGGACTTCGCCGAATGGTTCAACCAAAAGCTCTGCAGCTACAAACCTGGTGGCGACCGCCTGTTTGTCGCGCTGATGGCCATCGAGTTCGACCTGGGGAACCACCAAATCCGCTGGGTCAACGCCGGTCAGCCCCCGTTTGTGATCGAAGCCCAGGCGGGTTCGGGCCCCGCCTTCGTGACAGCAAAGACCAAGCAGTATCCGCTGGGCGTGTACGAAAAGTCCCGCTACTCGCAAGAAGAGCTCCCCTTTCTACCTGGCTCCCGCTTGGTTCTGCTGACCGACAGCCTGCATCCGGAAGGCCTGAGCCTGCTCGACTACGACGCCGACAGCTACGTGGCAACGGTGAACAGCTGCCTGAAGATGGGCCTCGACGCGGCCGAAACCGCCGCCTGCCTTTGCCGAGACCTCGGGCTTCAGGGGCGTTCGAACGACATGAGCCTGATTCTGATTGAGCACCGCCGCGACGGTACCTGCTAGTCACATTTTTTTTGACTAGGTCGCTTCGTGGGAGGGAAGCTCCAGCCGGAACTCGGCCCCCGCGGTTTGGTCGTCCAGGGTGATGTTGCTCACCAGCAGGCGCCCGCCCATGTTGCGCTCCACGATGGTGCGCGACATGAAAAGGCCGATGCCTGTGCCCTGACCCGGCGCCTTTGTCGTGAAGTAGGGATCAAAAATCTTGGGTAGGACTTTTGCAGGGATCCCGCCGCCCGAGTCGGAAATGGTGATGATCTGCTGGCCTGGCTCCGCGCTGAGGCAAACCCGCACGACGCGCCGGGAGGGTTGGGCCTGCGCTACGGCGTCCTTGGCGTTGTTGAGGATGTTCAGCAGAACCTGAGAAAGTTCGTTGGGGTAGCCCTGCAACTGCCCAGGGTTGTCTTTCGTGAGCACCAGATCGATCGAACTTTCCTTGAACGCGGGTCCGACGAACGAGAGCGCCGTCTCCACCGCGTGTTCCACCGAAAAAAGAACCTTTTCCCGGTTGGGTTTGAAAAAGTCGCGGAAGTCGTCGATGGTCGACGACATCGCCTCGATCACCGTTAGGAGCCGGCTGGAAAAGTCGTCCATGGTGGCCTTGTCGAGCTTGCCGTCGTCAAAGTCGAGCTGCATTTCTTGCACCAGCAGGGCCGTTGTGTTGAGGGGCTGTCGCCACTGGTGGGCAATGTTGCCGATCATCTCGCCCATTGAGGCTTGCCGACCTTGCTGAATAATCAGGCTGTCCTTTTCGCGGCTGGTGGCAACCTCGGTTTCGATGCGGTGCTCAAGCGTCCGGTTGAGTTCCTTCAGCTCGGTCTGACTGTCCAAAAAGACGTTGTACCAAGAGATCAGCGTGCCGATCTCGTCTCGGCTCGTCGTGGCCAAGCGCGGCGGCTCGGCCGTGCCGTCGGCCTGAAGGGCCTGAAAGCCTGCCGAGATTTGACCGATGGGTCGCACAATCTGCACCGAGATCACCCGGCGCAGATAAAAAACAGCAACCAAGGCCAAAAGCAACGCGGCCAACATGCCGCCGGCAATGGCCCAACTGGCACCGCTGAGCGTGTCCTGCGACGAAAAGTGCAGCAGCAGCCACTCGGTTCCTTGAATCGGGAGCGTAACGACATCAAAGGTTCCGGCCTGATTCTGGTACACGAACTCGGAATGCCCTGCCACCACGTGCTCCAAAATGTCGGCGGGGACAATCTGCCCCAGCAGCGCTTCGTCGGGGTGCGATACCAGGCGGCGCTTTCCGTCGAGGATGATCGAGAAGTCCCGGGTGCCGACGCGGTTGGTCTGGTTGAGAACCGCAGGGTCGTAGCTGACGACCAGCAGGCTTTCGCCGGCGGTGTTGCCGATCTTGGTCGGCAGGCGCTTCACGGCCGTGACAACCTTCTTGAAGGCCGAACTCGAATGAATATTGTCTTCCAATCCGCTCCAGAACACCGCCGTCGGGGCCGCCTCCGCTTGAGTCAGCAGTTCACTCACCAGCTGCGTGCGCGTCTGCGTCTGCTCGAGCGTGTCCCCCACGTGAAAAGTCTCACCACCGGGGGCAAACACATCGAGCGAGACCAACCCCTTGAGATTGATGTAACCCGACAGGATGTAGCCAATCCGGGCCTGGGTGGACAGCCGGTCGAAGTCGCTCATGGTGCCCAGGGGTCGGTTGAGGAACTGCTTCAGGGCGTCTTGGCCCGAAATATTGGCCAGAAGACTTTCGACCTCGCCCATCACGGTGCGGATAAACCGGCGTTCCTGCTCCAGAATGATGGCCACCTGACGATCGTTCACCGTCTTGAGGACGTTCTGCGACACTCCGAACGCAATGACGCCCAAAAGCAAGAGGGGAACAACGCTGAGCAGCAAGGTCATCAGCGTGAGCTTGGCTTGCAGGCCACGGAACTTCATCAGTTTCCCGCAGTCGCCTTCGTGATGAGCCGGACGTCGACGGTTACCAAAGGCTCGGTGGGCTCGCCGCGCAGCAACTTGGTCGCCGTCACGGCACCGATGTACCCTTGCTGATCAGCCTGCTGGTCTACCGTGGCCACCAAGGTGCCTAGGGCCAGGGCCTTTCGCGCCTCGTCGAGGGCGTCGTACCCGGCCACCTGCACCTGCGACAGGCCTGCTTCTTTCAGGAACTGCAGTGCCCCGAGAGCCATCATGTCGTTGGCGGCGAACAAAACCGTGATGCGGGGGTGGGCCTTGAACATGGCCTTGGCCACCTCGTAGCCCTCGTCGATCTTCCAGTTGGCGGTTTCGCTGGCCACCAGCGAGATGTTCGGGTTTTCGGCAAAGGCCTTTACCGCCCCGGCCTTGCGCTGGTTGGCGTTGGCGGCCTCGCGGATGCCTTCGAGGATGCCGGCCTGGGCTGGCGCCTTGACGCGATCGGCCAAAAACTTGGCGGCCAAGTACCCGCCCTGCACGTTGTCGACGCTGACAAAAGGCACTCCGACGAGCCCAGCCGCCTTGGACGCCTCGGGGTCAAGCTGGTTGTCGATGTTGACCAGTTTGATGCCTGCGTCCTGGGCCTTCTTCAACGCAGGAATGAGTTCAGTGGAACTGCCGGGGGCGATCACAATGGCAGCCACCTTTTCGGCCACGAGATCTTCGATGATGGCGATCTGCTGGTCAATGGAGGTTTCCTGGGCGCCGGACTTTACCTTGAGCACAAAGCCGAGCTCGGTTTCGGCGCGCCGGGCTCCCGTCTCCATGGCGATGAAAAACGGGTTGGTCAGCGTCTTGATCACCAGGGCGATCACGGGCTTGTCGGGCACCACGGCCTTGACGGCAGGCGTGCTGGACTCGGTGCACCCGGCAAAAAGAAAAACGACACACAGACAGGCAATAACCTTCTTCACAGAATACCCCCGACACCATGATAAGCCTTGCAGAAGGGAATGACCATTGCTAGATTGGAGATATGAACATCCTGCTGGTGGAAGACGAAGAAATCAACCGTCGTATTCTGGCCAAGATCCTGTCGCGCTTTCATGCCACGGTGGTGCAAGCCCGCGACGGTCAGGAGGCCCTTGAGCTTCTAGAGGGTTTTGCCGCCGAGGTCATCATTACCGACCTCAACATGCCCCGGATGGACGGTTTGTCGCTCATCCGCGAGTTGAAGGCCCGGGGTAACTCCGCGCCTGTGGTGGTGCTGTCGGCGCACAACGAGAGCGAGATACTCGAAAAGGCCAAGGAGCTCGGAGCGGTGCACTTTCTGTTTAAGCCTATCCGGGTCGAACTGCTCACCCAGACCCTGGAGACGCTGGCCGCCGAGTAGGGCACGGGCCTCGCTTGAGGGTGCCTGGGCCAACAACCTGATCGCGACGGCCTTCTCCTTCCAGCCCCTGTACGAGCGGATGTCGAAGGCCGTTAACAAAACTAGAAGTCTTTTTCGAGCAGCGTCTTGCGGGAGTCCGCCTTGGCGCTCTTGATGGCGGCGTCGCACAGTTCGCGCACCTTGTCGGACAGCACGTCGATCACGGCCGCCGAACATTTCAGTTCCGAAGCCTCTTTGATGTAGGCCTTCACCTTCGAAGTAATTACCAAGTTCTCTTTTTCTGCCATCGTCGTCCCCTGAGTTTTCGAGATTGGCCGGTCAACCACAGGACCGGCAGTTACTTCATCATTGTGGGTGTTTGCGAGTCGGTCAAGGGCAGAGTGACAGGAAAGGTGCTGTAGCCCGAGAAGAGATCGGAAGGCGAGGGATTCAGTCTATCAACAGGGGAGGCATCCGCCACGTGTACCTGCTCGACTTCCTGCTACAGAGGTGACTGAGACCAGCTGGGCTCGAACCAGCGACCTACAGCTTAGAAGGCTGTTGCTCTATCCAACTGAGCTATGATCCCGCTAGAATGAAAGAAAATCGGGATGGTGAGATTCGAACTCACGAACTCTTGGTCCCAAACCAAGCGGAATAGACCGCTATCCGACATCCCGTTCAAGAAGCACTATATGACCACAGATTCCGACCGTCAAGCAACCCCTTTGCGCCTGTCTCTGATCGAAAAACTCAACAGGCTGCACCCCGACACCACGCCGATGCTGACCTTTGCCAGCTCGTTCGAACTGCTCATCGCGGTCATCCTGTCGGCGCAATGCACCGACGCGAAGGTGAACGAGGTGACGCCGGTGCTGTTCCGGGCCTTCCCTACCCCCGAGGCGCTCGCCAACGCGCCGCTCGCCGTGGTCGAGAAGATCGTCTACTCCACCGGCTTCTACCGCGAAAAGGCCGCGCACCTCATCGGGACGGCGAGGATCCTTCACGACCAATACGCCGACGAGGTCCCGCTCGGCATGGACCAACTGACCTCCCTTCCCGGAGTGGGCCGAAAGACAGCCAACGTGGTGCGGGGTCAGATTGGCGGGCTGCCGGCCGTCATCGTCGACACCCACTTCAAGCGCGTCACCCGCCGCCTGGGCTTTACCGAAGAAACCGACCCTCTCAAAATCGAGCGCGACCTGCTGGCCTGGATCCCCGAGCCCCAGCAATACCCCTTCTCGATGTCGGCCAACCGCCACGGCCGCGCCTACTGCCATGCCCGCAACCCCCGCTGTGGCGACTGCCCGGTTCACAAGCTTTGCCCGAGCGGCTGAAGCCAGCCCGGAGGCCAAAGGCCTCCCCAAGGTATTCCAAGGTACAGAAAAGGTGCATAGGCGGCCAAAAGCCACAGCGGGAGGGTGAACGTCCGTTAACAGTTTCTTGACCCCCTGAATAGATAACCGGATAATTCAGGTATTCGGGGGTTCCTATGCGCCGATTCTTCCTGTCCGCCTGCCTGTTCGCGATCAGTGCCTTCGTGTTTGCCGAAAGCGACGCCCGCTACGCGCTGGTGATCGGCAACGCCGCCTACGATGGCGAGGCGGCCTTGGCCAACGCGGCCAACGACGCCAACGACATGGCCGCCGCGCTCACCTCGATCGGCTGGAAGGTGACCAAGCTCATCGACGGCGGCCGAAAACCCCACCGTATTGTTCTTCTACGCCGGTCACGGGGTGCAGATCAACGGCCAGAACTACCTCATCCCGATCAAAGAAACCTTCGAGACCCCCGACGACGTGATCCACGATGCCCTGGCGCTGCAAACGGTCACCCAAGCCTTCGAAGACGCCAAAGCCGGCGTCGACATCGTCATCCTCGACGCCTGCCGCGACAACCCCTTCAACAAGAAGAACTCCCGCTCGCTCGGCGGAACCCGGGGCCTGAGCATTGTGAACAAGAGCCCCAACATCGAGGGTTCGGCCGTGCTGTTCAGCACCGCGCCCGGCGACACGGCCTCGGATGGCTCGGGCCGCAACGGCGTGTTCACCCAAGCCCTGCTCAAGTACATCAAGAGCGACCTCAAGCTGCAAGACATCGTCACCAAGGTGACCAAAGACGTAAAAACCGCCACCGGCGGCAAACAGAGCCCTTACAACAGCATGAGCCTGAGCGACGACTTCTACCTGGTGCCGGTTTCGATGCGCAAGCCCTCCCCGGAACCGCCGTCGCTGACTCAGGCTCCGGTGGGGACGGCGAACCCTCTTCCTTCTGCTGGCACCGACCTTCGGGCATCACTGACGCTTCAAAAGTCTACCTTGGTCAAGGTTCGGCAAACCGCCAAGCAGGGCACCGAATGGACTGCTCCGGTCAGCCTGGCCGGGTGGGCCACTACCGCTGCCGGTGCCGCGTTGGCTGGCTACGCCGTCTTTGATGCCACCACGTCGTACGCGGCCGCCAATGCCGCCTCGAGCCAGGCGGGTTTCGACGCCGTGAGGGCCAAAATCCCGTTCTACAATACTCTGCTCAACGGAGGCGGAATCACGGCGGGAGTTGGCTTGCTTCTCGCGGCTGTGGGCATGGTGCTGAGCCCGGATGTATCGGGCTACGACCGCCAAATCGCCGACATCGACAAGACCCTCAGCAAGCTGGAGACTCCCTGATGCGCCGGTTTCCCCTCCTGCTTGCCTTGACAGCGCTCCTTGGCGTGTCTGCCTGCGACATCAATATGCTGGTGCCGATGGACAGTCCCACCGACAAACATTCGCCGGCCAATGCCAACGGGACCAAGAAGATCACGGCGTTCACCTTTTCTGCCGTGTCGGGGGCGTCCGGGGGCACCATCGAACAGGCCAGCGGTGCCATCTCGGTCGCCGTCCCCTACGGGACAGACCTGACCGCCTTGGTTCCCACCATCGTGTTCGACGGCGACACGGTCAGCCCAGCCAGCGGCGTAGCACACGATTTCACCAAGCCCGCCACCTATACCGTGACTGCAACCGACGGAACGACCAAGGACTACACCGTGAGCATCGCTCCGTCGTCGGCCAAGGAAATCCTGACGTTCGCCTTTTCGTCGCCAGCGGCAACGGGAATCATCGATTCCACGGCTGGTACCATTGCGATCACCGTTCCTTACTCAACGACAACCCTGAATGGGCTTGTGCCCACCTTCAGCATCAACGGAGCGTCGGTGGCGCCTGCCAGTGGCGTGGCCCGCGACTTCAGCCTGCCGGTCACCTATGTAATCACCGCTGAAGACGGGACGACCCGAACCTACACGGTGACGGTGACCAAAGCGACGGCCTCCGCCAATGACATCACGGGTTTCACCTTCAGTGCTCCGAGTGTAACCGGCACCATCGCCGATTCCTCAGCGACCTCCGGAACGGTCAGCGTGGGTGTGCCCTACGGGACTGTCCGCACCTCGTTGACGCCTTCGATCACAATCTCGGGGGCTTCTATTTCCCCAGCAACCGGCATAGCCCAGAACTTCACCAACCCGGTGACCTACACGGTCACTGCCGCCGACTCGACCACCAAGACCTACACGGTAACCGTGGCGGAATTGCCCTCTGCGCCCATCGTCAACGCGACGAGCGCCGGCGCGAACCCTTCCTTGGCGGGCACGCAGGCCGTGACGCTCAAGTTCACCGGAGCGGGGGCCACCAGCTACGAAATCTACTACGTGGCCGGCGGAAACGGGGCCACCACAGCCGACACGTTGGCACCGAGCGCGAATGTGTCTTGGACCTACGGCACCCCCAACCTGGCGGTCATTTCGGGGCTCGCGGATGGAACCTCGTACTCGTTCATTGTGCGGGGCGTCAACGCCGCCGGAACCGGCCCCATCAGCACGCCCGTCACGGTGTGGACCATCCCTGCGGCCCCCATGCTGGGTCTTTCTCAGCCGAACTCGACCAATTCCATCGACATCAGCATCGTCATGCTGGGCCCGGGTGTGTCGCAGTATCGGGTGTACTACAGCACCAGTTCGTTTACCGAGGGGACACTGCCAAGCAGTCCGAGTCCAATAGTCACGGCCAGCACCTCACTGACAATTCCGGGCTTGACATCGGGTACCGCCTACTATGTTGGCGTCTTTGCGGTGAATAACCAAGCCAACCCACCGACGACGAGCCCGCTCAGCACGGTTCAGCAGTTTTCCACGGCGTCGCCTCTGGCAGCGCCAACGAACGTGAAAGCCAGCGCGACAACGACAACGGCGACCGTCAGCTTTGGCACGGTTTCGGGATCCAGCGACTACGAGGTGTATTACAGCACCGCCACCTTTGGTTCGGGAAACTTGCCGGGAACTCCGGTAGCCACCGGTTCAAGCCCGGCAATCGTCCCGAACCTGACGACCAACATGACCTACTACGTTGGCGTGGCGAGCCACAACGGATCGTTGCGCACCCTCAGTTCGCTGATTACCGTGACGACCAAGGCAGTTCCGAGGTTCGAAGTGGCCGTAGTTGCCGACGGCCTGGGCCTTTATGCGGCCAAGGTCGACCTGGGTACTGGCGCGCTGACCGCCACAACGCCCCCTGGCGTGCCGACAAGCGGCTCAGGCATCACTTACTCCTACTACACGTCGCTCCGCGCTGACCCTACCGGCAAGTATCTGGCTGTCGGCACCAGTGGAACAGGGGCCCAAACGATGGGCCTCCACGAATGGAGTATCGATACTTCGAGCGGGGCATTGGGCTTCCTGGGCAGCTACACAAGCGCTAATTTCAGCCTGCCGGCCTCCACGGTCATGCCGCTGTTTAGCCCCACGGGTTCAGTGTTGTACAACTGGTCGACCCCGAACTCAGCGACCACAACGGGCTACGACGCCTTTACCACCGGTGCTTCCCTTTGGAGCAAAAATGGTACGACCGTTCTGGGAGAGGTTTTGAACCACCTGGTGCTCAGCCCCGACGGAACCATGATGTTCACGGCAAACACGGGCACCAACAACAACATTTCTGCGTATACCGTGGCGGCACCGACTTGGTACCTTACTGTTCCCGGTTCACCCTACGTGAAACTCGCTTCGCACGCGACGGGCCTCGCTGCCACCATCCTGGCAGTCAACCCAGCGAGCAGTTACCTCGTCAGCTACGGGTCGGGCTACCTCAGCGCCTACGCGGTATCGCCGTCCACGGGAATCTCGCGAACCGACTCTGTGGCGGTCTACCTTCCCGCGCCCACGGGAGGGGCGATCACCATCGTGAACTCGCCGGGTGGCTACCCCGTGTCCGCGCCAGGATTGTTCTTCAACCCCAGTGGCACGGCTTTCTACTTGTGGGGACTCCAGGGTGCTACGCACTATCTGTGGCAGTATCATCTTTCAGCGACCGGGGCCCTGGTGTCTGACTTTCTATTTTCGACTTACGACGACGTCAGGAGCATTACGTTCAACAAGACCGGCGACAAAGCCTACCTGGTCTACCTGAACGGCATGAGTTGGTATGTGAAAACTTACAACACCAACATGACAGCCTCGGGTAGTTCCGGCCAATGGTCGGCACCGGGGGCGGACCTCACCATTGTCGCGAAACCCGTTTCGCAGTTTGCCACTTCTCAGCCATTGGTCGATCCCAGCGGAACCTACGCGGTAGTGGACTACAACGATGGTGTCCTCAACACCATGTACCACCATCAACTGCAGCTTTACAAACTTTCCGATGGCACGCACACCACGAGTTCCTTTGACGTCCTTACCAACATGAACAATTATGCTGCCACCCTCGCCGCCATTGCAGAAGTCTACTAGTTCAGTCAGCTACTCTTGACCTATTGAAGATCGGGGGAGATAATTCAGCAAAAGTTGGAATCCACGATGTACCGTACCGCTGTGATCATGCTTCTTGCTTCTCTTGCTGGAACCGTATGGGCAGCGCCCGACGACAACCGTTTTGCCTTTGTCATGGGCAATGCCGCCTACGACGGCGAGGCGGCGCTGGCCAATGCGGCCAACGACGCCAGCGACGTGGCCGAAGCGCTGGGCAACATTGGGTGGAAGGTCACCAAGCTCATCAACGGCGACCGCAAGGCGATGAACCGCACCCTTCAGGACTTCCGCGACGCCATGAGCAAAGCTGAGAACCCGGTGGCCCTGTTTTACTACGCGGGGCACGGCGTGCAAATCAACGGCCAGAACTACCTGATTCCCCTCCACGAGGCCTTCGAGACCCCCGACGACATCATCACCGACGCCTTGTCGCTGAACACGGTGCAAACGGCCTTCGATGACGCCAAAGTTTCGGTGGACATTTTCATCCTCGATGCCTGCCGCGACAACCCGTTCGCCAAAAAGAACTCGCGCTCGTTGAATGGCACCCGCGGCCTAACAGTGGTGAACAAATCCGCAAGTGTCGAAGGCACCGCTGTCATGTTTTCCACGGCACCCGGCGAGACCGCAGCCGACGGCACTGGCCGCAATGGCACGTTCACTCAGGTGCTGCTCAAGTACCTGGACAGCGATCTCAAACTGCAAGACCTCGCCACCAAAGTCACCAAAGACGTCAAGACCCTCACCGGCGGCAAGCAGACCCCCTACAACAGCCTGAGCCTGAGCGACGACTTTTACCTGGTGCCCGCATCGATGCGCAAAACGCTGACTCCATCCAGCTCGGCGAGTTCGAACATCAGCGGGGCGCAGGTGGCCTTGTTGGGCCAGCGAAGCGCCTTGGTCGCCAAGCGCAAAACCCTGCTGAGCGGACCCAGTCCGTTGGGCTGGCTCACCTGGGCGGGGCTGGCGGGTAGCGCTGCGGGCGTGGGGGCCTCTGTGTGGGGCTACCTCAGCGTGCAGCAGGCTAAGGCCGCTTACGCGACTGCGACGGGGTTGACCGATCTTACGGCTCGTCAACTGGGTTGGGACGCCGCACGGGCTACCAAAGACCTGGGCAACATCCTGTTTAGCGGTGGCATCGCGCTCGCCGTCGGTGGTTTGGGGGCCTTGGTGGTTCCCTTTTTCACCGGCCCCGACACCGCCTCAATTGACCAAAAGATTGCCGAGATCGACCGGACCATGGCAGGAGCCAACCAGTGAAACTTTGGACAGCTTTTGCCTTGGTAGCCCTGCTCGCCGGTTGCGACCTAGCGGGCACCAACGATTTCGCGAACCCCGCCGACGTGCACGCTGCCGTCAACGTTGGCAAAGAGACCACCGGGTACAAAGTCACTTTTGACAAGAACGATGACACAGCCACTGCCACCGGCACCATGGACGCCCAGGTCTTCGACGCGGGGAAGGCTCAGAAACTGGCCCCGCTGCGCTTTGAGCGTGGTACGGGCTGGACATTCCTCAGCTGGAATACCCAAAAGGATGGCAAGGGCGACACCTATACTGACGGTTCAAGCTTTAGCCTTCCGGCTCTCGCAGACCTGACACTCTACGCGCAGTGGACACCTCATCAGACCAACAAGATTACGTTCGACGGCAACGGTGCCGATGGCGGGGCAACCGGCGACCAGAAGATCATTGTCGGCGGCACCACGAAACTCACCGTGAATGGATTCACGCGCATCGGCTACCACTTTTTGGGCTGGTCGGGAACGCCATCGGGTACGGTTAAGTACAACGACCAGGACAGCTACACCATGGCTGATACGAACGACACGCTTTACGCGGTTTGGGCCATCAGCCAGTTCAAGGTAACTTTCTATGGCAACACCAGCGACGGGGCGGAGCTTACCGCTGACTACCAGTCCACAGTAACGCTGACCAATGGCTTCACCAAAACGGGCTACGATTTTGCCATGTGGAACACCAAGGCCGACGGGTCGGGCAGGAGATATCAGGGGGGTGCCACCTACTACCTTCCTGCCGCCGATACCACTCTGTATGCGATGTGGACCATCGCGAGTTTCACGCTGTCGTTCAACGCCGGTACAGGAGGGACAGGAACCGTACCGGCCTCACAGACTCTGGTCTATCAGTCGCAGATCAACCTCCCCAGTCCAAGCTTGTTGGCCGGACCAAGTGTCAGTTATTTTGCCGGCTGGTCCACCACTTCCACTGGCGCGGTCACTTACGGTGACACAGCCCTCTTCACCATGGGTTCGGACAATGTCACTTTGTACGCGGTCTGGTCTTCGGTGGCCATGGGAACGATCACATTTGCCAAGAACGACGGCTCCGGTTCTACAACAGCCCAAACTTCGCTTGCCGGTAACGCCACGCTCAATGCCAACGGGTTTTCTCGACCCCAGTACATCTTTACCGGCTGGTCAACCACCTCGAATGGAACTGTTGCCTATGTCGACGGAGCCACTTCCGTTCCCTTGACGACCTCCGGTCTTACCCTTTTCGCGCAATGGACCGCCTGGAACCACGTCACATTCAATGCCAATGGTGGGTCCTCAACTTTGGCTGACCTTCCTTTGAGTCCCACTGCAACGACAAACCTCACCGCGATAGGCACTGCTGTTACCCGCACCGGCTATACCTTTACCGGCTGGTCAAACACTTCGGGTGGGACTGTCGCCTACACCGATGGCGCGGCCTACCCTAGAACGGATGCAGCAGGTGCGACGGTGACCCTTTATGCCCAGTGGAACATCAACACGTACAAAGTGACCTTCAACGCCAACGGCGGCTCGGGCACGATGGCCGACCAGTCCCTGGTCTTCAATACAACGCCGGCGCTCACGGCCAACGCGTTCAGTCGGGCAGCGTTTACGTTTGCGGGCTGGAGCAAAACCTCCGGCGGGGCCGTGGACTTCACTGATGGTGCCAACTACCTCATGGGTGCGGGCAGCACCACACTCTACGCCGTGTGGACCGGGCTGTTTTACAACGTCACCTTCAACCTGAACTCCGTGCTAACGGGAGCGGCCAGCTCCATGGCGTCCCAATCCATTCAGGCAGGGGTTTCCACCAATCTCAGCCCCTCCACCCTCACGCCACCGTATGGCTACGACTTTGCTTCGTGGAACACCGCTTCAAACGGGTTGGGGACCACCTACTACGATCAGGCTAATTTCCCAGCAGGCATCGTGGCCAACCTGCCGCTCTATGCTCAGTACACCCCACGAACCTACACGATCTCCTACTATCCGAACGGCGGGTCGGGATATCTGGCAAGCCAGCCCAGTGTGAGCTACGGCACGTCGGTCACCCTGCTGAACCTGACCTACACCGGACCCACCGACTACGTGTTCAAAGGCTGGAACACGCTGGCAAACGGGACGGGAGATGCCTATGGCGACAAGGCGACCTTCGTTTACCCGTATGGCACCGATATCGCGCTGCAGGCTCAATGGGCTCCCGTCTTCAAATCCTTTACACTGCCTGGCTCCACCAAGACCACGATAGACACCACCAACCGAATCGTCGCGGTGCAAGTTCCCACGGGGACGACCTTATCGAGTCTGGCGGCCACGTTCACGACGACAGCGAGTACGACGGTCAAAGTCGGAGTTACCACGCAGTCCACCGGTGCCACGGCCAACAACTTCACAAGTTCGGTCACCTACACACTGACCGGGACCGCCGGCACAAGTACGTGGACTGTTTTTGTGCTGGCCAATACTGGAACCGTCAGCCTACTTGCAGGAAACGGCACGGCCGCGATGGGGGGCAACGGCGGTTTTGCGACAGCTGCACAGTTCGACCAACCTTCGGGAGTCACGTACTACAACAATGGTAGTACCGGGTTCGTCTACGTAGCTGACGAGTTTAGCAACCAAATCCGGCAGATTAACTTGAGCACCAACGTGGTTAGCTTGTACGCCGGCCTTGTTGGCGGAGGCTCCGGGCAGCAAAACAATTCAGGGGCATTGGCAAGTTTCAACAACCCCTACGACGTGGTTTCGGATTCTTCGGGCGTCCTTTATGTCGCTGACTACAGCAATCAAGTGATCCGCCGGATCGCCACCTCAGGGGCAGTGACAACCTTGGCCACGGGCCAAGGCAACCCAATAGGGGTGAGCGTCGACCCCACGGCGAGCAATTTGTATGTTGCCGATTACGTCAACCATGTCATCCGAAAAGTCAGCTTGCCTGGGGGTAGTTCAACCGTGCTGGCTGGAACCTCGGGTGCGAGCGGCTTCGTCAATGGATCAAGCGGCGCTACATCGTCATTCTACTCACCGAAGGGCATCGCGGTGGATCCCACCAACACGTATGTTTATGTCGCCGATGGTGGCAACAACGTCATCCGGCGTATCACCATCGCGAGTGGCCTGACGATCACCTACGCTGGCTCGGGAACACCGGACGAGGTCGATGGCCAAGGAACGGCCGCCTCGTTCAAGGATCCTATGGGCTTGGCTTGCGACAGCCGGGGCAACCTCTTTGTTGCCGACTATGCAGGACATACCATCCGCTGGATTGCGCCTGGTGGTTGGGTAAGCACTTTGGCCGGAACTCCGGGTGTCTATGGCTACGTGGATGCGCAAGGCACTTCGGCTAAGTTCTATTTCCCGATCGGCATAGCCGTTGACCCGACTGGGGCATTGTATGTCGCCGACCTGTTCAACCATAGGATTCGCAAGATTCAGTAGACAGTCGATATTGACCGGCTGAACATTCGGCCGGATAATTCAGGTTTACCCTAGGAGGGAAACGCCATGGGAAAAAAAGTTGTTTTGATGGTGGCGTTGCTGCTGCTCGCCTCGGCTGCATGGGCGGCGGAAGACGAAGCCCGCTACGCGCTCGTAATCGGTAACGCATCTTACGACGGCGACGCCGCACTGGCCAATTCGGCCAATGACGCCAGCGACATGGCCGACACCCTGGCCGCCATCGGCTGGAAGGTCACCAAGCTGATCAACGGCGACCGCAAGGCCATGAACAAGGCGCTGGCCAGCTTCCGCGACGCCATGAGTGGCACCCGGAACCCCACCGCACTGTTGTTCTATGCGGGCCACGGCGTGCAGATCAACAGCCAGAACTACCTGCTCCCCGTCGGCGAAACCTTCGAGACTCCCGACGACATCACCAACGACGCTATGAGCTTGCAGACCATTCTCAACACGTTCGACGACGCCAAGGTGCTCACCAACATCGTCATTCTCGACGCCTGCCGCGATAATCCGTTCGTCAAAAAGAACACCCGCTCGCTCGGTGGTACCCGAGGCCTCAGCGTCGTCAACAAGAGTCCCAACGTGGAGGGCTCGGCGGTCCTGTTCAGCACCGCACCCGGCGACACCGCTGCCGACGGCACGGGCCGCAACGGGGTGTTCACCCAGGCCCTGCTCAAGTACCTCAAGACCGACCTGACCCTGCAGCAGATCGCCACCCGCGTCACCAAAGACGTCAAAACCGCCACCGGCGGCAAGCAGACCCCCTACAGCAGCCTCGCGCTCAGTGACGACTTCTACATGGTGAACGCGTCGCTGCGCACGGGCACTCCCGCTCCCGCGTCGGCTGGCAACGTGATCGTCACCGCGCCCGCCCCGGCAGCGGTCGTAGCGGCTCCGGCGGCCAAGAACAACAACGACGTGAAGGCCACCCTGATGTTGCAAAAGGCCACTCTCAATCTGCAAAAGCAGCAAGTGTTGCAGAAAGGCGGACCCGGCGGTGTCGTCTCGGCACTCGGCTGGGTACTCACCCTCGGCGGCGCCGGACTTGGCGGGTACGCCTACTACGCGGCCACGCAAGTACCGTCGCTCTATGGCGCAGCCACCAACCAGACCCAGTTCGACGCTGCCCGCGACCAGGGCAAGCTGATGAACATCCTTTTCCCTGCGGGAGCCGGTGCGGCCGGTGCCGGACTGCTGACCGTGATCAGTTCGCTGTTCATGGGGGCCGACACCTCGAGCATCGACAAGCAGATCACCGATGTCGATCGATCACTCGCCCAGTTGGGAGGTTCCTGATGCGCCTGCTTGCATCGTTTGGTCTCTTGTTGGCCCTGGCGGCCTGCGACATTGCTGGAGTCGCTGGGCTCGACAGCCCTGCGGACCTCAATGGCAAAACAAATAAAGAGGCCGGTGTGACGGCTGCGCAGATCGCAGATACTTCAATCACCGGCTTCACTTTTGTGGATCCTGCGGCAACCGGAGTGGTGGACGACGCAGCTGGAACTGTGGCCATCATTGTTCCCTTCGGGACTCCGCCCAATGCGTTGACTCCAACGATTACCTTGGCTGACGGTGCGACCATCAGTCCCCTTTCCGGTGGCGTTCAGAACTTCACGAAACCTGTCACTTACACCGTGACGGCAAAAGACAAAACCACCACCAAGAAGTACACGGTGACAGTGACTGTGGCCACAAACACCGCCAAAGACATCACAGCGTTTTCCGTTTCCGGTTCTACTTCTACGGTGATTTCTTCCACGGGTGGAACAACCGGAACCATTGTCGTTACCGTTCCAGTAGGCACCTATCGTTATGCGCTTACTCCGACTTTCTCAGCAAGCGGGAACTCGGTTGCGGTCGGGACAACCGTCCAAACAAGTGGTTCGACCGTGCAAGATTTTTCCAGTAGTGTGTCCTACGTGGTCACGGCCGCTGACCTGAGCACCAAGACATACACCGTTTCGGTTTCGACGCCTAGTCCTCTGTACGATCTAGTGATGTTGGTTCCGAATACAGGCAGTCCGTTCCCATTGAAGCTGGATATTTCAAGTGGAGCCTTGACGGCATTGACGGTTCCGACCAACTGGACATCGACAAATCAAACTATTTCCTCAGATATTGGTGGAAAATTCGTTGCGGCCGGCATCTATAGTGCAACCCCGTCTCAACGTGCCATCACGACCATGCAAAACAGCGGTTCGGTTACCGATCTCGGCACTGTAACTGGTCCAATCGCAGGAAACTTCTGGACTCCCGTTTTTGCTTCGGACGGCAGCAAGGTCTTCTTCTGGGCGTCCGGCCAGGCTTCGGTCTATGGGTTTCCGACTTCCTCGGCAGGCCAAGCAAATTCCTGGGTCCGTCAGATTTCCGCTGTACCGTCAACCATCGCCTCACTCCTGATAGGTCCAGCTGGCCACAGCGCCTACTTATTGAATGCAATGAATGCAACGCCAGCGGTTCAGTCTTACACCATTAACAACAATGGTAGTTTGACTGGCGGCACAAGTCAATCGACGGGTACCATAAACGCGCCTGTTGCGCAGATTCTGGATCCGAAAGGCACTCATCTGTACGTGCTGGACCAAAATGGGAACTTGGAGGTCTTGCCAGTGAATGAAGCTACTCTGGGGACGGCGTCAGGCCAACTGCTTCCCGTTTCGCCTAGCGTAGCTGCCGGTACGTGGATGTCGTTTACCGCCCCCACTTCTGTGCTTCCCCCTGCCACGCCCCCTCCGTTGCTGATGGACCCCAACGGAAAGTTCCTGTACGTAGTAGGAGCGACAACGACGCCCAATAACCACCTGATTGAAACATTCAAATTGGACCCCACCACCGGGGCCGCGACCTATCAGTCGGCGGTAGACCGTGGCACGTCTTGGATTTCCTACGTAGTTGTCAACAAGACTGGAACGAAGGGCTTCGTGTTTTTCATGGCCGGGAACAGTACAGTGGATGTCTACAACATTGACCCGGCGACAGGCGGGTGGAGCATTACTTCCCCATTGCGCGAGTGGACACCGAACAATGGTGGGATGCTCAACGTTGACCCATCGGGAACGTGGGTTATCTCTACGACGGTTCAAGTTTCTGCGGGGCCCATAAACACTTTATCAGTGCAGGCATGGAATACGGCGACGGGTGTTGCTGGCACCGTCACTTCGCTTGGGAACGTTAGCAGTAGTTTGTACAACGTCGAGCTTGCTACGGAGGTCTTCCAGTAGACGTCGGAATCACCCGGACGGCCTCCTCTCGCAGATTCTCCTCGTCGTTGTCGGCCGACCTCGCCGCCCAAGAAATCCAGTGGGTGTACCCTAGCATTTGCCTTGGCCCCCTGCGTGAGTTGCACGCTACTCACAAAACCCTCCTTGTTTTCGGAGTTTGCATGAGGGAGGCGCAGGGTTGGGGTCCGCCAAGTGGCGGACCCCAAGTTCCTTCCGGCCTTGCCGGAAGAAGGGAACCCCGTAGCCACCCCGACCCCCGCGACCCCGCAGGGGGCACGGGGGGCATGCCCGGTGCTTGACCCCGACTGTTGGCAACACTACCCTGTAAGCATGGACCCCACCGACCGGGTACGCTATTGGCTCGATTTGGCCGACTACGATCTCGACACCGCTCAGGCGATGCTGGAAACGCGCAGGTACCTTTACGTCGGGTTCATGTGCCATCAAACCATCGAAAAGGCATTGAAGGGGTACCACGCTTCGAATTCAGAGTGCGAGGCACCCTATACTCACTCCTTGCGGCGCTTGGCGGAACTGAGCGGCCTCCGTGACGCGCTGTCCGAACAGCAGATGACGCTGGTCTTCAGGTTGGAGCCTCTGAACATTTCTGCCCGCTACCCGGCGGACCGGGAGAAGTTACTCGCAAACCTGACGCAGGCTACATGTGCGGCCTTCGTTGCCGAAACCAAGGAGTTCCTGCTGTGGATCAAACAGAAGCTCTAGCTAAGGTGTCTGCCTATGCAACTCGAGTGCTGGCCGAGTTTCATCCGGCGCAGGTGCTTTTGTATGGCTCCTATGCCAGGGGTGATCAGCGGGACGGGAGTGATTTGGATGTGGCCGTGGTGGTGAAGAATTGGCCGTCAAGTACGCTGGACGCCCAAGCCCAACTTTTCCGGTTGACGAGTGGCCTCGACACCCGCATCGAGCCCATCCTGCTGGAAGAAGACCACGACCGGTCGGGTTTCTTGGCGTCGATCCGTAAGTACGCCATTGTCGTGTCGGGTTAGCTGAAGCTGTCGCCGCCCTTGACACCGACCGGGTTTGCGGCGATAGATAACTCATGTTGTCATATACAAGTGGATTGAGGAGTTTGCTCCGCGTAGTGGTCTTGCTGGCGTTGACGGCGGGGTTGGCGTTTGCCGACGACGATGCCCGTTTTGCGCTGGTGATTGGCAATGCGGCCTACGACGGCGAGGCGGCCTTGGCCAATTCGGCGAACGATGCCAACGACGTGGCCGACGCTTTGGCCAGCATCGGCTGGAAGGTGACCAAGCTCATCGACGGTGACCGCAAAGCCATGAACCGGGCTTTGGTGGCTTATCGCGACGCCATGACGGGCACCAAGAATCCGACGGCGCTTTTCTTCTACGCTGGGCACGGCATTCAGATTGGCGGGCAAAACTACCTGATTCCCATCAAAGAGGCCTTTGAAACCACCGACGACGTGGTGCAGGACGCTCTGAGCCTGGCGACGGTGCAGCAGACCATGGACGACGCCAAGGTGACCACCGACATCATCATCCTCGATGCCTGCCGCGACAATCCATTTGTCAAAAAGAACTCCCGCTCGCTGGGCGGAACCCGTGGCCTGAGCGTGGTGAACAAGAGCGCCAATGTGGAAGGTTCGGCGGTGCTGTTTTCGACCGCACCTGGCGACACGGCCTCAGAAGGCAGCGGCCGCAACGGCGTCTTCACCCAGGCGCTGCTGAAATACATCAAGACCGACATTTCGCTGCAAATTCTGGCCACACGCATCACCAAAGACGTCAAGACTGCCACCGGCGGCAAGCAGAGTCCATACAGCAGCCTGAGCCTGAGTGACGAGTTCTTCATGGTTCCCGCTTCGATGCGCACAACGGCCCCGCCTCCTGCTTCCGCGGCAGCTGCGACTATGATGGCCCCCAGAGGCTGGACAGTGACCTAAGCAATTTGGTCTGATGTCC
>JBAXAI010000026.1:0-52223 GCA_037142615.1 Spirochaetales bacterium | reverse complement strand
GTTGGCGGGGTGGGCATGGCGGGGCTCCTCGGGGTGCTTATGATAGCACGGGGAGGAACCGGAGTAGCGAGGCAGGAAGAATGCTACACTGTCGCCATGAAAGCAGTTTTGTTCGACATGGACGGCGTGCTGGCAGACTCGGAGGAGTTCATTGCCCAAGCCGCCAAAGAGATGTTCCGCCGCACCTACGGCGTGACGGTGGCGCTCAGCGATTTTCTGCCGTTTGTTGGCGCAGGCGAGGACCGTTACCTGGGCGGGGTGGCGGCGCAATACGGCGTGACCCCCGACTTGCCCCGCGACAAGGCCAAGACCTACGAAATCTACGGCGAGCTCATCCAAGGCCGCCTGAAGGCGTTGCCGGGAGCGGTGAGTTTTGTGCGCGCCTGCCGCGCCGCAGGACTCAAGACCGCGCTCGCCACCAGTGCCGACAAGCCCAAAATGGTGTCGACCCTCGCGGCTATCGGCCTGTCCGAGGCCGACTTCGACGCCACGGTGAACGGCCTCGACGTGGCGCGCAAAAAGCCCTTCCCCGACATCTTCCTGGAAGCCGCTCGCCGGGTGGGCATCGCTCCGGCAGACTGCCTGGTGATCGAAGATGCCACCAACGGTGTCAAGGCGGCGCTGGCGGCCGGGTGTGAGTGCCTGGCCCTGCTCACCACGTTTGGCGAGGCTGACCTGCGGGCTGCGGGGGCCACGCAGCTCATCCCCGACCTCAGCCACGCAGGGCCGTGGTTGCCTTGACCGACGCTCCCAACCCGCTGCTCGAACTGGCTCATGCCCGCATGCCCTTTGGCAAGTACACGGGCCAGTACCTGAGCGAGTTGCCCGAAGCGTATGTGCTTTGGTTCAAACAAAAAGGCTATCCGCAGGGTAAGCTGGGCGATCAGTTCCGCGAGCTCGAGACCATCAAAGTCAACGGGCTCGAGAGCCTCATTCGGGAACTGCGGCAACGGTACCCGAAAACGGATTGACCACACGGATTCCCCAGTAGTGCTGGTCGGAGTTCAGGTCTTCCGAAAGGAGAAGGCGACACTCCGATTGGTCGGCGGCTGCGACAATCAGAGAGTCCCACCAGCTCAGTTGGTACCGCACTTGGGTCTCGCGGGCGCGACGCAACACGCCCATATCGAGAGCCACAGGGTTCCATGCAGTATAGTTTTGCACGTCCCGCCACGCCTTCTCAGGGCTGAGGCCGGGCTTAAGTTTGGCGGTGACGGTGACAAGGTACTCGTTACAGACCTGCACACTGAGGCGGCCCGAGCGTTCGCGCCAGAGCCGTTCGACCCATTCCCAAGCGGTAGCCTGTTTGTCTGGAAAGGCGAAATCGCGGCAGTAAACAAGGATATTGGTGTCTACGAAGACTCTATCGCTCATACAGGCTGTCCCGGGAGGGGTAGGCCTTGCCCCCGCTCAAGTTGGCAGGGCGCTCGGCCAGAACCTCTTGGTAACTGGCCTCGTAGCGGAACTGCTCGTCGCGCTTGGCCTGGAGCAGGCCCGCCAAGAGCGCTGAAACGCTAACGTCTTGCTCGGCAGCCCAGACCCGGGCCCAGCGCGCAAGGTCCTCGGGCATCGAAACGGTGACATTCTTCATGTTGCCTCCACAATGTCAGTGTAACACGAACTTCGTGTACTTTTCAGAGTGCTGGCGCCCAACTTGCCGCACCCGTACCGCAGCGGTATCATCGCCAGACAAAGGAGTCTTCATGACCAAGAACCGCCTCGAAGCCTTTTCCGACGGTGTTATCGCCATCGCTCTTACCATCATGGTGCTCGAGCTCAAGGTACCCGAAGAGATCTCTCTGGAGAGCCTGATGGGTGTGCTGCCCCACTTTCTGGGGTACGCGCTGAGCTTCTTGTACATCGCCATTTACTGGAACAACCACCACCACATGCTGCACACCGTGCGCAAAGTGAACGGTGCCACGCTGTGGGCCAACAACCACCTGCTGTTCTGGCTAACCATGGTGCCCTTTGCCACGGCCGTGGTGGGCGAGCACCCGCTCGAGGCTCTTCCCCTGGCGCTCTACTCCTTCGTGCTGCTCCTGTCGGGCTTCGCGTATTACGTGCTGGCACAAGTGATTGCTAAGCAGCATGGACCCAACGCCGAGATGGCCGCCGCACTGGGACTCGACTGGAAGGGGCCTGTGTCGCTGGTGGGCTACTTGGCCGCCTTCGGGTTTTCGTTCGTCGCACCCCTCGTCACTCAGGTGATCATCGCGCTGGGGGCGCTCCTTTGGTTCATCCCCGACCGCCGCATCGAACGGCATCTGGAGAAGCACGAATCCAAGGACTAGCCTGAGCCAGCCTCGTAGCGGTACCCAACCCCCTGCACGGTCTGAATCAGAGTCTGGTCGCGGTCGCCCAGCTTTTTGCGCAGCACGGCGATGTGCTGGTCGAGCGTGCGGGTGCGGGGCGCTTGTTCCCAGCCCCACAGCAACTGAAGGATTCGCACCCGGGAGAGAACCTGCCCGCGGTGGCGGGCTAGCAACTCGAGCAGCCCCACCTCGCGGGCGGTCAGGTCGATGATTTGGCGCCCTGCTGCCGCGTCCAGGGAAGCCCGCATGGTCTTCGCATCGATGGTCCAGGGGCCAAACGCCCACTGGGTTTCGCTGGCCCCGGGTCGGTCGGTCCCCGCCTGGTGGTTGCTGCGTTCAAAACGCCGGAGCACCGCCCGGATGCGTGCCACGACTTCACGCGCTCCGAACGGTTTGACGATGAAGTCGTCGGCCCCGAGCTCGAGCCCGAGCACCTTGTCGACCTCCTCGGCCTTGGCGCTGATGAACAGGATGGGCACCTGAGCGTCCTTTTCGCGCACCTTGCGGCATAGGTCGTAACCCGAGCGGCCCGGCATCATGATGTCGAGACACACGAGGTCGAAGCCGCCGGCTGGGCTGGAACCAGCCTCAAAGAGCTCCCAGGCGCGGTTGCCGTCGGCGGCGGTGACCACCGTCCACCCTTCGGCGGTCAGGATATCGGCCAACGCGCGCCGGGTCAGGGGATCGTCTTCGGCCACCAGCAGGTTCATGTGGCACCTCTGGAAGTTCCGGGCGCGCTCCAGGGCAGCGTGAGCAGAAACGCTGCGCCCACTTCGGTCCTGCCGGGCCGCTCGAGCACCAGGTCGCCGCCGTGTCGACGGGCCAAGTCACGCGCGATGCCCAGCCCCAAACCGGTTCCGGCGGCGTTGGCCGTCAGACGGTCATCGAGACGGGCAAACGGCACAAACACCTTTTCGGCGGCACTTTCGGGAATCCCTGGGCCGCGATCGGCCACGCGGAGCCACACCGTGTCGCGGCCCACCGAGGCCCCTTCGCCCGAAGCGGTCCCTGTCGACACCTCGACGAGGCGGCCCTCGGCGGCGTACTTTTCGGCGTTGCTCACCAAGTTGCCCAAAATCTGGCCCACCCAGTCGGGGTCCCACTCCCCGGTCACGCCTGCAGCTCCTGGCCGCCAGTCGAGCGCGAGTTCGCGGTCG
The DNA here is from genome assembly GCA_037142615.1 of Spirochaetales bacterium. GTDB lineage: Bacteria > Spirochaetota > Spirochaetia > JABEVK01 > JABEVK01 > JAIFLN01. The sequence goes on along the minus strand of JBAXAI010000026.1, from coordinate 48,751 downwards.
GCCAACCCCGGCCCGAAAGGCTTGAGCGCAGCCTCGACAACGTCGTCCCACACCAGCGGGCGCCGGTGGGGGGCATCGGGTTTGTCACGGGCGAAGGTCAGTACGTTGGTGATCAGGCGCCCCAAGCGGCCACTTTCGCCCCGGATGACGTCGAGGTACTCGCGGGCCTTGGGTGGTAGACGATCGGCGAGGGACGTTTCGAGTAACTCTCCATACAGCAAGATGTTGGTCAGCGGAGTCTTGAGTTCGTGGCTCACCTGGTTGACGAAGCGCACGCGCTGTCCGGCTTCGGCCAAGCTGGCTCCCCAGGCCCGAAAGAACACCCAGGCCCCCAGGGCCAGCACCCCGGCCAGCCCGACGCCGACCAGGGCAAACAGCAGTGCCCACTGCGCGCTGGAGTCGCCGAGAGCGCTGGGGGCCAAATACAGGCGGAACTCCCACCCGTCGAAAGGGGCCTTGAGGGGCAGCGTCAGCAGCGCGGGGGCATCGCCCATGGCCCAGCGACCCCATTGCGAAAACACCTTGCCCGAAGCGTCGCGGAGCACCAAAACGCGGTCGGCACCTTCGGCCTGCGTCCAGCTCAGCTCGGGCAGCGCGGCGCTCAAGCGCGACAAAAAGGCCCAGGAGTCAAGCTCGACCCCGCGCACCGTCTGGCCGTCGCGGTACCAGTACACAAAAGAGGGCCCCTCGGCGCTGGTCCAGGCCTTCCAGCCCGCGGTAGGGGCCAACGAACCCTCGGCCGCGCCGCGCTCCCAGAACTTCTGGTCCCACAGGCCTGCCGTCCGGTCAAAAAAAGGTTCGGGAGAACCGTCGGCAAGGTACTTCGACGGCTGCGTGACCACACCATTCTGCAACTGGAACACGGTTTTGACCAACAACGTCTGGGGCGCCGACTTGCGGAACTCTTCTTCCCAGCCCTGAACAAACGCCTCGACCCGCGAGCGGAGGTCGTTCAACGGCCCCGTCCACACGGCCCTCACCTGCGTTTGCGCCGACGCTTGGCCGTCCTGCACGCTCCGCACTCCCAGCCAGAGGGCCAAGCCCAGCGGCAAAAGCAGGAGAGCCAGGAACAGGGCGACCAAGCGGGCTTTCATCAGTAGGTCTGCTGGTTCTGGTCGGCGAACTCTTCCGCCTTCATGGATTTTCTCAGCTGGTTGTAATCGAGGCTTTCGTTGGAGATGGCGGAGGCGGCCTCTTTGGCCCTGCCGGCTGCGGCGTTTACGGCCGGGCTGGGGGCCGACAAGGTTTGGTTCAGACTTTGGAGCGACGCCTCACTGTCCTGCAGCACCTGGGCAGCGCCCTGGGTATCGCCCTTGTCGCGCAGCTCGATGGCCTTTTGGCTCGCTTCGACGTACTGCTGAACTCCAACAGCCTCGACAACTTCCTGCCGCACCGACTTCTTGATCGCAGCCACGTCGGCGGATCCCGACACAGCCGCCTTGGTTGTGAGCGTCGCGGCCTTGCCCGTGGTCAGGTTGCCGTAGGTGGTCTTGACGGCCACAACGTCGAGTGTTTTGCCCGAGGCCAGTGCCGGCACCTCGACTTCGAGCAGAAAGTACTTTTCCTGCCCCGCCGCCAACTGCGACAGGTCGAGGTTGACCCGCGTCCCCGAAACCTGGCCGGGGCGGTTGAGAATCCGCAGCGGAACAGCCCCTCCCTGGAAGTCCAGAGTCACCTTGAGGTCCCGGGCCACCACGGCCAGCGCGTCCTGAAACTCGAGGTCGAAAATGCGGGCGAGGTCCTGGGGCTCCTGAACGAAGGCGTGGTTGCCGTCGGAAGTCTGGGCAAGGCGGGTCATCAGGTCTTCATTGTAGTCGAGGCCCAAACCGATCGTCGAGACGGACATCCCTTCGCGACGAAGGCTCGCCCCCAAATCGCCGAGCGCCGACGGACTGTCGGGACCGACGTTGGCGATGCCGTCGCTGAGCAAAATGATGCGGTTGACGCTACCGGGTGACAGAAACTTGCGCACTTCGGCCGCCCCCTTGCTGACGCCGCCAAACAAGGCTGTCGAGCCGCCCGGGCCAATGCCGTCGATGAGGCGCCCCAAGGCCTTTTTGTCGGTGACGCGGGTGGCAGGCAACAGCACCTGCACTTCGCTCTCAAAGGTGACGACCGACAGAATGTCGCGCTCCGAAAGTTGGCGCAGTGCCAGTTTTGCCGCTTCCTTGGCGCGTTCCAGCTTGGCGCCTTCCATCGAGCCCGAGCGGTCGAGCACCAAGGCCAGGTTGAGCGGAGCCGGTGTCTTGTTTGCCGCAGCCCACTCAAAGCCCTTGAGGCCCACCTTGAGCCAGGTAGTCTGCTTTTCGCCGGCCTTAAGCATGGGGCTCACCAGTTCGGCGGTCAGCGTGAGTTCGGCCGCTCCCAGCGAGAGCGTTGTCAGCATCGTGGCCACCAGCGCCGCGGCCAGCTTCCTCCGTATGCTCGTCCTTCCAGCTCGTTTCATGTTCATCCTCCTGAAGTCTTGCTTCAGGAACAGTCTGGCCCACCACGCTCGTCGAGCGGTCAGGGTCATGTCATACCTTTGTCAAAGTTTTGTCAAACTGCGAAGAGTCCTGCTCACTTCGACCCAGGCGCCTTTGACGAACCGGCAGGGGATGAGCAGGTAGCCGCGCTGGAGGCCGCCGGCCATCCCGGTGTGACTAGCTGGCGGAAGTGAGTGGCGGATCGTCCCAAAAGGCCTGCGTATAGTGCTGGTGCATCAGCGCATCGCGGGTGAGCAGTGGGGCGCTCCACACCATCGCGTGGGCCACGATGAGACGGTCGAAGGGGTCGCGGGTCCAATTGAGCACTTGCGCGATTTCGGCCGCTCGCGCCCAGCCTTCGGTTTCGATAGTGACAGAGTGGTGGCGGGCGAGATTTTCGAAGAGGGCCATGGGTTCTTCCCTGATCGATCCCGACTCGTGAAGGAACTCGAACTCCAGACGAACCATGGGCGACAGAACAAGTTCCTCCTGTTCAAGGGTTTTCCAGACTTTTCGGGAAATCTTGTGACTGGAAGCCGTCAGAAAGATGGCGGCGTGGGTGTCAAGAAAGATCATCGGGTGTCCACTCCGAGGTTTTCACCAGGTGCAGCCGATCGGGGTCAACACCATAGATCCAGGGTCGGTCGGGAATTTCCTGGATCCGGATTCGCTTTTTGCTGGGCACCAACTCATACACCTCGGTGCCGCGCTCGATGCGCACCTTTTCGCCGGTGTCACGGCACTGATCGAGGATCTGGAACAGGTTCTGGCGGAACTGGGTGGCCTTGACGGTCATGGGTTGTCCTTATGTACGTTTTTCTTGACTTTAACGTACACCCATCCTATGCTCCTGTCAAGGAGGCGCTGATGAGCCTTTTCGACACCCTGATGCTTGAACCCACGGTGACGTGCGTAACCTGCGGCAAAGTTCACAGCACGCTGCAAACCCATTCGTTGGGAGACAGCTTTGCGACCTACCGCGCCGGCGCTTTTATTCGCGGTTGCCCAGTGCACTATGGTATCTTGCGCGAAACGCTGTATTGCCACCATGAGAACTCTGAACGTCATCGCGACCAGGAAGTCTGGCTTTTGGTGTGGCACGGCATCTATGCAGGGCACGCTCCCGACGAAGAGTCAGCCAAGGTGGCGCTGGCCAAAGTCGACCGGCTCGATCTGGTGCGCTGGCTCGAAGCCGCCCAAACGGACGCGCAGTCGTGGCACGCTCGATACCGTCGCCTGTTCCGTGACTTGGAGGACTGGAAAGACGTCCGAGAAAACCCTCCCGAACCCCCCATAGAAGGTCAGCGCTCCTGGCGGAACTTCCGTCTTTTGCCCGACGAGGTGTGGCAGGACGCCGACCCGCTTTCGCGGATAATTGAGAGGAATACCCTCAGCGAGGAAGAGGAGAAAGCGTCAATCGTCGATTCTTGGGGGTGGTGAAGCTTGCTTGCCGAGACAATCCGAACGACCTCCTGTCCAGCGGGTCCTCGAAAAGGGCCTTTGCCTCGTCGAAGGAAACCCCGTGTCTGGCCCAAGGTGGGGCGTCTGCAGGTCAAGTCACGCCAGTTCTTCCAACCACCCGAGAGCCCGGCGGACTTTCAAAGGCCCGGCTTCGTTTTCCTGCGCCAGATCGGCGACAACTGCCTCTCCTGCGCCTTCACCTCGACCATCAGCGTGGGAACTTCGTCCGCGGTGACGACAAAATCGACTTCTTTGCCTTCGCGGGTCCGCAAGTACCGGACGGACCGCGAAACGCCATCGCGGTCTTCGCCACCGACCGCTTGCCGTAGCAGCGACAGAACCAGCACGCGGGAGATCGACCGGTGATGCGGGTAAACCCGGAACACGATGTACAGTGCCTCAAGAACCTCGAGATAATGCTTCACGGTGTTGGGTGATACTCCGAGATCCTCTGAAAGCCCCTGGTAGCTGACGGGCGAAGCCACTCGCTGGCGCAGCAAGTCGACCAAAAGTTGCATGGCCTTCAACTGGTGGATGTTCTCAAAACTCAGGATGTCCTCACGGATCAAACCGTCGAGGTACTGTCGATGCCAGCGACCCGCGTCGGCCTCCAAGGTGGCCAACCGGGCACTCCCTGTGACCAGAATCGACAGGCCTGTGCGGGTGCTCCAGCCGCTGTCCCGGATCACCTGCCTGTCCTCGAGGCTGTCATAGTTCAGGTGACGGGGGCGCTCGGCGGACTTCTGGTCGTTTTGTTAGGGTGTGGTCAACCGGAGCAGGACGAGCGTGGGCGAGTCGTACAGCACCTCAAGCTGGCCTTCGGGCTGGGCGTCTTTGCCGAGGGTTCCCCGCTCCAGCAGAGCACGCACTTGCACCCAATAGTAGGCGCCGTCCAAACCGGGGAGCAGGGGGCCCGACGTCAACGAAAGTTTTACCCCGATAGAAACAAAGGCGAGGGCGAACGCCAGAAGCCAGTGGAGTTGGGTGCGCAGGCGCGGGGCGATCTTGGGGGCAGTTTCCACCTGTGGCAATATCAACTCACCACTCCACCCGCACCGGGTAAGCCCGGATCAACGGGTCCGGCGTGACCAAGACAAGCCCCTCATGAAGTGCCTGCGCCGTCAGCAAGCGGTCAAAAGGATCTTTGTGGAGGTCGGGCAGGCGGTTGAGGGTCAGCGAAGCGTCTTCGCTGATGGGCAAGGTCTCGAACCCATGGGCCTTTCGCATCTTGGGCACCCAGTCACCCGGGGGAACGGGCAGTTCGAGCTTGCCCAATTTGTATTTCACCGAGATCTCCCAGGCGCTCGCAGGGCTGAAATAGGCCACTTCGGCTGAAAGAATGAGGTGGCGCGCTGCGGCAGACAACTCGGGGGCATCGAGACACCACCACAGAAACGTGCAGGTGTCGAGCAGGACTCTCACGACCCCCGACCCTCGAAGAGATCGACGAATTCGTCGGGCAGGGGCTCAAAGAAGGCCTTGCCAACGGTGAAGGTCCCCTTGGCGAGCCCAATGGGCCGTTCCTTGTTGCGTGGCACGTGGATCGGCGACAACAGCGCCACTGGCTTGTTCCGCTTGCAGACCACTACTTCGCGCCCGGCTTCGACCTCGTTGATCCAATGGCTGAAGCGAGCCTTGGCGTCGTAGACATTCACATGTTCACTCATAGTCATAAAGTAGGTCAGGAAGTTGGTCATGTCAATGGCACGGACACTCCGTGTCCTTAGCCCTAGAGTTTCGCTCTCGCGAAACTCTCCGACAACGGCGGACTCCCCGGACACGGGGGGGGCTCGCCGGGCACGGGGGGGCTCGCCGGCGACGGCGGACTCCCCGGCTGGGTCCGCCACCCAACCCAAGTCAGCGACGGAGATCGGGTTCCCAGTGGCGCCGACGCGAGCACGGGCACGGTCACTCCGTGCCCTTAGCCCTGGAGTCTGGGGCGACGCCCCAGACTCCAAGCTCAAGACGCGCCAGCGGCTTGAGCAGAGATCCTAGCTGACGATCGCCTTCATGGCGGTCATGTAGCCTCTGAGCTTCTTGCCGACGTGCTCCACCGGGTGGTTGGCGATGGCCTCGTTCACCTGGTTCAGGCGCGCGTTGCTGGTCTTACCGACCAAACCCTTGCCGATGATGTCGGTCTCGACCTTGGCCATGAAGCCCCCCAGCAGCGGGCGGCAGGCGTTGTCGAACAGGTAGCAGCCGTATTCGGCGGTATCGCTGATCACTTTGTTCATTTCGTACAACTTCTTGCGGGCAATGAGGTTAGCAATGAGCGGCACTTCGTGCAGCGACTCGTAGTAAGCGCTCTCGGCCTTGATGCCGGCGTCGGTCATGGTCTCGAAAGCGAGCTCCACGCCAGCCTTGACCATGGCGACCATCAAAATGCCCTTGTCGAAATACTCCTGCTCAGCGATGTCGGTGCTGCCGGCGGCCTGCTTTTCGAACGCGGTGGCGCCGGTGGCTTCGCGCCAGGCCAGCAGGTCCTTGTCGCCGGCTTTCCAGTCGGCCATCATGCCGCTGCTGAAGCGGCCGGCGATGATGTCGTCCTGGTGCTTCTGGTACAGGGGGGCCATCAGCTTTTTGAGGTCCTCAGCCAGTTCGTAGGCCTTGATTTTGGCGGGGCCGCTCAGCCGGTCCATCATCAACGTGATGCCGCCGAACTTGAGCGCCTCGGTGATGGTTTCCCAACCGTACTGGATGAACTTCGACGCCCAGGCCTTGTCGAGGCCCTTTTCGACCATCTTGTCGTAACACAGCAGCGAACCGGTCTGCAGCATGCCACACAGAATGGTCTGCTCACCCATCAGGTCGCTCTTCACTTCGGCGACAAAACTCGACTGCAGCACGCCGGCTCGGCTGCCTCCGGTGCCTACGGCCAGGGCCTTGGCAAACGCCCAGCCCTTCTTTTCGGCGTCGTTGACGGGGTGAACGGCGATGAGCGTGGGGATGCCGAAGCCGCGCTTGTATTCTTCGCGCACTTCGGAGCCGGGGCCCTTGGGCGCCATCATGACCACGGTGATGTCTTTGCGGACTTCGGTGCCTTCTTCGACGATGTTGAAGCCGTGGCTGTACCACAGCACCGAGCCCTTTTTCATCAGCGGCTGCACGGCGGCGACCACCGACGAGTGCTGCTTGTCGGGTGTCAGGTTGCCCACCACGTCGGCAGTGGGGATCAGCTCTTCGTAGGTGCCGACCTGGAAGCCGTTGTCGGTGGTGTTCTTCCAACTGGCGCGCTTTTCGGCGATGGCTTCTTTGCGCAGCGCGTAGCTGACGTCGAGCCCGCTGTCGCGCAGGTTGAGGCCCTGGTGCAGGCCCTGGGCGCCGGCGCCGACGATGACGATCTTTTTGCCTTTGAGAACGGACACGCCGTCGTCAAACTCGTTCTTGTCCATGAACCGGCACTGGCCAAGCTGGAGCAGTTGTTCGCGGAGATTGAGGGTGTTGAAGTAGTTCATGCTTTTGTTATAGACCCGAAGGGACTATTGCGTGAAGTGATATATTGTCAGCACAGAATTGCGATCTACGCATTAGTTCTGTGATGCAGCATATGGTTCTGAAGGAGGTTCTTCAGGTTGACCCGCAGAAGTTCAGCCGCCAAGGCCGACAGGCGAGTGGCGTCGTACAGGTAATAGCCAAACTGTTGACCGGCGTAGCTCAGAACATTGACCACCAGCTGAGGCTCACCTTCCCCTTCGAGCAGGGCGTCGGGAAGCAACTGGGCGGCCGGGCTGAAGGTCGCTTGATCGACAGTCAAGCGCAGGTGCTCGCTCGCTACCCACGCAAACCGGACCAGCGCCTGGGCTGGAAACCGCCACTCATTTTCGTCGGGGCAGTCGACAGAACCGGGATAGACCACCAGCACAAGCTCACGCAGTCCGAGCTTGGGAAGCCACACCAAAAGTTCGCGCTCGATGTCGGCCCATTCGAGCAGTTGTTCCATGCGCACCGTGGCTCGCATGCCGCGCATAAGTTCCTCGGAGTCTTCCTGATACCGGGTGTACACAAGCTGGCTGAGCGAAGTGACGATCTTTTGCATCTCGGCCAGCAGGTCGGTGATATTGCGGGGAGTGACCTGCTCGGCCCACTCGCGCAGCACCCGCGTGCGGAACGAAAAGACCTGGCCTTGCAGGTGAACGGCGTCGTCTCCGGCCCGGATGCGATCTTCGACAAAGCGCTGAAACGCCAGCAGGAAGGCTTCTTGCTTCTTGCCGGGTTCCAGCATGGCGGCTTCAAAAGGGACCGTGAGCGCCACTGGAGCCTCGGTGCCGTGGCTCTCGAGGCGGGCGAGACAACCACAACTGGAGCGGAGCCTCAGCGAAGTCGGCAAACGGTGCACCGCAGCAACGGGCAAACTTCCCCTGCGGCGGGCATCGAGGAGTTCGAGCACGACCTGGACCGCTTTGGCGCCCATTTCGGCGACCGGCTCGCGAATCGTCGTGAGCTGGGGCAGCACCAAGCTGGCCTGATCAATGTCGTCGAGCCCGGTGACGGCGAGGTCTTGCGGGATGCGCTGGCCATTTTCCTGGAAGAACATCAGAGCTTCCACGGCCATTTCATCGTTGGCGCACACCAGCGCGTCGAAGGTCGGCTTGCGGCCCCGGAACCGCTGCTCGAGCAACGACCGGGTATTGTAAAACGAAAAATCACCGGGAAGGATGTGCTCTGGCGGCAACGGCAGGTTGTGGTCGGCCAGCACCTGGCGGAAGGCCTGGAAGCGGATCGCCGAGTCGGCGCTCGTCTGGGGTCCGGTGAGGAAGGCCAGACGGCGGCAGCCGTGTTTTTCGACCAGGTGCGTCACCAGCTCGGTCATGCGGGTACCGGGGTCCATCACGACGGCAGGGTAGCCTTCCAGTTCCAAACCGGTGGTCACGGTGACAGGAACCTGATAAGCACGCACCAACGGAAGCAGATCAGCGACCGGCATATGGGTGGAATAGATGTTGGCCGGAACAATCAGGGCGTCGAGCGCGGCAGGCCGGATGGAGTGGTAGATGACGTTTTCGCGGGCCATGTTGTTAAAGGGAGTGCGCAGAATATTGCCCTTGAAAACCAGCAGGCGGCAGCGCCCGGGGTGCAGGGCATTTTGGTGGGCCACTTCGTCTTGAAGGCCGCGCAGGAGCAGACGTGCGTAACTATTGAAGATGTGGCTGATCATGAAGCCGATGACCTGCGGCCGCGAAGGGCTCACAGTGTCAGTATAAAGGAGAACCTATGGATTTCCACGAAATTGAAGCCTTTGTCGCCTTGGCCCGAACGTTGCATTTTTCGCGGGCGGCCCAGCAGGTGGGTACCAGCCCCTCGGCGCTGAGCCGCCTGCTGGTACGCCTGGAAGACGAGCTTCAAACCCGGCTGTTTGAGCGTGACACCCGGCGCGTGGAACTGACGAGGGAAGGCGAGGTGTTCCTCGACTTTGCGCTGGCCACGCTACGCCAAAGGTCAGACCTGAACCGGAGCCTCGAGGCGGGGGGCGGCCCCCTGCGCGGAACTTTGCGGGTCTACGCCTCGGTGACGGCCTGCTACTCGCTGTTGCCTCCGCTGGCTCAGGCCCTGAGGCGCGACCACCCCGAACTGCGGCTGACCGTCGAAACCGGTGACCCTGCCGACGCCGAGGCCAGCCTGCGCGAGGGCGGGGTCGATCTGGCTTTGGCAGCGCTGCCCGACACGGGTGTGGCCGGCCTCGAGTGCTTTTCGATCGCCCGGACGCCGCTGGTGTTTGTCGGCGACCCGGCGCTGTTCTCGGGTCCGGTAACCCGTGCCCAACTGGCGGCCAGCCCGCTCATTTTGCCGCGACGGGGGTTGGCCCGCGAGCGCTTCGACCGCTGGAGCCACACAGCCGGCGTTCAGCCGAACATCGCGGCCGAAACGGCGGGCAACGAGGCCGTGCTCGCGCTCGCTCGACTGGGACTCGGTCTCGGACTGGTGCCCCGCATCGTGCTCGAAAACAGCCCGTTCGCCGAAGGCCTTCACGTGGCCGAACCCGGCGAGAGCCTGGGCGACTACGACTTGGGGTTTCTGGTGCATAGCCGACGACTGAGGGGTCTGTTGAGCTCGGTGTACCCCGAAGGTCGCTGGACCTAGGAGTATGGGCTTGACGCCGGGCGCCAAAAAGTCTGGAATGACCCCATGCAACGCGTGATCCTTGTGGCCCTTCTGACGGTAGCCTCTGGTTTTCTCAGCGCCCAGATGCCCACTGCCGGGGGGACGGGCTGGCTGACCAACTGGACCACCGCACTGCGGGCCAGCGCCACGACGGGCAAGCTGGTGCTCGTGGATGCCACCGCGCTCGACTGGGCTCCCCCCGCCCGCCGACAGGATCTCGAGGTGTTTTCGCAGCCCGATTTTTTTGGCGCGGCCAGCGGCTACGTGCTGTTGCGCCTGGACTATTCGCGCGCCCCGGCACAGACCGAGGCCATCCGCGCCCAAAACGAAGCGTTGCGCGGACAATTGCAACTGCTGAACTTGCCGACCACGCTGTTGGTCGACAAAACGGGCTTTGTGTGGGGACGCCACGAGGGTGCGGTCGACGGCGGTCCCGACGGCTTCTTTGCCATGGTCGATGCTCTGGTGAAGCAAAAGTCCGCCCTCGAAACCCTGCAAAAGTCCGCAGCCGCGGCGTCACCAGCCGAAAAGGCGATGGCCCTGCACGCGCTGTTCGACAAGGCCGACAAGGCGGGGTTGGCGTATGAGTTCGCCTCGCTCCCGACGCAGATTGTTTCGCTCGACAAGGGAAACAAGCTGGGACTGGCCAACCGCTACCAGGTGTACAACCGCTACACCCGCCTCGTAGCCATCTGGTCGACCCGCAACGACGACCCGGCTGTGGTGGCCGAACTCACCTCGCTGGCCAATCAGGTGAAGGATCAGCCCGACCTGCGGCAGAAGATTCTGTTCACGCGCGGGATGGTGCAATGGAACGCCCTGCGTGATCCGCAGGCCGCCAAGGCCAGCTTCCGCGAGGCGTTGCCGCTGGCCCCCGACAGTGCAACGGGCCAGCGCATCGTTATTCTTTTACCAGAACTCCCTTAGCGTTTTCGAGGGCGTCGTAGGCGGCATATTTGTACAGCTCGTGCAGGCTGGGGCAGTTGTATACCGCCGAACTGAGATCGCTGAGCGTGTCGCCGAAGTTGATGGCGGCCACCCCGTAGTGAATGAGCTCGCTGGCCAGGTTGCCGATCACGTGCACGCCGAGCACCTTCTGGGTGGCTTTTTCGTAGAGCACCTTCATGAAGCCTTCGGTGCAGCCCATGATCTTCCCCCGGGGCATATTGGCGATCAGCGCCTTGCCTGTCCCATAGTCGATCCCCTTCTTCGTGGCCTCTTCCTCGGTCATCCCGACCATCGACACCTCGGGAATGGTGTAAATGCCGTACGGGAACACCCGGGCAATCTTGTCGTAGCCCTCAAGCTGGAACATTTGCGTCACCGCCACCCGGCCTTGGTCCATCGAAGTGCTCGCCAGCGAAGGGAAGCCGATCACGTCGCCCACCGCGTAGATATGGGGAATGCGCGTCTGGTAGGTGGAGTTCACTTCGATAAGCCCACGTGCGTTCTTCTCAAGCCCGATGGCACTCAGGAAGAGGGCGTCGGTTCGCCCACTGCGCCCGGCCGCGTACAACAGCATGTCAGTCTCGATCACCTTGCCGCCGGCAAGCTTCACCTTGAGGTTCTGGTCGGCGCTTTCGGGCACCTCGACACCCTCCACGGTGGTGTTGAACTGGATGTCGACGCCCGAAGCCCTCATCTGCCGGATGAGGTCCTTGGTGAGCTCACCGTCGAGGAAGGGCAGAATGTTGTCGCGCCCTTCGAGCAACGTGACGTGCGTCCCGATGGTCTGGAAAATGGTGGTGTACTCGCACCCGATAACGCCCGCACCGATGACCACCAGCGATCGGGGAAACCGGGTCAGCTTGAGAATGGTGTTCGAGTCGTGAACGCGTTTGCCATCGAAGGGAATATGGGCCGGGTGAAAGGGGTAACTTCCCGTCGCGATGAGAAGGTAGTCGGCACTGATGTGGATGGGGTCTTCGATATCCTTGCCGTACACCTGCACGGTGTGCTCATCGACAAAGCCGCCACGCCCCTGGTAAAAGTCAACGCCGTGGTTGCGGAGGTTGTCGTTGATGGTGTTCACTTCGCTCTTGGTCACTTCGTTCTTGCGGTAGTAAAAGTCGTCCACCGTGAACTCTTTGGTGAGCTTGCGGTCGACACCATACACGCCTGCATCTCCTTTTCCCGAAAGAAAAAGGGCGGTTTCCTTGAGGGCCTTGGACGGAAGGGTGCCGTTGTGGACCGTTGAGCCCCCGGGCTCGGAATAGCGCTCGACCAGAGCAACGCTCTTGCCGTGGGTTCCTGCCTTGACGGCGGCTTTTTCACCGGCGGGACCGCCGCCAATGACAATCAGGTCGTAATGCTTCATGCTCAAAAGTCTAAGACACGACTTTGCAGTATGCTATAGGCACCATGAAACGAAACGTAGCAATCCTTTTTGCTCTACTTTCTCCACTCTTGGCGGGGGCACAAACCATCAGCGTCGACTATCTGGACGGCAAGGTGGAGCTGCGCGGTGCCAACAACTCGTGGCAACCCGCCCTCGAGGGCGCCAAGCTTGGGGCCGACTCCGTGCTCCGCTTGTCCGGTGGCGCGCTGGCCGAGTTGACGAGTGGCGGCCTGAGGCTCCATTTGGGTCGCGACGGAACCTACCAGCTTTCGACCGTGTTGAACTCCGCTCAAAAGAAGCCCGAAACCAACCTCGGCGCGCTGGCCAAGAACAAGGTCGAAAAACTGCTGGGCACCGGCTCACCCTCACGGGTCGAGGTGGCCGATCTGGGAGCGCGGGCGGCCGAAAAGGGTGGCAATCAGGACCTCACCTGGGCCACCGATGACGAGAGCGACTTACCGCCGCTCAGTCCCCTCGAAGCCGTCAATGTGCTGCTGGCGCAACCGGATTACAAGGCTGCCCTTACCGCCGTCAATGCCGCACTCAAACAGGACCCTGGCAGTCCCAAGGGCCTGATTCTGGCGAAGACACGCGCGCTGGCGGGGCTGGGGCTGTCGGCCGCTGCGGTGAAAACGCTGACTTCGGTGCGTTGGGTTCCCGGCGAACCGATGTACGTGGAGGCAGCCCTCTTGCTGGCGACCCAGGCGTTGGAAACCCAGGACTACGACCAGGTGCTAGCGATTACCTCCGAAGCTCTGACCCGTCCCCCGGAAACCGAAGCGGCGCAGCAACTCACCATTGCGCAGGCGCTGGCGTGGCGGGGCAAGGGTGACCAGGCCAAGGCCCGCGACCTGCTGGCGGCCGCCGCCAAACTGGCACCCAAGACTCCGTCTGGAGTGGAAGCCGCGCGGCTGTCGACGCTGTAACCAGACGTCGAATTTGCGTTGACAGGCCCCAGAAGCGGGTGTATTAAGGATACTCACGATGTTTGCGTAAACATCAACGAGGTATCATGGTCCCACAGCGCCCATTCTGGGAACGATGGAAGAAGCAGGCCGCCCTTCAGTCTTTCGTCTGGCCGGGCATCCTCTTTATCCTCATTTTTTCGTATATCCCGATGTACGGCATCGTCATCGCCTTTCAAGACTACACGGTGGTCGACCAGATCAGCAACTCGAAATGGGTCGGCCTCGACAAGTTCGCGGCGTTCTTGAACGACCAGCAGTTCTGGCGCGCGGTGGGCAACACCATCGCGATCAGCATCGGCAAGCTGGCCATTGGGTTTCCGGCCCCCATCATCCTAGCGTTACTGCTCAACGAACTCCGCGCCCGCCGGTTCAAGAAGTTCACGCAAACCGTCAGCTACCTTCCGCACTTTTTGAGCTGGGTCATCCTCGGCGGGATGCTGGTCAGCTGGCTTGCCACCGACGGCATCCTCAATCAGTTGCTGATGGCGCTGGGGGTCATCCAGAAGCCGATCGCCTACCTCGTGAAGCCCGACTACTACTGGGCCATCGCCGTGCTTTCCGAAGTCTGGAAGGAAATGGGCTGGGGAACCATCTTGTATCTTGCTGCCATGTCAGGAATTGACCCGACGTTGTACGAGGCCGCCAAGGTCGATGGGGCCAAGCGCCTGCAGCAGGTGTGGCACATCACGCTGCCCTCGATCCGTGGCATCATCGCGCTGATGCTGGTGTTGGCGGTGGGGGGTCTGCTGGGCTCGAACCTCGACCAGGCGCTGGTGCTGCAACGACCCCTCAACCTCAAAAAGAGCGAGGTGATCGACAGCTTTGTGTTCAAACTGGGCATTCAGCAGGGTGACTTCAGCTACGCCACGGCCGTCGGTCTGTTCACCTCGGTGATCGCGCTGGGCCTCATCCTGTTCACGAACTTCGTGACCCGCAAACTCAACGACCGGTCGATTTTTTAGGAGCTGGAAATGCGAAAAAACTACGGCGAACGGGTGTTCCAAGCGTTTCTGTGGCTTCTGGTCGGCTTCTTCTCGCTGCTGGTGCTGTTGCCCGTTTGGAACATCGTCGTGCTGAGTCTCAACGACGCCAACGATGCGGCCAAGGGCGGCGTCACCCTGTGGCCCAGGGCGTTCAGCCTGGAAAACTACAAGGTCGTCTTCCAGTACCCGCAAATTTTCAACTCGTTCTGGATCAGCATCAGCAAGACCTTCTTGGGTGTGACGACTCACGTGCTGTTCTGCTCGATGGTGGCCTATGCCATGAGTAAAAAGCACTTGATGGGGCGCCAGTGGTTCATCCGGCTGGGAATCGTCACGATGTTCTTCGGCGGTGGGCTCATCCCTAGCTTCCTGCTGATGAAGAGCCTGGGCCTGCTCGACAACTACCTCATCTACATCATCCCGGCGGTGTTCAGCTTTTACGACATGATCATTCTGATGAACTTCTTCCGCGAGATTCCCGATTCGCTCGAAGAAAGTGCGGCCATCGACGGCGCGAGCACCTACTACATCTTTTGGCGCATCATTTTGCCCCTTTCGATGCCGGTGCTGGCCACCATCGCGCTGTTCAACGGCGTGGGCCAGTGGAACGACTACATGACGGCCAAAATCTACATCAACAATCCCGACCTGCACCCGGTGCAGATGTTCCTGTACAAGATCATCGTGCAGGAAGAGGCGTCGAAGCTCAACCACGCGGCCTCGGTGATTGTGATGCCAACCACGGCGCGCTCGCTTCAGTTGGCGACCATGGTGATCACGACCGCGCCTATCGTGATGGTGTATCCGTTCCTTCAAAAATATTTCGTTAAAGGCATGATGGTCGGCAGCGTCAAAGGCTGACCGAGATTCTCAGGAGGTTTGTATGAAACTGTTTCGAATGGTGAGCGCCCTGGTACTCGGGGCAGCACTCGTCGCACCCGCGATGGCGCAAGACGCGTCACTCCCTGCGGCGCGCACAAAAAACACCGACGCCAAGGCGGGCTGGGAAACCGACAAGAAGCCAGGGAGCGTCAGCTGGTACCTGAACTGGGGCTGGTACGACCGCAAGTACAAGCAAGACGTGGTCACCCAAAAGACGTTCGCCGACACCAAAATCGAGGTCACCTATAGCTACGGCGACGACGACAAGCTCAACACCTTGTTCGCCAGCGGCAAGTTGCCCGACATCATGACCATCGGCAGTTGGACGCAGATCGCCAAAGACGCCAAGAAGTGGGCCATTCCGCTCGACACCATCGCCAAGAAGTACGACCCCTACTTCTTCAAAACGCTCAAGCCCGATGTGGTGAGCTGGTATACCCAGCCCGACAGCCACCTCTACGGCTACCCCAACTTCAGCAACACCGACAAGGACTACAAGGCCGGTTACGTGTACGGCAGCCAGGCGTTTCTGGTCCGCGGTGACATGTACGCCGCGCTGGGCAAGCCCGACATGACCACGCCCGACGGCTTTTTGAAGGGCCTGCGCGCGGCCAAGGCCAAGTATCCCGACATCAACCCCATCGGCTTCAACGCTTTTGGTGGGGGCGAAAGTACGCTCGGAGCCATTCTGCAGGACTTCCTCGCCATCTCGGAGTTCAAGAACGGCGCCTATTACGACCGCTACACCGACCCCGAGTACCTGCGCTGGATGCGTGTGTTCAACACCGCCTACAAGGAAGAGCTGATCAGCGACGACATTTTTGCCGACATGAACCAGAACTTCGAAGAGAACATCCAGCGCGGCAAGTACTTCGCGATTCTCGCCGACGGCGTGATGACGGGCGTCAAGGACCAACTGATCAAGGCCGCCCAAGCCGACCCAACCAAGACCTACCTCGCCATCGACGGCCCCAAGAACTCCAAGGGCGAGGCCAACATCACCCGCAACGCCGGCATCCAGGGCTGGACTCTCACCTTTATCAGCAAGGACTGCAAGGATCCCGAAACGGCCATCCACCTGATCACGTACATGCTCAGCGAGCAGGGCCAAATGGTGTCGAAGTTCGGCGTCGAGGGCCAAACCTACGACGTGGTGAAGGGCGTTCCGACCCTCAAACCCGCCATCCGCAAGATCATGGAAACCGACCAAGCCAAGTTCGACAAGGAAATCGGCTTTGGCCAAACGTACATGCTCACCGACGAGGCCTGGCAGGTGAAGAACGGCTACTACCAGAGCAACATCAACAGCATTGTGAAACCCATCACCGAGTGGATGCGGCTGCACGCGCAGGGCAACAGCCAGATGAGCAATTCCGAACCTGACGACCGCACGACCGAGTCGCGCAACCTGACCAACATCCGCCAGAAGCGTGCCGAAGTGTTACTCAACGCGGTGATGGCTTCGAGCGACGCCGATTTTGACGGCTATTGGAAGGAGTACAATGACTACAAGGCCGCCAACGGTTGGGACAAGATCGCCGCGATCCAAACAGCGAAGATCAAGGAAAACCGCATCAAGCTCGGCTACGACAAGAAATAGGACAAGGCGGAACGGGTGGCAACGCAAAAGGAAGTCGCAGAACGCGCTGGGGTGAGCTTTATCACCGTGTCGCGTGTGATCAACCAACTCGGCAACGTGCGCGCAGAGACCAAGCAGAGGGTCGAAGACGCCATCCGCGAGTTGCACTACCACCCCAACCGCCAAGCCCAGGCCCTCAACAACGGCCTGACGCGAACGCTGGCCCTCGTGACGCCCCGCATGTTCGATCGGCCGCTGTTCGACAACTTCTACGTCACGCGGCTCCTTTCGGGCGTCGAAATGAAAGGCCGCGAGCTGGGCTGGGACATTCTGATGACCACCGACCACGACCAGGAAGGCGAGTTCGACTTTTTGCGGGTGTGGCATCAGCGCAAGGTCGATGGTCTCATTTTTGTGGGCCTCAAGCGGTTCCCCTCGGCGCAAATGGAAGAAATCGAGGCCGAGGGCATTCCCTGCGTGAGCATCAGCGACCGCATGGCCAGCCCAGCGGTGTCTTGGGTCGACTCCAACAACGTGACCGGGGGGCAACAAGCCGTCGAGAAGTTGGCGGCCCTCGGTCACCGGCACTTGGCCTACTTGGGCATCGACACCACCCGCGACTACAGCCCCAATTTCCGCGACCGCGAACTGGGCGTACGCGAGGCTGCGACCAGGTTGGGGCTCAAGCTCGACTTTGTGGCCGCCAGCAGCATCGACGCGGCGGGGACCGAGACGCCACGCACCTACCTGGCGCAGTCGCCACGTGCCACCGCAGTCATCGCCGAAAACGACTCCTTGGCGTTTGAGTTTCAAGCCGAACTGGCCCGGGCCGGTGTGTTTTGCCCGTGCGACTACAGCTTGATCGGGTTCGACGCCGAGCCGGCCGGCCGCATCCAAAAGCCTACCTTGGCGAGTTTTGGGCAGCCCTTGCTCGAAATGGGTCAAGCGGCGGTGCAACATTTGGTCGACCAACTGACGGGTGCGCGGTCCGAGAAAATCGAGCAGGTGTTCGACCTCGAATTCGTCGACGGCACGTCGCTTTCCATTCCCGGAGGTTCCTGATGCCCTACCGCAACCCTGCTCTGCCGGTCAAAACCCGGGTAGACGACCTGTTGCGAAGGATGACCCTTGCCGAAAAGGTGGGCCAGCTCCTGCAGCTCGACGGGCAGAAGGTGGCCTTGGAGTTGATCCGGACGATGCAGGTGGGCTCGCTGTTGCACATCAACGGCGCCGATGCCGACGCCGCGCTCCGGGCCAGCCGCGAGACCCGCCTGGGAATCCCGGTGCTGCTGGCCGACGACGGCATCCACGGCCACTCCTTTTGGGCCGGAGCGTCGATCTTCCCCACCCAACTGGCGCTGGCCTGCAGTTGGGACACCGACCTGCTTGAGCAGGTTGCGCGTGTCACGGCGCTCGAAATGCGCGCCACGGGCCTCAAGTGGACCTTCAGCCCGGTGCTTTGCCTGGCGCGCGACCTTCGCTGGGGGCGAATCAATGAGACCTTTGGCGAAGACCCCAAGCTGATCGGCGACTTCGCCTTGGCCATGATCAAGGGCTACCAGGGCAAAGGGCTCGACGACCCCGACGGCATCCTCGCCACCGCCAAACACTACGCGGGCTACTCCGAGACCGTGGGTGGCCGCGACGCCAGCGAAGCCGAGATCAGCCAACGCAAGTTGCGGTCGTACTTTTTGCCGCCGTTTGAACGTGCGGCCCGGGGGGGGGCGATGGCCTTCATGACCGGCTACCAGTCGATCGACGGAGTGCCGAGCACGGCCAGCCGCTGGTTGCTCACCGAGGTGCTCAAGGACGAATGGGGGTTTGAAGGAATCGTTGTGACCGACTGGTACAACTTGGGCCACCTGGTCCACGACCAGAAAATCTGCGCCGATTTTGCCGAGGCCTCTGCGGTCGCTATTCACGCCGGCAACGACCTGATGATGGCCGCACCCGAGTTCTTCGAAGGCTGTCAGGAAGCCGTGAGGCGCGGCCTGCTGACCGAAGCCGAGATCGACGCGGTGGTGCGTCGCGTCCTGACCCTCAAGTTCCGGATGGGCCTGTTCGAAAACCCTGGCCCAAGCAACCGCAAGAAGATCCGCGAACTGATCGGCAGCCGGGCCCACCGCGAGGTCGTCCTCCGTGCCGCCCGCGAAAGCCTGGTCTTGCTCAAGAACGACGAGGTGAACGGCGCGCCCCTGTTGCCACTCGATCCCAAAGTACCGCGCAAGCTGGCGCTGGTGGGCCCGAACGCCGACGATCCACTCAACCAGCTCGGCGACTGGAGCCTGGGCAGCGGCCAGATGGTCGGTGACAGCGGGCCCAAGCACCCGCGCAAATCCATCGTGACCCTGAAGGATGGGCTCAAGAAAGCCCTGCCCCCCGGCTGGACTCTGGTGAGCCCGCAGAAGGCCGACCTCATCATTGCCGTGGTGGGTGATGACCTCGCGCACATCGGCGAGTTCAAGAGCACGGCCACGCTCGAGTTGCAGAATGGTCAGGTCGAACTGCTGAACAAACTCGCCAAACTGAAGAAGCCGCTGATCGGCGTACTTCTGTCGAGCAAGCCCCTGGTCCTTCCCGCCTCGCTTCGCAAGGCCCCTGCGCTGTTTTGTGCCTTCAACCCCGGCATGGAAGGCGGAACAGCCTTTGCCGAGGCGTTGTGGGGCCAACTCAACCCGAGCGGCCGCCTGACGATCAGCTTCCCCGAGCACGTGGGCCAGCAGCCCGTGTTCTACAACGCGGTGCGCGGCCAGCACGGCCACCGGTACGCCGACCTGACGCAAGAACCGGCCTTTTCGTTCGGGTACGGCCTTTCGTATTCCACGGTCACCCGGGGGGCAGCGCGCTTGTCGGCCGCCACCGTTACGCCGTCGGGCTCGGTAACCGTCGAGGTCGAGCTGACCAACACCAGTGCCCGCGACACCATCGAGGTGCTCCAGTTGTACGTGGAAGACGAAGTGACGAGCGCCACCTGGGCTCGGCGCGAACTCAAAGCGTGGCAACGAGTTACGATCAAGGCGGGGGCCAAAGTCGCCGTCAGGTTGGCCCTGGCGGCCAGCGATCTCTGGCTTATCGACGCTTTGGGCCACAAGGTGGTCGAGCCGGGCCGGTTCCGCCTGCTGGTCGGCACGTCGAGCCGCAATCAGGACCTGGCCGAACTCTTTGTCACCGTCACCAAAGGATAACCCATGATGAGCACCCTGACCCTTGTCGCCCAGCTGTGGATCACCGACCCGACAAGCGCTTCCAACTCGCCGAGCCCTTCGCAACTGCTGGCCCGCACCGAGCCACTGCCGCCGCCTTCGCCCGGGTCGCCCGCAGCGCCAGGAACGCAAGCCTTCGTGGTGAACCCTGCCAAGACCTTTCAAACCATCGACGGCTTTGGCGCCTCGATGACCGACGCGTCGGCGTACGTGCTGATGAAACTGCCCCAAGCCGACCGCGACAAGGTGATGGAGCTCTTCTTCGGCAAGGACGGTCTGCGAATCTCCTTGTTGCGTCAACCGATGGGCGCGTCCGACTTTGCCAAGAGTGTTTACAGCTACGACGACTTGCCCGCAGGGCAGACCGACCCCGAGCTCAAGAAGTTCAGCCTGGACCGCGAGCGCGAGGCCATCTTGCCCCTGCTCAAGCAGGCCAAGGCCCTCAACCCCGAGCTGAGGTTCATGGGCAGCCCTTGGAGCCCTCCCGCCTGGATGAAGACCGGAGGCACCATGCTCGGCCAGTTCGGCGGGGTGCTCAAGCCCGAGTTCTACCAAAGCTACGCCCAGTACTTCGTCAAGTTCATCCAGGGCTACGCCGCCGAAGGTCTGCCGGTGCGCTGGGTGACACCGCAGAACGAAATGGATTACGGCCCGCTGGCCTACCCCGGCATGAAGTGGAGCATCGACGAGGAGGCCACTTTTGTGCGCGAGGCCCTCGGTCCCGCCCTCGAAAAGGCGCAGCTCGACACCAAGATCCTGGTGTACGACCACAACTGGGACAAACCCGAGTTCCCCGAGGCCATGCTCGACGACCCCGACACTGCCAAGTACATCGCGGGCACGGCCTGGCACTACTACGGCGGCAGTTCGAAGGTGATGGAAACCTTCGCTGCGGAATACCCCGATAAAGGCCAGTGGTTCACCGAGGGCGGCAGCGGCAAATGGATCGCCGGCGACAAGTTTGCCGGTCAGTTCGCCGACGGCATCCAGCACGCGGTGAACATCTGCAGTTTCGGCGGCAAAAGCTTCATCTGGTGGAACCTGGCCCTCGACCAGATCAACGGTCCCATCGTGTACCCCAACACCGCCAACTACGGCCTGATCAAGGTGAACACCAGCAACAAAACCGTCGCCACGCCGTACCGGGCCGGGTTCTACACCCTCGGGCACTTCAGCAAGTTTGTTCAGCCGGGGGCCGTGCGCGTCGAGGTGTCCGGCGACCGAAGCGAGGTGATCGCCGTGGCCTTCCGAAACCCCGACGGGAAGCTGGTCGCGGTGTTCGCCAACCTCACCGCCGCGTCGGTACCCGTGACGGTCGCCCAGGGTGAGGGCGGCTTTTCGCTCACGCTGCCGGGCCAAGGTGCGGCGACCGCTGTGTGGAAACCCTGAACCGGTAGTATATTCGTCGCGGAGGCCTTTCCATGACAATTCGCTTTGAGCGGCAGCTGTGGGTGCCAATGGCCGTGTTGCTGCTGATGGTGTCTGCCCCCGCTGCGTGGGCTCAAGCCGACACGGTGTTCCTCACAGGTGACTCCACGCTCGACAACGCGCTGCAAGACGCCGAAGACCTGTCGCTCGCCGACCCAGCCGGCTTTTTGCAGTCGGTAGCGACCCAGTACAAGGTTCCTCTGAAAGATCTGCAAGCGCTGAAGGATCAGGGCCTCAAGCCGGGCGAGATCTTGCTGGCGGTGAACCTTTCGCAGGCGACCAAAAAGACCCTGACGCAGGTGAGCGCGAGTTGGAAGGCCAACAAGGGCAAGGGCTGGGGTGCCATCGCCAAGGACTTGGGCGTCAAACCCGGTTCTGACGCCTTCCAAACGCTCAAAAAGACGACGTTGGCCGAAAAGGACCGCCTGAAGGCCGAAGAGGACAAGAAACCCGTCGGCGCGATGATGAAGGCCGCCGAACCGAACAAAGCACCGGGTGACATGAAGGCCAAGAAACCCGACGCTGCCAAGAAGCCCTAAACATGTGCCTGGCCGTCAACCAGCGCAACGAAGGGCCGCTGGCGGCGCTGTTCGCCCTTTGGGCGGGGGACGGCACCTTGCTGCTGGACGGTTGGAGTCCCGCAGCCAAGTTGCAGGCGCACGCGTTTCCGCACCTGCCGTTGCTGATGTCGCGGGCCGCTGCGGGCACGGTTGCTCCCCGTGTCCGCCTGGGCACGTGGGGGCTGGTTCCTGCACACTTGCCAGCCCGCGACGACGCCGATGCCTTGCGGGCCGACGAGCTGCGGCGCATGACCTTCAACGCCCGCATCGAGACGGTGTTTGAAAAACCCTCGTTCCGCGCCTCCGCACCCAACCAACGCTGCTTGGTCGCGGTGAACGGCTTTTGGGAATACCAACACCTCGACCGTACCGGCAACCTCGACCCTCAGGGTAAGGTGACCAAGCCCTACGTGGTGCGGCTGGCCGACAGTGAAGTGATGCTGTTGGGCGGCTTGTGGTCTGTGTGGAACAACCAACTCACCTTCACGATCGTGACCAAACCCGCCAATACGCTGATGAACCGCATCCATAACGCCAAACAGCGCATGCCGGTCATCGTACCCGAGGCCGACGCCGAGCGCTGGCTGGCGGGCGGAGGGCCTCGCGAGCTGGAAAACTTTGCCGAACCAAGAGATGATGATGGGTTGGTCGCCGAAGAGGCCGCCACGCGGCCACCGGCTGCGCAGGGCGACCTGTTTGGTTAGGGTGCTGACAAGGAGAGTTCCCCGTTGAAGCGAAAGTTCAAAACAACCCCGCAGTCGTTGCGCACAGCCCTCTTGGGTCCGCTGGTTGCCCTACTCAACCTTGCGGCACTCACCGGGTGCACTGCAGCGGTGACGCTTCCGACGCTGGCCGAGCTGGCCGACCGGAACGTGGGCTTTGAGACGGCTGCGGTCTGGTACATCCACGGGGCCGGCAACGATTCGACGACGTGGGCCAAAGCACTGGCCGACCAACGAGGTGGGCTGGCCTACGACTGGAAGGAAGCGGCAACCGACCGGCTCGCGGCCCCGGCAGCGGGGTACGACCTGGGCTTGTCGCTGGCCGCCACGATGGACCCCACCATTGCACGCACGCTGTATGCGCACTCGGCCGGCGCTTGGCTGGCGCAAGGCATCGCCGACGGGCTGGCTGTGAAAGCCGGGGCCCTACCACCGACCATTATCTTCCTCGATCCCTTCACCGCGCTCTCGGCCTTCGACTGGTGGGCAGGAAAGGACAAACTCGGCAAGAACACCGCGAAGGTCGAGACCTACTACACCACGCGCGACCCTGTCCCGTTCACAGTCGGTGAGGTGGCGGCCGGCGACTCGACGAACCTCGATGACCTGCTCGACCCGGCCATCACGGGCTCGCCCGCTCACTGGGCCGTCGTGGACTGGTACTTTTCCGGCCACTAGTCTGCGAAGATACGTGTCTGCTCGCCGGGGAGGTTCTTGTCCCACCAGTGGTGGCTGCGAACAAACACTCTCGGTTCGCGCGTGGCAAGGAACTTCCGCAACGCGACCGCCTCGTTGGCCACGGCTTCCCACTCGTCGTCGGTGAACTTGCGAAAGGCCGTCACCTCGAGGCCTTCGCCAAACACTCTCCAGACGCCGGCCACCCAACCGTCGACCAGCACCGTCGGCAGCAGGTCGCCGTTAACCCTCGACACGCGAGGCCGGTAGGCGGGTGGGAGTACGCGCGACGAATGGACGTGGCCCAGGAGCAGGTTGTCGAACAGGGGGAGCAGGCGTGCGGGTGCTGACGCGTCAGGTTCGGGGAGCTCGACCCCAGCCAGGTCATACAGCGCTTCGCCCTCCGGACCTTGAAGCTGCACCAGTCGGTCTGCCGACGCCTTGAGCGCAGCCGAAACGACGGGCGAACGCAGCAAGGTGAAGCGCGCGAAGTCCTGCGCCGACGACGGGCCGTAGGCGGCCAAGTACCTCAGCAGAAGGCTTTGTACCGATGCCTCGAACGGCACCTCGGAGACCTTCGCCTCGGTGAACACAGGCGCGAGCGAATACCGGTCGCCGGGGTAGGCCCACGGTCCCTCGCCTGGCACCCGGGTCCAAGGACCAAAGGTCTTAAGGGCCCACCACGCGACCTTCGGGTCACCAGGTATCGGCACGGGGTTCGCCTTGCCGGCCAGCCACTCCACAATTTCGGCTTCGGTGCGGTCCTGGCTCAGAAAGCCGCAGAGTTCCTGCAGCAGGGGGTCCACCGCCTCCAGGGGCAGTCCAGCCGGCGCAAAGCGTTTGTCGTGCACGCGGGACGCCCTCAGGCTGGCCTGCATGGCCGCGTAGAAGGTTGGATAGTCCTCAGCAGCCACGTTGTGCAGGGTGATCCGCATGAGGGTCGACTTGTACACCTGCCCCTGAGCCAGAACCCGATCAAACTCGGCGGCGTCAAAACTCTTCACCCGGTTCCAGAGGGCCAAGTAGGGCGACGCGGGTTCCTGGGCTTGGAGGCCGACCAGGCGACGCACGGCTTCCACGACCGAAAGGTCCTCGCGCCGTAACAGAAGTTGCCTGGCCAGCGTGGCACGGTTGAGCTGGTGCAAGGTGAGGTTCACGACCGCCGCGTCCTCTTCATCTCCTTGACGGTTTGCGTGCGGTTGGCCTTTTCGACCAGATAGGTCTTCACGGTTTCTGCCAGCGCCTCGCCAATGCCACCGCGCAGGGCGATCTCGGTGGGGTCGGCCAGCGCCAGCGCTTCCAGGCTGCCAAACTCGGTGAGCAACTTGCGGCTGCGCACGTCGCCGATGCCGGGAACCCCCTCGAGCGTGCTGAGTTTCAGCGTTTTGGCCCTCAACTTCTGGTTGAAGCCGGTGGCGAAGCGGTGAGTCTCGTCGCGCACCGCCTGCAGCACCCGCAGCGCCGAACTGCCTCGCGGAAGGATAATGGGGTCGCTGGTGTGCGGCAAAAAGAGTTCTTCCTCGCGTTTAGCCAGGCCGACGAGGGGAATCTCGAGACCCAATGCCTGCAACACAGCGTGGGCCGAGTTCACCTGGCCCTTGCCGCCGTCGACCATGATGAGGTCGGGCATCTCGCCCCCTTCGTTGAGCAAGCGGCTGTAGCGCCGGGCCACCACCTCTTTCATCGACTGGAAGTCGTCGATAGCGCCATCGAGGCTCTTGACGTGGAACTTGCGGTAATTCTTGCGGTCGGGATTGCCGTTCCAGAAGCTGATGAGCGACGCCACAGGGTTGGTGCCGTCGAGCTGCGCGATGTCGAAGCCTTCGATGCGGTGCGGCAACTTGGCCAGGTTGAGCGCTTTTTTGAGCTCGACGAGCGCATGCTGGTTGCCGCCGGTCTCGAGCCGCTTCTTGAGGTCCATGGTGGCGTTCTCGTTGGCCATGTTCAGGATGGACCGGTGACGACCTGCCTCGGGAAACAGAACTTCGGGGGCAGGCAACGCGTGCGACGCCGCGTGCTCTTCGAAAAACTGCCTCAGGTTGCCCACCTCGAACACACGCGACAGGTACACCGCGCTCGTCGGCACCGCGTGGTCGCTGTAGTAGCGGATCAGGAACTCCTCAAAGGCCTCGTCGTCGGTACTGTAGATTTCGGTGGGGAACAGGTCGCGGCCAAGCAACTTGCCGCCGCGCATTTGCAGCACCACGAACGTCGCCTGGTTGCTCTCGCTCACCATGGCCACGTAGTCGCGCTGTTCAGGGTTCATATCGATTATCTTCTGCGCCTCGTCGAGCTCGGTGAGCGCCTTGAGCGTGTCGCGGATGTCGGCAGCCGCCTCGAAGCGCAGGTCGGCGCTGGCAGCCATCATCTCGGTGGTCAGGTCTTTTTGAATCCCGGCGGTGCGGCCCGACAGCAGGCCCCGCACCTTGTTCACCTGCTTGCGGTAGGCGGCTTCATCGACCTTGCCGATGCACGGGCCCAGGCATTTGCCCAAGTGGTAGTAGAGGCAGGGCTCCTTGCGTAACTTCAGCGGTCCCTTGCACTTACGCAGCGGAAACAACTTGTCGGCCACCTCGATCGACAGGTCCAAATGGTGCAAATTGGGGAAGGGACCAAAGTAGTCACTGCCGTCGTCGATCACGCGGCGGGTCTTGAACACCCGGGGAAACTCCTCCTTGGTCAGGCGGATCATCGGGTAGCTTTTGCCGTCTTTGAGCAGGATGTTGAAGCGGGGATTGTGCTCTTTGATGAGCACGTTTTCGAGGATGAGCGCCTCGTATTCGTTGCCGGTAACGATGAACTCGATGTTGTGGATGCGCCTCACCAGCGTGCGCGTCTTGATGTCTTTATCGCCGGTGAAGTAGCTCTTCACGCGGTTGACGAGCACCTTGGCCTTGCCGACGTAGATGACGTTGCCCTCGGCGCCGCGCATCAGGTACACCCCGGGTTCCTGAGGAAAGCCCTTCACGCGCTCTTTGAGGTCCTCGAAACTCGGGGGTTCTTGAGGTAATGCCATGATTTGCCGATACTTGAATCTACAAGGGAACCGTGAAAAAACCAACTCTGCGTCTGTCGACCGCCCTCGCCCTCCTTCTTGCCGTGCTCACCTTCGCCGGAGGCCCGGCTTTGTCGGCTCAAGCGGCCTCGGCTTCCACCTACCACTTTGGGCTCAAGAACGGCTGGAAGGACTTTCCCGTGTTGCAGGGAGTCGGCTTTGAGCGCGCCCGCGACGGCTACCTCGACCTGACGCTGCAGGCAGCCGAGTACACCGGCGACGACAACACCGACCTGCTGCTTCACTTCAACGACAAACTGCGCGACGAAGCCAGCCGTTACCAAGCCGCCGTCAGCGCGGCACCCGACACGACAACGGTTGTGAAGCGGGGCTTCGCGGCCCTTGGCGGTGGCAGCGCGGTCTTCCGGGGCGACAACCCCATCGTGCTCCAGGCGACACCGGGCTCGCTGTTCTCGGCGAAGCAGGTGTGGGGCGACTTCAGCCTCGAGTTCTGGCTCTACCCCTCCGAAGTGCAGGATGGTGAAACCGTCTTCGCGTGGCAAGGCGGGCGCAACTCCGCAGGTGCGTTTGAAACCCAGCAGTTCAAGGTGGGCTTTGAGGGCTCCCGTCTCGTGTGGACCCTGCAGAACCTTTTTGCGACCTCGCCCGCCACACCTGGCGTGACGCTGCGCCTGGCAGGCGACAAGACGCTGATTCCACGCCAGTGGCACCACCATCTTCTGCGCTATCAGGCCTCGACCGGCCTGCTCGAATACACCATCGACGGCCTCACCGAGGCGCTGATTCACGCGACCCCGTCGGGCCGCGAAGACGGACAGGTTTACGGCCTCGTCACCGGCAACCAGACCACTGGCGAAGTCCTCCTTGGCGGGAAGTATTCCGGCGCTCTCGACGAACTGCGCTTGACCCGCGACTTCGTGGAACAGCCGCAGACCGACCGTTACCTGACCACGTTCGCCAGCAAAGGTACCGCGATCAGCCGCATTTTCGATCTGCGATTCGCCGGCTCGTTCGTCGAGAGTATCACCGCCCGCGCCACCCAAGCCGGCGACACGGCTCTGGTCTACAGCTACCGCATGGCCGAAAGCATCCGCTACCAGTGGAACTTCGACGGCAGCACCGACAGGTCCCTGGCAAAAGTCCCCGATCAGGAAGAAGACAGTTGGATGCGGTTTGAGCCGGGCGAAAAGCTGTTCACCAAACTTTCGGGCCGCTACCTGCAGCTGCGGGTCGACCTTCTGCCCTCGGGCACGGGCAAGGAGTCGCCGCACCTTTCGGAACTGACGGTCAACGCCTCGCCCAACCTTCCGCCTCCGCCGCCCGCCGGCCTCGAAGTGCTTCCTGGCAACGGCACCCTCGAAGTGCGCTGGAAGCCCGTGATGCAGGGCCAGGTCGACGGCTATCTGGTGTTTTTCGGCACCCGCCCCGGGCAATACCTCGACACCAAATCGGCGCAGGGAGTGAGCCCCCTCAACGTCGGCAAGGTCACCTCGGTGACGATCAGCGGCCTGGCGAACGACCAGATCTACTACGTGGCGGTGGCCACCTACCAGTCGAGCAACATCAGCGTCAACAGCCGCGAGCTTTCGGGCCGACCCACCCGCACCCAAGGAGCCAAGCCATGAGCGACGACCAACGGCACGACCTGCTGGAGCGGGCGCTGGCCGCCTACCGGTCTACCGACAACGAACTCGCGGAGTCGCTGGCCAAGAAGATGCTTCTGCTCGACGACAACGACCCCGAAGCGCACATGATCCTCGGCAGCCTGTACGGCCGCGAAGGTCACCATAGCCAGGCGATCAATCAGTTCTTCCGGGCGCTCGAAGGCGGCAACGACCGTCCCGAGGCCTGGAACAACATCGGCGCCATGTACCGTTCGTTGGGTCAGCTTGATCAGGCTCTCGAGGCCCTCGAAAAAGCCCGAAACCTCGACCCCAAGAACGCGGGCGTGTACTACAACCTGGGCAACGTGTACAAGCAGCTTGACCGCCGCAGCGACGCCGCCTCGGCCTACGAGCTGAGCCTGAAGTTCAACCCCCGCAACGTCGGCGCCTACAACAATCTGGGCACCATCTACGAGACCCAGGGCGACCTCGAGCGCGCCAAGGACACCTACCGCAAGGGCCTCGACATCGATCCCAACCACCCCACGCTGCGCTACAACCTCGGGCTGGTCTACCAGAAGAACAATGACCTGCGCCTGGCCCGGCAGTCGTTTGAGGCCGCACTCAAGGGCCGACCCGGCTGGAAGGCGGGCCTCAACAACCTTGGCATCACCATGCAAAAAATGGGCAACGAGGCCGAGGCCCGGACGCTGTTCCAAGAGATGGTCGAAGACAACCCCGACAACCCCGAGGCTCTGAACAACCTCGGTATCCTGCACCTCGAAGCCGGTCGCCTCAAAGAGGCCGAGTCGATGTTCGTGCAGGCGCTCAAGATCAACCCGAGGTACGCGCGTGCCATGCTCAACCTCGACTCGATGTACTATCGGGACGGCCGCATCGAAGAGTCGCACGAACTGCTGGCGCGCTTCAGCCTCCTGGAGCCCGACAATCTGGTCGTCCGCCTGCAACTGGCCAAGATGCGCCTGCTGCTGAACAAGCCCGAAAAGGCCGAGGAAGACCTGTTGGCCGTCCTGGGCAAACAACCCGACAACCTCGAGGCCTTGCGCACGCTGGGCAACCTGTATCTCAAGACCAAGCGGGCCTACCTGGCGCACAAAGTGGCCGACCGCATCGAGCGCGTCGACCCTTCGAATGTCGAACTGCACATGGACATGGCCCTGTTCGCCATGTCGGAAGGCGACACCGGCGTGGCCGTGGAAGAGGTGAAGCTTTTCCTCAAGGCCCACCCGACTGACGTGAACGCGCGCCTGCTTCTCGCCAACCTTTACCACAAGCAGGGTAAGATTGACGAGGCCCGCACCCTGCTCGAAAAACTGCGGTTGGAAAACCCTCAGAACACCGGAGTGCTCGGCGCCCTGGCCCGCATCCATCAGCAAACCGGCGACCAAAAAGGCGCGCTTCAGCTGGCCGACGAAATCCTGCAAGTGCAGGGCACCAATTCGGCCGAGGACGAGTTGACGCTGATGATGGAAACCCTCGAAATGTACGAGCATTCCGCGCAGACCATTGGCGAAGAAATGAAGGAGACCTGGAGCCGCAACATCCGGGCGCTGGCCGAACCACCGGCCGTAGAAACGGAAGAGCCCGAAGCGGTCGAAGACCAGACCCCGCTGGTCGAAGAGCCTTCGTGGATGCACATCAAGGATGAGCCCGGCCACAACTCTCTGCTCGACCTGGGTGACCTCAATCCGGCCATCATGATCGCCGAGGAAGAGGACTCGATGGTGCTCCACGAGGAAGATGAAATCCTCCCGCCGTTTGAGTTTGAAGACGATGAGCCGCTGGAAAAAGAGAAGGTCATCGAAAAGACGGTGGAGGCGCCTCCACCACCACCTCCTCCCCCTCAGCCTATCGTCATTCAAATGCCACCCATGCCGTATCCCCCGGTGCAGAATCCACCCCCACCCCGGCCCGACCGTCGCCAATACAAGGCCCCCGAACCGCCCCCCTATGCCCCACTGCCACCCCGGAACCCCGCACTGTCGCGAAGACCCGCGCCGCCCGCTGAGCCGGAGCTGGAGCCGGAACCCGAAAAATGGCTTCCACCACCGCGCGAGGACGAGGAAGAGCTGGCCGAACTGGTCGACGACGCGCCGTTTGACGTGGAAAACGAGCCTGAAACGCCGTCGATGGAAAGTTGGGCCCCACCGCCCGAGCTCGCCACCGGTCAGGAAGAGGTCGAGGAAGCCGAAGGCGTGCTTGAGGATGAAGAGGTCGCCGAACAGGGCCCGGACCGGGTGGCCAACTTGATGAGCTACCTCGACGACCTCAGCGGCTACCTCCCCGAGGACAAGAAGCAGAAGCTCCACGACGACGAAATTCACTTGAAACTCGACAATATTCGGCGTACTCTTTCGGGTAGGACCCCCTCCAACCTGCCCACCACGAAACTTTGGCCCGAAAAAGGCGAGGACGCGGCCACGACAAAACGGAAGCTTCAGGTCATCATGGAAAAGCTGAAGGAAAAGTTGGGCGCATGAAAGGTCAAGAACTTCGCCAGGCTCTGGTCGGCTACATCGATCGCATGCCCGCGCTGCCTACCAGCATCGGCAAGGTTCTCGAAATCTGCCAACGACCCAACGCCCAACCGGCCGACCTCAACCGGGTCATCTCGCTCGACCCCGTGTTGCTTGCCCGCGTCATGAAACTCATTAACAGCGCGTACTACGGTCTCAACCAGGAAGTCACCAGCTTGGTTCGCGCCATCATCATGCTCGGCCTCAACACCGTTAAGAATCTCGCACTCAGCACAGCCGTCCTGGGTACCGTCAACACGGGTGGCACCAAGAGTGCCGTGCTCAACCTCGACGGCTTCTGGTTGCATTCGCTGTGCGTCGGGGTCACCGCGAAGCATATTGCCCGCGCACGTGGCATAACCTCCACCGACGTGGAAAACTACTTCTTTTGCGGCCTGCTCCACGACATCGGCAAGGTGCCGCTCAACAACAGGGCTCCCGAGGACTACCTCACGGCGCTTTCGGCGAGTGCCAACCAGCGCATTCCGCTGCATCAGGCCGAGGCCCAGCAGCTTGAGTTCACGCACTGCGAAGCCGGTGCCCTGATTATTCGCACTTGGAAGCTCTCTGACGATATTCTCGACGTGGTCAGTTGGCACCACGACCCGCAGAACTACAGCGGCCCGCACGGCGATTTGGTCAATACCGTTGTTCTCGCTGACTATTTTGCCAACATCCTCGAAATTGGGTTTTCGGGTAACCGCTTTCCCTTGGTTCCGCCGGCCGAAGTGTACAAATCCCTGGGCTTGTCTTGGGGCCAGATTGAAGCTCTGGAGCCTCAAGTCCGTCAGGAGATCGAGAAAGCCAAGATCTTCCTGAAGTTGGCCTGACAAGCTTATGAGCCTCACTGCTACACTCTGGGGGGTCCGTGGGTCCATCCCCTGCCCGGGTCCCGATACCGTCCGCTTTGGCGGAAATACGCTTTGTCTGGAAGTCCGCTATGGCCCCGACAACAGCCTCGTCATCATCGACGCCGGCTCGGGCATCCGCGCGCTGGGTGTGCACCTGATGAAGACGCAGTTTGCCAAGGGCCCCATCCAGGCGAAAATGCTGTTCAGCCACACGCACTGGGATCACATCATGGGCTTCCCTTTCTTCACACCGCTGTTCATTCCCACCACGCAACTCGAAATCTACGGCCCGGTGACGTTCGAAGACGACAGCCTCGACAAGGTGATCGGTGGTCAGCTTCAGTACCGCTACTTCCCCGTCACGATGGCCGACCTGGCCGCGAAGATGACCTACCACCGCCTTCAAGAGACGACTTTGGAGTTCGAACCCGGCTTGCGAATCCGCACCAAGTACCTCAACCACCCCATCACCACGCTGGGGTACCGGTTTGAACACGAAGGCAAAGTGCTGATCACGCTGTTCGACCACGAACCGTTCCGCAATCTGTTCGATGCCAGCCCCGACGACCCTGACTACGACCGCGAGGTGGTCGAAGAAGGCAACCGCGCCGCCGCCGAGGAAAACGGCCGCATCGAGGAGTTTCTGACAGGGGCCGATGTCGTCATCCACGATGCCCAGTACACGATGAAGGAATACAAGAAGGGCCGTTTGGGCTGGGGGCACTCGCCGATGGAGTCGGCCATCAACACGAGCTCACGCGCCGGCGTGCGCAAGCTCGTGATCATCCACCACGATCCGGAACGCACCGACAACCAACTCGACGAGCTTCAAGCCACCTACCGGGCACTCATCGCCGGAAAGACGACCATGGAACTGGTTTTTGCCGTCGAAGGCATGGTATTGTAGCTCGTGTCCGACGAGCTTGTTCCACCCAGTCTTCCGCCCCCGCGCAAGCGGACCGACTCGCGACTTGTCCCCGCTAGCCGTGACTACACGGTGGTGCGCAAGTCCAATCCGCTCGAAGAGGGTCTGCCAAGAATGCGCTGGAGTCAGCGCATCAAGACCGATTTTTTGCTGGCCAAGCCTCAGTACCGCGCCAAGACCACCGAGCAAGCCATTAGGTCGGTGTTTGCCTTTGGGAAGAACAGCGCCGACACAGTGAACCCGAAGTTCATCCTCAATGGCGACACCTGGTACGCCAAGAGCGTCGAAAACCTCGTGCTCGCCGTGCGCGGCTTGTCGGCCAAGAACTACCAGAACGCTCACCAAAGCATGCGCCGTATTCCACTTTTCAACTCCATCGTTCAGGTGTTACGGGAATGGGACATCGAGACCCTCGACCGCGAGTTGTCGCAACTGCAACGCGAGCCTCGGGACCGCAGCTTTGCCGATTTCGGGCCCCTGCTCCAAGTGCTGCTCAAACCGCTGTTTCGCCTGACCATGCTCAACCCGCATGTGCACCTGTTACCGGCCATCACCAAGATGTACGAACTGGCGCGCATGTACTCCACCAACAGCGACGAGCGTGACATCCTTCAACGCTACTACTCCATCGCCCGCGACGAAGTGCCTTTGGTGGTCAACAGCCTTCGCACCCGCATGTTCCCCGTACTGCTGAAAATTCTCAGCGAAGAATACATGGAGCAGGACCAGTTCTACCTCGACCGGGCCGACGACATTCTGGCGCTCATCGGCATTCAAGACAACGAGCTGATCCGTGACATGCCGGGCTCGATGCAGTTGAACGAAGGCGAAGCGCAGCCCGAGCAAAAGGAATATCAGGCGCCGACGCCTAAGCTGGCCCGCCAGGGTTTTGTGCTCCTGGATCAATTGTTCCCCCGCGCTGGGTTCTTGGCCCTGGGCGACAACCCCGACCTGTTCAGCTACTTTCAAACGGTGCTGGCACTTCCCAAGGGCTCCGACCTGATCCCCGTGGACGATCCGATTCAGGTCATCCTGCCGATTTCCGAAATCTTGCAGAACCTCTTTTTTGGCTTTCAGAACATGCAATGGGGCACCATGCTCAATCAGGCCGGCGAGGTGGTTCGGCTGCAGGAAGAAATCGACAAGATGATCGCGCGCTGGCACTTTTTCGTCGAGGAGTTCTTCAGCAAGCAGTATTTGCCGTTGTTGATGGAGTACTGCCGCGAGATCGAACGTTCCGGGCCGCTGTCACCGGACTCCAAGCGCCGCGAACACCAGCTGATCTGGTTCAAGCGCAACTACCTGTTGCCCAGTCTCAACATTCCGGTGCTCGACGACGTGCGTCCCAAGAGTCTGGGCTACCCCAACCTCTCGGTTCAGGTGAAAGAGATGATCGACCTTTTGGCCCCGGTGGCAGTCGAGGCCGAGCAGAAGGGCAAGCAGCTCTCCGCGCTGATGAACCCCGAGGTCAAAGTGCGTTTCCCCGTCGAGAACATCGTCAGCCAGCGTTTCCAGAATGCCCTGCGTAACTTCGAAGTCACCGACAAGGGCGAAAAGCGGCTGGTCGATGGGTCCAACAACAAGGCACTCCTGTTCTATACGCTGGCGATTTTGACCGCGCTCGACTACGGACTTTCGCTTCCGGGGAGCCCGTTCTACTTGCGCAAGCCGAAGTTTCTGTATCGGACCAGCGGACTGCCCAACGACGACAAGCCGGTGTACAACGCGCCGCAGAAGAACTCCTTGCTCCTGCTCAAGAAGCTCAATGAGCAGCCACCGAAAGAAGTGGGCAAGTCGGTACCTTGGATGGGCAAGCTGGGCGAGCTGTACGGCCCGTTCATCGCCAACGAAGAAATCAAAACGCGGATCCACGAGTTCCACGCCGACAAGGTGCCGTTTTGCATCAGCGCCTTCCGTGTGCTCGAGGAGCGCTTTGCCAAGAACTTCCCCGTGTTTGTGAAGCCGCTGTTGGATGCCGGTACCGATGTGCGGGCGCAGGACGACGGCAGCTGGTTCTACATTATGCGTGACACCGTTGTCGAAGAGGCCGAAGACTTCAGCCGGAAAGTGCTCGCTGCGGCGGCACGAGCCAACCCGCCCTTGGCTTTGGCCGCGCTGGTGGTGCCCTTTCACACGAGTTGGACCACCGACAAACTCGCTTCGCTGATGCCCATCGGCTGGAAGCAAGCGGTCAACATCCCGCCCCAAGCGCTCGGGGTGTACGCTAACCCCGCCCAGAGCTTCGAGTTCCGCTCCGACGTGGCCACCGTCATCCAGACCGCGCCGGAAGACGAGCCCCAGCCTACACTTGACGAGCTTCCCGAAGTTTAGTCCAGAAGCGTTCACGGGGTTTGGAACCCGGTTTGTCGCCAAGTTCAGTTCCCAGCGCGGCATCGGCCTCGTCGGGATGCGCCTCCGCCACCTTGCGCAAAGCCTCAATTTCCTGCCGGTTGAATCTCACCCCGCCCAAAGTGTTGCTCTCGAAACTCTCGGTGGCGATGGGTGCCACGGCCCGCGTGATCTTGAGCATCGCCTCGGCGTACACGCGGATCTCCATCTGGGCGTGCGGGTCGAGCCGCAGGGCCAGGAAGTGAAACAGGTTGTGCAGGTCCATCGTCCAATACCATTCGGTGTAAAGACTGAGCGGGAGGTTGATGCGCGCCAGCTCGCGCGCCAGGCCTTCGTCGAGCAGGGCCTCGTAGTCCGCAAACGATTGCTTCTGGCCCGCCTGCAACAGGTCGAGCACCTTGGCTTTGACCTCGGCCGGTACTTCGTCGGTCGAGCGGCCCTGCTTGTTGTCGGCGCTTTGCAGAGCAATCGCGTCGGGGCTCGGGACGTAAAACTCGTCTTTCATCACGCTGTAGCGGCCCGAGATCTCGTTGAGCTTGGCCGTGCGGTGACGTACCCACTGGCGGGCCACAAAAATGGGCATTTTGCAGTGAAAGGTCAGGCTCACCTGCTCAAAAGGCGAAGTGTGCTGGTTACGCAGCAGGTAGTCGATGAGGCCTTTGTCTTCGCGGTAGGTTTTGGTGCCCTCGCCGTAGCTGACGCGGGCGGCCTGCACGATGCGCTGGTCGCCACCGAGGTAGTCGACCAACCGGACAAAGCCTTTGTCGAGAACCGGGAAGGGTTGGTCGAGGATTGCCTCGGCTTCGGGGACTGTCGCACGCGCCATGGGGGCCTCCGGGAAAGTGTCGGTATTGTGCCCTGCGGGGGCTTTTTGCTACAATCCCCCCACCAAGAGGCCCTCATGAAACCGCTCGCCGCCACCCAGACGTGGAAACTCGAAACCAGCAACTTCATCACCGAAATCATCGACAAGGACCTCGCCGCGGGCGCGAAACAGATTGTGACGCGCTTTCCGCCCGAGCCCAACGGCTACCTGCACATCGGGCACGGCAAGGCGCTGGTGCAGAACTTCGGCATCGCCGCACGCTACAACGGCAAGTGCAACCTGCGTTTTGACGACACCAATCCCGCCCGCGAAGAAATGGAATACGTGAAGGGTATCATCGACGATGTGAAATGGCTGGTGGGGCATGATGCGTTCGAAGTGTTGTGGAGCAGCGACTACTTTCAATTTATCTACGACCGCGCCGTCGACCTGGTCAAGCGAGGCCTAGCCTACATGGACGACGATTCGAGTGAAGAGATCAGCAAGAAGCGCGGCGCCCCCACCGAAAAAGGCACGCCCAGCCCGTATCGCAACCGCAGCATCGACGAGAATCTCGCGCTCTTTCAGGCCATGACCGACGGCAAGTTCGACGAAGGAGCCTGCTGCCTGCGCGCCAAGATCGACATGGAGAGCCCCAACCTCAATCTGCGCGACCCCATCCTCTACCGCATCAAAAAAGCGCCCCACCACAACACGGGCACCAAGTGGTGCGTGTACCCCATGTACGACTGGGCGCACGGCTGGGAAGACTCGATTGAGGGAGTGACCCACTCGCTGTGCTCGCTGGAATACGACAACCACCGACCGCTGTACGACTGGTTCCTCGACCAGTTCCCCGCCTACCACCACCCGCGCCAGTACGAGTTCAACCGGCTGAACATCACCCATACCGTGCTGTCGAAGCGCAAGCTCATCCAACTGGTCAAAGAAGGCCGGGTTTCGGGGTGGGACGACCCGCGCATGCCGACGCTGTGCGGTTTGCGACGGCGCGGCTACACACCGGCCGCCTTGCGCCGCTTTATCGAGGCCGCGGGCTGCTCGCGCACCGACGGCATCATCGACCTGGGCATGCTGGAATGGTTTATCCGCGACGAGCTGAACAAGACCTCCCCGCGCGTGATGGCCGTGTTCAACCCCATCAAGGTGACCCTCACGAATTATTCGACGGCAACCTCCGCCGATGGAAAAAGCGAGCTGGTGCAGGTGGAAAACAACCCCGAACTGCCCGAAACCGGCAGCCGCGACGTGCCCTTTGGGCCCCACCTGCTGATCGACGGCGAGGACTTCGCCGAGGCTCCCGCCAAGGGCTGGTTCCGCCTGGCCCCCGGAGCCGAGGTTCGCCTCAAGGGCGCCTATTTTATTACTTGCCAAGAAGTTATCAAGGACGCGGGCGGCAAGGTGATCGAGCTCAAGTGCACCTACGACCCGGCCAGCCGTGGCGGCGAAAGCCCCGACGGGCGCAAGGTGAAGGGCACCATCCAGTGGGTGAGCGCCGACCACGGCGTCGAGCTCGAAACTCGCCTGTACGCCCCGCTGCTGAGCGTGGAAAACGCCGCCAGCATCCCCGACGACGAGGACTGGCTGACCTACGTGAGCCCCGAAAGCCAGGTGGTGACCACCGCGTGGTGTGAGCCCGGGCTGGCCAAGGCCGAACCGGCGGTGGGGTATCAATTCATGCGCAAGGGGTATTTCACGCTCGACACGGACTCCACGACCGCCAAGCCGGTCTTCAACCGCATCGTGACGCTCAAGGACACCTGGAAGAAGTAGACCTAGCCTGACTTCCGCTCCGGCTTGCCCAGTTCCTTGAGGGCGACCAACTGGGGGAAGAACTTCCACACGCCCAACACCACCAGCAAGGTGCCAAGTCCCCCCGCAACAACGGCAGCAACCGGGCCCAGAAAGCCGGCTACCACGCCGCTCTCGAAGTCGCCGAGCTCGTTGCTGCTACTGATGAACACGGTGTTCACCGCCGACGTGCGGCCGCGCATCTCGTCGGGAACTTGAGTCAGCATAAGGGTTTGTCGGATGACCACGCTCACGTTGTCAAGCACGCCGAGCACAAACAGCATGGCCAGCGACAGCGGAAACCACGTCGAAAAGCCAAACACGACGGTGGCCGCCCCAAAGCCGGCAACGCACCAAAGCAAGCTGGTACCGGCGTTCCGGAAGGGGCCCCGATGCGCCAGGAACAGCGCCATCAACAGCGCGCCCACCGAGGGCGCCGAGCGGAGCAGGCCGAGGCCCCAGGGCCCCACGTTCAGAATGTCGGTGGCGTAAATGGGCAACAGCGCCACGGCACCGCCCAGGAGAACCGCGAACAGGTCGAGGGTAATGGCCGACAGCAGCACCTTGTTGCCCCACAAAAAGCGAAGCCCTTCGATCAGACTGTGCCAAGGATGCGTCTGCACGTTTCGGACCACCGGCCGGGCACGGATGAGCGAGACGAGCACGACCTGCGTGGCCAAAAAAACGAACCCTAGGCCATACACCTCGGTGACGCTGCCGCCAAAAAGGCCAATCATCAGCCCGGCGAGCGTGGGCCCGGTGATGACGGCGATCTGAAAGGTGCTCGAGCTCCACGTGGCGGCTTGGGTAAACTGTTCGGGCGGCACGACCAGGGGCAAGTAGGCCGAGGCAGCCGGGTCACTGAACGCGCGCGCCAACCCCAACAAGGCCAGCGCCGCGTAAATGGCCCAGATGGGGCCTTGCAGGATCGACAGGGCCGTCAACGTAGCAGCGGCCAGCACCGCGCCCGTTTGTGCGATCAGCAAAATGGTTCGTCGGTTCTTTCGATCGGCCAGCACCCCGGCAGGCAGGGCAAAAAGCAGGATAGGCAGTACCTCGGCGAGGCCCACCAAGCCGAGAGAAAACGGACTGCGGGTGCGCATCCACAGGTCCCACGTAACGGCAAAGGTGAGCATTTGGCCACCAAAGGCCGACGACAACCGCCCGGCTAACAAGAACCGGAAGTCGCGGTAACCGAAAACAGCGTAGCGCGGATTGGGGGCCTTACTCATGGGCGGGAGGCGTCTCGGAAGCCACGGCCTCGGCCAGCCGCTGGTGCACGGTCAGTTGGGCCCGGAAGGCCTCCAGGTGCTCGAGCACAAACTCCACCGGGTAGGTACGGCCCGTGAGCACGACAACCGCTTGCTGCACCTCGAGGGGGCTGAGCGTCGCCAAGTCGCGCTGCACGATGTCGCGCCGGTCGAGGTGCAAATACCACTGGCCCCACTCGTTCTGGTTCTGGATGTAGCCAGGGTCCCACAGCACCAGTTCGGGGTCAAAGAGGTTCTCCTGGTGTTCCACGGCGGGGTCCTGGCGACTGACGACGAACTCGGCCAGTTTGTCGCGCCACGCTTGGGTCAGCTCGTCGATTCCACCTTGCCCGAAGCGGCTCAGCGGCAGCGCCTTGGCCGTCAAGCTCTGATAGATCTTCATCAGGTCCCACGGAGTCAGGTCCAGGATCAAATCGACGCGGACGGGTTCCTTTTCCCACAGCAAGTAGGCTTCGCCATGCTCGTCGAGCTTCACCGCACGGGGGTCGAGCTTAAGCGCCCTCTCGGCATCGGTCAGCGGCGACTCGGGCGCTGGCTCACCGGTGGCGGCGGCTTCGGACGCCCCGGCGTGCGCAGGGGTTTCGTTGGCGTCCAGAGGCAACACCAGAAGCAAGGTGGCAAACACAGCAACGAGGGGCATCTTCATTCTTCCCATTATCGGCAGTAAACTGGCCCCATGAAAGCGTTGTTGGCGATTCTCATGGGGGGCGTGCTGCTCATCGCCTCGTTTTTCGCCACCGTGTTGCTTTGCATCGTGGCTTTCGTTTGGGTGAACCCCGGTGTCAGTACCCTGATGGTCCGCCGGGCCACGCAGGGAACCGAGATCCGAACGCCGCGCTTTGTGCCGCTGGCGCAGCTTCCGTCGTACGCCCGTACCGGCATCCTTTACCTCGAGGACCACAACTTCTACACCCATTGGGGAATTGTCTGGGGCGCCATTCAGGAGGCCTGGGCGGCCAACCAACGCCTGGGTTACGAGGCCTACGGGGGCAGCACGATCACCCAGCAACTGGCGCGCACCCTGTTCCTCACGCCCGACAAGAACTGGATCCGCAAGGGTAGCGAAGCGGTGATCGCGCTGATGCTCGAGGCTGTGCTGTCCAAGGACCGCATCTTGGAGCTGTACCTGAACTCGATTGAGTGGGGGCCGGGGGTGTTCGGCATCGAGGCCGCGGCCCGGTACCACTACGGCACCGGGGTCCGCAACCTCGACAAAGAACAATTGGCGCGGCTGTTGGCCATCGTCACCAGCCCGGTGCGGTTCTCGGTAAAAACCTTCGCCAAAAACCCGGGCATGGTGGCCCGCTACCGGGCGCTGATAAACCGGTAGTCGGGACCGGCTAGAACGTCGTCTTGATGCCGAACGAACTGCCGCCAAACTCGTTGTAGCCGGCGTACACAGCCAAATTGCTGTTCAGATCGTACGACACGCCGCTGGTGTAGGCGGGGGTGGGGTAGAAGGTCGACAAGATGTGCAGACCCACACCGAGGCCCAGCCAGTAGTCCAGCTTGTTGAGGAAGTCGATCCCCGTGTTCAACTGCTTGATGGGATAGTGCAGAACGCCGTAGGCGCCGACACCCAAGCGGATTCCAGCCGAAAGAAAGTCGAGGTCCACGCCGGCAGCGCCTTTGACCCCGAAGTTGAGCTTGAACTGGGGGCCGAGGTTCCATTGGAACAGACCGAGTTCGGCGCCGGCGCTTCCACCAATCCAGCCGAAGCCGAGGTCAGCACCAAGTTCTGCGTTGAGTACTTTTGGCGCGCCCCATTCGGCGGCGAACGCCGGAGCTGCCAGTAAGCCCAAAAGGGCGATACAAACCAATGCGATCTTCTTCATGAAAATCCTCCACATGTATTGATGCGCTATCTTGCCGAGGATTTCGGTTTGGGTCTAGAGGTGGGTTCGGCCTCGAGTGGGTTGTCGGGCCAGTAATGTCGCGGGTACTGGCCCCGCATCTGCTTTCGCACTTCCTGATAGGTCGTCGACCAGAAGCTGGCCAGGTCGCTGGTGATCTGCAGAGGCTTGTGACCGGGGTTGAGCAGGTGGAGGACGACCGCCTGGCCCCCAACGCGGGGCGATTGCGCGAGCCCAAACACCTCTTGGATGCGCACCTCGAGGTGCACGGAGCAGGTACCGGCCTCGCCTTCCTCGCGGTAGTCGAGCTTGCGGCGGCTTCCGCTGGGCACCACCAGCGTTTCGGGCGCTTCGGTCTCGAGGCGGCGACGCAAATCGTGAGGCAGGGAATTGTGCAACAAAGCGCTGAACGACCGCTCGGCGAGCACTTCGGGCTGAGAAAGGTCCACCAATCCGGCCAGCCAGCCCCACTCGACCGGGCCCTCCGCCTTGAGGAAACTCAGCCGCACCCACAGTTGTCGGGTGGCTGCGCTCCAGGGAAGTTCCACGGCGGGGTCAGCCAAACGCTCGGCCAGCGACTCCCGGAGCTCAGCCTGCACGTCGCCCAACGACAATCCCGTGCGCTCAAAGCTCAGGGCGCCCCAGGAACGACTGCGGAAGGCCCTTGCCCGCCAGCGCGTCCACTCGATTTCCACTTTGGTTTCGACCAGACCACCGAGGGCTGCTCGGGCAACGTCGCGGTCCACCGGGGCGGCCAGCCAAACCGTGCCGACACCGTTGCTACCGGCTCCCTCGGCTCCGGCGTCGGCCTCGGGAACCACCAGCGTTTCCTCGGCGGCGAGAGCCCCGCGCACGCGAACGATTCGGCCCGACGGCAGCTGGAACTGCCCCGCGACGCCGGTGGTCTGTGTGCGGAAAGCCAACCGGTCGGGGTAGGCCGCCAAAAGAGTGAGGCCCACCTCGTCGGCCCAGCCCGCGGGCAGCGAGGCCACAGAAGGGGCGCCGGCACGTCGGGCGATCAAAGTCAGCGTATCGCGCAAGGGGGTCAGGTTTTCGAGCCTCACGCGGGCGTCGGGGTCACTGCCTGTGGCCCTGTCGCGTTCGCTGAGCAAGGCGGCGCAAGCCAGAGCGACGGGACTTCGCGAGGCCTGCACCATCCGGCCCAAGCGAGGCCCCAGACCCAGCGCCGCGAGGTCCTTTCCTGCCGGTGTCACCGCCCCCTCGCGGTCAATTGCCACCAGCATATGCAATTGCGACCGTGCGGCGTTCCAAGCGGCGGGGGCCGGGTCGGTCATCCAGTCGAGGTCTGACGCCGCTCGGGCGCCCCAAACGGCGCACTCGAGCACCAGGGGCCCCAGGTCGGCGCGGCGGATTTCGGGGTCGGTTGCGGCTGGCAGGGCCTCGCGCTGCGGCCACAGACGCCAGCATTGGCCTGGGCCCGTGCGTCCAGCGCGCCCGCGTCGTTGGTCGGCCGAGGCCAAACTGAGGCGTTCAGTGACCAACCGGTCGAGCGAGCGCCCTTGGTCGTAGCGGCCGAGCCGGGCCCAACCGCTGTCGATCACGAGCTCGACGCCCGGGATCGTGACGCTGGTTTCGGCCACGGAGGTTGCCAGCACCGTTTTGCGCTGGTTGGGCGGCAGGGCCTCGAGCACCTGCGCCTGTTCGCGGGCGGTCAGGCTACCGTGCAGTGGTTCCAGCCTCTCTCGGGCTTGGCGGGCGGCGTCTTCGAGCAAGCTCTGCACCTTGCGGATCTCGTACCCGCCGGGAAGGAACACCAGCAGACTCCCCTTCACCGCCTTCCAGCCGTCCTGGACTTGCCGGGCCACCCACTCGCAGTCCACGGCGGTTCCGCGCGATGCGCCAGTCTCGGGCGAAGGCCGATACTCGGTCGCGACAGGAAAAACCCGGCCCGGGGCGTGCACGGCGACCGTTTCGGGCAGTTTGGCGAGAACCAATTCGCGGTCGAGCGTGGCCGAAAGCAGGCCCAACCGCAAGTCTGGCCGGAGCGCCTTGCGCACGTCGAGGCATAGAGCGAGCCCGAGGTCGGCGTGGAGCGAACGCTCGTGGAACTCGTCGAACAGCACCAACCCGACGCCGCTCAATTCCGGGTCGCTCTGGAGCATGCGGGTCAGCACGCCTTCGGTGATCACTTCGAGGCGGGTGTTCGGGCCCACCACCGAGTCTTGGGCCATGCGCCAACCGATGGTTTGGCCCGGTTGCTCGCCGCGCAAAAACGCCATGCGCGACGCGGCGGCGCGGGCAGCCACCCGGCGGGGCTCCAGCAGCAGAATCTTGCGTCCCGCGAGCCACGCCTCATCGAGCAGGGCCGGGGGAATCAAGGTGGTCTTGCCAGCCCCCGGCTCCGCCGTGAGCAGAAGCGGGCGGTTCGCGGCCAGGACCTTTTGAATCTCGGGGAGGAAGTCTTGCAGCATGGGGTTCAGTACCGGCCCTGAAATTCCCATGCCACGGTGGCCAAGCCTTTGGTGTCGTCTTGGGAATACCCGCGCACATGCACGGTGCGGTTCCACGCGTCGTGGTACACGGCGACAGGCTGCGGCAACGGGTCGGTGGGCAGAAACCGGAACTTGTCGCCGTCGCGGGCTACCCGAACGAGGTAGTCGACCACCTGGTCGGCCACGGGCCCGTCGGAGGTTTCGGCCTGCCGGTGCAAACTGACCAGCACCGTGTAGGTACCGTTGCCGTCAGGGACCATTTTCTCGGGAACCGCGCCAAAAGCGGAATAGCGGACAAAACGCTTGGTGGAGGCCTCTTCCTGGTAACCCGAAATCCACAAAGCCGTCACCGAACTGGTAAACTCTGCCGGTCGGTGAACAAACTTCGGTTCCCAGCGGTCAAACTCAGCCTGCCCGGGGACTTGGCAAGCACCGAGGACCAACCCGAGGAGGATCAGTCCCGCGAAATGGGGAGCAAAAAAGCGGCTCACACCTTCCAGAGCGCGGTTCCGACGGCGATAAACAGCATCACCCGGAACAGGGCCGAAAACCCGGCGTGGACGGCCAGTCTGCGCTCAGGGCGCTTGCGGATCTTCACCCAAGGAAGGTCGGCGATGGCCATCCCCAACAGCGGGAACGTAAGCGCGATGTAGGCGGTCATCGAGACGAAGTCGAGCACGTTGCGCCAGGCCATGCCCAGCCAGTGTTGGGTGAGCAACTCGAACGCGACCCAACAGAACCAGCCGGCCGAGATCCAACCGGACCAACTGTTGATCGACTTCCAGACGCCGTGGGTTTCTTTTCTGTACAGCACGAAGAGTTCAGAAGCCCCCGAGATGGTGCCAAACCCCAAGGGGATCGCAAAAAACAAAACCAGATTCCAAGGACTGTTGGAAAGCAGAAGTTCAAGTAGCTGGGTCAAAAAAAAGCCTCCGTGGCATCAGCAGGATTTGACCTGCATTTTGCTCCGGAGGCGATTGTTAGTCAATCCGATGAACGAACTGTAACTCTGGCGT
The DNA here is from genome assembly GCA_037142615.1 of Spirochaetales bacterium. Classification (GTDB taxonomy): domain Bacteria; phylum Spirochaetota; class Spirochaetia; order JABEVK01; family JABEVK01; genus JAIFLN01. The sequence continues at coordinate 4,899 of JBAXAI010000026.1, read as the reverse complement.
TTACTTGGTGACTTTGACGCGTTCTTTGTAGCTGCCGTCGCGGGTATCGACGCGAACCCATTCGCCCTGATCGACGAAAATCGGGATCATGATTTCGAAGCCGGTGTCGAGCTTGGCGGGCTTGAGCGAGCGGCCCGAAGTGTCGCCCTTGATGCCGGGTTCGCAGTAGACGACCTGGCGGTCGACCAGAATGGGAAGCTTGACGGTGACCGGCTTGCCTTCGTAAAACACAATTTCGACGTCCATGCCTTCGGCCATGTAGTTGGGAGCGTCGCCGAGTTCCTCGCGTTCGATCTCGGACTGCTCGTAGCTTTCGTTGTCCATGAAGTTGAACGTGTCGCCGGTGGCGTACTGAAAGTTCATCTTCTTGTTGTCGAGGAGAATCTCCTCGAAGTTGTCGCTCAGGCGATACGCGGCGGCGGCCGTGACGTTGGTCAGCAGGTTCTTGACCCGCAACTGGGTAACGGACATGTTGCGGCCAGTTTTGGTCCCTTCCAGTTTCTGGACGACCAGGACTTCAGTACCGACCTTGAACACGGTACCGACCTTCAATTCGGAAGCTGTCAGCATAATTCGATTCCTATAAAAGTGATGTTCGCGGATTATACCCGGAAGCTGTTAAGGAAATCCAGAAGGCGACGGCTCAATTTGGCGGAATTCCGCATTTGGAGCGCCCATCGGGACAGGACGCGCGACAGGACCTCGTGGTGTTCGAAGAAGACCGAGTAGTGTTCCAACGGCGCGTCGTCGGCCGAGTTGCGAAGCGGCGCCGTGGCAGGGCGGGTGTTGAAGGCACGGAACTCGGCCGCCATCGCCGCGAACGCTTGTTGGGCCTCGGGGCCGTCGGTTGCAAATTCGGGAGCCAGGACGTCGAGAAAGGCGTCGATTTTCACCAACTGATGGTTGTCGTCTTGCAGGTAGGCGTGCCACAAAAAGGGTTTGCCGCTGAGGGCCGCCACCACCCACGATTCCTCGCCGCGCACGAGGTTGAAGTCGGCCTGGTTGACCAGCGCCGTGTAGGTGTCCTGGTCGACAAAAGGGACGAGTTGCACCGTGATGGCCGGATCAGCATTTCGCTGCCACGAGGCTAGGGCCCCTTCGCGCGGTCGCCCCGCCAGTACCATCACCCGCGCTGTCGCCGGCGTTTCGGCCCGCTGCAGATACGCCGCCAAGTCTTCCCACAGGTGGCTGAAGTCGTGCTCGTAGCTGAACACGGTGACCAGCCAGGTCTCATCCCCACGCCGCAACTCCGGGGGCAAGTCGGCGGTGCCGAGAGCCGCACTCCGGTCAGTGAACACCAACCCGCCGGTGTGCCGCCGGAATCCCGGCACGAAGAAGTGGCGCTCCACACCGGTCCTACCCAGTGGTGACGGCAGGAGATGATAGTCTTCGGAGTATGCTTCGGCGGTCAAGTACTCGAGGTGGATGACCACGCGCGCGCGAAGCTCGGTTGCGCTGGCAACAAAAAAGGCCTCCAGCCGCTCCACCGGGGTGGGTGCGCCAAAGGCCTCAACGATGACGTCGGGAAGAGGAAGGGCCCGCAGCGCCATCTTGTCGGTGGAGCGCACAACCGTGACCCGGTGGCCCGGCACCGCGATTTCCTGCACTGCCAGCGAGGGGTCCACCAACGGCGTCAGCGCGTGAAAAGCCGCTAGGTCGTCTACCAGAATACGGATTTGCCACTTTCCACGCGAACCGTCGGCCGTGTCTTCCATTAGGGCCTGCGCCAAGCGCCACACCACCGCAATGTCGCCGTAGTTGTCGACGACGTGACAGACGAGGTCGAGGGTCATGGCTGGCCGAGTCGCGACTGGTTGTTGTATGGTGTTGCCACCGTGAAAAAACTGAACTGGCGTGCGCTATTTTTGCTGATTCCCATGGGCCTGGCGGCTCAGAGTCTAACCGACCTGAACTCACCGCTGTATCGTGACTTGGACCGCTGGGAAGTGCAAGGGGTGATTCGACAACTGCCCCTGCTCAAGCCCTACGGAGGCGTGCTTCTGCAAGGCTTGCTGCAGCAGGTGCTCGCCAACGGCTCTGCCGACGACCAGGCCAAAGCCAAGCGCTACGTCGACGCCTATTTGCACCCCGTCGGCGTCCGGCTGGAAGTCGGTGCCACGGAGTACTTCGGCCCCCAGGATTGGTTTGGCCTGCACAGCGGCGTCATCCATGTTCAGGGTTCGGTGGGCGACGCGGTGCACATCGAGAGTAACGTCGACACGCTGGTGCTCCAAACCACGGCGATGGGGTCTGGGTTTGTTGCACCGGCATTGGCTCAAACCAATTTGCCGGCGGGTCTGGATTACCCATTTGACTGGTTCCTTGACCAAACCTTCAATCAGGTGGGCAACACGCTTCTCGCCGTCACGCCGGCCTATGGGTCACTGGTCAGCTTTGGGGCACCATCGGCTGCCTTTCAGCTTGGCGATGTGCGCGCAGCATTTGGAGAAGCCCTTGGTGACGGGATTGTACTCAGTCCTCAGTCGATCCAAGCGCCCCAGATCTCGTTCACTTGGACGACTGATACCACCATTATTTCGCTTCTCACCATGTCGTTGACCGCAACCAATTGGACGGGGAACGGCGGTGCCACGCCCGGCAAGTACTTGAGCCTGTCGACCGCGCAATGGCGACCGCTGGACTGGATGGAAATCAACGTGTGGCAGACCTCGGTGTACGGCCAGCGGTTCGCGCTCGAATACCTGATGCCCAGCATCTACTTTTTGAGCGCCGAGCAGAACGGTAACTACGACAACTTGTTCTTAGGCGGCGGGGGGACTCTTCACGTGATTCCGGACGTGGACCTGAGAGCCCAGCTCTATCTCGATGACTTCCAGATCATGAAGTTCCTGTTTGGTGACAGCCACACCGGACTCAAGGCTGCGCTCCAAGCCGAGCTGGACTGGCAGCCCCGATTCCTGCCGGGATTTTCGCTGGTGGGCGTGTACAGCGCCGTAGCCCCCTACACCTACGCACACTGGCCCGACTACCTCGACGCCAACCGTGGAGCCGAGTTCAACAGCGCGAACTACGCGCTGAATGACTTGCCCAACTACCTTGACTATTCCCATTCTGGCAAGAACCTAGGTCTCTCGCTAGGGCCAAACTCGGACCGCTCGGCGCTCCAAACTCGCTACGAACTGCCCACGGGGCTAAGCTTCGGTGCCGGCGTGGTGATGACCCGCCACGCCAACGCTTCCGAAGGAGCCGACGCAACCAAGTACCCCTACCTGACAAGAACCCAACAGGGCACAGTCTTTGACCATGGACTCGATCTGCTGGGGGTGGGCGAGCACCTGTTTGCCAACGCGCCCTTCTTGGGTCAAACCACCGAGTCGCGCCTACGCGGCACGCTCGACGGCGAACTGCCGCTGCCGGATTGGAATCTGTCACTGGCCGCTTCGGCCTCGGTGGAGTACGCTTGGAACCGTGGCCTCAAACTCGGCGACGACGGCTGGGGTCTCTACGGGTCGTTCGCGGTGAAATACCTGCTCTTCTGAGCCGGCTATCCCACCGCCTTCTTGAGCGCCTCAACCTTGTCGGTAGCCTCCCAGGGGAAGCCTTCGCGGCCAAAGTGGCCGTAGGCCGCCGTCTGCGCGAAGATGGGGCGGCGCAGACCGAGCGTCGTGATGATGCCAGCAGGCGTCAGGTCGAACACCTCGCTGACGGCCTTTTCGATGCGTTCTTCGGGCACGGTGTTGGTGCCAAAGGTATCGACCATCACGCTGACCGGGAACGGCACGCCGATGGCGTAGCTCAGCTGGATCTCGCAGCGTTCGGCCAAGCCGGCGGCAACGATGTTCTTGGCGGCGTAACGGGCCATGTAGGCGGCCGAACGGTCGACCTTGGTGCTGTCTTTTCCGCTGAAGGCGCCGCCGCCGTGACGGCCCATGCCGCCGTAGGTGTCGACGATGATCTTGCGGCCGGTGAGGCCCGAGTCGCCGTGGGGACCACCGATGACGAAGCGCCCCGTCGGGTTGATGAAGTACTTGGTGTCCTTGCCCAGCAACCCCGTCGGTTCGAGCACCGGCTTCACGATCTTTTCGATGATCTCCTGCTTGAGGCGGTCGTGGGTGACGTCGCCGTCGTGCTGGTGACTGAGCACCACGGTGTCGATGCCCACAGGCTTGTGGCCCTCGTACACGATGGTCACCTGGCTCTTGGCGTCTGGGCGCAGCCAACTGATGCTGCCGCTCTTGCGCAGTTCGGCCGCCTTGAGGAGGAGTTTGTGCGCAAACATGATGGGGGCCGGCATCAGTTCCGGCGTTTCGCGGCAGGCAAAACCGAACATCATGCCCTGGTCGCCGGCACCCTGTTGGCCCTTGTACAGGCCCTCGCCCGAAACACCCTGGCTGATGTCAGGGCTTTGCGAATGGATCACGTTCACCACGCTCATCGAGTTGTAGTCCAGCCCGTATTCCGGGTTGTCGTAACCGATGCGCCGCGCGACCCCGCGCGCGATTTCCTGCAGGTCGACGTAGGCGTGGGTGGTCAGTTCACCGCCCACCAGGATCATCCCGGTGGTGGTGAAGGTTTCGCACGCGACGCGGCTCTCGGGGTCTTCGGCCAAGCAGGCGTCGAGCACCGCGTCACTCACTTGGTCGGCAAGTTTGTCGGGGTGGCCTTCGCTGACGGATTCGCTGGTAAACAGATGGCGGCGTGTGGTCATGGGACAAGTCTACCCTTTTCACCGAGTTCAGTGAAGAACTCCGCCAGACTCCCGCGCCAGTCCGGCATTGTCAGCCCGAAGTTGATCTTGAGTTTGGCCTTTGAAAGCACCGACCACGCGGGGCGTTGAGCCTTGGTTGGATACTGCGCAGTGGTGAGGCGGTTGAGCGCCAAGGGCCTAGCCCGATCTTCTCACGAGGCGTTCGATGCTGACGTTTTCGGACCTGACGA
>JBAXAI010000025.1:0-55186 GCA_037142615.1 Spirochaetales bacterium | reverse complement strand
AATCGGGGCGCCGGGGGGGTTAACCCCTACCCCCGCCCCCTGGCCCCCACCCGGAAAGAAAAGGACGGGCCCCCCCGCGACCCCTTTTTTACCGGCCCCGCCCAAAAATTGAAAAAAATCCCCCCTGGTTTTGAAAACTTTGGGGGCGGAAAACCCCGGAAAAGCAGGATTTGGGGTAAGCAGTTGGGATTCCCCCCCCCCCCCCCCCCCCGGCTGGCTTGAAACGGCAGTAGGCCACCCCCTGAAACATGTGCTCGGCAAGTGCACCAAAACCAAGAACATTCTGAGAAAGTTCCATCTTCTGCCACCCACGTCGGCGTATCAGAAGCCAACCTGTAACCCTACCACAGAATCAAGAAATAATATCAATTTTCTCCAAATCCTGCGAGGTCCTGCGCTGAGAGTGTGTCGGACTTGAGGTTTCCGGCAATTCTGCTACCATCGTGGGTATGAAACACAAAAACTTCTTGCGCCCCGCTGCCTTTGGCCTGATCGTGCTCTTCGGGCTCACGCTTACCGGCTGTGGCGCCCTCGACCAGTGGACGGCCAAGTTCAAGAACTCGTTCCTGGGTAACGGCGGCAAACTCACCGTGTACGACGCGTGGGGTAACAACACGCTCACGCTCAACCAGGTCGGCGTGTCGATCGGCGTGCTGCCCGACTCCGAGGTGCTCGACTTGCAGGTCGACGGCCACCAGGTGCTGCATGTGGGCTCCACAATGCTGTTCGCCGAGCAAGGCCTGGCGGCGCTCGAAGACTTCGACTACGAGTACCTCAAGCGCGTGACGGGCGAGAACAAGGCCACCTACATCCCGCTGGAACGCAACCTCAACGCGTTTCAGAACAAACTGGGTAAGAAGCGCGTGGTGGTGGTCAAGTCGCAGATGGGCATCGTGGTGGGCCTTTACGAGGGCAATACCGTCGCGGTCTCGGTGCCGGCGAACTTGCCAAAAACCACCCTGGTGACCATCGACGGCAAGGCCCTGTACATCCACCGCGCCGATTATGAGGTGCTCGACGCGGCGCTGCTGAAGTAGTCGTCCTCAGCTGGACTTTTTCAGCTTCAGCAGGCTGAAAGTGCCCTTGGCGCCGACGATGGTCATGGCCTTCTTGGCGGTGACCGTCATTTCGACGATCTCGAGGTGCGTGGCGTCGACAAAGCGGTACTTCATCACCATGGTGCTGTCCTTTCCCTTCGACGTGACGGTTTTGGCCTTTTCGTCGAGGGTGTAAGGAGCCTTGGTGTTGTCCATGGGGTTGGTCAGCGCGTCGGCGGTGAAGGCGAACGACATTTCGAGTTCGGTCTCGAGGGTGCCGTCGGAGTAGGTGCCTTCGGACACCGACCAAAGGCCCTGAATCAGGTCTTTGTCAGTCTTGGGTTTGTCGGCGGCGAAGGCAAGTGTGGCGAGCAGCCCAAAGACGAGCGCCATTCCCAACCGGGCTGCCCCGGTGTCGCCAAACGTGGGTGTCTGTTTCATGTTGACTCCTTGTGGGCTCAGCGGCCCATCTCAGCTTTCAATTCATCGTACAGCGCCTGGTCGATGAGGGCTTTGCCCCTCAAGCGGGCCTGTTTTTCGGTCTCTTTCTTGGCGATCTTCTGCACGGCCTTGGGCACCTCTTTGGCAAACTGCTCGGCCACCTCGGGCACCCATTCCACCGCCACGGAGGGGTCCAATGGCTCGACGGCCGGGCCGGGTGGTGGTGCCGAAGCACAGCCGCTGAGCGCAAGCAGGGCCACGAGTAGGACCCCCACGGCCAAAGGTCCAGCCGCCAGGGTCATCCTGGTGGCCAGTCGGCCCGGCCTACGCATTCGGCGCCTCTGCCGGTTCACCCGGCTTCTTCTTGGGTTCGGGTCGGCGCCCCTTGAGAGCCAGCGCCGCGAAACCACCCAGAAGTGCCACCACCGCCGCCCACTTGAACGTGCGGTTGATGCTGTCGACCACGCTTTGGGTCATGGCGCCGCCAACAGCGGTTTTGATTTCGGTGCGTCGGGCTTCTTTGTACAGCACCAGGTATTGGTCCATGGCCGCTGGATCCTGCTGCTGCATGCCGCCGCCGCTGTGCAGGCCCTCGATGATCTTTTCCTTAACCACGGGCGGGACCACCTTGTCGCTGATTTGGCCCAAGTTGCGCTCGCCGTAGTAGGGGATGTTGTTGGCGAAAACGGTGACTAGGATGGTGATGCCGAGCACGCTGCCCATTTGGCGCAAAGTGCTCAAAAAGCCCGAGGCTCCCCCCACTTCGTCGATGGGCACCGTAAGCAGGGCGATGTTGGTGTTGGGCGACATGGCCAGCGCGATGCCTGCTCCCATCACGATAAAGGGCAGCACAAGTTCCCAGGGGGTGGTGTCGAGGCGGAACCACGCCGTCCAGTACCCCCCGGCCGCCATGAGCACCATGCCGACCACGATGACCCATTTGCCACCGATCTTGTCGGCCAAAAAGCCGGCCAAGGGGCTGGCGAACATCACGGCCAAAGCCAGGGGCAGCATGATGAGCCCGGCTTCGATGGCGCTGTAGTGCAGCACGTTTTGCAGGAACACCGGCACGAGGAAGAAGGTGCCCATCATGGCAAAACTGAGAATGGCCGCCACCAAGCTTCCGGCGAGGAAGTTCCGGTCGTTGAACAAATTGAGATCCATCAACGGGTCAACCTTGCGGGTCTTCTCCCACAGGGCGAACACCACCGCCAGCACCGCCGACGCGATGAGCAGAATCGGCATCAGGCTCAAGCTCCCGGGCGACAGGTTGAGCCCGAAGAGCAGGAAGTCTTTCTTCTTGTCCCACCAACCGTAGTCGGAGCCGTTGACCAGGCCGAACACGAGGCAGAACAACATCGAGCCCGACAGGAGGATGCCTACCACGTCGTACTTGTGCTTGGTCTCGCGGTCCTTCGATTCGGGCACGTAAATCGCGGTCAAAATGGCGATGACCACACCCAAAAACAGGTTCAAGAAGTAGATGTAGCGCCAGCCTTGCGCGATGCCGAAGAACTGGTTGATCGAATCGCCCAGGCCGACATCGGTGAGGTAGCCGCCCAGCGTAGGGCCAATAGCGACAGCCAAGCCGCTGGTGGCACCCCACAGCCCCAGCGCCATGCCGCGTTCTTTGGCGTCGAAGTTCGAGGCGACCAGCGACATCGTGGCCGGCATCATCGCCGCGCCGCCGAGCCCCTGCACCAGCGCGCCGAGAATGAGTCCCTCGATGCCCATCGAAGTGCCAGGGAGGAAGGCGCACAGAGCCGAGCCGAAGGTAAAGACGACCAGGCCCGAAAGGAACACCTTTTTGCGGCCGATTTCGTCGCCAAGGCGCCCCAACGTGAGCAGGAACACGGTGAACACGAGCAGGTAGCCGTTGGTGATCCACGACACCGTGGTCAGGTCGGCGCCAAAGTCCTTTTGGATGTGCGGGATGGCCAGGTTGATCACGTTGCTTTGCAGCATGATCATGAACAGCGCGCAGCAGATGATGGCCAGCACACCCCAGCGGCCGGGGTTTTTGAGCGAATCAGACATACAATCTCCTCTTCAAAATCAAAGTTTCTTCAAAATCTTGGCAGCAGAAGTCAGGCTCCTCACCAACTCTTCGACCTCTGCGTCCTCCAGGCAGGCGAGAGTCCCGGTCAGGGCCTCGTCCATCCTCGTGAGCGCCTGGGCCAGCACCAGTTCGCCCTGCACGGTGAGCGCCACCTGCAAACGGCGGCGGTCCTGGGCCGAGGGGGACCGGGTGACGAGCCCCAACCCCTCCAGCTTGTCGAGCAGCAGCGACATTTGCGGCTTGACGACGTGCATCTTGTCGGCCAACTCGGTGACCGGCAGTTCCCGGTAGCGGCTCAGCGCGCCGAGTATGCCCAGGTGGAGTTTGGACAGATCGCCCGCATCGAGGCGCAGGTCCATGCGAAGCAGGTCTTTTTGCAGCATTCCGATCACGTCGAACACCACATGAAAGAGTTCCTCGTGGCGGTAGCGTTTCTCAGATTTAGTTAACATTAGTAACTAATACTCATTTTTCGCCCTATCGTCAAGCCCTTGGCTCGGGCGTGCGGCGAGGGTATTCTGAGGGCATGTGCCCCTTCTGCAACGCTGACCTTTCACACCTGACCGAGGTATACCGGTCGTCCAAGTGCGCCTCGTGCGGCAACGACGTGAAGATTTGCCGCAACTGCAAGTTCTACGACCCGTCGTCGCACTGGGAGTGCCGCGAAACCGTCGCCGAACACGTCCTCGACAAAGACAGCGCCAACTTTTGCGACGGGTTCCGGTTTGAACCGACCAAAGGACCCCGGGCCGGCCTGGCGGCCCAAGCCGACCTGACCAAGAAGAAGGCCGCCAAGGACGCCTTCGGGTCGCTGTTCAAGGACTAGCGGCGGTGTCAAACACCTTGGTCAGCAACTCGGTAAAGCCGTACTTGGCGTCGAGCGCGAGCAGGAGTTTCTCGTCGCCTGCCGTGAGCCGGAACGAGTCGGGTTCGGTCGCCACCGCGAGCCTCGCCGTCACCAGTTTGTCGAGAGCGGCGAAGTCGGCATCGTCGATGCGAAGCTGTTCGCGCACCCGCTGTTTGGTCTCGGCGGACAATTGCGGCCAAGCGGACTTCACAAACCGGAACCAGTCGCCGCCGGTGGCGTCGCGCGTCGCCAGCGCCAACGCCTGATCGAGGAGCTTGCTCTCGGGCGCGGTTCGGAGCACTCGGTATAAGTTGAGCGAGCGGCTGACTTTGTCGGCTTCGGCGCTGCTCAGGCCGCGTGAGGAAACGGCGGCTCCGACCACCCAATCAGGTACGGGAATCCAACCCAGGTAGACCGCACCGAGGGCGACCACGACGGCAAGGACGGCAGCGCCGACCAAGCCAAAAATCCATTTGAAAACACTCTTCATCTGCTTTTCTCCATCGTCATCACGGTCTCGAGGTGCGAGGTATGCGGAAACATGTCGATGGGCGTGCAGTTGACGCCCCGGTACCCGGCCTTGGCCAGGACCTTGTAGTCACGCGCGAGCGACGGGGCGTGGCACGACACGTAAACCAGCCGCTTCGGAGCCCGGGCGACCAGGGCGTCGAGCGCCCGCGGCAGCAGGCCTTCGCGGGGCGGATCCACCACCGCGACTTCGCGGGGCGATACTTCGCCCCCGGCGCCTTCCAGCGATGCCAACACCGCCCCGAGGTCGCCGACCAAGAAGCGTGCGTTGGTCACTCCCGAGTGCGCAGCGCTGTTTGTGGCGGCCGCCACTGACTGCGGATTTTCCTCGAGGCCAACCACTTCGCGGGCCGACGAAGCCAGCGCGAGCCCGAAAAACCCCGCACCGCAGTACAGGTCGAGCAGACGGTCGGTCTTGGCAAGGCGTGCCTCGCGGCGGACCAAGTCAAGCAGTACGCCCGCTTGGGCCGCATTCGTCTGAAAAAAGCCATTGTGGGGAATCAGCCACGTGGGTGAGGCGGTGACGTCGGGAAGGGTTTGGGCCAACGCAGCCTCGCCCGAAACGAGGCGGTACCCTTGGCGGGTGGTCGCACCCAGGCCGACGGCCCCGGGAAGGGCAGCGAACAGCGACTTCAGCGCAGTCTCGGTGGCGGGATCCAGGGCCTTCACAAACGCGTGGAGCCCCACGGCGCCGAGAAGGTTGCTGCGCAGGTGGAGTTGCTCGAGGGCTGGCGGGACCTTGAGCCCCCTCAGCGCGGCCCACGCGGTCTGGAGGGCGCGGGTCTGCACCAGGCATTCTGCCGGAGCCAGCGTGCCGGCGTCAAACTCGGGCACGAACACCAGCCTTCCCCCGGCGTTCTTGAGCGACAGCTTGTTGCGGTAGGCCTCAGGCTTTTCCATGCGGACCAGCGGCTCGATCGGCCCGCGGTAACCGGCGCGCGTGCGCAGCAACTCGGCGAGGTTCTTCTGTTTCCAGCTGATTTGCGCCGAGTAGGTGAGGTGAAGCCATTGGCAGCCGCCGCAGCCTTCCGTAAACGCCCTGCACGGCGAAACGATGCGGTCGGGGCCAGGGGACACCACCTGCAGCAAGTCGGCGCTGCTCCAGCGTTCGGTGGTTTTCGGAGGCCCAACGAGCACCTGGTCGCCAGGAGCGGTGCGGGCCACGGTAAGCGTCTGCCCCGCCTTTTGACCCACGCCGTAGCCGTTCTCGTTGAGCGCTGTGATGACGAGCCGGAGCGATCCCTTGCTCACTCCAACGCCAGCTCGACCGTCAAGTCCAGCGTCACGCCCGGCAGGCTGGCCAGCTCAATCACGGTGCGTTCCATCCACACCTCAGGTTTGCCGTAGCGGCCGTTCGGCCCCAGTCGGAAAATCCACGCCGTGAAGTTGATGGGATTGAACAGCAAATACTCCTGCACCCCGGCCTCTTCGTAAAGCTTGAGTTTGTCGGTCTGGTCGCGGAACGCCGTCGATGCCGACTGCACCTCGAGCACAAACACCGGGGCGCCGACGATGGCCTTGCCGGTATCCTGTTCGCGGCGGCAGACCACCAGCACGTCGGGCTGCACGATGGTGTCGGTGGTCTCGGCGCTGTCGCCGGCCCGGTGCAGCAACGAAACATCGACCGGGGCCACGTAGGGCTTGCACGGTTTGCCCTTCAGCTGGGTTTTGAACTGGTGGGCCAGTTCAAGCACCCAATCCTGATGCGCGGTCGACGGCGCCGCCATCTGCGGTCCCTCGAGTTGGAACGGGACGCCATGGATCAGCTCCCACCGTTCGTTTTCGGGCCAGGTCAAAAGATCTTTGTACGTGTAGCGTTCTTCGGTCTGCATTTTGGGCTCCCCCATGCTCGTCCTCCATTGTAAAGGACATAACGGGGTAAGGGCCAGTTCTGCTTGAGGGAAGGCTCCTAGAGCTCGACCGTCAAGTCCAGCGTCACGCCCGGCAGGCTGGCCAGCTCAATCACGGTGCGTTCCATCCACACCTCAGGTTTGCCGTAGCGGCCGTTCGGCCCCAGTCGGAAAATCCACGCCGTGAAGTTGATGGGATTGAACAGCAAATACTCCTGCACCCCGGCCTCTTCGTAAAGCTTGAGTTTGTCGGTCTGGTCGCGGAACGCCGTCGATGCCGACTGCACCTCGAGCACAAACACCGGGGCGCCGACGATGGCCTTGCCGGTATCCTGTTCGCGGCGGCAGACCACCAGCACGTCGGGCTGCACGATGGTGTCGGTGGTCTCGGCGCTGTCGCCGGCCCGGTGCAGCAACGAAACATCGACCGGGGCCACGTAGGGCTTGCACGGTTTGCCCTTCAGCTGGGTTTTGAACTGGTGGGCCAGTTCAAGCACCCAATCCTGATGCGCGGTCGACGGCGCCGCCATCTGCGGTCCCTCGAGTTGGAACGGGACGCCATGGATCAGCTCCCACCGTTCGTTTTCGGGCCAGGTCAAAAGATCTTTGTACGTGTAGCGTTCTTCGGTCTGCATTTTGGGCTCCCCCATGCTCGTCCTCCATTGTAAAGGACATAACGGGGTCGAGGCCAGTTCTGCTTGCGCATGGGAAGCAGAAACACAAGAGTCGAAGGACTAGTACTTCACAACTAGCGGATTCGAGGTAGCTGTCCCCGTGACGGCGACTTCGGGACCGAAGGTGGCGGTTGTGGTGCCGTTGAGCGAGCCGACGGCAACGATGGCGTTGTCGAGCAATGTTCCAGCGCCACCTGTCGCGACCGCGTTGAACTGGGTGGTGGCGGGGGTGCCCGCACCACTACTAGAGGCAGTGAGGGGGTTGCCATTCAGTCGGTTGAAGGTCGCTGAAATCGCGTTCAGACTGGAACCGTACCCTTGAGCCACCACCGATCCAAACGTGAATAGACTGGTTCCCGTGAGGAATCCGACTGCGGCGATGGTGCCGTTGGCGAGTTGGGTGACACCGGTAAACTTGCTCGTTGTCGTACTCGAGGTAGTGGGAGCCGTCACCCAGGCGAGCGTACCGCCAGGAGTGATGCAGGCGATGATGGGCGACGAACCGGTTGTCGGAAGCGTTACGCTCGTGGGCGACGCAGGGTTGCTCGGGATACCGCCGTTGCAGTAGGGCCCAGGATAGGTGGCGGTTCCCTGCTGATAGCCGGTAACGTACATATAGTTGACATTCGACGTGGCGGAGGGGTCCACAGTCAGGTGGTTGAACTCGCTTTGATAGCTTCCCGTAGCGTCGGAGTTAACGACGATGGTCATCTGCGGCGAAACCGCAGCGTCGTACTGAACCAACACAGAATTGTTGCCGCTCCGGGTTCCCGTAGCCGACTTCGTCGAGTAGTTCACGGCAGCGGCACCCGACTGCTGGCAGAGAACCCACGGAACGGGAGGATTAGCCCCAAAAGTCATGAGAGCGACGTCCTGAAAGGTCGTATTCGCTCCGGTTGGTGGGCTATACGAAGTCGAAACAAAACTTCCGCTCGTAGTCAACTTCAGGAACATTGCGCAGGTGCTGACACCCCCACCAGGCATCGTAGTCGCGCTGGACGTCGCCAAAGGTGTCGCGCTCGGACCGATCGTCGTGTAGGAAAATGCTGACGCCATTCCCGTACCGTACCCAACGACGTAGATGTTGCCGCTCGGGTCGATGGCCAAGGCGCTGAACGTTGAGGTCAGGACGGATGGCCCATTTCCGACCCACTGAGCCAGCCCCGCAGGACTAAACTTGACGATCACCGCATAGGTGCCGCTCGGACTGCTTGGCCCCGAAACGTTGTTCCCGTAGCTCCATTGCGCTGTTCCTGTTTCACTTCCGACAACATAGAGGTTGCCAGAGCCGTCAAACGCGGCATCGACGAAGCTCCCGCTTCCACTGGTCGCTGTTCCACCTGCCACCCACTGGGCGAGTCCACTCGAGCTGTACTTGACGACAAGGGGACCTACCGAGTTCCAGGTCACGCTGTTGCCAAAGTCCAGTACTCCCGCGACAGTCTGCGAGCCCGCCGCGTAGATGTTCCCCGACGAGTCGGTGACGACGCTATTGAAGGTGGCCTGCCCGACGCTGGCGTTGGTGGTGCCCGTGGCCCACGTGGCACCGCCCGAGATGGCGGCCAGCTTGGCATAGAGCGTCAAGCCGGTGGACGGCATAGACAGAGTGTTGCCTGACGAATAGTCCTGGCCCGTTCCATCGGCCTTTGTGTTCCAGGCCGTCCAGGTGTACCAGGGCTTCCCGGAGTTGCCCGTGTTCCCAAGAACCGTGACGCTCGTGCCGCTCTGGTACGGGTTCGGGTCGGACGGCATGGTTCCATAGGTGGTCGCGTTGGGATGGTAAATCACCAAGGCTTTGACCGTGCTGTACTGACAGGTCGAAGACACGGCGGAGTTCTCGGCAGATGTAGCGCGGATGGTAACATTCGAACCCGTCTTCAGGGCCGTCACCATCCCTTTCTGATCCACCGCGAGAACGGTGGGGTCGCTGCTCGACCAAGAAACCAACAGGTTTCCGGCACCGGCGTTGAACACCGGAGTCAGCGTTTCCGATTGCCCGACCAGAAGGCTCGAGGTCGACTGGTTCAACGAAAGGCTAGAAACCGGCTGCGGCGCCGCCACAAAGTCAGCGCCGACAAAGTACGAGGTCGCCTCAGTGAGAACGTTCTGCAGCACGAGAACTGTCTCCATCAGGGTTGCGGCTTTGGTCCCAGAGGTTAAGTTGGCGTACAGACGGTACCAACCCACGAGAGCCGCGGGGTTGCTGTAAGTGGCCTTGGTTCCCGAGACGCTGAGGGCTGGCGTCGTCACGTTCCCGGCGGGGTCGACCAGCGTCAGCTTGTACTGAGAAACGGTCATTCCGGACGTGCTCGAATCCAAGGTCAGCTTCAGATTGCCGGTCGTCGTACCCGAGTCGATGTAGGCGAGAGTCACTGAAAGCGACTGCTTGGCAGTCTGGGAGAGGTCCACAGTCCCGGAGCCGGTCGCGACCACCTTTCCAGCCGAGTCCTTGCCGTCGACGGTCACGGTGTACTTGGTCGAGAGCAGGGATTCGATGACAAACGAAGTCGCGGTCAACCCGGTTTTGGAACTAGCCACGCCAGAGTCTGGCGTGAGAGTCAGGTCGTAGGTGGAAAGTGCTGGAACCGACGGAAGCAACGCCTTCGACGGCGGCTGTGTCCAGCTGACCGACAACTGTGTCGTGGGCCCGCTGGCCACGGGTTGCTGACACGACACGAGCAGCAGAAATATCCCGGCGAGACAACCGAGGAAAAAGTCGAACCTAGTACCCATACTTGACCACCATGGCGCTACTAAAGTCGGATGTCGGCGAGGTCGTCAGACCAGTCCCGAAGGTGAAGGTCCCGATGCCGTTCGCGACGCCGGCAGCCACCAACTTGTCGGACGCATCGACGGCGACCGCAAAGTAGCGGTTGAAGCCGGCGGCGGCGGTGGCCACCTTGACGCCGAGCACGGCTCCGGAAGGGCTGTACTTGACCACCACAGAACTGCCGTTGACGCCGCTGGGACCGGCGACAATTCCGGAGCCGTAGTCAAAGTCGCCGGCAAACTGCCGCCCCCCGACAAAGACGTTGCCCTGACTGTCGACCGCCACCGAATCGAACCGGCTTTCCGACGGGCCAACCAGGACCGTCTTGGCCCACAGGGGGTTTCCTAGACTGTCGTACTTCACCAGCAATGCGTTGTTGGCTGTCGAAGTTCCAGTCACTTGCACGGAACTGGTGAAGTCGGGTGGTGAGCTTCCAAACCCAACGGCCGTCGTTCCCGTCACATAGCCACAGGCGTAGACGTTTCCTGCGGAATCTGTCGCCACCGCGGTGAACGCGGTAGCAGGTGCCGACGAACTCAATTGGAGCACGGACTTTGCCCATTGCGCATTGAGCGAGGAATCGTACTTGACGAGTACAGCATTGGTGGCAGAGGTACCTTGAGCGAATCCCGCCACGGACGCTGGTCCGCCGGAAGAGGAGTAACTGTAGCTGGCCGTGTCGTTCTGAGTGCCGCAGGCGTACACATCACCCGCTGTATTGGTCGTCACGCCGTTGAACTGGCTGATTCCGGTCGATGGCCCCTGAACGGCGGCCGCGGCTGCGGCGTTGAGTGAACCCGTATCGTAGGCGACGATCATGGCGTTGGACGAGCTCGACGCCCCGGTAATTGTCTTGGTGGTTGTACCGCCGTACGTGTAGGAACCAATGTTTTTCTGATAGCCGACAGCGTAGGCGTAGGGTCCGTGGACTTTCACGCCCTTGAACCATCCGCCAGCCAATGCGGTTGCAACCGTCGAAGTTGGTGAACCGCCCCTCAGCGGTGCGCCGCTTGGGCTGAACGACACAATGGCCGGATTGCCCTGGCTTGCGGTGTTGGTGGAACCGGCACCAGTGACCGTAAGCGGACTGCTGCCCGCGGCGGTGTCTTTGTACGACTGCGTCGGGCCTTGGTATCCCACCGCGAAGAGGTTTCCCGTGGAATCAACATCGACCGACGAGAATTGGCTGTTGCTGGTGTCGCTCCCCGGCGTTCCCGCCGTTGTTCGGACCCAAGCGACGGTTCCGTATTTGTCGTACTTAACAATGCTGGAGTTGAAGCTGGTCGAACTGCCTTGGTCGCGCCCAAGAAGCAGCGGGGAAGGAATGGCCGGCGAGTACAAGAAAGCCCCCGCAGTACCTTGGTAGCCCACGGTGATCACGGCTCCAGCCGAATCGGTCGCGACGCCGTAGAAGTAACTCGTGCTCGCCCCCGACACCACCGTCCGGGCCCACGCCTCCGAGGGCGGCAGCAAGTTGACCTTGGTCGACGCGCTGTACGAGGCTTTGCCGTAGAGCACCGCGACGCTGACGAGGTTGTTGCCGACGAGGTCTGTCCCCTGCACAGGGGTCCAGGCGAAGGTGGCGAACGTTGCCCCGCTGGCGGCGGTTCCGCTGACGTACCACTGGTAGCCTGTGGGAGTACCAGGCGCCGTGGCCGTAAAGGTGCTCGCTGAGCCAAACGACGCGGTAGTCGGCCCTGCAACGGTAATTGTGTTGTCGACCGGTGCCGAGGGGCCCGTGATGGCCCCGCTCACCGAAGTTGGCACCCAAGCGGAGTCCGCCACCCAGTCGGCATACAAGGTCCAGCTGGTCGCGGGCAGAGCGACTTTGGCAGCCGGTACCAGCAGATCGCCGCTGCCGTCGGCCTTGGCACGCCAACCGTCGAACTGGTAGCCGGGCTTGACGAGGTTGCCGGTGTTGCCCGGGAGGGTGATCTCGTCACCGGGGCCGTACTTGGCAGCATCGACGGGCACGGTACCCGCCAACGCCCCGTTGGGGTCAAATACCACGGTCACGACCGGCCGCGAGGGGGTCGCGGGGTCGTACGGGCTATCGAGCGCGCCGAAGGCGCTGCTGCAGCCCGCGAGGAGCAAAAGGACTCCCAAGGCGCCGACAAGCCGGTAGATCAACGGCTGCCTCCGTCGAGAACCATCGACACCACACCCACCACGAGACCGAGTCCCGCCGTCGCCGCAGCAGCGACCAGGCCCGTGCTGTACATTCCCACTTGGGCGTTGAGGGCCGAAGCTTGCGAGGCCACCGTCGCAGAGCGGTAGTCCGCGTACGCTTTGGCGCCCAGATAGTAGCAGGCCCCGGCTACGGCAGCAGCGACGCCACCGGTGCCGAACCCAATGAGCGGCAAAAGGCTTCCGCCGCCGGAACTCTTCGGGGCGATCGGTTTGGTTACCGCGACGTGAGCAGGGGTAGTGGCTGGGGCAGACGTGATGGCCGGGGCGGGCGTCAGCACGGGAGCCTTGGAGCGCATCGACACGGGCAGCAGGTAAAAGTCGTCACTCAAACTCATGCTGTTGTACGGCGACTGCTTGCCGCCGGTTGCGGTTTTCACGTCTTTGGTGACGCGGGTCGAAATCTGCTGCAGGGTCAGGTCGCTGTCGATGTACTTGAGCAGCGCCTGGGTGAACACGCCGTTGCGTCCATTGCCGTCCGAAGCGGTTTCGCCGGGGGCGGTGCTGAACAGAATGGCCGAGCCGTCGATGGTCGGGCTTTTGTTGACCACCGTCAGGCCCCGCGTGCCGCCAAGCGAGCGCGAGTTCTTCTTGGCGAACGGGTTGTCGCGGCAGGCATCGAGAATAATGATGTCGACGGCCACCTTGGCGTCCTCAAAAGCTTGCACCACATCTTGCAGACCCAGGGCGTCCTGGATCACATCGTCGGGGGTCTCGAACGTCTCTTTGACGGGAATCAGGTAGTTCTGACCATTGATCTGCACCCCGTGACCGGCATAAAAGAACAGCACCGAGGGGTTGGTGGCCTTGGCCATGTCGTCGCGGAAGGCGACCAGCGTGCGGTTCATGGCTTTGCGGTCGCCGTTGATGAGTTTGGTGACCTTCCAACCGATGTTGCCCAGCGCGGCGGCCATGTCGTTGGCGTCGTTGGCCGCGTTGGCCAGCGCCGCATCACCGTCGTAAGCGGAATTGCCCATGACGAGCGCAAAACGGGCGTCGTCTTCGGCAGCAAACAGCGTGCCCGAAATCACCAGAGCCAGCAGTGTGAAAAACGTGCGCATAGACCTCTCCCCCGCCCCTGAATTATCCCGGCAGAAGTTCAGGCGGTCAAGAAAACTGGGGTGGGGTTTGCCCTTTTTCTGTCCTTTGGTTAGTGTTGCCGCATGGCAACCTTCACCGGCTTTCCCAACGAAACGATGCACTTTTTCGCGGGACTCGAAAACAACAACGACCGCGAGTGGTTCGCGGCGCACAAGGGCGACTACGAGCGCTACGTGGTCGAACCGGCGCTGGCGCTCATCACCGACCTCGACGCCGTGGTCCGGGCTATCAGCCCGCGCTACCGGGGTGTGGCCAAAAAAGTGGGCGGCTCGATGATGCGCATTTACCGTGACACCCGCTTTGCCCACGACAAAACGCCCTACAAGACCAACCTGGGCATCCAGTTCCGCCATGAGTTCGCCGCCGACGTGCACGCGCCGGGCTGGTATGTGCACCTCGACCTCCGTGAATGCTTTGTGGGAGCCGGGACCTGGCACCCCGAGCCGGCCGACCTGCTCAAAATCCGTCAGGCCATCGCCGACCGGCCCGACGAGTACCTGCTGGCGCTCGGTGACTCGATGGCTTCGAGCGGCATGCACCCCGAGGGCGACTCGGCCAAGCGTATGCCCAAGGGCTTTGACCCCGGGCACAGGGCTGCGGTCGATCTCAAGCGCAAGGACTTTCTGCTCAGTGTGCCGCTGAGGCACGAGGACTTCGGGACCCCGAAACTGGTCGAGCTCCTGACCGCGAAGTTCCAGGCCTCGACCCCGTACATGCGGTTCCTCTGTTCGGCGCTCGGAGCGGGCTTCTAGTCGCAAAACCTTCTCGTTGCGCGTTGAGGAAATCCGCATTAGGCTTGTGAATAACATCGTCTTTCACAAGGAAGCCCCCATGCTTGCGGATATTCGCCGATTGCGGAACGTGGCCCTCGTTGGTCACACAGGAACAGGCAAGACTAGCCTGACCGAACAACTGCTTTTCCACGGAAAAGTCATCGCCAAGGCCGAGGCGGTCGAGACCGGTCGTTCGGTGAGCGACTTCACCGACGAAGAGATCAAACGCGGCATCTCGATCCACACCACGCTCAGCCACCTGATGTGGAAAGACACCAAGATCAACCTGTTCGACACCCCCGGTTCGGCCGATTTTGCCGGCGAAGTGATCGCCGCCTTCCGGGCCTGCGAGTCGGCCCTGCTCGTGGTCGGCGCCCGCTCGGGCGTGCAGATCGAAACCCTCAAACTGTGGCGCTACCTGACCGACCACTCGATGCCGCGCATGGTGTACATCAACAAAGTCGACAAAGCCTCGAGCGACTTTTGGAAAACCCTCGAAGACCTGAAAGACAAGTTCCCCGTGCCGTTCTTGCCCGTGACCATTCCCTTGGGCCACGACCAAGACCACCGCGGGGTGATCAACCTGCTCGACATGAAGGCCTACAAGTTCAACGCCGGCGGCAACCCCGAGGTGGCCATCGAGATCCCGAGCGACTTTTTGGCCGAAGCGAAAAAAGCCCGCTACGCGCTGGTCGAAGAAGCCGCCGAAGCCGACGAAGAGCTGCTCGAAAAGTTCGCCGACACCGACGACCTCGACACCGAAGACATCAAGAAAGGCCTTCAGCTCGGCCTGGCCAGCAACCAGTTTGTGCCGGTGTTCTGCGGTTCGGCGCTGGCAGGTTCGGGTTTGGTTCCTCTGCTCGACTTCTTGTCGTGGGACAGCCCCTCGCCCTTCCACGTGGTCGAGCCCTGCGTCACCGGTGAAAAAGAACGCATCATCAGCTCCGACGGCGCCTTCAGCGGCTTGGTGTTCAAAACGACGATCGACCAGTTCGCCGGTCACCTGAGCTACATCAAAGTGGTGACGGGTAAACTCAGCCACAACACCGAGGCCTACATTCCCCGCATCGGCAAGACCGTCAAGATCGGCAAGGTGATGCTGAGCGTGGGCAAAAAGCTCATCGAGACCGACGAGCTCGACGCCGGCGACGTCGGTATTCTGTCCCGTTCCGACGACCTGAAAACCAACGACACGCTGTGCCAGGCCGACGACGTCATCCACTACTCGCCGCTGGAACTTCCCCGGCCGGTCCATTCGACCACGATTTCGGCCAAACTGCAAAAGGACGACGACCGCCTCACCCAGATGCTGGTGAAAGAATCCGAACAGGACCCAACCTTCAACGTGCACTACCACCACGACACCAAAGAGACCATCCTTTCGGCGCTGGGCGAACTGCAAATGGCCATCGTGCTCGACAAGCTGCGCACCGCCAAGATCGACTTTTTGACCAAGCCGCCGCGCATCAAGTACCGCGAAACCATCACCAAGGCCGCCGAGGCCGAATACACGCACAAGAAACAGACCGGCGGTCACGGTCAGTACGGCAAGGTGATCATGGACTTCAAGCCCCTGCCTCGCGCTTCAGGCTTCACGTTTGGCAGCACGCTCAAGGGCCAAGGCATCTCGAAGGGCTATTTTGTAGCCATCGAAAAGGGCGTTCAGGAGGCCATGGCCGAAGGCTTTTTGGCCGGCTATCCCATGGTCGACATCGCCGCCAACCTGCAGGACGGCAAGGAGCACGCCGTCGACAGCTCCGAACTGGCCTTCAAACTGGCGGCACGCGGGGCCTTCCGTGAGTCCATGTCGACGGCAAACCCCATCCTGCTCGAGCCCATCATGAACCTTTCGGTGTTTATCGAAGAAAAGTACCTGGGCGACGTTCTGGCCGACCTTTCGGGCCGCCGTGGCAAGGTGCTGGGTCAGGAAAGCTGGGGGCGCGACCTGATCATCGTCAAGGCTCAAGTGCCCCAGGCCGAGATTCAGCAATACGCCCTGCAACTCAAGGCGCTCACGAGCAGCACGGGGGCCTTTGAGGCTGAGTTTGACCATTACAGTCCGCTCAGTGCCAAGGATACCGAGCCGCTGGTGAAGGAATACCAGGCCCACCGCAAGGCGGGCGACCATGAAGCCTAGCTAGCCCTATGTCGCCGTTGCTCCTGTACAGCAGTGCCTTGGTGGCGTCGATTGTGCTGTCCTTCGGCGTGGCGGCGATGGCCTTCTTCCGGCGGCGTGCGCCGGGGGGGCTCGCCTTCACGTTCGTCAACCTGGCGGGCGTGTTCTACGCCTGGGGTTCGCTGCTGGAAATCACGTCGGGCTCGCCCGAGCAGGCTCTTTCGGCCCTGACGCTCGAATACGTGGGCATTGCCACGATTGGTCCTCTGTTGTTCCTCACTTCGGTGTCGGCCACCCGGGGTGCGCGTGCGATTTCGACCTTTGGGGTCACGCTGTTGTTTATCGTTCCGGTTCTCACCATCCTGCTGGTGGCGTCCAACGCCTTTCATCATTTGTTTTATACCAGCATCGCACTGACGCAACGGGGGCCGTTCTCGGTTCCTACGCTGGAAAAGGGCCCGTTCTGGATGCTGAACATGGTGTACATGAACGTGTGCCTGTTCGGCAGCACGTTGGTGGCGTGGCAGGCGTCGCGCAAAGGCGCCAAGACGCAAAAAAGCGCGTTGCGTCTGCTCCTCGTGGCCTCGCTTCTCCCTTGGTCGGGCATGGTGTGGTACCAAATGGGGCTCAGCCCCTGGGGTCTCGACACCGCTCCGTTCGGCATCAGCCTGTCCGCCGTGTTCTTCGCCGTGGCGTTGTTCCGGTTCGGGCTGTTCGACCACATGCCTCTGGTTCTCGATCAGGTGTTTGAAAACATGCGCGAAGGCGTCCTGGTGGTCGACACTCAGGGTCGGCTGGCAGGCCTGAACCCAGCGATGACTCGGATTGTTCCCAAGTTGTCGACCGACCTCGTGGGCACTCCGGTGGCAGCTCTGGCCAGGCTGGAGCCCACTCTGGCCCGTTTCGTCAGCGCCGGGGTCGAAGAAGAAGCCGTGTGGCGCCAGGAAGGCGAAGAGCCCCGGGTGTTTCAGGTGGACCGTTCGCCACTCAAGGATGCCCGGGGCCGCAAGACGGGTGATATCTATCTGCTGGCCGACATCACGCAGCGCGAGGAGCTTTCGCAGCGGCTGTCGCACTTGGCGCGGACCGATGAGCTGACCTCGCTGCCCAACCGCCGTGCCTTCCTCGAGCGTCTCAAGGACGAGGCTGAGCGGATCAAACGCTACGGCGGGACCTTTTCGCTGGCCATTGCCGACATCGACCACTTCAAACGCGTGAACGACAGTTGGGGACACGATGCCGGCGACGCGGTGCTGGCACACGTAACCCGCCTTTGGTCGTCTTGCTTGCGCACCTCGGACCAGTTGGCCCGGTGGGGCGGCGAGGAGTTTACGGTCCTGATGGTGGGAACCTCGTCGGCCGAGGCCCTGGTGCTCCTCGAGCGCATGCGCAGCCACATCGAGGCCAACCCCCTGGAATGGAACGGCGAGCCCATCGCGGTGACCGCCAGCTTTGGGGTCACCTCAGCCCTGGGGATCGGGCAGGTCAAGGTCGATCGCCCCGAGGACTGGGTGCACCGTGCCGACCAAGCCCTGTACCTCGCCAAAGAAAACGGCCGCAATCAGGTTTGGGTTGACAGATCCGTTCCCGAAGACTAGACTCCAATCCATTGATTGAATCCTTGGATTAGTCTCGCTTTATGGGAGGTACTATGCATTCCAGCCGCAAGTTTCTGGGCATCCTGCTCGTTGCCCCGCTTGTTATCGTGACCACGTTGCTTTGGTTGCTGACGCAGGGGTTGCACAGCTACCCGTTGGCCGTGAGCAACGAAGACGCCGGTTTCAACCTACCCGGGTCTGGTTTGGTCAACGTCCCCGAGACGCTCGTCAAAACCCTCGACGCCAACGTGTTCCGGGTCACCACCGTCAAAACCGCCGCCGAGGCGCAGGCGCTGCTGGCCAACGGTACCGTGAAGGCGCTGCTGACGTTTCCGAAAGAGCTGACCGAAGACATGTTCATCAAGCAGGACGACCCCACCTACGTGCTGCCGGCCAAGATCCAGATCCAGGTGGTGGGCGACAACCCGCTGGCCAAGCTCGAGGTCATCGCCGCCCTTGCCAAGGGTTTCATCCCCGCTATCCAGGAAAACGGAGGCCTGAGCGCCGACAGCATTCCCATTCCGATTGATTTGGGCGCCCTCGCCGACGGTTTCGGTTCGGCGCTGCCTTACCTTGTCGCGACGCTCCTGGGGCTGCTGACTTCGGTGCTCACAGGCATTTTCTCGATGCTGGCGACGCGCCAACGGTTGGCCGACAAGGCCTTTGCACCCAAAAAAGCCCCCCTCCAGGCGCTGGGGCATATTTCCTCGTTTGCCCTGATGGGCACGGTGCTGTACGTGGGCCTCGTGTCGGTCACGTGGGGGTTCCTGTCGCTCAGTTTCACGGCCGAGCTGTTCTGGGCCGCTGGGCTGGTGTTCGTGCTCCATTGGGCGGTGGCGGGCCTGGGCTTGGCCGCCGGTACCAACGCGGGCGAACGGGCCTTTGCCGTTGTACCGTTCCTGATTCTGCCGTTGTTCTTTGGCGGGTTCCTGTTCCCGGCCGAGTTGATGCCCACGTGGCTGCAGTGGCTGGAGTTTGTCTTCCCGGCGCACTACGGGCTGGCGGCCGCGAGCGCGGTGCAACTGGGGCATTATCCGTCCTATTTCTGGCTCGATATCACGATCTTGTCGGTGTTCGCGCTGGCCTTTACGGGTGGCAGCGTGCACGGCATCACTCAGTTCAAGGAGACGACCGAATGAACCGTTTGGCAAAACCCGCCCTTGCGCTGGCCTTGAGCCTGACTCTCTGCCTCACGGTGGCCACGACCGCCCTGGCGCAGACCTTCGAAGGCACGCTCGAGATGGCGATTTCGACCCAAGCCCAAAAGACCGATGCCACGGGGTACATGAAGGGCCTGCACTTCAAGATCTTGCCCAAGGCAAACCTCAAAATGGAAGGCGGCGTTGAGGGCTACCCCATGCTCAACTTCGAAACCAAGAAGGTCACCCTGCTGGCCCCGACCGAGAAGTACTTCCTCGACATGCCCATGGCCTCGCTCGAAGCCACGATCGACAAAGCCATCGTCAAGTTCAAGAAGTCGGGCAAAACCGACACGGTGTCGGGACATCCCGTCGAAGAGTTTGTCCTCGACGACGCCGCAAGCAAGTACAGCGTCAGCCTGTGGGCAACGAAGGACTTCGCCTCGTCGGTCAACTTCCTGATCAGCATCCAGAAGAGCGTGTTGAATGAAGGCGTCATCCTGGGCCGCATGGGCAAAGACCTCATCGCGCAAGGGTACTTCCCGCTCAAGGCCGAGGCCAAGGACGCGAAGGGTACGGTGACCGTTTCGATGCTCGTGTCGAACCTCACACCCAAGAAGCTGGACGACAAAGAGTTTGCTATCCCCGACGGCTTTGTCAAAATGAGCGACTACCTTAAGAAGAAGAAAGGCGGCAAGCCATGAGGGTCCGCACAGGGCTGCTGATCCTGCTGGCGCTGGGGGTGCTCGCCGCGGAAGTCTCCGCGGTTGACCTCGGGCTCAGTGCAGGCGCAGCGAGCAACTCAGGGGTGCGCTGGGCCAACGACGCCGGGCTGTGGACCAGCGCAGGGGCGAGCGCTGGTGCCTCGCTGACGGAGGAGGTGTACGCTAACCTGGATGTCACCGCCCAACTCGACGTGCTCAACGTCGACCACACGGTGCTCGAGGCCCTCGCAACGGCCAACCTGTACACCGAAGCCGGCAACGTGGGCCTGCTGGCTGCCTGGTCGCAGCGAGGCCCGCTCGGTCGGCCCGAGGTCGGCCTGTATGCCAACACCTCGCTGCCCCTGCAGGGTGACCTGGTCACTGCAGACCTCGCCGTGGTGGCCAAAACCGACTTGGCGGGCTGGTACGGCGAGGTGCGCCTGGGTCCTTCGCTGTATTTGCCGCTTTCGCAGCCCGTGATGCTGTCCTTGACGGCCCTCGGCCAGTCGATGGCCGGCTACGTGGGCCTGGGCGTCCCGGCTTTCTCAACCCTCTCGGGCCAGTTTCAGGCCACGGTCAGCCTCAGCAGCAGCTGGACTTGGGGAGCGACGGTCGGGGGAACCTGGGTCGCACTGGGGCCAGCGACGTCCCCCTTCGCGTACGCCAGTACCCGGGTCAGCTGGAGTTATGGCGACTAGCCGACCGGGTACCGAGGAGCGCATCGTTCAGGCTGCCCTTGAGGTGTTGAGTACTTCGAGCATCGATCAGGTGACGGTCCGCGATATTGCCGCGCGCGCGGGGGTGAATGTCGCGACGGTGCACTACTACTTCCGCACCAAAGAGGCCATCGTCGCCGAGGCCCTGCCTCGCTTCTTTGAGCCCGTCATCGGGTCGCTTCACGAATCGCTCGCCCTGTCCGTACCACCGAAAGAAAGGCTCCTCCGGTTTCTGACCGACTACACACGCCATTTTCGCGCGCATCCGGGAGTCTTCACGAGCTTGCTCGATGCGATTGGTGCTTCGGCCCGGCACCTGCCCCACCAAGAGCCCAACGCGTACCAGAAGGTGCTACTTCAGGTGATCGGGGGAGCGAAGGGCCGAATGCTGGGTCTGATCGCCGACATTTCGGGCCTCACCGACGAGACTCAGCTGATTTTTCTGACGTTGCGGACAATGACCAGCGTGTTGCACCCGCTTTTGATGTCCCGCTTGCCGGGGGCGCTTTTTGGTCTCGACCTTGACGACGACCAAGTTTGGGCGGGGTATCTGCGGTCCGTGGTCGACTCCCTTGACTCGTCCCCGGTTCCCCGTCACCCTGACGTTCATGAGCTTCAACCCCGTTGAGATCTTTCTGCACCTTGACCGCTACCTGAACACCTTCTTTGTCGACTACGGCTGGGTGGCCTACGCGGTCGTCTTCCTGATTCTTTTTGTCGAAACCGGGGTGGTCGTAATGCCGTTCTTGCCCGGCGACTCGCTGTTGTTCGCCTGCGGAGCTCTGGCTGCGGCGCTTGG
The DNA here is from genome assembly GCA_037142615.1 of Spirochaetales bacterium. Taxonomy (GTDB): domain Bacteria; phylum Spirochaetota; class Spirochaetia; order JABEVK01; family JABEVK01; genus JAIFLN01. The sequence goes on along the minus strand of JBAXAI010000025.1, from coordinate 33,847 downwards.
CCTCAACCCTTGGTTCTTTTGGGGCTTCACGGCGCTGGCGGCGGTTCTCGGCAACACGAGCAACTACGCCATCGGAAGGTTCTTCGGCAAAAAGCTGATGGTGCCCAAACCCGGCAAGAAGCCGCTGATAGCGCCCCACCACCTCGAAGAGACCCACCGCTTCTTTGAGAAGTGGGGCGGCTGGGCGGTGACATTGAGCCGTTTTTTCCCGTTCCTGAGGACGTTTCTGCCGTTCATCGCCGGCGTGGGCCAAATGGGCTTCCGGGCTTTCATCCTCTTCAATGTGCTTGGCGGCGTGGCTTGGACGGCGTTGTTCCTGGCGGTGGGGTACTTGTTCGGCCACCTTCCCTTCGTCAAGGAAAACTTCAGCCTCATCGTCATGGGAATCATTGTCGTGCCGGCCCTTCCGACGATCATTGCCGTCCTTTTGCGCAAAAAGAAGCCTGCGGCCACCAACCCTTCAGAATAGTTCGGCCTGGCCGCCGGGGCGGTAGCCTTCCAAGGCGAGGAGGGCGCGCTTGCGGTCGAGCCCGCCAGCGTAACCGGTGAGGCTCCCGTCGGCCCCGAGCACGCGGTGGCAGGGAACCACGATCGCCACCGGATTCCGGCCATTGGCCGAGGCGACCGCCCGTAGTGCGAGAGGATTGCCCAAAAGGGCGGTCTGCTGCGTGTAGGTTCGCGTTTCGCCCCAGGGGATGGTCAGCAGGACGCCCCAGACCCGAAGCTGAAACTCGGTCCCCTGCAGGTCGAGCTTGACCTGAAAGCGCCGCAACTGCCGCAGAAAGTACGCCGCAAGCTCGTTTTCCAAGTTGTCGAGCACGAGGCCGGCGGCCTCTTCGTCGGCAAGGGTCCCTGTCGATCGGGCCATCGTCGAAGCGTCAGCGCTGTCAGCGAACTCGAGCCGCCTCAGACCTCGCGCGGAGGCCTCGGCCCACAGCGAACCCAGCGGAGAGTCCAGCTCTCGAATCACCGGGACGTCGCCTTGGCGAGCGCTTCGCGAAGCAGAGCCAGATTAAAGGGCTTACTGAGAAAGCCGTCGGGGACCTCGGTGTGGTGGCCCGAGAGGGCTCGGCTGCGGTCGAATCCGCTGGCCAGAACCACGGGCAACTGCGGTCGCAGCGCCTTGAGCAGGGCCATCGTCTGCCAGCCATCGACGTCGGGCATACTGAGGTCAGTCACCACGCAGACAACCGACTCTCCGTGCGCCTTGAGCAGCTCGACCGCCTCGGGACCGCTGGCGGCAGTCACCACGTGATAGCCAAGAAGCGAAATCATCTCGCCGGTCACCTCGCGCAGCGCTTCGTCATCATCGACAAAGAGAACGGTGTTGCGCACCGCTAAGTCCTCTTGGCCGACCGAGTCCACCGCAGAAGCTTTGCCCTCGGCCGCCAACTCGACCGGCGGTGCGAGGGTCCCCTGAACAACCGGCAGGTAAAGGCTGACCTTGGTCCCGCTTCCCGGCCGGCTGCTGAGGGTCACCACCCCCTCATGGGCCTGAACAATGCCCTGCACCGCCGGAAGGCCCAAACCGCGACCGACGCCCTTGGTCGAGTAGAAGGGGTCAAGCGCCTTGTCCAGATCGGCCTCGGCGATCCCAGAGCCACCATCGGTTATGGTGACCACCGCGTACGAAGGCTGTTTGGGCTTCCAGCCGACGGGAAAACGGTGGCTTGCCCCTACCGTTTCGGCAGGCACCAACGACGTCGCCAGACTCAGTGTGCCCACCGCCGTCCCCTGGGCCTCGCGGGCGTTGCTCAGTACATGGCCCAGCGCGAACCGGATCAGGCGGGGGTTGGCAAGAACAAGGGGCCCCGGCTCCGACAAAGCGAGCTGCCACGCTTGCGCAGGCAAGCGGTTTCTTGTCGACCACTCCTGAAAGGCCTCGCGGCAAAGTTGGCTCCAGGAGCAAACCTCGCGGTCGCCAGGGGTCTGACCCAGGTAAGTGAGCAGCAGTTGACTCACCTCGATCGCCTTTTCGAGGGAAACCCGGGAAAGATGCAGGTGTTCGTGCCGCTCGCGGCCCCCACGGGTGTCGGCCAATTCCAGGTGCGAAACAACGGCCTGAAGGTGATTATTGAACAGGTGGGCCACCGACGAAGCCATGCGGCCCAGACTTTCGGCCTTTTCAAGCTGACGGTTGCGGGTTTCGAGCGTAACCCTCTGGGTGTCGGCATACTTCATCAGGGTGACGTCCTGGATGCTGCCAATCAAGGCCCGGTGACCCGCGGCATCGTGGACGACCGTAAACTGGTCGCGCAGCCAGATGTAGTTGTCTTCGACGGAACGAAGGCGGTAGTCGATTTGGCAGGGGGTGCCGTCGGGGCTGTTCACCGCGTCGGACACGGCAGCCGACACCGGGTCACGGTCGTCGGGGTGGACCAACCCGACCACAACGTCGAGAGGCTGCCTCAGGAACTCTTCGACGTCGTAGCCCGTCAGGCGGGTGAACACCGGACTGAGATACTCGTAGTGATTGGTTTCCAAATCGCGCTTGTACGAGGCCGAAGAGGAGTTGTTCAGCACCTCGTTCAGACGACCGGCCAAGGTCTCGATCTGCAACTGTGCGGCCTTGTACTCGTCGATGGAGTCAATGACCACCACAAAATGGTCGGGTTTCGGGCTGTAGGCTGCCATGGTACACCATCGCCCCGTCGCCTGGATGAAGAGGTCCCGCCTTTGGGGGACTCCGGTCCTTGCCACGGTACCGTAGAAGTCCAACAACTCGGGGTCCGTGCTCGAAATGTTGTTGAACACCTCGCTCGCCTTCTTGCCGACCACATCGGAACGCCCGGTGAGGGTCCCGAAGCCCTTGTTGACGATAAGGTACTCCCAGTCGATCGGTTTGCCGTCGGCTCCATAGATCATACGACTGTAGTTGAAGCCGTTGAGCATGTCGAACAGTCCCCGGTAGAAGGTCTCGCTGGCGCTGAGCTCGGCGGTCAACCGTTCGGCCTGTTTGCGCGCCCGGGTGTGGGTTCCCAGCATGGACAAAGAGAGCGCGAAGGCCAGCAACGACAACAGGAGTCCACCTATACCGGCGGTGGCGACCAGATTGCCGCCCGTGTCGCCAGATATCAGCTGCAGGCGGGAGAGTTGCAGGGTCCAGACCCGACCCACCACTTCGATCGGGGTGGTGCGGACGTAGGACGACGAAAGGTCGCCCGGTACCACGTGGCTGTCGTACAGCAAATCGGCCTGCGAAACCGACTTTCCGTCGTAGATGCGCAGCGAATAGAGGCTTTCGTACTCCCCGCCACGCCACGAACTCAACGTACCGTTCATCAGGTCGGTCATCCGGTAGGGGCTGTAAACCCAACCGACAAGGGCCGCGCGCCGTTGCTCGATGGTATCAACCGGGCTCCCGCGTCGGTACACGGGCAAGTACAAGAGGGTTCCCGCTTGCACGTCGACACTTGTTTCCTGCACAAGCTTCACTTTGCCCGACAGCACGGGCAGATTGGTATCGCGCGCCTGGTTCATGGCTGCGGTCCGGGTGGGTTCCGAAAACATGTCGTAGCCGAAGGCACGCTGGTTGCGCGCATTGAAGGGTTCCAAGTACTGAATGGCAGAAAGGTCGCGGTTCTCGCTCGGGGGCCAGATCTCGAAGGTGGGGAAGCCCTCGGCACGGATCTTGTCACGGAAGGCAAGACGCTGAGCGGAAGGTACGAAGGCCGCAAAGCCGACACCTTGAATCCCGGGAAGCGCCTGGGCCAGTTCCAAGCGGTCGACGAAGGTCTTCCAGTCGGCGCGACTTACCGATTCGGAAGCATCAACGAGGCCGGCGGCGGCGCGAAGGACTTCGGTACTGGCGCGGAGCTGGTCCTCGATGCTGTGTGCCACTTCCTCGCTGACCAGTTGGGCGTCTGATTGGGCCGCCGTCTCGGCCTGCCGATACAGAAGGACCGAGAAACCTGCGGTGAGTCCCAGGAGAACCACGAGGATGGTCAGAGCAAGGAAACGGTATTGAGGGGTGAGGTCGTTCATCCAGGAAAATCCGCGCCACATAGGGTCAGGCTCCCTTGGCAAGTCTAGTCGTTGTGCTAAAGTATTACCATGACGGTTTTTCCCGACCGCGCGCCGCCGTGCCTCAAGTGTGTCCACTTTGCGATCACAGGCAATCCCCGCTTTCCTCGGGCCTGCCGGGTGTTTGCGGTGCAGACGGCGCTGATGCCCAGCCAAGAGGTGTTCTTGTCGACCGGCAAGCACTGCCCGGAGTTCCAGCTCAACCCGAAGATCAAAACCTAGGCCCCAACCGAATCAGCTGCTGACTAGGCCCCCCAGCCATTGGGTGCGCACGGCCCCGGCCGCACCCGACAGCGCGTCGCCGACCTCGGGGGCGGCCAGGCGGAGTTCCAGCGTGGCCGCCAGCTCGGTGACCAACCGCGACTTGATCCGCTCGTCGAGCTGCCGGCGAAACCGTTCGCCAAAAGCACAGTAGGGCCCTTCGAGGATGATGAGGGCCGGGTTGAGTGTCCACGCAAGGTTGGCGAGGGCGACGGCAAGTTCTGAAAGAATCCCGTCCATAAGGGTCTCGAGCCACGCCTCTCGGGCCTGCCAGGCGGCCACGGGGTCAAGGCCCCGTCGCTGGGCTTCCTCGCGCACCAGGTGCCAACCGACCAGTTCGCCAACGGTCCGCCCATCTCGGTCGCGCACCAAGCCAAACTCGCCGGCAAAGTTGCTGGCCCCCCTCACGATGGCGCCCCCGAGGGCGAGCGCGCCTCCCACCCCTTCGCCGACGAAGGCATAGAAGACCGAACCCCGTTCCGACGGCTCCAGACCCCGGAGCACAGCCTCGGCAGCAAACAGCACGTCTTTGTCGATCACGGTGGTCACGCCGGGAAGCAATTCAGCAAACAGCGCCCCCAACCGCAGGCTCTCGAGCTCAGGGATGAAACTGCACACCGAGCGGTCTTCCGAGGCCTGGTAGATGGCGCAGGTGGACACTCCGACCCCGATCAACCTTCCATTGGCGAGTGACTCGCGGCACTCGGCGGCCAAGTGGCGCACAAACGCACGCAAGTTCCCTTCGTAGTCCAAGTGCCCATCGAGAACGTGGGCGTGCCTTTGGCGCACGCTGAGGTCAAAACCGAACTCGACAGCAGAAAACTCGCGCGTCGCCAGATCGATGGCCAAAATGAAGCGGGACTCGGGAACCAGCTCGACCAACTTGGGTCGCCGACCGACCACGGCGCGGTCGTCCTTGCGCTCGCGGACCAAACCCTGCTCAACGAGAGCATCGATGAGCGATGAAACGGTCACCACCGACAACGAAGTGGCCCTGGCCACGTCGAGCCGCGTGCACGGGCCGGCTGCGGCGAGGGTGTCGAACACCTCGCGGGCATTCCTTGACCTCACGTCACTTACCGTGATCTGTTGCATGAAACCCCCTCGCCGTGACTCGATCCTAGCACAATTTAACTTATTTTAAAATATCTTTTCAGATATTGCGACCCAACCGGAACCGTTGTAGAATACCCTCTATGAAAGTAGCAGTGATAGGTGCTGGAAGCTCGTACACACCCGAGCTGGTGGGTGGTTTCTTGACCCGCCAGACGCAGCTTCCGCTGAACGAACTGGTCTTGATGGACCTCGATCCCGTTAAGCTCGGGGTAGTCGGAGGCCTCGCGGGGCGTATGCTGACCCAGGCGGGCCATCGGGCCCGCCTTTCGCTGACAGAAAACCTGGACGAGGCCCTGCGCGGTGCCGACTTCGTGCTCACGCAATTCCGCGTGGGAAAGCTCGACGCCCGGATCCTCGACGAAAAAATCCCCTTGGGCTTTGACCTCATCGGGCAAGAGACCACGGGAATCGGCGGCCTTTTCAAGGCGCTGCGCACCATCCCGGTGATCGAAACCATCAGTCAAAGGATGGAGGTGCTTTGCCCCCGCGCCCTGCTGGTCAACTTCACCAACCCGTCGGGCATCGTGACGCAGTATTTGGCCACCCATAGCCCCGTCCGGGCGGTGGGCCTGTGCAACGTGCCCATCAACATGCACCACGATCTGGCCCGTATTCTGGGCAAGCCCGTCACCGAACTGGAACTCGACTACGTGGGCCTAAACCACCTGTCGTGGGTGACGGCAGCCCGCCACCAAGGCACCGACCTGCTCCCCGGCCTGATCGACTCGGGCTACCAGGGCGCAACCATGAAAAACATCCCCGGAATCGAGGTCGATCCACTGGTATTGCACACGGCGGGCGGCCTTCCTTCGTCGTACCTGAACTACTTTTACTACCGCGACAAACAGCTGGCTATGCTGAAGCAAGCCAAGCTTTCCCGGGGCGAGGAGTGCCAATCGGTCGAGGCTCAACTCCTGGAAATCTACGCGCGCCCAACCACGGTTGCGGCTCCGCCCGAGTTGGAACAGCGGGGTGGGCACCTCTACTCGGAGGTCGCCGTGTCGCTGATCGATGCCGTGTGGAACAACACCGGCGCCGAAAACGTGGTCGACCTGCGCAACGACGCGACCAGCCACCCCAGCGGCCGCATTCTCGACTTTTTGGAACCCGACGACGTGATCGAAGCACCAGCGCTCGTGAGCCGCGAACGCTTCAAGGGCCGCCCGCCCCTGCACCGCCCCAACCACCATGTGATGGGCCTCGTCCAGGCCGTGAAGGCCTTTGAGCGCCTGGCGGTCGAAGCCGCCGTGCGTGGCGACCGTGACGCCGCGATGCAGGCCTTGTTGGTGAACCCGCTGGTGGGCGACTGGGACCGGGCCACCGCTTGCTTTGACGCGCTGCTGAAGGCGCACAGGGTGTGGCTGCCGCGCTTTTTTGGGAAAACCTGACCCGTGGACAGCGTACTGATCGGCGTGGATGGCGGTGGAACCAAGACTCACTACCTGCTCGCGCGTGGACACACCGTAGTCGACCGGCTCGATGGCGGCCCTACGAATCACGAGGCCTTGACCGGTGCCTACGACGAAGCCTTGAGTGAACTGGGCGACCGTCTGCACGAACTCCTGGGTCGCCACGGGTTGGGGCCGGCCGAGGTTGCCTCGGCGGCCTTCGGGCTTTCGGGAGTCGACAACCGCCTTCAGCAACGCCTCATGAGCGACGGAATCACGGCCCTGGGATTCCGCCGGTTCGTTGTCGCGAACGACGGGTTCCTGGCCGTCAAAGCCGGTTGCCGCTCGGGGTTCGGGATTGCGTTCAACGCCGGCACGGGCACCTGCCTCGCGGGCATCGATCCGACGGGAGCCATGCGGCAGGTGAACGGCCTGGGAGAGTTTTCGGGCGACTTCACCGGAGGCGACATTCTGGCGGCCCGAACTTACCGCGCCGTGTACGACCACCTGTTCCGACGTGGACCTCAGACGTGTCTTGTGACGACGGTCATGGCGCGACTGAACGCCAACAGCGCGGAGGAACTGGTCGATGCCCTGCAGCACCGTGATCCCCTGTGGGTGCGCGACCTTGTGGGCCTGCTGTTCGAGGCCGCCAACGTTGGCGACGCCGTGGCGCTGGCGCTGGTCGACGCTGTGGTGGCCGAGGCGCTGGCCTCGATCGGCGGTTTGGTCGACGCTCTCGACTTTCCGTCCAGTGGGGTAGAACTGGTGCTGTCGGGAAGCATTCACCTCAAGGCCGATTCGCGGGTGCTGGTAGAGCGACTCGGCGCAGCCCTCGATGCCCAGCACCCAGGCCTCTTCCGGCTAGGACGCTTGGATCTTGACCCGGTCGAGGGAGCCCTGGCCTGGGCGAGGAGTCTGCTATGACGATCCGACGGTTTCGGCCGGTTGTTGGGGCGCCGACGAAGGCTCCTGCAAGCGCTGTAGGCAAGCAGGTTCAGGTGAGCTCCAGGCTGACCAAGAATCCTGAGGTTTTGTGCGATCCCATCACCGGACGGACCTCGCTCGAGGCCTATCGCATCACCGTGGAGGTTGGAGGGCGAACCGCGACGCTCGAGGCGGGCGGGCCCCGGTCGGAGGGCTGGGCGCGTTCGACCCTAGAGGCCCTCACTGTGGCTGGAACTTTGGCCGCCGGGGTGTACCACGACGCTCCGGCCTTTGCGCTGCGGGGGCTCATCGAGGGCTACTACGGACCGCCCTGGACGCCCGAGGCGCGGCTCGACCTGATCCGTTTCGCCGCGCACCACCGGTTCAATGCCTTCTTTTACGCACCCAAGAACGACCCCTACCACCGCGAGCGCTGGCGCGACCTATACCCCGACGAGGCCTTGGCTCCGCTCGTAGCGACCGCCGAGGCCTGTGCGCGTGAGGGCTTGGACTTTTGGTACGATCTGGGCCCCGGCCTGTCAATGTGCTACTCCAGCGAGGCCGACCTGGAGTTGCTGGTTGCCAAGTTCGATCAGCTGCGCCTGGCGGGCGTGCGCCACTTCGGGCTCCTGTTCGACGATGTGCCGGGGTTTCAGCACCAGGCCGACGCCGAGCGCTTCGAAGTCCCGGCGGCGGCCCACGCCTTTGTGGCCAACCAGGTGTTCGCGCGTCTGTTGGCCCGAGATCCCGCAGTACGCCTTATCGTGTGCCCGACCGAGTACAACGGCAAGGGCGATGAACCTTCCATTTCTCGGCTAGGACTGGAATTGGACCCGCGCATCCGCCTCTTTTGGACCGGCCCCGAAATCTGCTCCCGCAGCCTGGAGCTCGCCGACGCGTCGCTGTTCGCCCGGACAACGAACCGGCCGGTCACGTACTGGGACAACTACCCGGTCAACGACCTCGCCATGGCCCCGGAGTTGCACCTCGGCCCCTATCAGCGTCGCGACCCTCACCTGTACCGGGCCAGCGATGGCCTCGTGGCGAACGTGATGGAGTATCCCGAAGCGACCAAGATTGCTTTGGCCACGATCGGCGACTACCTGTGGAACCCCGAAGCCTACGACGCCGAGGAAAGTTGGACCCGCGCTCTGAACGAGGTCGTGGGCATCGACGAAGCAGCGGCCTTTGCCGAGTTCGCCGACAACTCGCGCCTGAGTTGCCTGGAACCGCTGGAGTCGCCACGATTGCGCCCCGAGCTCGACAAGATCGGGTTTCACCTGTCGCAAGGGCGACGGGCCGAGGCGCGGACGGTGCTGGAAGGCGTACTGGCACGCTTGGGCAAAGCCGAGGCGCTGTTCCTTCGGGGAATGACCAACCAGAGACTGCAGACCGAGATTCAACCCTGGATTGAGGTGTTCCTGCTGGCGATGGAGGCGCTCCGGGCCTGCCGCGCTTGGCTCAGCCAGCCCGAAGGTGAGTTGGGGGCCGCTCACAGCGAGGCCTTCGCCCGCGCCCGCAAGGTGCTCGAGGGCGCGCCCCGCAAGCTGTTCAGCGACCTGCTCACCTCTCGTTTGTCGGAGTTTGCGCAAACCTAGGCAGCGGTGTCCACGAGGGACCGAGTTCCTCGAGCGTGGTGTTGGCTCCCGGGACCAGCTCGTCGAAGCTCACGGTGGTGCGGGCGTCCAGGTCGGCGTAGCGAAGGTCGTAGCCTCCGTGCCCGCCGGTTTGGGTGCTCACGTAGTAGAGCGAGTGCCCAGGCAACGCGGGGCCAGCATCGGAATTGTCGGCGTACTCGCTATCGAAAAACAGCGGTTGAGGCTCGCGCCCGTCCCAGAACCCGACCATAAGACGGTCGTGCTGGGTCGGTTGCACGTTGGTGAAGTAGAACGAGTTGGCGTCGACCGTGATGGGGTAGTAGTCGCTGCCCGGCAGATCGGCTCCCAGCGTCACCTTTCCGTCGCGGGTGATCAAAATGGCGCCGGTGGTGCCCGAGCCGATCGCATACACAACCGCCTCGCCGTCAGTCGAGAAGTACGGCATGCCAGCCTCGGGAACCCGCGGACTGAGCACCGCCAGCGGGTTTCCGTCGCGGTCCATGGTCTCGATTCCTCCGCCTCGTTTGTACACGATGCTCTGGCTGTCGGGGGCCCATTTCGGGTCTTCGTCGCGGCTGCCGGTGCGGGCCGTCAAGTTGCGCGGGGTTAGCCACTTTTCGCCGTCCCAGTTGGAAACGAAAACATCCCAATCGCGTTCGGCTCCCTGGGCGTTGGGCCCGTTGGCGTCGCCCATGAACACCAGCGCCGTGCCGTCGGGCGAAATCTGGCCGTTCATGGCACCCTCGACGGGCCAGTCGGACCCGAGTACCGCCAGCCGTCCACGGGGGAACTCTGCGGTCGGCAACTCGGCCAGCCACAGGTGCGAATCCCAGGCGTCGTAGTTCGAGTAGCGGTGAAAGAGCAGGGTGCCGCTCGGGGGCGGCAGGGGGGCCGGCGCACAGGAAGAAAACACCAGGGCAAGAACCCAGGCCGAGACCGCGAAGCGTGCCAAGGCGGCGGCAGGATAGGCTGAACAGCCTATCACCCCAGATGGCCCACTCGCCCGAGATGGCCCTATCACCCGAGCTAGCCCTATCGCCCGTGTTGGCCCGCGAAGCGACCTACTCACCGGTGATCCCCGAACGGTCCACACTCTCGACAAAGCTCTTCTGCAAAAAGAAATAGGCGATGAGAAGCGGCAGAATCGCGAGCAGGGTTCCCGCCAGCCGCAAGCCCTCGTTCAGGCGATTCGAGGTACTACCCCACTGCATGGGATTTTTCTGATAGTAGAGTGTCACGAAGTTCGTCAGCTTCATGGGCAGAGTCTCGAGCGAATTGCCCAGCATCAGGGCGGTATTGAAGGTCTCGTTCCAGTTCCACACCAAGCTGAAGATCAGCGACACCACGATCGCCGGCGTCGACACAGGCACGGCGATGCGCAGAAACAGCTGAAGTTTGCCCGCACCGTCGATTTCGGCCGCCTCGTCGAGGACGCGCGGCACGACGCGGAAGAACTGGTAGAAGATCAAGATGAAGATGCCGGCGTTGATCCCCTGCCCGAACAGCGCCGGGAGCACGAGCGGAAGAGGCGTGCCCACCATTCCCAGCAGGTCGAAAAACATGTAGCGGGGAATCAGCGTAATCGCGGGCGCGACGACGATGGTCACAAGAACCAGCGCAAAAATCACCCGGCGCCCCCGAAACTGGAACCGCGCCAGCCCGTAGCCGATCACCGCCGACGAAGCCGTCTGCGCCAGCGCCAGCACCGACGACAAAAGCACACTCACCGGCAGCGACGTCCAGACATCGAGGGCGTCCCAGGCCTTGGCGAAGTTGTCAAAGTGCAACCCCGTCGGGATCCAGCGAACGAGCGGGTTCACCACGTCCTGCGTGCTCATGAAGGCGTTGGCCACCATGTAAAGAAACGGGTACAGGTACACAAACCCGAAGCTGGCAACGAACAAATGCAGGGCGAGCTGGGGGACCAAGCGTTTCATGACGGCCTCCGTTCGTCGCGCTTGGGCCTCAGGAGCAAGGCAAAGAGGCCGATGAGCACCAGCGCGGTAAGGAAAAACATCCAACTGAGGGCGGCGGCGTACGAGTAGGTGATGCCGGCCTCGAACATGCGGCGGCGGATGAGCTGGTTGAGCGGCGCCTCGGGGAACGAGGCCAGCTGAACCACGGTGTAGACGGCGTTGATCTGCACCAGCGGCATCAGATCGGGCAAGGTCAGCTTCCAAAAGACCTGCCACGCGGTGGCGCCATCGATGCGCGCCGCCTCGTACAACGCGTGGTCGATCTTCTGCAGCCCGGCCAGCACGATGAGCACCTGCACGCTCGAAAACCACAGGATGAGCACGATGTTGTCGAACACGTACAGCAGCGGCCCCGAAAGCAGGCTGGGGAGGGTCTCGAGGTAGCGGTACACGACAAACTCGTGGAAGCCGCCGATGTTGGTGCTGCCGTTGGTCACCAGTTCGGCGATCACCGAACCCGAAATGATCACAAAGGGCAGAAAGAACACCGCGCGGAAAAAGCCTTTGAACAGCAGTTTCTGGTTGAGCAGGATGGCGATGACCACCGAAAACACGAGAATCATGGGCACTGAGAGCCCCACGAAGCTCAGGGTGTCGAGGTAGGTCGTGACGAAGCTTGTGTCCCAGGTAAAGGCTCGCGTGTAGTTGGCGGCACCGATGAACAGGGTCTCGAGCTCGCCGACTTTGATTTTCACTTGGTAGAAGCTCAGCCACAACGAGTAGAACACCGGCCAAGCGGTGAACACGGCAAACCCCGCAATCCAAGGTGCGACGAAGGCCCAGCCCCACCGTTGGGCCAAAGTTCGGGCCCCGCGCGGCTGTCTAGTTTTGGGCATGGGCGCCTCCCTGAACGACGAAGCCGGTGGCCGGAACGACCACGCCGGGCCCCGTCCACGCCTGCTTGCCGTAGTTGATCCACAGCACGCCGCGTTCGTACGTCACCTTGACCACGCCCTCGGCAGGCACTTCGCGTGCAACGATGCGCTGACCCTCGAACGGCAACAAGGCCTTGCCGACACGGGCGGTGATTTCGCGGGTCCGCGTCAGCCAGTCGCTGGTGCGCGTGGACCACAAGTCTGCCAGCGGCGTGTCGGCGAGCTCGGCGTTTTCGACGCCCGTCAAGCGGAACGCCGGGTACAAGCCGTAATCGATGAGCCGCAACACGCTGGTGTCAGAATACCAGCCTTCGTTGGAAGGCGGGGCGTACAGGTCGAGCGAACCCTTGAGCACCAGCGAAACGAAGGGGACGGTGTCGGTTTCATACAGGAAGCGGCTGGAGACGAGCGGCTGGTCGTAGGCCTCGGCCAGCCACCGCCACAACGCCGAAGACGGGGACGAACCCGACAACTTGACCCCTGCCGTCTTGAGCGGTGCCGTGAGCGTGACCAAACTCTGTTGCCGTGGTGACGGTTCGGAGCGGTCGCCGAAAAGACTGCTGGTGTAGGTGCCCAGGTCGATACCGTCGGCACCGAGTGCTCGGTAGGCCGGAAGTTTGGCCGCCAAAGCCAGAGCCGCCACCGAGGGCTTCACGAACACGACGTCGGTCAAAAAGGCCGATGGGTCCAGGCCGGGCCGCACCATCAGGGCCCCCGACAGCGAGCGGGCCGCGTCGCGCGAAACGTCCACTTGGCGGCGGCTCGCGGTCAAACTGGAATCCTGGAACAGCAGGCGGCCCCCCAGTCCGTGCGTCGCGGAGGCCACCAGAGCAAGGTTGTCCTTCGAGTACCGGGTCTCGGTGCCCGAAAGTGGGGCGCCGTGAAGTCCTTGAGCCTGCCAGCCCGAAAGGACCACCGTCGGGCTCACCGCCGGGCCCAGCGCCGCGAGGAACCCGGTCACGTCGGCGGCTTTGGTGAGATCGAGCACCGAGTCGGCCAAAAAGCCGCGCTTGGCCTCGCTGACGACAAACTCCAGCTTGACCGGCGAGGCGGTGTCGCGGCGTTCACCGCTGGGCAGGGCCCCTTCGGCCGCCAGTTGTTGCCGCCACAGCCTGGCCATCCCGGTCCAGTCGGCTTCGGCCCCGTGCAAAAAACTGTACTCGAGCTCGGCCTGAACCGGCTGCATCGGGTGGCGGCCGGTTTCGATGGCCCCGCCCTGGCGATCCACCGGCTGCAGGTACTTCTGCCGGAAGGCGAAGTGCGCCGTGGCCCACGTCCAGTCGGTGGTGACGCCGGCCGGCGAGCAGACGATTTCGGCCCACGGCGCGCCCTGAGTGATGCGCCCGAACAGCGCATATTGCCCCACGCCATGCACCAGGCCAAACACCGGCGCCTGCACCCGGGCCTCTTCGACGCGGTAGTCCTTGGGCCGGTTGGAGCCCGAGTCGTCAAACTCGTACATGCTGTCGAGGTCGTAGTCCTTGCCCCACACTTTGGCCCGGTACGGGGCCAGGTAGTGCGTCGGCGCCCGGAAGCGCACCAAGGCCCCGGGTCCGTCGGGGAGCAGAACGTACCCCGGCAGCTCGTTGCCGCGTACCGACCCGAGGAAGGGCAGAAAGTACACCGAGGTGACCAGGAACTCCCCCGACTCGTGGATGTCGGTGTCGCGCAGAGCGATTTTGAGGCGCCCGTTGTCCAGCGTGAGTCTCACCGTCACGTCAATCGACAGCTTGGGGAAGCTGGCCTTCACCGTCAGAGTGCGGCCACTCACCTGATAGGTCTTGAGCGCCGAGGTGTCGGCCAGGCTCGTGATCTTCTCGTTGTTGACCAGGTCGACATAGTCGAACGACAGCAACGACGTCGCCATGCCCCGCCACGAGCGGTTGAGGCCCTCGGTGCTGTCGTTGGCCAACCCGCCCCACGCGTACCCCGAAGTCTTGTCGCGGATCCGCAGGCTTCCGTCGGTCTTCCGCAGCCAGAGCGACAAAGTTTGGTCTTCCATCAGGAGGTCGTAGCCGTTCCAGTCCTTGAGTCGTGCGGGATCGACCCGGCGTGCGTCGGTTTCGGGCTGGCTCCACGCGTTCGAGGCCAGTTCACCGGCCCCACTGAGTCCCGCGCCCAGCCAGAAGAGGGCAAGGACGACCAGAGCTTTACAGGAACGCATGGTTGCCCACCTCCATGACCAGCGTGATGAAGAAGTTGACCATGCGCTCGAGAAACACCCAGCCGAAGGAGGCGGCAAACACGGCGACGGCCATGAAAAACACCGTGGTGAGCAGGTTGCGCACCGTCTCGCGCACCGTGTAGTCGTGCATCTCCTTGGCCAGCACAAAGAGGTTGACCGCGCTCCACGACAGCGCGACGGTATCGGCAAAGTCGATGAGGAAGGCCTCGTTGCGGGTGAGCACCCAGGTCGCGGCGGTGGCCAGCGGCGAGATCACCAGCCACGGCGCCAACGCAAAGGCCGTTCCCGCAAAGATATCCTGAAAGCGGCCCCGACCGTCGTTGATGTTGGCGATGAGGGTGTTGCCGCCCGTCCACAGCCCGAGCGTGACGACGAAGATCCACACCAGCGTTTCGAGGCCCTGACGGTCGGCGCCCTGAGGGGCCCACAAGAAGCCACTGCCCGCTTGCCGAAGGATCAGCGTGGCGAACAGCAGGGCGTAGACCGTCAGCGTCGTGCCCCAACTGGCGTCGGTGCGCAAGTCGTAAACTGTCGTCAGCGGGTGTCGGAGCATGCCGAACACGCGCCCCAACCGCCGCAGAACCGGCACCCGGCCGGGATGGAAGCGGCCCCGGGTCAAGCGCCGGAAAAGGCTCCAGACCACGGCAAAAGCGATCAGCGCCAGCAAAGCAGGCACGATGCCGCTTTGAAGGGCCTTGTCGCGCAGTTCCCAAAACGCGTCGGAATACCCGCTCTTGTCGCCGGCGAGAACGAACTCGTGCGCGGCCTGCGCGTAGTCGCTGGCGTAGTAGAGCACGGTTCCCAGACTTTCGTGAGCCCCGCGCGACAGCGACGACAGCGCGATGGCCTGGCGCCACAGCTCGCCCGAAGCGGCGTAGTCACCCTTGGCGAACAAGTCCATGGCCGAATGGTACAGATCGGCCAGCGCCGTGGGGTGCCACGCCTGCACCAGCGAACGCTCACGGTCGAGCACGTACAGCGAGTCGTCGTCGGCCACGGCCAAGCCGGTCGCCACGGTGGAAAGCCCCGAGCGTTCGCTGGTTGTGGCTTTGCCGCCAAACGCGAACAGCAGGCGTCCCGAAGGATCGTACTCGTACAGCACGCCGTTTTCGCTGACGCACAGCACCTGACTCCAGCGGCCGATGGTGATGTCGCGGAAATTGGCTTCGGTGGCCATGCGGCCTTCGAGGCTGGCGGCCAGAATGTTGGCCCCCGAAATGTCGTGCTTCTTGACGGCGCCGGCCTCAGCAGTGCGCGTCAGGCTCCAGGCCATTCCCTCGGTGTCGATGGTGACATTCTCGGCCGACTGAGGGATGCGGTTGGCCAGCCGGTTCAGCTGGGCATCGCTGAGCACCAGGTTCTGCAGGGCCTCGAGGGGGGACAGGCGGGTCTTGTTCGCGCCGAAATAGCCAAGGAACGACCCGTCGCCGGCCAGCTCGACCATGCCGTCGTAACTGCCGGTCGAAACCACGTAGAGCACGCCCCGGTTGTCGACGGCGATCTTGGCCGGGTTCCACGCGGAATCGGCGCCAAAGGCGTCGGCGGCAGGTCGTCCGATGGTCTGAACGAGCTTCCCGGCGGCATCGAACACGAAGATGGCCTTTGCCGTCGGATCGGCAACGTACAGTTTGCCCCCGGCGAGGCAGATCCCCGTCGGGTAGGCCAGCACGCCCTTGCCGATCTCGAGGTCTGTCCCCAACCCGTCGAGGGCCGTCACCAGAATCCGGGCGTTGCCCGAGTCGGCCACGTACAGGCGGCCCCCCCCGATGGCTAAGTCCTCGGGTGTGAGCAGGCCGCGGTCGAGCAGTAAGGTCGCCCCGGGCAAGTAGGCGTCTTGGGTGCGGGTCCACTCCTTCACGGCGCTGCGGGTGTAGGTGTAGCTCGTGCCCGCTTGGGCGACGAGCGGGGCGGCCGAAGCGAAGGCCACCGCCAGCGCAAGGGCCCACCCACGCGTCACGGCCCACCCACGCGTCACGGCCCACCCACGCGTCACGGCCCACCACCCGCGTGATAGGCTGTTCAGCCTATCACCCCAGCGTCTGGAGCCCCCTCTGTGCCCCCGGCCCAGCGTAGCGAGAGTGCCCTTCACTTGATCCCCGAGTGAACCAAGGTGTTCATCACGCGCGACTGCAACAACACGAACAGCACCAGGTTGGGCAAAAACTGCACCAGCGCGGCAGCGGCCGCAATCCCCTGCCCGACCGCGGTGTTGCTGCCGGCCGAGCTGAGCACCGACAGGCTGTAGGCGAAGGTCTTGAGGCTCTCGTCTGTAACAAAGAAGGCCGAAGTCTCGGTACCGTTCCACACGGTCTGGAAGCTCAAGATCGCCACGGTCGCGAGGGCAGGCAGAATGTTGGGCACGATGACGTGGAGCAAAATGCGGAAGTCGCCCGCGCCGTCGATGCGCGCCGCCTCGAGCAACGAGTCGGGAATCTGGTCGATGAACTGCTTGAGCAGAAACAGCCCCACCGGCAAGGCGATGAGCGGCACGATGTGCGCCAGGTAGGTGTTCGTCATCCCCGAGCCGGCCACGATGAGAAAACGCGGAATCGCCACCGCCACCGGCACGAACATCAGCGCCAACGTGTTGATGGCGCCGAACAATTCGCGCCCACGAAAGCGCTTCTTCGACAGCGCGTACCCTGCCGTCACCGACAGCACCAGCGTAAGGAACACCACCGCCGCCGACACCAGCAGACTGTTGAACAGGTAGCGGCTCACCGGCACGCCAAAGCCGCCTGACACTTTGGCCAGGTCGACAAAGTTGTTCAGCGTCGGCGAGATGACCCAGAACCGGGGCGGAAACGCGGCCAGCTCGTCGAGCGGCTTGAAGGCCGTCGCCACGATGTACAAGATGGGCAGCGACATGAACACCACGATGGGCACGAGGTAGGCGTAGAACTTGAGCTGGCTCTTGTGGAAGCGCTGCGGGTCGATCACCGAACCGGTGAGGATGCTGCTCTTGCGCGGTTTCTTACTCATCGCCAAACACCTTCCAGGCCAGCCGCGAGATCAGCCAGATGCCCGCCAGCAACGCCAGCGACACGGCCGCCGCGTAGCCCATCTCGAAGCGGATGAAGCCGTAGTCTTCGACGTGGTTGACGATGAGCTGCCCAGCGTACTGCGGCGTAGGGTTGCTGCCCGTGAGCGCCGGGCCGATGGCACCGTTCTGGAACGTGCCCACAATGGCCATTACCGCACCGAAGAGCATCTGCGGCCGCATCGACGGGATGGTGACGTAGATCAGCTCCTGCGCGCGGTTACGAACCCCGTCAATGCGGGCGGCGTCATACAATTCCTTGTCCACGTTGAGAATACCAGCCAACATCGCCAAAAACCCGACCCCCATCGAACTCCACAGGCTCACCAGGATCATGATGGGCAGCAGGTAGTCGGGGTCCTGCAGCCACTGGATGGGGCGCGGCAAAAAGCCCCAGCTCATCAAAAGGCCGTTGAGGTAGCCCGACTCGTTGCCAGCAAACACAATGCTCCACACGGCGGTCAGAATGATGCCGCCGGTCATCGACGGCAGATAGAGCAGCACCGCAAACACAGTGCGGATGCGCGGCGTGATCTGCGCCAGGCTCCACGCCAAAAAGAAGCTCAGCGCGTAGCCGCCCAAGCCGGCCAGAACGGCAAAACGCAGCGTGTTGGGCAGCACGTTGCGCAAGAAGACCGGGTCCTGAGTCAGTAGCACCACATAGTTGCGCAGCCCGGTGAAGTCCGGAAACCTGACGCCGTTGAAGTTGCTGAAACTCAGGGCCCCCGCCAGCAAGATGGGCAGCAGAATAAACACCGCGTACAGCGTGAAGTACGGCGCCATCAGCACGAACACGCCCTTGTTCTTGTTCATGGGGCACCTCCAGCCAGTGAAGTTTCGGGCACCGGGTAGGGCCGGGTCAGCTCGCCGTTCTGAGCGTAACCGAACTCCTCGAGCTTGCGCACAATCTCGCGGTCGGCCTCGACGTTGGCACGGTCGGCGGCCAGCCGCGACGTTCTGCCTTCCACCACCACCGAGTTCCACAGGTCCGAAAGCGAGCGCTCGACCATGTAGGCAGCGGGGTGCGGGGGCAGTTCGCGGATCTGCTTCCACTGTTCCAACACGACGGCCTTGTGCGCGGCCTCCATGGGCAGGTTGGCAAACGCCTTCAGGTTCGACGAGTTCCACAGGTATTCCGGCCCGAACCGGCTTTCGAGGGCAAAGGCAAAGTCGGTCTGCGTTTCGGCGCTCAGCCACCATTGCAGGTACTTCCACGCGTCGTCCTTGCGCTTCGAGCCTTCCAGGATGACGTCGGCGCGGTCGGCGGCAATCTGCGAGCGGACGATGGACCCGTCGGCCTGGCGCACCCCCGGCGAGGGAGCGATGTCCCACAGCCCAGCCAGTTCGGGGGCGGCGGACTTCAGCCACACGTAGGTTGAAAAGTTGGCCACGCCGACCGGTATGCGTCCGTAGCGGAAGTCGTTGTAGAAGCTCGGCACCTGCAAAGGCATGCTGTAGAGCCGGAACAGGTCGGTCATCAGCCGGATGCCCTTCAAGCTGGCCTCGGTGCTGAAGGCCGTCGATGCGCCGTCGGGCTGGTACACCCGGCCGTTCTCCTGCCACACAAACGGCAGCGTGGTGTAAAACGGCTTGTAGCCGTTCCAGCCCGCCAGCGGCACGTAAAAGTCCATCGACCGGCGTTCCAGCACCGGCAGAAGGTCTTTCACGTCGTCCCACGTTTGCGGCGGGGTGAGCCCCAGGTTGGCAAAGATGTCCTTGCGCCAAAATAGCACGTAGAAGTCCTGCGCTTCGGTGAGGCCCCACACCTTGCTGCCCAGCGTGTAGGGTACGATGCTTTGCGCGGCAAAGTTTTGCTGTACAAAGGTTTGAAAGCCCGGGAACGAGGCCAGGTCGGCCACCGCACCCCGGATGCCGTAGGCGTAGGGTAGACCGGTGGCGATGCCCGTGGCCGCGTCGGGCGCCTCGCGGGTCGAGTTGGCCAGCAGCAGCTTCTGGTCGCCCTGCAACACCGAAAGGTCGACGGCGATGCCGGTGGCCGGGGTAAACCGACTGTCGGCCATCTGCTGGACGATCTGCACGTACTGCAGCGGCAGGTTGACCCACACCTGCAAGGCGGCGTTGGCCCCGGACCGGCCAAAATACGCCGACTCGCCGGGAACAAACGAACGAAGGAAGCTCCGAAGGTCTACGAGCAAGGTTGCAACGGGCGAGGGGCTGAGGTCGGGTAGCGGGGTTCCTGGGGTGACCAAGTAGAGGCGGTCCAGCCCCAAGGGCTGCGACGACAGCTGTTGCAACGTGTCGGCGAGCAGCCGCAAGGCCGACGAGTCGCCCTCGCTGATGCTCGGCAGTCGGCTGGGGATCTGGCGTGGCTTGTCGGCAGCCTCGCGCAGACGGCTGGCGGCGATGCGCAGGTTTTCGGCGAACGTGGGGTTTCCATGGCCCGAACCAAGCGATTGGTAGATGGACTCCAGTCGGGCGGCCCAGCCCTTGAGGCGGGTGGCGGCCCCGGGCAAATACCGGTCGACGTCCCACGTGCGGTCGGCGTCGCTGCTGTTGCCGATGGCTTTGCGGGCCTCGAGCCCGAAGTCGCTCAGCGCGTCCATCACCGACCGGACCGACCGGACCGCAGCGGCGGACGGCCCGGCGTCGGCGCGCAGTACCAATTCGTGGCGGCCCTTGGTCAGCCAGAAGGTGACCGGCTTGCCGGCCGGGCCGAACAAGCCGGTGGTCCAGCGCCCCTGGGTCCACTCGAAGGGCACCGCCACCGCGTCGGCCGAAGGAACCGCACCGTCGATCAGCAGGTCGCGATAGCTGGCGGCGTTCTCTTTGGCCGAGCGCTTGGAGCGCAAACCCAACTGGTACCAGCCGTCGGCGGCCACCTCGACGTCCCAGGCGACGGTTTGACCCGGCAACGCCCACGAGCTTTCGTCGAGAGTGTTCAGCAGGCGGCGATCGGCGGCATTTGGGTAGGCGGCTAGCCCTGGCTCGGCGGCGGCACGCACGACGCTTTCGCTCCGCCAGGCGTAGTTTTCGGCCTCGATCACGGCCAGCGGGTTGAGGCCGGCCGGGTTGGACCCGACGCGTTCTGCGCTTGGCGCTGTCGGCGGAACAACCACGGGAACACTTCGGAGGCCACCGATCTCAACCGGCGCCCCCCGGTTGAGCAGCGTGACGCGGTGCGGTCCAGGGGCCAGATCGAGGCGAAGCGGAACGCCGCTGAGCCGCGAGGCCTCCTCGAGCCGGGCACGCAGCCACGTTGCCACCGGAGCCTGCGCCGAGGTCGTCTCGATGTGGTAGCGGTCGAAACTTCGGGGGCCGTAGTCCTGCCAAGGCTGATCGAGCGTGACGGCGCGCCAGTCCGCGCTGGGCAGAACACCGTCGACGCGCACCTCGAGCGTGGCCTTGGCCACGGCGGTACCCGGCACCCGGTAGGTGAGCTCCAGCTCGCGGGCGGCCCCGCCCTCAACCACGAACTCCAACTGACCAGCTTCCGGCAGGGTCTGTCTGGTGGTGGGCGCCGGCACTCCCACGGGCGGTTCGCGGGGACCCGGGACCGAGGGGGGTGACCAGCCATCAAAGGTGAGCGCGGCAACCGACAGCAGACCCGCCGCGACCAGCGCCACACCGCCGCCGAGGGCCCAGCCGACAGTCTTGGTCAAAGTGTGCCCCGTTGTCGAAGTTCCTTCATCGTCTTGGCAGTCTTCTCGAGAAAGCAGAATCGGTCAAACTCCAGGGCAAACTCGGCCTCGTGGGTGGCGGTGAAGGCTTGCAACTCGTCCCAGGCTGCCTGTTTGTCGGCACCGTTCGCGGCATCCACACGGTGGCGAAGGGCGACGGCCCGCTCAAAAAAGTCGCGGATCGCGTGCGAGCGGAGGATCACCAGGGGGTTGGTGTCAACGCCGGTGCCGAAGGCGGCCTGGTTCCATTCGTCGACCAGGTCGTCGAAGCGAGCCTCGCCATCGGTCAGGGCGCGTCCCATCACCCACAACGCCACACCCGTACCCGCGAACAGGCGGTTGGGCTGGCAGTTGATCAGTCCGTTCAAACCCAACGCGTCCTGGCGTCGAAGGTCGTCGAAAATCACCTTCGCCGGTTCCACCTGGCTGGCGTCGTTGGCGTGCCACAGGTAGTAGTCGAAATCGAAGCGGTCGCCCTTCCACACGGCATTCCAGGCTTGCAAATGGGCGACGAGGTCGGCGTTGGTCTTCGGGAACAGGGGCTCGACGACGCGGTATTCCGCCAGGGCGCCCGGCACAGGGAGCTCCGCTGCTTCGGCGAAAGTCGGCAGAGGCTGGGCTGTGGTCCGCTGGATGGGAGCGAACATGAAGGTGAACCGCGCCGGGTTGCGCAGAGTTTGGGTCTGAGGCGGCCACAGCAACTCGTGGTAGGCCAAAAAGGCCACCCGGGTCGAAAGGCCGCGTTCGGTCAGCTTGGCGTCGAGAAGATTGAGAATCTCGAAGTACTGGTCGGCCAAGCGGGTGGCGGTGCAGTTTTCGCACTGGCACTTGTTGCCGTTGCCGTCGTCGAGCCAAAAATGCAAGTAGTCGATCTCGGGGTGATCGCCAGCGTAGCGGGCCCCCTCCTCCGTTATCCTTTCCTGGACCGCGGGATGGGAATAACAAAGGGCCGTAATCAGCGGAGCCTCACCCACCAATTCACGGGTGGTGCCACGCAGGGCCAGCGCCCCCCTGTGCTCTTCGGGCCAGGGCGTTTTCGTCTCCATCCATCCAAGGCCCGGCACCCCGTACGCCTCGCAGGTAAACCCATGCCCCACAGCATGATAGAGCATTCCACGGAGTTTGAGCGCCTCCACCAGCGGCGGAATCAGGGCGCGGCATTGTTCCACGTCGAATGGCTGGCCGTACCAGCGTTCAAAGAAGTTATACCCTTCGCGAAACTGCACAAAGTAGGCATTGAAGCCGGCTTTGGGCATCCAGTCGATGAGCGCCAGCACGTGCTCGAGCGACAGCGAGCCTTCCATGCACAACCCGCGATGCCGCCTCGAAGCCACCAGCGAGTAGCTCGCCGACAACTCGGCCCTCGCACGGCGCGGAAACACCTCGCCCAACGGACCGGGACGCAAAAAGGCGCACCCCCAACGGCGCAACAGGTCGTACACGCCCAACAGCACCGCGCGCGGATTGGAACCCACCAGAGTCCCCTGCCCGGCCACCACCTCGGCGGCCCAGGCGTCGTCGAGCGTGGCGTCGGCCAGCGACCACCGCGCAGGATCGACGGCAAGCCCGATCGACGGACGGCTTCCGCTGAGGGCTATCACCCCACGTTCGAGCTCGGCTTGGGCGTACAGGAGTGTCGCGTCGTTCACAGGGTGTCTCCGGCGGCCAGGGAAAAAAAAGGCCGCCACCGAGGGCAGTGGCGGCCTATCAATCAATCTGAGACTATTTCTTGGTCTGGGCGGCGTCGTAGTCCGCTTGCACCTTGGCCATGATGGTGTCGGTCTTGGCAAACTCCTCAGCCAAGGCGGCGTTGCCCTTGGTGGTGATTTCCTGCACCACGTCGGCCGCGTTCAGCTCACCGTTCTGCACCTTTTCGAGGTTCGGGTAGGCCACTTCCCAGAACACGCGGTCCCAGTTGGGAATACGCTTTTGGGGGTCGGCGACGTACGAGTCCTTGGCGTGGGCGACCATCCACTTGAAGCCGTCCGGATAGCCCTTCACGGCGTTGAACGCGTCGAGCACCTTCTGGTTGGTGGTCACAGGGCCGAGCAGCGACTGCTTTTCAATCGGCAGCTTGCTGTAGGTTTCGTAGGTCAGCTGGGCGCCGGCCGGGTCAAACGACAGGTACTTGGCAAAAGCGTAGGACGCGTCCATGTTCTTGGTCGACGAGGCGATCGACAGGTAGTCGGTCTGCATGGGCAGGATCATTTTGCCGCCTTCCGGATGCGGAATCGGGAGCAGATCCTTCTGGAACGGCAGCACGCGGACCCAGCCACCCCAGTCCCAGGTACCGATGTAGCCGAGGGCGGTGAAGCCGGTGTCGATGGCGGGCACGCCCACGCCGAACTTCTCTTCGTAAGCGTTCTTGAAGCCAGGCTTGGTCGCCTTGACGGCAACGAGGTCATCGGAGGCATAGCCCGCAGCCTTCCAGCCGCGCACCAAACCGATGGAGGTCAGGTAGGCTGGGTTGGTGAAGTCGTACTTGCGGTCCTTGTAGGTCAGCCAACCGACGTTGTTGTCGATGATGGGGGTCAGGTCCCACTCAAAGCCCCACAGGTGGTTGATGCCGTTGGTCTTGTTGGTGGTGAACTTCTTGAGCAGGGCGTCGAACTGGGGGATGGTCCAGTCGTAGGCCGGCACATCGGCGTTGTTCTTTTCGAGCAGGTCCTTGTTGACGACCAAGCAGTTGAACTGGATGAAGTAGGGCAGCGCATACTGCTTGCCGTAGTACTTGCCCGACTCGAGCGCGACGGGAAGAATGTCCTTGGCGTCGGGGTCGTTGGCCAGCAGCTTGTCGAGGGGGGCCAGCCAGCCGTTGGTGGCGAACGAGCTCAACTTGTAGTGGTACATGACGTCCGGCAGCTTGTTGGCGGCAGCCAAGGCGGCAAACTGGGCCGGAAAGTCCTCTTCCATCTGAATGCGGGTCACCTTGACGCCGGGGTGCAACTTGGTGAAGCCCGCGATCAAGGCGGCGTCCACCTCGGGCTCGCGCGACGAAGCGAAGGAAATCTCGCCTTTGATCTCTGCGGGACCGCAACTGGTCAGGGGCAGAAGGAACACGGCCGTCAGCAATCCGACGACCAACAGGGACAGGGTTCGTTTCACTATGAATCCTCCTCGTGAAATCTTCTGCCAGTATACCCCGGCTTTTCTATTTGTAAATACCTATTTAAATAATCCTTAAAAACTACGGGTCTGCTAGAATGGAGCTATGAACCCTCTGGGCGCGATGACCTTCAACCTCCGCACCGCCGGAGCCGACCACACCGATCTTCCCCGCGGCAACGGCTGGGCCAGGCGCCGACCCCTGGCCCAAGCGCTGCTCCACCGGGTCGCGCCCGACGTGGTGGGCCTGCAAGAGTCCACCGACGTTCAGGTGGACGACCTGCGCCAAGGCTACGAGGTGCTGCGCCACGAGGAGTTGGCCCTGCTCTACCGGCCCGACCGGCTGGAAGCACTAGACGGCGGAGTCGAGACCTTGGGCACTTTCGGCGACCCCGACCCGTGGGGAGACCGCTGGGTGCAATGGCAACAGTTTCGTGGGCTGGGTGAGCTCGAGGGACAGCGGCTTCTCGTCCTCAACACCCACTTGAGCGTTGAGGGCGACCATTTACCGCAGGCCCGGCAGGTGTTCGCGCTGGCCGACCGACGACAGAGGTCTGTCCCCGGAGACTGGCCCGTGCTTGTGATGGGCGACTTCAACTTCGACGCTTCGGCGCTGCTGGCCGAGCTGGCTTGGTTCGACGCCCTAGCCGACCACCGGGGCACCTTCCACGACTTCTATGGAGAAGGGGGGCCACCGGACGGCTCGGGCAACCCTCGCCTCGACTTTGTGGCGACGCGGGGGCTCGAGGTCGCTGAGTCTGAAGTGTGCACTGACTTCGTGACGGTGGGTGGCATCGACGTCTTCCCGTCGGACCACTACCCTCTTTGGGTCAAAACCGTCAGCCGCTAGAGTTCCAGTCGCCTACAGGTGTTTCTGCATCCAGACCACGTCGAGGTAGCGGCCAAACTTGTGCGCGGCCTCGGCAAAACGGGCCACTTCGTGGTACCCCTGCTTTTGAAAGGTATGCAGGCTCGCCGCGTTTTCGGCGCAGATCGAAGCCACCAAAGAGTGAAAAGCCCTTTCGCGCGCCCGGTACTCCACAAAGGCCAGCGCTTGGGTGCCCACACCTTTGCCCGGCCACGAGGGATCGAGGTACACGGTCACTTCGGCGGTGTTGCCATAGGCTTCGCGGGGACGGTACGGCGCAAGCGAGGCGTAGCCCACCGGTTTGCCATCGATCACGATTTTCCAGCTGCCGAACTTCTCGGGGGTGGGGAACAGAAGTTTGCGCATCGTCTCGACATCGACGTCTTCTTCGTACAAGGTCGCGGTCGTGTCCCTCACGTAAGAGTTGAAAAGGGGCAACATGAGTTCGATGTCGGCGTCGGCCATGGGGACAAATAGGATCTGCATGATTCGATCAGTGTCAACCTGATGACTATTTCTGTCAACATTCCTTGCAGACTTTGGGAAACCCCGTCTATACTCAGCGAGAGAGGTGGCTGAAGATGTCCTTGTCCATCGGAGTTCCCAAGGAAACTGCGCCCGGAGAACGGCGGGTTGCCCTGATTCCCGCGCATGTCCCTAACCTTACCGCGGCCGGCTTTTCGGTCCTTTTCGAGCCCGGGGCGGGGATGGCGGCGGGCTACCCGGACGCCGACTACGAGTCCAAGGGAGCCCTGTCGGCCTCGCGGCCAGACCTACTGAGCCGTGCCGACATTGTGCTGTCGGTTCGGGCCACCGATGTCGCGGCCCAAAAAGAGGGCCAGCTCGTCATTGGCCTGATGGATCCGTGGCAGCCCAACCCTTCGTTCGATAGCTGGAAAGCTGCCAAGGTGACGGCGTTCGCCATGGAGCTGATTCCGCGCACCACGCGAGCCCAGGCCATGGACGTGCTTTCGAGTCAGGCCAACCTCGCCGGCTACAAGGGTGTTTTGTTGGCCGCCGATCTACTGCCCAAAATCTTCCCCATGATGATGACCGCCGGCGGCACGATCACCCCCACCAAGGTGTTTGTTCTGGGAGCCGGCGTGGCCGGATTGCAGGCCATCGCGACGGCCAAACGCCTGGGGGCGCTCGTGAGCGCTTTCGACGTGCGCCTGGCCGCCAAGGAACAGGTGGAATCGCTGGGGGCCAAGTTCATCATCTTTGATGTCGGTGATGCTTCGGCGGCCGGCGGCTACGCCAAGGAACTGACGCCCGAACAACAGGCCCGCCAAAAAGAGCTGATGGCCGAGTACCTGGGCAAGCAGGGCATCGACGTGATCGTCACCACGGCCGCCATTCCCGGCAGACCCAGCCCCAAGCTGATCACCGAGGCGATGGTGAAGTCTCTGCACCCCGGCGCCGTCATCGTCGACTTGGCCAGCGAACGAGGTGGCAACTGCGAGTTGACGGTTCCCGGCGAAACGGTGGAGCGTCACGGCGTCACCATCGCGGGGCCGTTGAACGTGCCATCGCGAGCCGCCACCCACGCGAGCCAACTGTATTCGAAAAATGTTTCTACTTTCCTGCTGCACCTTCTGAACAAAGAAAAGCAGCTGGAAATCAATGTGGCCGACGACATCGTTGCCGCTACCTTGGTCACCTGGAAAGGTGGCCCGGGGAATGAAAAGATCGCTGCTGCGCTGGGTTGGACCTAAGGGGGCATTATGGATCCGGTTCTCATTGCTGTTGTCCTGTTTGTGTTTGCTGTCATCATCGGTTTCGATGTCATCGGAAAAGTACCCCCCACGTTGCACACGCCGCTGGTTGTCGCCAGCCATGCCATGGCGGCCATCATGGTGGTGAGCGCCATCCTGGTGGCCGGTGAAGGCAGCGAAGCGTCGTCGCTGTCGAAGATTCTGGCGGTCATTGCGCTGCTGCTCGGGGTGATCAACGTCGTCGGCGGATACCTCGTGGCCGACCGGATGTTGGCCAAGTTCAAGAACACCAAACCAGTGAGGAAGGCCTAACCATGGAGTTCCGCGAGTTCATTCAACACTACGAAGTGCTGTTCTATCTGGTAACGGTGATCTGCTTCGTCTTCGGACTGAAAATGCTCACCAGCCCCAAGACGGCCCGGAGGGGCAACCTGCTGTCGGGCATCGGCATGCTGGTGGCCATCGCCACCGCCCTGCTGTCGCGCGGAGTTGTCGACTACACCACCATCCTGATTGTGTTTGCCGTGGGTAGCGTCATTGGCGCGGTTTTGGCCTACGCCATCGACCTGCGGGCCATCCCGCAAATGGTGGCCATCCTCAACGGCTTCGGCGGCGCGGTTTCGGCCTTGGTCGGCATTGCGGAACTCAACGCGGTGGTCGGCGGAGCGGCCTTGGCCCCGGGAATGTCGCCGCAGTTGTTCTTCGCCGCTGTCGGCGTCGATACCTTCATCGGCACCCTCACCTTCTGGGGTTCCATGATTGCCTTTGCCAAGCTCCAAGGCCTCATCAGCGAAAAGGCCTACACACTCCCGCTCAAGAACGTGATCAACAGCCTGTTGTTGGCCGGTATCGTGGCGCTGACCGTGCTGCTGACGCTCAATTCGGCGAATGCGACCGACCCGACCAACTTGGTCTACCTCGTCGTCATTCTGGTGCTGGCCTCGTTGTTGGGGCTCACCCTGACCATGGCGGTTGGCGGGGCCGACATGCCCATCGTCATCGCGCTGTTTATCAGTTACGCGGGGCTCTCGGCCGGCGCGCTGGGCTTCACCAACCTCAACTACGGCCTCATCATGGTGGGAGCGTTGGTCGGAGCGTCGGGGCTCATCCTGACGGCCACCATGGCCAAGGCCATCAACCGCAACTTCTGGGGCATTATTCTGGGCAACATCACACCGCCTACCATGGCGGTGACCGGTGCCGATGACATCTACGCCGGCAAAATCAAGTCGACGAACCCCGAGGAGTTTGCCTCGATCCTCGAAGCGGCGCAAACGGTGTGCATCGTTCCCGGCTACGGCTTGGCCGTGGCTCAGGCTCAAAGCAACTGCCGCGACCTGTACCAAGAACTCACCGCCGCAGGCAAAGATGTGTGGTTTGCGGTGCATCCGGTAGCGGGCCGTATGCCCGGGCACATGAACGTGCTGCTCGCCGAGGTCGATATCCCGTACGACAAGCTCAAAGAGCTCGATGATTCGAACACGATGCTCAGCGACTGCGATGTGGCCATTATCCTGGGAGCCAACGACGTGGTGAACCCGCTGGCCCGTACCGCCAAAGACACCCCGATCTACGGCATGCCCATCCTCGACGTCGACAAGGCGAAAACCATCCTGGTGATCAAGCGCTCTCTCAGCCCGGGTTTCTCGGGCATTCCGAACCCACTGTTCATCCTCGACCAGACGCTCATGATTTTCAAGGACGCCAAGCCCGCCCTGGCCGAACTGGTGAAGGCTTACCGGGAGTTGTAGGAACCTCGAAGTTCAGGAGACTCAGGCTTCCTCGCCCTCCTGGTCTTCCCCTTCTTCCTCCGCCGCCCCCGTGGGCACATACGCCACGGCCCCTCGCTGACGCGCCATCTCAACACGTGTCACCAAGTCTTTGAACGTGCCGATGCGGAACCGCGACTCGGGGCCTTCGGGGTCGAGCCCCACTTTGTCACGGTACCACCCCTGCAGGTCGGGTGGCACGGCCTCGCCTTTGTGCCGCAGCCAGGTCAGCAGTGCAAGGTCGCGAGTGACGAAACTTCGGGGTTTGGTTTGTACCCAGCCCCACGGAACTTCCACAGCGCCGGTGTCGTCGGCGGTGCCCTCGGTGACAAAACAATCGCCCTCGAGGGCCGGCTGGTCGCGGTCGAGCAGCGGGAAAGTGGTGAGCACGCGGGCAAAGTCGGTGGTGGTCAGGCCGTACGCGCTGGCCACCAGCACGTCGAGCGTGGCCCGCAGTTCGGCGCGTTTCCACGGGTCGGTTTCGGCCCAGGTGTAACTCCAGCCGGGCACCCACGCGGCGAACTCGGGCGTGGTGAGCGACAGGCGCAGCACGGCCTCGCGCATCTGCGGCAACACGGGCGCAAGCGTGGCGAGGGTGGGAATGGGGGTCTTATAGAGGTAGTGGGCGTTCAGAGTCGTTGAAATCCGGAACCGGATGAACCAGTCAAAGACCACCGAGTTCATGATCGCCGTCAGCAACACAGCCTCGTCTAGGTTGCCGACTGTAAGTGTCGGCACCTTGTTGCCGCATAATTGACCCGGCGGGATCAGCGCGGCCAGGGTCGTGCGCTCGTTGGTGGCTCCAGTCACGTCGCAAAACCCGATGCGCCAGTCGCTGGGCGTTTGGCCGGCCTCGGTGGCGCACACGTACACGCGGCTGTGCAGGTGCTTTTCGCCCAGCGCCAGGGTACGCCACACGGCGCGGCGGCCCTCGCCTTCCACGTAGGCCTTTTGCGCGTGGTCGTACAGGTGCACCATGCGCCCCTCGTACAGCGGGCGGTAAAGGCCGCCGGGCACAATGCGGTACTGGTCGGCCCGCGCTTCGTCGTCGGGGTGCAGATAGAACTCGCCCACCTTGTGGTAGCCCCGTGCCTGGTAAAACGCCTCGTCGGCCGCCACTCAGAAGTCGCCGCCCGGTGGCAGCGCAGGCAACTTGACCGACACGGCGTATTACCCCGAGTCGATGCATTGCCCCGCCGAACCATCGGCGTTGCGCACCGCCGTCACCAAGCTGAACCCGCGCTGGCGCATCCACTCCGGCGACTTGAAGAGCTTGGCGTCGTTGGTCATGTCGAGCTCGCGTGAGTAGGTGGCCATCATTCCGGTTTCGGGCGCGTTGAAGCGGGCTACCCCGGGCTGCGCATAAATGCGTGCGGCCAGCAAGGCCTCGGCCCCCGAGCGGAAGTCGAGCAGCGAGCGGTTGCCCGGCGACAGCGCCTCGATCTGCGTCAAGCTCAGCTCGACCCGGCGGTGCGGTTCGCGGCCATCCAAGTACGCGGCGCTGCGCAGCATAAACGCGCAGGTGATAGGCTCACTGCCGCCGACTGCCCCCGGCTGCCGTTGGGCCACAAACGTCGTGAACTTGAACCGCGTGTCGATGTCGAAAGCCCACTTGCGGTAGTTTTCGTACACTTCCAGCCGCTCGGTGCGGTTGGTCTTGAGCAACAGCACGCGCAAAGCACTGGTTCCGGCCCCTTGCCAAAGCGTGCCTGGCACTACCAACCCCACGCGTCGGCCCGGCGCGGTCAGGTGCACCGAACGTTCCACAAAGTAGCGGAACAGGTCGGGGTCGCCGCCGGTCTTCTTGCCGTCCACTTCCATGGTTTGGTAGCGGTAGGCGCCCGACGCCGAGAGGTACCAAACGAGGTTTTCGATGCCCGTTTGGTAGTCGGTCCACCCCTGCACCAGCAGCGGATACTGCTTGTCGAGCGCTTCCACCAGCCGGTCCAGACTCTTGCCCTGGGTGTTGGCCACCTCAGGGCTCCACGGGCTGTAAAAGTCTTTGGTGGCGGGCTTGAGCTTGTCCCACGGCGGGTTTCCCACCACGGCATCGAACCCCGCGTTGGGCCGCGTTGCCCCGTCGATGGCAAAAAACACCTCGGGAAACTCCAGTTCCCAGTGAAAAAAGGCAAACCGACGCGGGCCAAACCCCGATTCCACCAGCGAGCGCAGGCGCACCACCAACGGCTCGCCGTCGAGGGATCGCAGCGCCGCCGTGCGTCCGGCGTCGTCGGGGATATGGCATACGTCTTTCACTTTGTCGTAGAGGCCACCGGGCGAGTTCCACTGGTGGGCGTTGGCGGCGGTGGGTTCGGCCACGAACCACTGGGCGCACCACAGGTCAGCCAGCAGTTTGAAGGCTTCCAGCCGCGTTCCCACGGCCTCGAAGTAGTCCTTTTCCTTCTGCTTCACCTCGGCGGCTTCGTTGGCGGGCCGGTCCAGAATGGTCTGAATCGACCCGAGAACCTGCGTCAGCAGGTTGTGATCCAGCTCGAAAGGGAGACCGGGCTGTTTGGGGGTCTTGGATTTGCCACCCAGCTCGGGGGGAGTTTCGAACGCAGGGGCCACCCACTTGCCCCCATCACCGGACTTGGCGGTTTTGTAGGCGAGCCCGGCGTCGGTGAGCGACTTCAGATTGGCCCCGACCAGGCTGTTACCCACCTTGAGGTGGTGGTCCAAAAACGTCAGCGGTTTGTCGCGGCGTGCCGTGTGCAACCACACCGCCACCTTGGCCAGCTCCACCGACATCGGGTTGTAGTCGACGCCGTACACGCAGTGCTCGGCCACCTGGGCCTTCCAGTACATCAGCTCCTTGGCACCGCTGTCGGCGGGGGCGTCGGCCTCGAGCGGGTCGCAGTGCAACGTGAGCCAAAGAGCCATTACGTCGATCACTTTGACCAGAAAGTGCCCGCTGCCCATGCTGGGGTCCACCACCTTGAGGCTCAGAATGCGCTTCACTTGGGCCTCATTCGATTCCCCGGGCAGGGCCAGGAGCAGCGGCTCCACCGTCTGGCGCACCAAATGTTCCGCCAACCGGTCGGGGGTGAAGTACGACCCGCTGGCCTTGCGCTCGCCCTTTTGGTTCACCAGCTCGAGGTACGGCGCACCGCCCTTGTACTTGGCCACCAGGCGCTGTTCGAGCAGGCCTTCGTAGATGTCGCCCAGGTCGCGCACGTCGAGGTCGGCGTACGGCACGGGTTTGTTGGCGGCTTGGTCCAAGAAGATCAGCTGGGCGAACACGTCGTACAGCGTGGCATCGTCGAGCTCGAACGCATCCAATTGTTGGTGCTTGTGCGGCTCGAACAGCCCACCGTTGTAGGCCGGAATGTGCAGGTCGTCGTGCCCGGCATTCACGGCGGCAAACAGCGACTTGAGGCGGTGAAACCCGTCCATGCGCAGGGGACGACCCGACTCGGAACCACCCTGGATTACCTGAAAGATCATGGCGGTGCTCAGGTTGTCGCCGTAGGGTGTCGGGGCCCCGTTTTCGTCGCTCACAGGCAACAACCCCTGCGCCTCGGCTTTGAACAGGAACAAGAGCCGGTACAAGAAGATGAGCGAGAATTCACGCAATTGGTCGAGTGCCGCTTGTTCTAGGCTCCCGGCCACGGCCGCGTTGGCCTTTTTCGACCAGAAGCCCAGGGCGAGCAGTTCCACCGCATTGTGGGCGTTGTCCTGCAACACCTGGCGCACATGGCGTTCTTCGGCCTCGGTGGCGTGGGTCAGGTCGTGCAGCACCGCCCGCGATTGTGGCCCGAACACCTGGTAAAACACCCGGAAGGCCTGCACGTCGTCTTCTGAAGGAACCCCTTCGCGGTGCACCAGAATGTCTTCCAGCAAGTCCACCAAATGGAAGGTGAGGTGGCTCAAACGGTCGCCCTGTTGGATCAACCGCCAGTCGCGCCCGTTGCTCAAAATGCCCCACGGTGTGTCGTAGCCGCGCAGGTATCGCTCCACCTGATCGATGTCGGCCATGGTGGCATCGGCCCCGATGGGCTTTTGGAACTTCTTGGCGTCGAGAATAAAGGTCGCTTCTTTGCAGAACCGCCCGCCGTCGGTGTCGTGGGCGAGCCTGGACATGGCCCCTTGGTGCTTCTCGGCGCGGTCGAACAGCACCATGTCGGGCCGGTTGTTGCCCGCTTTGTTCGACAGTTCCGAAGCCACAGTGGGGTTCATTTTGAAGGTTTGGTTGTTGGCGATCTCGAAATGGAAAACCTGCGCAAGCACCTCGCGGATCAGGCCCTGCTCAACGGCCGACTCCGATTGGTTGGCCGACCTGGCCCGCCAGCCGCCGCTACGACCACCCGAAAACAAGTCGGCCGGCAACTGTTCCACGAAAGTGTCGCGGTGTTTTGCCCAAAACGCAAGCAGGAACGCCATTTCCGCCGTCTTACTCGGCAGAGGTGCCCATGCCGTATTCCCCCATGACCCATAACAGCGTCTTCCTTCACGTTTTCGGTGAGCCGGAAGGTCTACCGCTCTTGGAAAGCCTGATCAACGCCCATTTCGAAGCCGTTGGACTGCCGCTGGTTCACAAGTTGGAGTTGCAATCCCGTGACCTTCCTCCGCAACATCAGGGCGAAAAATTCGCCGTTGTCGACATTTTGGCCGAAGACGAAACCGGACGGACTGTCAACGTGGAGGTACAGACGACCCGAAAGCCCGCATATTCTGAGCGGGCACTTTTCTACTGGGCGAGGCTCTTTGCCCGCCAACTCCCCGCAGGCGGCGACTACTCCAAGCTCAACCCGGTGATCTCGCTCAACTTCCTCGAGTACGAGATCACCAACAGAGGTCCGTGGCTACATCATTTTCGCTTGCCTCACACGGCGCATTTAGGGTTTATCTTTGTGGAACTTCCGAAATTGCTCCGTTCGCCTGGGCGGCGTCCACGGTTGAAAAAAGCTGCCATTTGGGGCACCTTTCTTGAAAGACCCGAAGTGAACACGCCAAGAGGGCCAATGGATTTGGTGTCGATCCTCGGGGCAGCGCAGAAGCGAATGGAGGCGTACCTCATGTTTACCCCAGAAGTCTACCAAGAGATCCGCGATGTGATGGAGCGCAGCGACTGGATCAGTGCGCGGGCCGAAGCCGTGCGCGAGGGTCTCGCTCAGGGCGTGGCTCAGGGCGTAGCTCAAGGCCAAGTTTTGGGCGAAGCGCGGGGCGTCCTTCTTGGTGAAGCGGCCGGTGGCCTCAAAGTGCAGCGTAAGATCGCCCAACGGCTGAAGTCCCGCGGTGTGGCCCCGAGTGAAATTGCTGAGATCACAGGCCTTTCCGTGGCCGAGGTGGAAGACCTCTCCTAGTGTGATGTCCCTGAAATACGAAGGCATAATCGCTCGACCTTAGCGAGAATCGAGTCCGCT
>JBAXAI010000024.1:0-55838 GCA_037142615.1 Spirochaetales bacterium | reverse complement strand
ACGATCAGCTGGGCCAGTGACACGGCCGGTACCCTCTCGTCGTCGGGCAACGTCATCAGGCCTGCCGCCGGCCAGGCCGCCAAGACCGTCGTGCTGACCGCGACGATCACCAAGTCGGGCGGCACGCAGGAGACCCAGAACTTCACGGTGGTTGTGCAACCCTTGTCGAGCGATTCCGCGACGGCCGCGGCCGAAGACAAGGCGGGCCTCACCACGGCGCTTCTGGCCGGGGGAAGCCCCGACCTGAACACCGTGAAGGGTCCGCTGGTCCTGCCGACGACCGGCCCCGGCGGCTCGACCATCAGCTGGAGCTCGGCCGATGCCGCCACGATCACCGAGGCGGGGGTCATCACCCGTCCCGCCGCCGGCGAAGCGGCCAAGACCGTGGTTCTGACAGCCACCATCACCAACGGCACAACAACAACAACCAAGACGTTCACGGTGGTCCTCCAGCCGGTTCCCAGCGATCCGACCCAAGCCATCGCTGAAGACAAGGCGACCCTCACCGACAACGTTCTCAAGGGCGCCAGCCCTGGCCTCGATCAGGCCAAGGCCACGCTCTCCTTGCCGACCACGGGATCCAGCGGGACGACCATCAGTTGGAGCAGCAACAACGCCGCCGTGAGCAGCACGGGTGCCCTGACTCGGCCCCCCGTGGGTGCCAATGCCGTCACGGTCACACTGACCGCGACCATCACGAAATCCGGGGGCACCACCGAGACCAAGACTTTCACGGTGGTGGTCCAGCCATTGTCGAGCGATCCGACCACGGCTATCGCCGACGACAAGGCGAGCCTGACGGTGGCGTCGGTACTAGGCGGCAACACAGCCGCTTCCAATGTCACAGGCGATCTCACCCTGCCGACCATCGGAGCCAGCGGAACGACCATCAGCTGGGCGTCGAGCAATCCCACGGTGATCAGCGCGTCAGGCACCGTCACCCGGCCCTCGAACGGCAGCGGCGACGCTTCGGTTACCCTCACCGCGACCATCGCGATCTCGGGTGGCACCTCGGTGACCAAGGAACTCGTCGTTACCGTGAAGGAAGCCCTGCCAGCTTCCCAGGTGTCGACGTTTGCTGGCGCATACCTGTCCTCTGGCTACTACGACGCGACCGGGACTACCGCCCGCTTCGATGCGCCCTGGGACATCGTCAAAGACTCCGCCGGAAACCTTTTTGTCGCTGACACAACCAACAACAGAATCCGCAAGATCACGACAGCCGGGGTTGTTACGACCCTTGCCGGAGGGGGAAACAGCTCATCCAACGTGGATGGGACCGGTGCAAGTGCCACGTTCGCAAATCCTCGGGGTATTGCCATCGACAGCAGCGACAACCTCTATGTAGCCGACTACACGGGAAACCGCATCCGCAAAGTCACCCCCGCCGGCGTGGTGACGACTTTGGCCGGTTGGGCCCCAACCAATAGTTCCACGCCAGGGCTCTTTGCCGATGGAACCGGCACGAATGCCCGCTTCAGTTCGCCCTCGGCCCTCGCCTTCGGTCCTGATGGGGCCCTCTACGTGAGTGACACCTACAACCACAGCATCCGGAAAGTGACGCTGGCCGGGGTTGTGACAACCTTCATTGGCGATGGGACCCTGGCGGCGGACGCCGACGGCACGGGTGCCTCGGCCCATATCAAGGCCCCCCAAGGGCTCTGTTTTGTCGGCACAGACCTTTTTGTGGTTCAAGGGCAAAACTACAACGTGATCCGGAAGGTGACGTCCGCGGGCGTTGTCACCCACTTCGCCGGAAGTGGAACCGAGTCGAGTTTGGATGGCACCGGTTTGGCGGCCACCTTTTATCGGCCAGCAGGAATCACGGCCGACACTTCGGGGAATCTCTACGTCAGCGAACAGAGGTACATCCGAAAGATCACCTCCGCCGGCGTCGTGACAAAACTCGCCGGGGTCGACAACAGCGGCTACCACGATGGCCTTGCCACCGAGGCAACCTTCAGCAACCCCGTTGGAATGGTGATCAGTTCGGGGGCAATGTACGTTGCTGATTCCGGCTACAGCACGATCCGCAAGATCACGCTTCCCTAGCCCCTAATCCAGCACGATCACCCCGGCCTTGATCCCCCACTTGAGGAGGTCGGCCAGGGTGGTCAGCTGGAGCTTTTCGAGAATTGTGGCACGGTATTTTTCGACGCTGCGCGGTGAAAGGTCGAGTTCGGAGGCGATTTCCTTGCTGGTCTTGCCCACCCCCAGCAAGCGCACGATGGTGGTTTCCTGGGGGGTGAGAGTCTGCACGGGCGTTCTGCCCTGCACCAGGTTGAGGTAATCGGGCAGCAGGACGTCGGAGAGTTGCGGGCTCAAGAACGGCTTTCCGCGAAAAACGGTTTCGAGTGCGAGCTTGATTTCGTCCTCTTCGGCAGTTTTGAGCACGTAACCTTCGGCGCCGGTAGCCATGAAATCGCGCACCGAGGTGAGGTCTTGGCGGAACGAGAAGCCGATGATCTTGAGCTGGGGAAACGAGCGTTTGAGGCGCGCGGCGATGGGAATGCCGTCCTGTGACCCCAGGGCCAGGTCGAGGAACAGCACGTCGGGCTTGAGGGTCTCGACGTCGAGCTCGAGGTTTTGACCGGTCAGGTTGGTGCCGACGACGACCAGACCCAGGCGGGCAAGCATGAGTTTGAGACCCTCGAGGGTCGCTTTGTGGTCGTCGACAAGAATGGCGCGTAGCACGGTTTGCATTATAGTCGAACAAGGAACATCATGCGCAATTGTTTTTTGGTCACGTTGTTGTGGTTCGCCTCGGCCCTGAGCGCCCAAAGTACCCTCGGGGCCGGGGTGACCGTTCTCACCCAGACCGAACTCGCCGAGCTGGAAGGCCCGACGCTCGTCTTTTTGCCCCTCGAAGTGCCGATGACCGTCGCCGTGAACGGTGTCGTGATCAGTCAGCATGGCAATTTGGGAAAAACCTATTCCAGCCGCCTTCACTGGACGACCTCACTGTCGCTCGACGCCTGGAAGTCGCCAGACCAAGGCAACGTGACAGTCGAGATCCAGCTCTTGCCCCAATACGGCGAAACCCCTGCTCTGGGCCCCGTGCGACTGTTGCCTCGCGCCGAGGCGCTCAACTGGGTGTTCTGGCGCAATTTTTGGGGTCCCCAGGCGCTGACCGCCTTGGCTTGGGCCTCGTTGGTGGTCGGGATTCTGTCGCTGTTGGTCTACCTCCTGGGGCGGTCGCTCTCATCCGTCGACCGCTCGCTCCACCTGGTGTATTTCTTCGTCAACGTCGCCTTTGTTCTCTCGTACTCGAACAACATCTTTTCCTGGGATCTCGCGCCAACCCTTCTGGTCGAAAAGCTCTCGAAAGTGGGAATGTACTGGTGGCTGTACCTGGTGGCGGTCGCCAACTTGATCTTTTTGCATCCCAGGCCCGACCGACGGTGGCTGGTTCGCTCGGGCGCCGTCTTGGCGTTGCTTCCCACCCTCCTCCAATTGGCCGCGCCCACGGTCCAAAACTCCAGCTTTGTCCACTTCGCCTTCGGGTTGCCGGTGATCGGGCTGTTCCTCCTTTTTGCTCTCGTCCGCTCGACCGTGCTGATGTTGCGCCATCGGGACTGGCAGGCCACCGTGTTGGTCGCGTTGTATACGATCGCCCTGTTTGCGACGCTGGCCGACACCATTCCGCTGTTCACGCTGCACTACAAACCCAACGTCATGTTGGCGCCTTACACCAACTTCCTGGCCAACTTGGGTTTTCTGTGGTTGCTCGCCTACCAGCTGAACCATCGCCACGCTCAGGCCGTGCGGCGGGCCGAACAGTTGCAGAACCTGAGCGTCACCCTGGAAAGTCGGGTGCAGTCGCGTACCAAAGAACTCGCCAACGCCAACCAGAACCTGCAGTTTTTCATTTCGGTGCTGGCCCACGACCTGCGGGGGCAGGTGCACGGGTTGGCGCGGCTGGGAAAAGAAACCGCCGCGCTGGTCCGAACCGAGCCTGAGGTCACCGCGGCCGACGCTCGGCTCGTGCCGCTGGTCGACCTGATGCACGAGTCGGCTCGCCTGACCGGCCAGCAGTTGGAAAGCCTTTTGGAGTGGTCTCAGGTGCGCCTGGGAATCCTGAAACCCCAGATTGCACCCGTGGTGGCCGAGGATCTGTTGAAGGCGGTGGCGGCCGAGTTCCGCGCGTTGGCGCAGTCGGGCGGCGTCGAGCTCAACGTTGTCGCTGACCCGGAGACGGTGGTGTTGTGCGACCTCGACATGACAACGACGTTGCTGCGCAATCTGGTGGCCAATGCCGTCAAGTATACCCGTAGCGGTGGCTCGGTGACGCTCGAAGCCACCTTGGACTCGGAGTACGTCAAACTGGCCATACTCGACAACGGTGCCGGGTGGGCTGTGCCGTCCTCGGACGACCTTCAGGCCAAGGGGTTTGGTCTGCGCATCGTGCGCGCGCTGGCCGAGGCTCAGGGCTTCCGCGTCGACATCGAGTCGTCCCCCGGAAAGGGGACGAACTGCCAGGTGTTTATTCCGCGTACGGCAAAGGTTGTCCGGTAGGGCGTGGTCATACCCCCCTTCACAGCCTCAGCAACAGGAACTCCCGGGCGGCCAGGTGTTTGATTCCCGCCTCGTTGGCGCGCACGGTGTCGAGGCTGACAACGTACTTTTCGTAGTTGTCGTCGATGGCCCGCAGGTTGCCGAACTCCCTTTGCCGGGTGGCAGGGTCGGCCACCGTGAGCGTCACTTGCACGTACACCCGGTCGTCTCCCTTTTCGGCCACGAAGTCAATCTCGCGTTCGGCCCACCGGCCCGTGTGGACCCGCCAGCCCTGCTGCGCCAGATGATGCCAAACGGCGTTTTCCAGAATCTGCCCCAGGCTGGATTGCTGATAACCCCGCAGCGTGTTGCGGATTCCCCAGTCCTCGAAATAGTACTTTTCGCCGATCACAAACAGCTTTTTGCCCACGAGGTCGTAGCGGTTGGTTTTTTGAATCAGGAAGGCCGCTTGGAGGAACTCCAGATAATCCAGAACCAACTGGGGAGTGGCCTTGAGGCGTTGCGATTTCAGGAAGTCAGCGATGCTTTTGGCGCTGAGGATCGACCCCGTGGTATCGGCAACAAAGTCAAGCAGGCGGCGCAGAAACCCCACATTGCGGGGGCGGAACCGCGCCACCACGTCGCGCAACACGATGGTATCGACAAGACTCTGCAGGTATTCGTGCACCACCTCGGCCTTCAGTCCAAGCTGGCACAAGTACGGCATCCCACCGAAGCGCAGGTACAACGCCAACGAATCGTCGGCGTCCATCCGGTGGTGAAAGTCCAGAAACTCCCGGTACGACAGGCTGTGAATCACGAAGTTGACCGAACGCCCCGCGAAGTGCGTCGCCATTTCGCCCGAAAGGAGTTGCGAGTTGCTCCCCGTGAGGTACAGGTCGTACAAACCCGACGCTGCCAGACTGCGGAGCGTCGGCGCGAAGTCCTCGAGTTCCTGCACCTCGTCGATAAGAAGCGCCGACCGGGCGGGTCCGGTCGGTGACGCTGGCCAGGTTTTTGCCACCAAAACGGCCAAGTCAGCGCCGCTCCGTAGGTAAGACCACTCGAGTTTTTCCTTTTCGATATGCAGTATCGGCAGCCCGGGAAACTGGCTTTCCAGTTCCCCCCGAATCAGGTGAAGCAGACCGCTCTTGCCCACCCGCCGCTGCCCCAGCAGCACCTTGATCAGGTCGGTCTGGTAGAAAGGCCGAATGCGGTTCAGGTATTCCGGACGGTTTTGCCATTTGCTCTGCATCCTTCATGTATACCAGAAGGATATTTGAATTACAAGGTATTCTTCTGGTATAGATGACTGAAGACGGGCGCTCCCGGCGGCTCGGCAGGGCTTGACCCTTCGCCCTACCCCGACAACCGCGCGTACTCGCCGGGCGTGAGGCCGTTGCTCTTGCGGAAGAACTCGTGAAAGTACGTGGTCGAGCTGAACCCCAGCTGATAGCCGATTTCTTTCACGCTGGCGCGTCGCTCCTGCAGGCGGCTTTTGGCAGCCAGGTTGAGCCGGTAGTTGAGGCTGGCCTTGGGTGTGATGCCCGTGTGCTCCTGGAACACGCGGTTGAGCGTGCGGGTGCTGACCCCCAACTGGGCGGCGTAGTGGGCCACCTCGTGGTGGTCACCGTGGTCGCGGTCGACCCGGGCCACGTAGCGCTTCACCAGGTCGTTTTCGGCAAAACGCTGGCTGTTGTCGTCGGTGTGGAACTTGGCGAGGTACTTCACCAGCAATTGGGCCTGAACTTGCAGAATGTCGGCGCCCAGCGACGGGTCGTCCATCAGGGCGAGGATGCTGGCCAGCGTGTCGAACTCCTTTTCGGACAAAGACATATGAAACACCCCCGTCATGGGGCAAAGCAGCAGGAAGGCGCTGGCTACCAACTGGTCGAGCGCCACGCCGTCGAAACTCAGCACCCAGGCGGCCCGAAAGTTCGCACCCTCGAGGGCCAGGCCCGCCAACGGCGAATGGTTCACCACGGCGGGACCTCGGATCGAGATCGCCCCCTGGCGGCTGAGCGTCACGCTGCCTTCGCGGAAGATCAGCAACCGCTGGCGAAAGCCCGGCAGGTCGAGCAGCGCGCGGTAGTCCCTCTCTCCGGTCACCAACGAAAGGTCAAGCACAGGCGGCCTCCTGCGACGATGTTACCACCCTTTTGCCGTGTATGGCTGAAAACCTGACTATCGCGTCTGACAAGCTGAAACCGGTCGTGCCCCTGCCACGTCGGTTCCCCGGTAAGGTGAAACCACAACAAGTTCGGAGGAACATATGAGCAACAAAGACATCGCCCTGGGCGTTTCCAAGGCCATTTTGAACGGGGAATGGCAGGCCCTCGACGGCATGCTGGCCGACACCTTCACCTACACCGGCGACGGCATGCTTCTCGACAAAAAGGGCTACGTCGAGTTTATGCAGGGCATGAAGAACGCCATGAGCAACATGAACATGGAGTTCACGCATACGCTGGAGCAAGACGATCAGGTGTCGATCCGCTTTATCACCACTTGCAAGCACACCGGCAACTTCATGGGAGCCCCCGCCACCAACAAAGACCTGCACATTGAGGGCATTTTTGTTCGCAAGATCGTGGGCGGCAAGGTGGCGCAGGAGTGGCAGAGCACCGACCTGCTGGGCACGCTCAGCCAGATGGGCTTCGGCACGCTGTTCGCCTACGCGCTGTTCAACGTTTTGTTCAAGCCGAAGAAGAAGGCCTGAACCAAAAACTCACTTCACCCCCATGCAACTCTCACCGTTTGGGTATAGGGTTGGGGGTAGAGGTTCTCATGAATATGTTCGCACGGCTTCTGATTTTGGCCGCTTTGGCCCTAGTCGGTCTGTCGCCCCTGACGGCGATGGGCCAGCCCGAAAAGTCCTACACCTTGACGGTGCTTTCCACCAACGACACCCACGGGCATCCGATGGAGTTCGCTTGGAGCGACACAGTGGACGGTGTGGCCTACAACTCCCCGGCGGCCGGAGGTATTCCCGCCCGCAAAACCTACATCGATTCGGTCAAGGCGGCACAACCCAACACCCTGGTGCTCGACGCTGGCGACCTGACCACGGGCTTGGTGATGTCGAACCTGTTCAAGGCTCAGCCCGATGTACTGGGGATGAACCTGGCCGGCTATCAGGCCCTCACCGCGGGCAACCACGAGTTCGACAACGACCGCGCGGCCCTTGCGGCTCGCCAGGCCGACGCGAAGTTCCCCTTCCTTGCGGCCAACGTGTACGACAAGGCCACCGGCAAGCGGCAGTTCCAACCGTACTTGATTGTTCCGTTCAAGGATTTCAAGGTTGCGGTGATCGGCCTTGCCACCCCTGAAACTCCCATTGTCACGTTGCCCGAAAACGTGGCGGGCCTCGAGTTCCGCGATGGGGCCGACGAGGTGAATGCGCTGGCTCGTGAAGTTCGCAAGCAGGCCGACTTTGTGATCGTGCTCAGCCACCTGGGCTTGGCCGACGACCGCGCTCTTGCCGAACGGGTGCTGGGAGTCGACCTGATCATTGGCGGCCACTCGCACACCTACATGGCCAAGGCCGAAGTGGTCAACGACGTGCCGATCTTCCAGGCCTACCAGTGGGGCTTGTTTGTAGGCCGCACCGACATTGTGGTCGAAAAGAACCGCCTGGTGTCGGTCAATTCCGTCCCCGTGCCCATCAACCTCGCCATCAACTACAAGGACGGCGACCCGGTGAAGGGTGTGGTGCGCGAAGTGGCCGGCAAAAAGTACGACTACGTGGGGGGCTACCTGGCTCCTGACGCCGCCGTGACGAGCCTGTTGCAGCCGTTCGCCGACAAGGTTGCCAAGGACCTCGACACCGTGATCGGCACCGCAACGGCGGCCTTTCCCGACACCATCAAGGGCCTGAGCCGCTATCCGCGCCGCGACGACAGTGCGTTGAGCAACATGATCAACGACGGCCTGAGGGAAGAAACCAGCCGCATCGTCAACCAGAAGGTCGATGTGTTCATGCAGTCCGGTGGCAGCATCCGGGCCACGATTCCGGCCGGACCCATCTCGAAAAAGACCATTTATACGGTGCTGCCGTTTGACAACACCATCCAAACCGTCAGCATGACCGGTGCGCAACTGCTGGACGTGCTGACCAACCGGGCGCTCCCCGTGGCCATCGCCAACTACACCACAGGCTGGGACGGCCCCAGCGGAGCCTACCTGCAGGTGTCGGGTATGACCTTCACGCTGGACCTCACGGCCAAGACCATTGCCGACGTCACCGTAGGTGGTGCACCCCTCGATCTGGCCAAGGTGTACCTGGTGGCCTCGCAGAACTTTATGATGACCGGCGGCGACGGTTACGCCATGCTGGCCGCTCTG
Organism: Spirochaetales bacterium; assembly: GCA_037142615.1. Classification (GTDB taxonomy): domain Bacteria; phylum Spirochaetota; class Spirochaetia; order JABEVK01; family JABEVK01; genus JAIFLN01. The sequence continues at coordinate 47,000 of JBAXAI010000024.1, read as the reverse complement.
CCCGGCAAGTATGAGACCAGCGCGTTCCTGCGCGATGCGATGATCTCGTGGATGGTGCGCAAAGGAACTCTCGACCCGGCGACCTACGAAGACAACCGGATCAACATGGTGAACACGGGGCGGTAAGCGGCCCGCGACTACCGTTGAGGAGGAAGGCCGGCCGCTGAGGCGGCCTTCCTCCAAACCTTCGCTTCGCCCTCGTGCTTCAAGAAGGCCATCCACCGCTCTAGCTTCCGTTCTTCAAACCCGGGTTGGTTGCTGTCCTGCACTTCGACGTTGAACTGCTGCCCAGTTTCTGAAACAGCGAGAACGTCGAGCACGGCCAACTTGTCGTCGTAGGCCCGCTGAAGCAAGAAGGGGTTGCGAACCTCCACGGAACTCAGTCGCGGCAAACCTTCGCATTCCTGCAGCGCGTTCAAGAACGACAAAAGGGAGTCATTGTTCTCTGTGGCTCCGAACAGCCAGCGAATAAACAGGTCAGAATACCCCTTGATCCTCATGGGTCAAGGGACGATCTGTGCATGTGACACTCCTAACTCCCTAACCAGAGTAAGGTGTGTTCTGCTTGAGAGAACCTCGGATTGCACGCAACACTGCGGCATCTTCGCCCCAGGAGCCCCGCATGTTCCGCAACGCCCTCTTCGGACTCTTCGCCTTCGTCCTGTTCGCCTCCAGCCTCGCCGCCCAAGCCCCCAACCTCGACCCGGCCGTCAAGACCGGCACCCTGCCCAACGGCGTCCGCTACTTTTTGATGACCAACCCCAAGCCCGAGAACCGTGTGGAACTGCGCCTCGTGGTCCGGGCCGGCAGCCTTCAGGAAACCGACAAGGAACAGGGCCTCGCCCACCTGCTCGAGCACCTTCAGTTTGAGGGCACCGACCGCTTTGGTCCGCAGGAGATTGTGAACTTCCTCGAAACCAACGGGATGAAGTTCGGCGCCGACCTGAACGCGCAAACAGGGTTCAGCAGCACGCAATATTACCTCGATCTGCCTGCTGACAAGCCCGACGTTCTGGCCAAGGGCCTGCAGGTGCTCGAAGACTGGGCGCACGGCCCGAAAGTGCAGCCTGACCTGCTCGAAAAAGAAAAGAAGATCATCGCCGAGGAACAGCGCGTGCGCCTCGAGAACGTCGGTGGTCGGCTCAGTGACTTCTACATGCCCCTCCTGACCGAAGGGGCCCCGTACGCCCTGCGACTGCCCATCGGCAAGATGGACGTGCTGGCCAAGGTGACCCCGGCCGACGTGCGGCACTTTGTGGACCAATGGTACACCCCCGCCGCCCTGAGCGTGATCATCGTCGGCTCGTTCGATCTGGCCAAGATGGAAAGTCAGCTGAGGGCTAGCTTTACCTCGACGTTTGCCAACGTCAAGAACCCCCTTCCACCTCCCGCGCCGGCGATTCCTGCCTACACCAACGCGTCGGTTTCGTACTTCCAAGACGCCGAAATGGGCGCCAACGTGATCCTTTGGAACAAGATCGACAAGGTGCCCGTGAAAGACGCACGCGCGGCCAAGACCTACGAGCTGGCCAACTTTCTGGTCGGCTACACGCTCGGCCGCCGTTTTCAGGAACTGACCCAGTCGGAGGACCCGCCGTTTCTGGGGGCCGACGTGAGCGTGAGTCCGTTCGTGTCCGACAGCTGGTTCCGGCAGTTTCAAGTGGTGCTTCGCGACGGCCAGCACGAGCGCTCGCTGTCGACCTATTTGACCGAGCTCAAGCGCACCGCTGTGAACGGCCTGACTCCGGGCGACCTGCAACTGGCGCGCTCCGAGTACCTTTCGCAGGTGGAACAGCAATTTGCCGACCGCGACAACACCAGGAACAGTGCCCGCGCCGATGCACTGGCCGAATACGCCGAAACCGGGAATCCGTTGGTGTCGGACCAGGCAAGCTACGATCTGGGCAAGGAACTCGGGCAGAACATCACCCTCGAGGCTGTGAACTCGTTGCTGGGCGACTGGCTCAACACCGCTGCCGCCAAGGCGCTGGTGCTGACCATCGCCAAACCGGGAGCCGAAGTGCCGTCCGAGGCGACTTTGGCAGCCGTGGCAGCGCAGGTGAAGGCTTCCGAAGTGCAGCAGAAGGCTGAGCGGGTCGTCAAGCCGCTGGTGGCCCAAACCCCAAAACCCGGCAAGATCACCAAAACCGAGGCCGTTGCGGGAACTCCGCTGACCCGCTGGACGCTCTCGAACGGCCTGCAGGTGCTCGTGTACAAGAACCAACTGACCAAGAACGAAGTGATCATCCGGGGTCTGTCCCGGGGGGGGTTGGCTCCCGTTGCCGAAAAAGACTACCTGAGCGCGATGCTCGCCCCCTACCTGTTCAGCAATACCGGTTTGGGCGACCTGAACCTGTCGGAACTCCAGGACACCCTGAGCGGAAAACAGGTGTCGGTGAATGTCGCCTTCGATGATACCAGTGCGAGCCTCAATGGTTCGTCGGTCACTGCCGACTTGGACTCGCTGCTCCCCATGGTGGCCCTCAAACTCGGGGCACCGAGGCGCGATGCCGGGGCCGAAGCGTCGTTTTTGCAACAGCTGGCCGAATCGCTGAAGAACAACCAGGACATTCCCGAGCAGCTGTATCAGGACGAGCTCCACCGCCTGCTGTCGGGCGGCAACTTCCGAAGCAAACCGTTGCGCGCCGAGCGTATGACCGAAATCGTGCCCGACAAAGCAGCGGTGTTGTACAAGCAGCTGCTGGCCGGGGCGCCGGGCTTTGTGCTCACCATCACCGGCGATTTTGACGAGGCCATGCTGAAGCCGCTGGTCGAAACCTGGCTGGCGTCGCTGCCCGCGGTGAAAGCCCCCGGAGCCCTCGACACCAAGGTGCGGCCCGCCGCTGGTCCCGTGAACTCGGTGCTCGAAAAAGGAATCGACAACAAGGCGGTCGTCACGCTCACCTTGCCGGTGGCCATCCCCTACTCTGCCGCCCAGAGTTTCACAGCCTCGGCGCTGCGCGAAGTGCTCACCATCCGCATGCGCGAGGTGTTGCGCCAAGACAAAGAAGGCACCTACGGCGCCAGCGTCGATGTGTCGCTCAGCCCCTTCCCGTACGCGCATGGCACCACCACCATCAATTTCACTTGCGACCGGGCTCGTCAAGACGAGTTGCTGGCGGCCGCCCTTGCCGAACTGAAGGCGCTGTCAAAGGGAACAATCAGCGATGACGTGTTCAGCAAGGCCGTCGAGATCCGCAAGCGCGCGCTCGAGACCAACCAGAAGACCAACAGCTGGTGGGCCAACGCCGTGAGCAGCAGCGCCTACTTAGGCAACGACCTGAAGCTCCTGCCAGGCCTGACCGACTTCTACACGGCGCTCAAAAAAGACGCGGTGGTGGCTCTGGCCAAAGCCATGCTCAACCCTGACAAGGCGCTGACCGTCATTCTCAACCCGGCGCAACCCTAGCAGGCCGAGCCGATCAACCCGGCTCCAGCAGCCGGGTTCAGCGGACCGAGATCGACGCTGTGGCAATGCCGAGGCCGAGGTGACGCACGGAGCGTGTCTTTGACACGTGAGTACGGAAACGAGGCCGAGGCGCAGCCACAGTGGCGAGATCGAGCCGATCAACCCGGCTCCAGCAGCTTTTCGTAGCTTACCACGTCGAGCCAGCGGCCGAACTTGCGGCCCACCTCGCGGTAGTGCGCGCACTCGGTGTAGCCGTGCTTTTGGAACAGCCGAATGCTGGCCGTGTTCTCGCCACAGATGATGGCCAACAGCGAGTGGAAGTCGCGCTCGCGGGCCTGCTGCTCGGCGAACTCCAGAGTCTGCGAGCCCAAGCCTTGGCCTGCGTGGGCCGGGCTGAGGTAGAGCGTCACCTCGGCGCAACCATCGTAGGCTTCGCGCGGCTTGTAGCGGCCTAGCACGAGGTAGCCTGCGGGGACGCCATCGGCGTCGATTCTCCAGCTGCCGAAGCGCGGGTAGCCGGGCATCAAGAGGCCCTGCAACGTGGCGAGATCCACTTCCTGCGTGTGGAAGGTGGCCGTGCTTTCGCGCACGTAATGGTTGTACAGCGGCAACATCACTTCCAAATCGTCGTCGCGCATCGGGACAAAACTCACGTGCATCACGAAACCCCTTCCACTTCCAGACACGTGCTTACCGTGCCATCGGCATCGGCCACGCACCCGGCCACCCCGATACGGCCCCCGTTCAGTGCTTCGTTGAGCGCCGCCTCGGCCCGGGCGCACAGCGTATCCCATGGGTCAGCGACCCGCTGCGCGCCGGCAACACCAAACCGGGCCGTCGCAACCGCCGGGTCCAAACGCGAGCAAAGCGACTCGGCCACGCTCAGCGCCCGGGCGGGGATCATGCCTGGCAAAAGGAGCCCGAACCGGGAAGGCCCCAGCCGAGCAAAGACGTGCGAGCCCCGCAGCAGCCCGACCCACAAGGTCACCACGCCCTTGAGGTTGGCCTCGGTAGCCGCCAACTCGAGCAGCACCAGCGAAACGGCGCCATCGTTCTCGAGCCCGTTCGTCAGTTCAAGTCCCTTGCTGCGGAAGGTCTCGGCGTTGTACAGCCCGGTCACCGGATCGGTGAGGTCCAGGCGCTCCAGCAACTCGTCCCTCGCCACAATGTCGCTCACATTGCGGAACAGGAAGATCCTGCCCTGAAGCTTGCCCCCATCGTCGGTGACCGGGGTGGGCTCGACCGACCAGTAGGTCATCTGTTCGCCTTGCCAGGCCAGCGTCGCGGGGCTGAGGAAGCGGGGATCCATCAATTTGTCCAGCCAGACCCGGTTGTTCAGAAGTTTGCCGAGCTTGGCTCCGACGTGAGCGCTTGTCATCCCGGGCCAAAGCGACTCGAGCGCGGGGTTCCAGTCGACCAGACGGAAGCGGCGGTCCAGCACGAGCACCGGCTGCGAAATGAGCCGAAACACCAGTTCTCGCGATAAAGGAACCATTTCGAACAGTCGGGCCGGACGCAGCACGCGGTAGTACACCAGCGCCGCCAGCGTAAGGCCCAAGGGGGTGCTGTCGAGCCCCTCGGGAGTCCAACCCAGCAGATAGACCGCGAGGCCCGCCCAAGCAAACAGCGAGCCCAGAAGCAACCGGATGGCCATCGACCCGTAGCCGTGGCCGAGCTTGCGCCAGCGCAGCAAGAAGAACACCGGGCTCAGGAGGAACACGGCACCGCAGTATAACAGGTGCAAAAGGTAGCCGGGGCCTTTGACCGAGATCGCGAGGGTCAGGTCGCCGACGCGCACGTAGTCGAGACTGGCGAAAAACAGGTGGTGCCAGTCATTGGTCAGGGTGAGCGTCAGGCTGATGGCCGGGATCGTAAAAAGGACCAGGTAGAGCCACGGACTGCGCAGTTTGACCTGCAGCGGCGTTTCGAGCGACATCCAGAGCCAGCACGATGGGATGGAAACAATGCCCCAGTACTGAAACTGGGTCCAGAAATAGCTCATGAAACCGGGGGGCGTCATCAACTCAAGCGCGTAGCCGAAACTGTACAGCGTCGACCCGGCGAGCAACCCGACGAAAGGCGTGGCCCCTGGGCTGTCGATCCGCCGGACAACCAGCAGCAACATCAGCAACGTGAGCAAAGAGCCGAGAAACAGGACCGTCGGGAACATCCGTTCACTGTAGGGCCAATCCTTGCCTTTGGCAAATCGTTGTACTAGAACTGTTGCAGAGAGGAAGCCCATGAGCGCGAAACCCGTCTTCAAAATCGGACACTTGCCCATTACCGACCACCTGGTTCTGGGGGTCACCAAAGCCAAAGTTGCCAAGGACGTCGAGAAACTCGAACACTGCAGTTTCGAGACGATTTCGATGGCGGGCTGGAACGACGTCGGCGACGCCATGACGGCCGGCGAAATCGACATTGCCTTCATGCTGGCCCCGTACGCCATGGAGCTGTTCCATTCCCAGGTTCCTCTCAAGCTGATCATGCTGGCTCACCGTGACGGCAGCATCATCGTCACCAACAAGAAAGCCAACATCACCAAGCTCGAAGACTTCAAGGGCAAGACCGTTCTGATCCCCTACCATCTGAGCGTTCACCACATGCTGTTCGACAAACTGCTCAAGGAAGCCGGCATGACCGTCGGGCCAGGCAAGGACGTGGTGTTCGAAGTCGTAGCACCCGGCCAGATTCCCCAGTTCATCGAGTGGGACGAAGCCGGCGACATCGGTGGTTACATCGTTGCCGAACCCTTCGGTTCGGTGGTGATCGCCAAGGGCATGGGCGACCAGTTCAAGCTCAGCCAGGAAATCTGGCCCGACCATCCCTGCTGCGTGGTCGTCGCCAAAGAAGAAATCTGTCAAAAGTACCCCGAAGCCATCCAGGAACTCGTGACCAGCTTCGTCAAATCGGGCCAGCTCATCCACGAAAAACCCGAAAGCGCCGTCAAGGTGGCCGCCGCCTTCCTCGGCCAAACCGAAGAGGTGATGAGCCGCGTGCTGATGAGCGGCACCAAGGTGAGCTACAAGGCGCTCAAGCCCAATCTGGCCGAACTCGACACCATGCAGACCTACCTGACGACCAAGATTTCGGCGCTGTCGGGCAAAATCGACCTCGAGAAGTTCTACGACAGCCGGTTCCTGAAGTAGCGGAGGCACGCATGACCACCTTCCAGCGACTGACGGGCGAGCTTTTGGCCAACATGGCCGACTGGGACCTCAAGATCCCGACGGCGGGGGTCAAGTTCTTCCGCCTCGGCGAGACTATCCCTGACGAGGTGAAGGCCTTCGAAACCGATGGGGTGAGCCTGACCAGCTGTCAGGCCAACCGCCAGGCGGGTCTGGGCGACGCGGTCTTCTTGACCCGGCAGAACATCGGGTGCATCGCCGCCGCCATTACGCTGGGGTTGGTCGACCGACACCGCAAACTGCCCATGGAAGGCCCCCGGGTGTACACCGAAATCATGCGCAGCCAGTCGGGCAAGGCCGACTTTGCCCCTCCGACCCCGGCCGACTTTTCGGACGGCACGGTGTACGCCGCCCCGGCCGCTGGGCGCAAAGAGTTCTGTCTGTTCGGCGAAAAGGACTCGGGCCGGTTTGCTACCCCCGAAATCGCCCGCAAGGCCATGGCCGACATGCTGGCCATCCAGCCGCCCAACATCGAGGGCATCTTCTTTTACAACTACGAGTTCGACGAGCTCGACCTGGTTCCCGATGTGGTCACCATGAACGTGCGCCCGGTCGAGCTGACGCGCTTGGGCCAGGCTTACGCGTACAACACCGGCGAGCGCGTCGAGGGAAGCATGGGGCCGGTGCGAGTGGTGAACAGCGACCTGATCGTGCGCCCCTACCTCACAGGCAAAATCAACTTTTCGAGCTACTGCGTCGGGGCGCGCCTGATTGCGCAATACGAGGCCGACCGGCTGGGGCTGGGCATTCCATGGAAGGCCTTCGAAGTGATGGTGCAGGGTATGAAAGACAGCCGGTTCGGGTACCCGTTCCCACAGTACCCTGGAGCAAAGCAAAGCTAATGGCCTTAAGTAATTATGTGCTGACGCAGATTGGGCGGATGTCGGTGCTGACGCACACCGAGCTCACCGACCGCCACTTGGCGGTGCTCGAGTTCGCGTGGCGCTACTACGAAAAAAACCGCGTCGGCCCGCTGTTTTTGACGCTGAAAAAGGCCTTGGCCCTCGACAAGGCCGAGCTCGACCGCCTGTTTCCCCACGGACTGAACAGCCTTTACACGTGGGTGGGCATTCCTATCCAGACGGCCGACAACACCTGCAAACCACCGGCCAAGCTCGAGGTGGCCGACTTCCGCGAGGTGTACCTCGACCACAACGCCACCACCTACATCCGGCGCGAGGTGGGGCAAGTGCTGCACGACTTTCACGAAGGCCGCCTCGGCTTTGCCAACCCGAGTTCGGGCACCTTGCAGGGCCAAGCCGCCTTCAACCAGATTGACCGGTGCCGAGAAACGCTCGCCGGCCTGTTGGGCGTGAGCGCCCCTGAGCTGACCTTCACCAGCTGCGGTACCGAGAGCGCCAACACCGTCATTAAAGGTGTGGCCTTTCGCGCCGGGCTGGGCCGCACGCCTGCCCCCCATTTTGTGTGCAGCACCGTCGAGCACAGTTGCGTGCTTGAGCCGCACAAATGGCTGGAATCGCTGGGTTTTGCCGTCACCTGGGTGAATCCGAACGCCGAGGGCCTGCTCGAGCCGGCAACCGTCGAAGCCGCGCTTCGGCCCGAGACCGTGCTCGTGAGCGCCATGATGGTCAACAACGAAATCGGCACCATCAACCCGATTCCCGAACTTGGCGCGGTTTGCCGCGCCCACGGAGTTCCGCTGTTTGTCGATGCGGTGCAGGCCTTTGGCAAAATGCCGCTGCGCCCCCGCGAATGGGGCGTCAGCTTTCTGGCGGTTTCGGGGCACAAAATCTATGCCCCCAAGGGCGTGGGCCTGTTGTGGCAGGCGAAGGAACACACGGTAGCGCCGTTGCTTCAGGGCGGCGGGCAGGAAAACGGCCACCGTAGCGGCACCGAAAACGTCGGCTACCTGCTGGCGCTGACGACGGCCGCCGAGTTGGCCTACAACGAAATGGAGCGCGAGGGGCTGCGGCTGCGCACCCTGCGCGACTGGTTCCTTGCCGAGCTGCGGCGAATCGAGCCTGGCTTGCGGGTCAACGGAAGCCTAGAGCACCGCAGCGACGCCAACCTGAGCGTAGCCTTTCCGGGCATCGATACCGGGAGCATGTTGTTGTCGCTGAACAACATCGGCGTGAGCGTGTCGGCCGGTTCGGCGTGCAGTTCAGGCAAAATCAAGACCAGCCACGTGCTGTCAGCCATCGGTGCCGATAGGCCCGGTTACGGCACGATCCGCTTCAGCCTGGGCCTCAACACCAACCGCGACGGCCTGAACTACGTGCTGAAGTACCTGCCCGAGATTCTGGCGCAAATCAAGGAGTAGCATCTGTCACGACTACTCAGCAGGGGCAAACCGCTTGTGAATCTGCCTTGAGGCGGCGTTCCGATTATGGTCTTTGACGGTGTAGTCGATGTAAGATTGGAACGAATGAGGCATCGGGATCTTTTGTGTGGGTCCACCGTTGTTGGCCATAAGGTGCTTCACGATGACCTCCCCCAAAACTTCTCCGAAAACCGAAGGCACCGCGTTTCCGACTTGCTTGTAGACTTGCGCCTTTGTTCCCTTGAAAGTCCAATCCCGAGGAAAGCCTTGAAGCTGCCGGATCTCGCTGAAGGTCAGTCGACGGAGCGCCCCTCCCCAACGCACCCAATCCTGCGACTGCGAGCCGGTTACTGTTCTGGCGGGTAATTCCAAATCTGAGATGAATGTTCCCTGTCGATAGCCCCAGTGCCCGTTGGGCCGGGTAGCCTCCGCCTTTCCGGGGCTCTTGAGTCCACTTCCATTGGGAATACTTTCGAACTGCTTTGCCAGCACTCGAGTTGGAAAGACGAACTGCGTTTCGTCCGCTTCGGCATAGACCTTCAGTAGCGAAGCGAGCGAGTTCCACGGAAGGGTAAGTAGACCCCCGTCTTTGCTGTGTGTTGGGGCCGGAAAAAGTGGAGCCGTGCCCTCGCGTGATCCAAGCAGGAAGCAGCGGACTCGCCGCTGGCTGGACCCGAAGTCAGCGGAATTGAGAAGTGCGGACCTTACGCTGTAGCCGAGGTCTTCCAAGATCCGGATCAGCTCGGTGATAACACCTCCGGGTCTGCCTTGAGCGTCCCGTGCGGTCACGAGCCCCCTTACATTCTCAAACAGAAACATTTTAGGCCGAAGTTCATCGATAATTCGATAGTATTCCGAGACGAGCGCGCCCCGGGGGTCAAGAACACTCAATTGCTTCCCCGAACTTGAGAATGCCTGACAGGGCGGCCCGCCAACGACGAGGTCGAGTTCGCCTTCAGAGAACAGGTCAGAACCGGAGACTTCACGAATGTCGGCGTTCAGGATTCTGGAATCAACGTGGTATTCGTGGTTATCTTCATGCCGCCAACCTTTGTTCGCTTCTAGTGTTTCACAAAACACCCTCTCAATTTCACACAAAGAAGCTGCACGCAACCCCGCCCGCTCCAGGCCAATATCAAGCCCGCCCGCACCACTGAAGACGCTCACATATCGGAAACTCATTAGAATGCATCCAAACCTTCGAGATGATGTTCCCATACAATCGACACCCCGGAGGATGAAAGGTTCTCAAGATTGCCTTGAGAAAAGAAACCAGCGATTACCGCTACAACGGTCGGTTCCTCCAGTTCTGCTGAGGCCCGCCAATCACCCGCCTTGTCGCTACACTCCTTGATTCGCTTTGTGGCGTCGAGCTCAACACCGACCGCCTTTGCCTCGATGAGAATGAGCTTCTTCGATCTTCTGCTCCGAAACGCCATGTCGGCCTTCTGGATGGTGCGACCCCTTACCTTGATTTCGCGCGAAAACTCGCCAATTCTCAAGTCGGTTGCCCTGTTGATAACCCCGTTGAACTTGGTCTTGGTGTAGCCCAACTGTATCAGATGAGATGTCACCGCATGCTCCTGCTGGTCTTTTCTCCAGTTTCTGTAATTGGTCTGTGCATTCTGGTCAGCAACGAGGGAACAAGTCCAGTTCTTGGCGTACTCCCGCGATATCGGGAAATCATGGTCTTTTGACGAAAGCCAAAGAAAACGCCGCCGATCAAGACGTTCGCCAACGAAGTCAGCAATTTTAGGTGCGATCCGCTCTAGTTCCCTGTATTTGTTGGAATCGGGAAGCACCCGCGCGTCCTCGAACTTGCCGATGGACTGAAACTCAAAGAGTTGGCCGAACTTCATTTGACTTATCGATGGAGTCACCAGGTATCGGAGGATCTTGATGATTCGGGAGTCGGCAAGGATTGCTTGGGCAGAAATGTCAGCAAACTCCCTCGTGAACCGGCTCGCAGTGTCGTAGATTTCGCCGTTTTGGAGGAGCGCATTCTCGTACATCGCTGAAGTTGAATCGATGTACATCTTCAATTCAAACTGTCTGGAGACTTCCATGTCCGAGGGGTTGCTCATTCACCTATCGTGCCACGGGAGGGGGTCAAGAAGCAAGAAACTTCCCTACCCCTCCACCACAATCCCAAACGGTGCCAGCAGGTTCAGCACGTCGGGCTGGCTGAAGCGGGCCTTGGTCAGGTTGTTGGCGCGGGGGTCCAGGCTGTAGTTTTGTGCGTCGCGAAAGTCGGCCTTTTCGAGGTTCACCTGGTGGAACAGGGTGTCGCGGAACACGCTCTTCGAGAAGTTCGCCTCGGTGAGGTCGCTCTCCTTGAAGTCACATTCGACGATTTGGCAACCGCTGATCTTGAGCTTTCTGAGTTTGAGATTGCTGAACACGCACAGGCGCAGCACGCACTCGTCGAAGGCGAAGCTCAGGGCAAACTGGTCAAAGTGATAAAAGTTGAGCCCCAGGAGTTTGCAACGGACAAACCGCGCGTCGATGAGCTTGGTCTTGGAGATCAGCGGGCTGGTGAAGTTGCAGTCCTCAAAAAGGCACGCTTCGAAGGTGGCCCGGCTCAGATTGGCCCGGGTAAAGTCGCACCCGTTGAAGTGCAGCTCCTCAAACACCTGCCCCGAAAGGTCTTGCTCACTGTAGTCTTCGCCCGCGACCACGGTCACGCAAAGTCACCGCGCTGGTCGCATTCCTCGATCAGTTCCTGCACAAAGGCCCACAACCGCTGCGATGCGTCGGCAATGGGCTGGTTCTTGGCCACGACCTGGGCCTTGGTGATGCCGAACTCGCGCCAGGTGCCCCCGCCGTTATAGTAGTTTTGCAGCACAGGCTCGAGCCGGTCAAAGGCGGCCGCGAACTTGGCCTCGGGAGTCTGGCGGGCTTCGAACTCGCGCCACAGCTCGAGCCACGGTTGCGCCTGGTCGGCAGGGAGCAGGCCATAGATGCGCTGGGCCGCCGCTTCTTCCTTGGCCGCCACGTGCGCCCGCGCGGGATCGTAAATGAACACATCGCCGGCGTCGACTTCGACCACGTCGTGCAACAGCACCATGAGCAGCGTCCGCTCGAGCTTCACCTCGACGTCGGCGTACTCACGCAGCAGCGACACCATCACGGCCAGCGTCCACGAGTGCTCGGCGTCGTTCTCCCGGCGCGAACCATCGAACAGGCTGGTCTTGCGGACGATGGCCTTCACCTTGTCGATCTCGCGGAGGAAGTTCAGTTGCTGGAGCAGGCGTTGCCGCTCAGGCGTCACTTGCCACCCTTCTCGCTGGGGGCCTTGGTGCTGGCGAGTTCATAAATGGCCACGACATCCTTTTGTTCCAGCTTGACGAAGTTGCCGAGCTTCCACTGGCCCTTGTTGGTGGCCTTGGCCGCCATTTCGGCGTAGCGGTTGTCGGTGATGCCCAAGCCTTCCAGGCTCGTGTGCAAGCCGCAACTGGCCCAGAAGCCTTGCAGCTTGGCGATGCCCTCGAGGGCGGTCTTGCGCGGGTTCTTGTGGTCCATTTCGACATTCCAAACCCGCACGGCGAGCTGACAGAAGCGCTCCACATCGTGGGCCAGGTTGTACTTCATCCACGCGGGGAACATGACGGCCAGGCCGGCACCGTGCGGCACGTCGTAGATGCCGCTCAGCTCGTGCTCGATGCCGTGGGTGGCCCAATCGCCCTCGCGGCCCATGCCGATCAGGTCGCTGTGGGCCTGAGTGCCCAACCACATGAGTTCGGCGCGGGCGTCGTAGTCCTGGAGTTTGGCGAGCACCAGCGGCAGGTTGCGGATCACGCCCTTGAGCGTGGCCTCGCACAGGCGGTCGGAGTAGTCCACGTTGGTCGTGTTGGTGAAGTACCGCTCAAACACATGGCTCATGATGTCGGCGGCTCCGACGGCGGTTTCGTAGGCGGGCAGGGTTTTGGTGAGTTCGGGGTTGAGGATGCTGAACACCGGGCGCAGCCAGTCGTTGCTCGTCAGGCCCTTCTTGTAGCCGCCGTCCTCGTTGGTGATGACGGTGCTGCCGCTGGTTTCGCTGCCGGCCGCAGGAATGGTGAGCACCGTGGCCACCTTGAGCGCGCCCTGGGGCTGGGCGGTGCCTTCGTAGAAGTCCCACACGTTGCCACTGTAGGGAACGCCGGCCGCGATGGCCTTGGCCGAGTCGATGACGCTGCCGCCGCCCACGGCAAGAATGAAGTCTAACTTGTTTTCGCGGCAGAGTTTGATACCCTCTTGCACCAGCGAAAGACGTGGGTTGGGTTGCACCCCGGCGAGCTCAATCCAAGTGACGCCGGCGGCCTCGAGCGAGTGCACCACCGTGTCGAACAGGCCCGAGCGCTTCACCGAGCCCATGCCGGTGTGCAACAGGACGCGCGAACTGTGCTTTTTGGTCTCGGTGCCGACCTGCGTTTCCATGCCTCGTCCGAAGAGGATTTTGGTGGCGTTCTGGTACGTGAAATTGTCCATAGATGCTCCTTAGTTGGCCCAAGCCCGGTTCATCCGGGCGAGGATACGTTCATACTTTGCGGTGAAATCGGCGTTGACGACCTGGCGTTTTTTGTCTTCCTGATACCAAGCCATCACCTCCCTCACGCCCTGGGAGAACGGGATGGGGCAGGTGAAGTCGGGCACCAGGCGGCGGATCTTGCTGTTGTCGAACATCATGGAATGCGACTTGTCGCCCAGCAGCCCATCTGCCCACGCGGGGTCTTCGAGGGCAACCAGGTCGCTGGGCACGTGAACAATTTTTGCCTCGACGCCGGCGGCGAGCGCCACCAACCGGAAAATCTCGTTCCAGGACAGCCACTCGTCGCCGGTGATGTGAAAGGCCTCGCCCAGCGCGTAGGGGTGCCCGAGCAGACCAACGAACCCACGGGCAAAATCCCGGTGATGGGTGAGAGTCCACAACGAGGTGCCGTCGCCGTGCACGATCACCGGCAGCCCCCGCAGCATGCGGTCGACCACGGTCCAACCCCCGTCCATGGGCAAGAGCGTTTTGTCGTAGGTGTGGCTCGGACGCACGATGGTGATGGGGGTACCCTTGGTGCGGTAGCGGTCGGTCAAAAACTCCTCGCAGGCCGTTTTGTTGCGGCTGTATTCCCAAAACGGGTTGTGCAGCAGGTTGGATTCGACCACCGGAAGGGCAACGGTCGGCTTTCGGTACACCGAGGCAGAGCTGATGTAAACGTATTGGCCGGTGCGGCCCTCGAACAGGTCGAGCGAAGCGGCCACGTGCTCGGGCACAAAGCTCAGCCAGTCGACAACGGAGTCGAACTTCCGTGCCCCGAGCACCGCCCGCACCGAAGCCGGGTCGCGGATGTCGGCCTTGAGCACTTCGGCCCCCGCAGAGACTTGGCGGATCGAAGCCCCCCGGTTGAGCAGGGTGAGGTGGTGCCCTTTTTGGACCAGCAAGTCAGAAACGGCCGAGCTGATAATGCCCGTGCCTCCGATCATGAGAATGTTCATCGTCCCCCCGTGGCGTCGTTCAGACGCCTAAGCAACTGTTTGAGCAGGGCCGCCTCGGTGGCGGTCAAGGTGAGCGTGACGCTGGCCTCGGCAGCAGGGCTCGGACCCGCCGCTTGAGGTTCGCCAAGCCCAGCCTTGACCATCGCGTCGGCCAGACTGTTTCCAAAATACACTTCGTTGGTGGAATCCAGCGGCAACAGGGCTACCGCACGAAACAGGTCCTGGCTGTCGACGATCATCAGGCTCCACCACGGCTTGCCCTCAAAAACGATGGGCGTAGGCAACACCGGCTTCCAGATCGACGAGTCGGCTCCCAGGGCTCCCTGGGCCATCTTGACCGCACCGTCTTCCTCGGTTCCCTTCACTTTGATGTAGCTCAAGTCGCCGGTACGGGTATCGATCAGACTGAAGTTGACCAGGCTGTAGTCTTTGTTGTTCATGCTGGTGATGCCCGACAACCACACGTTGCTCTTGGCCAGCGGCAAGAACCAGAGCTCGTTGCCGCTGTACGGCGTGCGCTGGAGCACGTTGGCCCCGGGGAAACCCAGGGCGTTGAGCCAGCCGTTGCCCAGCGACCACCACTGGTCGAGCCTTCGGGCGGCCACCGCCTCGGGAACCACCCGGTCGAGCCAGGCAAACTCGCCCTTGCGCGCCAACCATTGGTCCCAGGTCATCGCCGTCTCGTCGCCGGTTTCGGGATTCAGCACCGACACTGACGAAAGAACGTAGCCGTCGAGGCCCACCCCCGGCATGCTGTACGAGGTGACCCACCAGGGGTTGCCCGCGTCGTCGAGCTCGAGGTGGGTTTCTTCCACCTGCTCACCCACGTGCCGCCAGTAGGTCTGGAAGTCCAGCGAGCGGTCAAAAAAGGCGTTGGGCGTGTAACGGAACTGCCGGTCGGTGACCAGTTCGGCCCTGGCCTGCGGGTCGGTGGCCGAAAGCAGCACGTAGCCGGGAACCCACGGCAGATCGAGCGAGGCGAACAGGCCCGAATAGTCGAGCACGAAAATCCAGTACAGCCCTTGATGGGCCTTGTCGTCGAGCCTCAACAGGGTGCCCCGCTCGGCCGAGATCTCGAACTGGCTCGTGAGCTGCACGGTGCGTCCGTCGAGCGTGATTTCGCCGCCCAGCGCCTTGTTCGCCATTTGCCAGGCCATCGCCCGGGTCGACACGCGCAAAAGGTTCTCGGGACGCGTCAGCGATTCGAGCTGCGCCTCGTGGGGCGAAACCCCACCCGCCAGCCGGTGGTAGTCGCCAGCGCGCAACGGCACGGCGCTGAGCAGCCACAGTGCGGCCATGGCGAGCGGAGCGCCGATGAGAAGCACCAGCCCGGTCGTGCCCGAACCGTTGCGGTCTTTGCCCAGCAGCTTGAGCGAGTACCCGGCCACCGCCGTCCACAAAAGGAGGTTATAGAGAAAGCCTGCGTGGGCCCCCAAGGGCCAATGCATCACTGCAGGAACGGCGGCCACGAGGGCCAGCCAGCCAAGAGCGACAAACACGTACTTCATGATGGCACCATCATACCCCAAACAGGGCCTGCACGGTGTAGAATGGACGCATGAAATGCCCTCTTTGCGGTGATCTGGAAGACAAGGTGATCGAGAGTCGCCAGAACATCTCGGGAACCTCGCTCCGCCGGCGCCGGGAATGCCTCAAATGCGGCTATCGATTCACCAGCTACGAGCGGATCGAAGAGATTCCGCTCATGGTGGTCAAGAGCGACGGCCGGCGGGAACCCTTTGACGTCAAGAAGATCGAGCGGGGCCTGGTGCGCGCGCTCGAAAAGCGGCCCATCAGCCAGGTCGATATCGAGGAGCTGCTCAACCAGCTGGAAGACGAAGCGGCCATGGAAGGCAAGGCCAACCACGAAGTGACCAGCCGACAGCTTGGCGACCTGGTGCTGGGCAAGCTCGAGCGCGTCGACAAGGTGGCGTACGTGCGGTTTGCCAGCGTCTACAAGCGCTTTGGCAACGTCGATGAGTTTATCAAGGCAATCCAGGAGCTCAAATAACGGACGTCGGCCCTACCAGGCGTAACCCAACCCCACGGCGCACGTGAGCGGGAGGGGAACCAAGCCGGGGGTCGTCCAGGTGGTTCGGTCGGCAACGGCTACCCCGTTGGCCGTAAGCCCCCACGAGCTCGGGAACTGAGCTTCCATCCCGAGTTTGACCCCGGTGAACCAGTGTTCTGTTAGGAAGTACTTGGTGCCAAACTGGGCCTCGAGCCCCGCGGTCAGGTAGGTCCACTGGCCTTTGACCCCCGAGACGGTCGAAGTACCGCTCCACCAATGAAACGTGGGTCCCAGGGCGAAAGACAAACCAGTCAAGCCGGTTCCTTTCAAGAAGCTCCACGCGGGATCGAGCTGCCAGGGGGCGTAACGCCCAAAGTAGGCGCGAAACAACAACTTCGAGTCGAGCGTCGAAAGCCCGGTCAGCCAGAGCAGGTTCGGGGAAAAAGTGAAACTCCCTTCGAGGGCGACGTCGGGACCCAGGGCAAACTCGCCGGTGGCCCCCCACGTATTGAGGGCCATCCCCCAGAGGTCAAACTCTGCAGCCAAGACGTTGTTTTCGCCGGCGACATCGGCTGCCAAGGGAACGACGGCCAGAGAACAGAGAGCCAAACCCAAGGCAAGGAAGCGTCTCATGGCTCTACCCCTGCACCAGAATCAACACGTTTCCCACCAATGCGGCAGCGCCTTTCACGGTAGTAACAATGGCCGTGCTCACCAGCTCAGCCGTTTCCTTGGGAACCAGGCCCTTGCGAAGCAGAAGGTCGGCCAGGTTTTTGATGGAGTCCACCAGCTCGTTGGGGAGTTGCCCCTTGGTTCCTACCACCGAAACGTGGAGATCGACCGTTTGTCCGTTGGAGAACTTCTTTTTGGAAACGAGGGGAAAGCTCGCCCCATCGTCTGACAGAAGGTAGAGGTTGATGTCGGTCAGGGGAACCTGCAAAAGGGGCTTCACCTTTCCCGTGACGGCAAACTCCTGACCAAAGGCCACCGTGTCAAGATTCTTGAGAGCGGACGGGGTCGTGTAACAACCAGCCAGAAGAAGCATAGGAAGCAATAGGGCCAAAGGACGAAGTTTCATGAGGACCTCATGCTCAGGTTTTCGACCAACAGAGCCAAAGTGTCAAGCAGACGCTTCGGCCCCGAGGTCAGCGCACCTCGTAGCTCGCGGTGGCACCCCCAACCTGCAACCGGTGCACACCAGCGGTCAGGGGCAAGGCGGCCGTGCCGGTACTATCGAGGTAGGCGACCGAACGGCCATCGACGGTGACGAGGGCCCCAGGAGCCCCGGCCACCCTCACCGGGACGGCCTGGCTCGCCAAAGGCTTCTGGGGGTTGAGGTAGTACACCGCACCGTTGGCCGGCGACAGGATTTCGGGATCAGTGCCGGGCACCGTTTCCTGGCTCGCCCCCAGACCCGCCCGCCCGCCACCGGTCACCCAGGAAGCGTACTCGGCCGGGTAGGTCACGCGGCCCCCCGGATGATGCCAGGTACAGGGCGGCGGATCGGAAGCAGCGCCCCCAGAACCCCGGGCGTCGGCAAAGCTTTCGAGCATGGTGGGGCAATTGTCGGTTGCCGCCAGACCCGAGAGCGTGCAGATGCGCAGGGTGTGACTGGCGGGGACAGACCTCCACCAGTTTGCGGACTCAGGGTCGGCGGGCGTGGCCAGGGTGTCGAGCACCTCGACCAGCGCTTTGGCCGGAATGCCGCTGCCGGTGCGGCCGATGACGGTCTGCCCGCGGAAGTTGCCCATCCAGACGCCGATGGTGACCTGCGCCGTCGCCCCCAGGGCCCACACCTGCTGGTATTGGTTGGCGGTACCGGTTTTGAACATGGCGTCGTAGTCGCGTTGCAGCGTGCGACTGCTGCCGAAGCCCAGGAAGCGGCTGGGTTGGTCGCTCAGAATGTCGCGGATCTGGGCCGCCGTGGTGGCGCTCATCACCTGTTTGCCGGCAAGGTCGAGGCCGCCGCGCGGAAAAACGGCGAACGCACTCACCATCTCGCGCAGACTCACCTCGGCGTTGCCCAGCGCCAGCCCGACGCCGAGGGTTCCCCGCTGCCGCTCAAGCGACGCGAAGCCGAGGTCGCGCAGCCAGTTCTCGAAGGGGCGCACGCCAACGCGTTGCAAAACTTCGACGGCAGGAACGTTGAGGCTGGAGGCCAGCGCCACCCGCAAGCGTACCGGTCCGTTGAAACGACCGTTAAAGTTCGAGGGGCTATAGACTTCAGCGCTCCCGAAGTCGGTGGGCAGGTCGGGCAGCACCGTGGCCGGGGACAGACCCCGCTCGAGCGCCAGCGCGTACAAGAAGGGTTTTAGCGCTGAGCCGGGCTGACTGGTGGCCAACACGCCATCGTTTTGCCCGAGCTCAGCGGCGTCGTCAAAGTCGGCGGAACCCACCCACGCCAGAACGTTGCCGCTGACGTTGTCGAGCACCAGGCCGGCCCCGTTGCGCAAACGGTTGGCGTACCATGGTTTGAGATTCTTGCGGATCGCCGCCTCGAGCCGCTGCTGCAACTCGAGGTCGAGCGACGTGACAACGCGGCCGTGGAGTCCGCCAGGAGTCGAAGCTTCCAGCAAGCGCACGTAGTGAGGTGCCTCCTTCGGGAACGGCGGTGTCGAGGCCGAGGCCCGGGCGGCAGAGACCAGCGACTCCAGTGCGCCCTCTGAGGCCTCAGGACCAAAGAGACGCAGGGCAGCTGCCGCGCTGGAACCGGGGTCCACGCGAGGATCGTACAGCGCGGGTCGCCGCGGAATGACGGCCAACAACGTGGTTTGCTCCACCGTGAGTTCGGTCAGTGCAATACCAAAGACCCCTCGGGCGGCAGCCTCTACCCCCGCCAACCGCGATGAAAAAGGCAGATGGTCCAGCCAGAGTTCCAGGATTCGGTCCTTGTTCAAGCGGGCCTCGAGGCGGGCCGCGTCGAGCGCTTCCAGGGCCTTCGCGACCCAGCCCGATCCCCGCGGGTGCACCAGGCGCGCCAACTGCATCGAGATCGTCGACGCCCCGCTGACCACGCGGCCCGCGACCAGGTTGTCGGCTGCACTGCGGGCCAGAGCCCAGAGATCCAAGCCGTCGTGGAGGTAGAAGCGCCGGTCCTCGGCCCGCAAAAAGATCTGTTTCACCGAGGCAGGAATCTGGCTCAGGGGCGTGTCGAGACGCCTCAACCCTCCCTCGAGCGCGGTCACCTGCAGCAAACGGCCTGCCCGGTCGGTGACCACGGCGCTGGCTGGCTGGGCCACGAAGGCGTCGAGTTCGGGGTACGGTGCCAGGAGAAGAACCCAACGCAGAGCGAGGTCTGTCACCAAAAAAAAGGCCACGGCACCCGGAGTTAACCGCGCCACCCGCCGGAGCCTCATGGTGTCTTGAGCAAGTAGAGGCGACCAAGATCGCGGCCGAACACCTCGGGGGTGTACATTGCCTCGGTGCTGGCTCCCGGCGTGGGGTAAACGCCCTGGTTCACCGCGCGGAACAGGAACTCGACCTGCCTGTTGCCGGCCTGAAACACAGGAAACACGTACTGCACCTCGTTGTCGAACAAGAAGGTCTCCACGTCGCCGTTGTCGGCATCGTGCACGCTGGGGGTGAACCGCGCGTCGAGGATTTCGGCCCCCGAGGGAACCGCCAGCCGCAAGCCGACTTGCGTGCGGGTTTTGCCCGTGCTCACCAGCGCCCTCATGCGGTACACCTTGCCCACGGTGAGCGTGTTGCCGAACACCGGCGTGCCGTCGATGTCCGTAACCTGCGTCACGACCTCGAGGCCCCGGTCGATGGGCCGGGCCAGTTCGGAAGGCAGGGCGTAGCGAAGTTCGGCCGTATAAAACAGCGTGCCGGGGCCGGTCTTCTCGAGGCGCAGGGGCAGACTCTTGTCGCGGGGAAGGTCCTTGAGCGTATCGCTGAGGAAGCCCAGCGCCACGGTCTGCGTGTCGGCTCTGACCCCTTCGAACCTGTGCGTGAACAGAACGGCTGGCGAGGATCCAGCGCCAGTGCCCACACTGACCTGCGCATCATAGGCGGGGGCCTGAGTTTCTTCGGCGGCCAACACCTGCCCGAAAGCCTGCAACGCCCAGTAGTTGTCGACCGTGCTGCCCCACACGCCGTTCGTCTGCCGGTCCACGAGGGCATTGAGCAGCCGCTGGTTCATATCGCTTTCCGGGGTGAGCTGATGGAACAGCAGGAGGACCAAAGCGTAGGTTTCTACCGTCGAACCGGTGAAGGTGTCCGGGTCCTCACCCCTTGTCCGCAAGCGGCGAACGTCGATTTCGACCGAGCGCGCATCGGGCTTGAGGAAGCCTTTCAGCCGGTCAAGCACTTGCTGGGCCCGGCTGGTATTCCCGAGCGCCTGGTAGGCCAGCCCCCCCAGCGCAAAGGTCCCGGCCGCTGCGGGCGTGGACGTGGCGCTGTTCCAGCGGTGGAAGGCTTCGTCGAGCCTGAGGGCCACTTCGGCCTTGCCCACACCGGCCAACCCCGCACCGGCGGCCAGCGACTGCAGGTACAGTCCGTAGGCCAGCAGTTCGTCGCTCTTCGTGGCGGCCGTGAGCAGCCGCACCCGGGCCAGCAAGGCGTCAAGTTTGATCGAAGTGCCGACCTCGAGCGAAGCCTGGCGGGCCAGCAGCAGGATGTGCGCGATGCGCAGAGTCACGTACGGCTGTTCCCGCCGTCCGTTGGGCCACAGGGGAAAGCCTCCGTCGGG
Organism: Spirochaetales bacterium; assembly: GCA_037142615.1. GTDB lineage: Bacteria > Spirochaetota > Spirochaetia > JABEVK01 > JABEVK01 > JAIFLN01. Next base: position 25,952 of record JBAXAI010000024.1, on the reverse strand, counting down.
CAACTGGCTGGTCGCGAACACCTTGAGCTCGCCGTCGAGCACCGCCTGGGGATCGAGACCCGGAAGGCCCCAACCGGCCGCGTAGCCAGGCAAGTACTTGCCGAACAACACGATAGGCAGCAGCTTCGAGCTACGTTGCTCCAAGCAGCCGTAGGGGTAGTCGAACAAATAGCGCATCGAAGAACCCAGCGACGCGATGCGGGTGGCATCGAGCGTGAGCGTGAGCGTGCCCAAGCCGTCGGGCGCCGCCGAGGGGATCACCAGCGCTTCTTCGGTGATGTCGGTCCCCGTCTTGCCCGTGGTGAGCTTGCCCAAAGTGGCCACGGCCTCGTACACGACGGGCCGCTCGACCAGCACGGCTTCGGTGAGCTTTTCGTTGACCAGCGCCGAATGCACTGTGAAGGTCACTTTTCCAGCGCCGGCGCGGGGGGCCGCGAGTTGGAAAGCCACCTCGACGGTTTGGCCCCCGGCCACGGTGACGGTCTTGCTGGCCTCTTTGTCAACGGTCAGCAGGTCCGACTGCGCGTCGATGGTCACTTTTTGAGCCGCCGAATCGAGGTTGGTCACCATCACCCCGCTGAAGGTGGTGTCGCGCTCGCGAAGCTTGCGGGGCAGAACGGCCTTGACGTTGAGGGCCTGGCGGACGGCGAGGTTGCCTTCGGAAAGGCCGTACAGGTCGTCTTTCACAGCAAAGGCCGTCGTCCGGTAAGTGGTCAGACTGTCGGGCAGCTTGAAGGCCACGGTGGCGACGCCCTGCGCGTTGGTCTTCAGCGCAGGCTCGAACACCGCAGTGGGCTGGAAGTCTTTGCGCTCGCTCAACTTGCCATCGTCACCGGCTCCGCCCGGCTGGTCGCGCAGCACGTAGTTGACGGGGTCGATGAGCAGCGACCGCGAGTCGGCTCCGCGCACCATCAGCGGGAAGAACGAAGGGTCGTAGAAGTACGCCAACGGGTCGGGCACGTGGTAGTCAATCAGGTCGACGACACCGCGGTCCACGGCCAAAAAGGTCACCTCGGCGTCGGCCAGCGGTTTGCCCTGGTGCGTGGCCTTGATGGTGACGGTGGCCTTGGCAGCGGGCGCGTACACGGCCTGATCGCTGACGATTTCGAGGTCGATGCGACGGCTTTCGCTGTCGATTTTGAGGGCGGCCACACCGTAAAGCGCGTGGGGTTTGTCGAGGTCGGGACTGCCATAGGCGTGGGTCAATTTGCCCGCGCGCTGGGTAAAGCTGGCCACCGACACATACACCACCGGCAGATACTCGGGCTTGATGGGAACTTCGATCACCGACGAGGCCGAAGTGAGCTCGACGACCCTTTGGTCGAACACGCCTTCGCGTTCTACGGTGACGAGGTACTTGCCTTTGGGCAGCGGCGAACGGACGATCACACGCGCCGTCTGGCCCGGTTGGTACAGGGCCCGCTCGGGCGTCAGGGCCAGCGAGTCGGCACTGTCGTTGGCCCAGTTCACCCACTCGGCACCGGTGACGTACACGTCCTTGCGAGTGACGACGGCGCGGCCGACCTTGTCGTGGGAACGCACCTCGACCGAGTATTCGCCGGCCCGGTCGGGCTTCCAACTCAGGCTTGCGGTGGCGCCGGTGAGCGTCAAAGGCTGAGTGGCCACGGTCACCAGGGTTTCCACCCAGCGGGTTTCGAGGTTACCGCCGGTGGCCTGCTGGTCGACCTGGGCCCAATCGTGGCGGACAAACTCGGCGGTGACGGCCGGAGTGAACCCGGCTGCCGAAAACGGCGTTCCGTCGGGTTTGACAACGACCACGTCGAGTTTGGCCTCTTGCCCTTGCGGAAGAAAGGCCAACCAGCCCGAGTCGGCGTCGAGATTCTGTCCGCCGAGCTTGATCCCCAGGTAGAAGTCGGCCGGGTGAACCAGCAGGCGGGCCGACGTGGCGGCGGATTGGTGGCTGGCCGGGTCGGTGACGGTGGCTTGGTACTGGTAGACGTAGGGCAGTCCGAGGACTCCCTCGGCCAGCGAGGCGTGCTTCACTTCGTAGGTTCCGCCGCCCGAGAGCGTGGCTTTGCCCTCGCTGAGCGTGGTGCGCGAATCCAGCGGTGGCGGACCGAAGGCCCAGCCCTCGTACAAGGAACCGACCGCGCGGAAGGAGGCCGGTTCGCGCGTCCAATAGTCCTCGAGGGCGCCCGCGGCAACGACCCCGCCCGACAGGTAGTCCGCAGCGAGTTTGACCTTGAGCTGGTCACCCAGGACCAGGGGTACCGACGGGGTGGTGGCCGTCACGGTGAACAGCAGCTTGCGGAAATTGTTGACGACGACGGCTTCGGTCGTGGTCGTCTCCCAGCCGCCGGAACCCTTGGCCGTGGAGGGCCGCTGGTACGCCAGGGAGTAGTCGCCGGGTTTGAGGTCGGCCGGTATAGCCAAGGACCCCGAGGAGCCGCCCGACGAAGTAGACTTGCCCGTGGCGGTGGCGATCGCCTTTTCGTCGTCGCCAGTGAGCAGCATGCGCCAGGCGCCTTGCCAACTTCGATAGGTTCCCGTTTCGAGGTCCTTGTCGAGGGCACGCCAGGTGACGGTCTCGCCGGGGCGGTACAGCTGGCGGTCGGTGAACACAAAAGTGCGCGGCTGGCGTACCTCGGCCTGCAGCGGGCCCTCGCCCACCTGCACCCCGGCCGTCCAGGCGTTGTGCGACCAGTTGGGCACGAACACGATGCGGTCGCCCGGGGCCTCGACGGCCACGCGCAAACCATCGGCCACCCAGCCGTCGCGCTGCAGGCCAAACCAGCGGGTGTAGTCGCCCCTGTTCAGCTCAAAAACGGCCAGGCCCTGCGCATCGGTGGTCTGGGCTTTGCGGTTCTCGGCCCGGGAGGCCTGGGCGTCCCAAGTCTGAAGGGTCACTTTGGCGCCGGCGACGCTCTGGCCGGTGGAAAGCGAGGTGACCCAGGCCACGATGCGGTTCGACCCGTAGCGGAGCGTCAGGCCCAGGTCGGTCACCTGCACACTCAGCCAGGTACGCTGCGACTCGCCCGAGCGTTCGTGCAGATTGATGCTCCAGCCCATTTCGACCCAGCCGGTGCCGTTGGGATTGAGCAGGTTGCCAAACGGCACGGTCGAAAGGTGGCGAACGTTGGGAAGGAAACCCGACACGTCCAGGGGCGACCGGAAGCCGTTCGGTGGAGCATAAGGCTCGGTGCTGACCTGCACAAACTGGGTGCCCTCGTCGAGGTTCTGGCCCTCCCACACGACTTTGGAGGGGCTGCCCTTTTCGAGCATGTGGGCCTCTTGGTCCGGAAACACCGCGTAGCGTTCGGGGGGCCCCGCCCGCAGCGTGAACTTCAGCCGCTGGCCGAGGGCGCGGCCGAACTTGTCTTGCAATGATGGGTCGACGAGCACGGTGTAATCGCTGTCGGCCCGGACATTCAGACCCACCAGGCGGAGGGTACTGCCGTAGACCCGCACGTTGTCGGCCTTGAGGCCAATATCGGGAACCACGTGCAACGCCGTCAGTGCGGTCGCAGGGTCAATCGGATGCGAAAACTCCAGCGACCAGCTTTCGTCGAGTTCCTCGGTGTAGGCCACAAACGGCGTGAGGGTGTGAAAACTGCGGCTGCTAGGCTGTTCGGTGGCCGGGGCACCAGCCTGGGGACGGGTCCCGGCCGGGAGCACGACCTCGACCTCGGCGTCTTCGGGAGGGAGGGAGGCCAGTTGGAGCACCAACTGGTTGGCCTCGGCACCCCGGCGAGAGGTGGCGACGGCTGGTTTGCCGGCGACGAGCACTTGCAAGGCGCCCCCCACCGCCGCCTCGACGGCGGTATTGAACGTCAGCGTGACGGTCTGGGCGGCCGTGGGAGGAACTTCGTCGAGGTCTGTCGCCGAGGGTACGGCAAGCCCCGTCAGGCGCAACGCCACGCCATGGAAGCGGAACGTGTCTCGTCCCGTCAACGCCTTTCCCTGCAAAGATTTGAGTCCTCCCTTGACCTTCACCTGGTAGTCGGTTTGGTCGGCCAGATCGGCCGAAGGCTCAAACGCGAGCACCCGGGTTCCTAGCCAGCGCCAGGTTCCTGGCAACGGAGGCTCGACCGTGGCAAAGCCTTCTGGCGACGCACCGCCCACTTGCGCCAGCGGAACGACGCTCTGGCTGAAACTCAGCACCACCGAGGGGCGTTTGGCGTCGTCGGGCACCTCGCCTTCGGGCGAAACCTCTACCAGCGTGAACGGCGTGCCGTCATCAGCCAACTGAGGCGCCTCGGCCTCCCGGGTCACGGGAGTGAAGTACCGGATGCTGAACTGCGACAGGTCGGTGTTGAGCTGCGCCTGAATCACCGGCGGGGGCCCGGCAGGCGCTTTTTTGGCGGTATACGATTCCTGCACCGGGGCCGAGCAGGCGGCCAGCAGCAGGGTGAGAGCGAAAAGGACTCGGGGCATGGCAAACCTCACGGCGCGGTGTAAACAGGGTCGAGCTGGTCGAAGAGCTTTTCCTCGGTGACGTGGCGCTCGACGTACTGATATTTGTTGCGGCAGCCTGAACAGTACTGGGCGTAGCCGTTCAGGTAGGCGGTGCGGCGCACCGCGTCAAAGTCCTGCGGCTGTCCGCAGACCGGGCAGAAACGGGGCAGATCATCAAACAGGCTTTTCACGGAAGGTACCCGGAAGTGACTTCCAGATGGGCCAGAATCTTGGCCACGATTTCGTCGGGAGTGAGGGTCGAAACATCGATCACGAGCCCGGCAAAGGCCCAGTCGTCGTTGTCGATGCCGTAAAGCTTGAGGTAGCGGGCGTGGTCGGCCTCGTCGCGCAGACGGGTCGCCTCGCGTACGGCTTCGAGGCGGCCGCCTTCCCGCTTCCAGATGCGCTGGGCCCTCACCTCCAGCGGCGCGTCCAAGTACACTTTGAGGTAGGCCTCCTGCCACATCCAAAGGGCCAAACGACTGGCCAACACGCTCGGATGAGCCCGCGCCAGTTCGACCTGCCGTCGATCCACGAGCTTGTCCCACTTTTCGTCCTGCTCGGCCAGCACGCGCAACTGTTCGAACTCCAGGCCCTCGTCGACGGCCAACGTGCGGAAGGTGTAGTTGACGAGGGTGAAGCCCAGTTTGTGGGCCAACAGGGCGCTGGTGGTGGTGTTTCCGCAGCCACTCTTGCCCGAGACGGCGATTCCCGACACGTTATTCGACATTGCGCAGTTGCTCCCGGATGTTTTCGAGGGCGTCCTTCATTTGGACGACCTGTTGTTGCACTTCGGCCGAGGTGGTTTTCGACCCGATGGTGTTGATTTCGCGCCCAAACTCCTGGCACAGGAAGTCGAGCTTTTTGCCGGCCGGGGCAGTTTCGGCCAAAAGGGCCTCGAACGCGGCCTGATGGCTGCCCAACCGCACGAGCTCCTCGTTGATGCCGTAGCGGATGAGCAACAAAGCCGTCTCGGCGAGCAGGCGGTTTTCGTCCACTTCGGCCTTCAGCTCATCAAACTTGCGGCGAAGGTTGGCCTGAAAAGTGGCTTCGAGCCCAGCGGACTGCGCGGCGATAAACGCCCTCCCCGCTTCGATGACGCCCAACTGGCGCCGGATGTCGGCCTCGAGGCGCGCACCCTCGTTGCGGCGGGCGGTCTGGAACTCCGCGGTAAGCGTCGCCAGCAGCGCCTCGGCCGCGTGACGCAACTCGGCAGGATCTGTTGCTTTGGCAGACCCGAGTACCCCCGGGAACGAAGCCAAAAACTCGGCCCGCACGCCGCCCTTGGCGCCGGTAACGCGCCGCAAGGTGTCGAGCGCCGTTTTGTACTGCAGAGCCAGCACCTCGTTGACTTCGATCCGGGCGCCCTCACTGCCGTCCTTGAGCCTCAGGGCAAACTCGACCCGCCCTCGGGCCAAGGCCGCCCCCAGGGCTTCCCTCACCGCGGGTTCCCACGAGGCCAGTGGGGGCGGCAGGGTGACAAACAGGTCGAGGTAGCGGTTGTTGTAGCTCTTGAGCTCGCCCGTGAGGCGGACCGAACCCGCGCTGGCCTCGCCAAAGGCGAAGCCGGTCATGCTGACCAGCGGCATCAGGGGGCCTCCGGCGGGGTGTTGCCCGCCTCGAGGTAGGCCTTTCCCACTTTCCAGTTGTCGCCGGCGCCCATGGTGACCAGCAGGTCTCCGGGTTTCAGGTGCTGCTGGTAAAACCCCAGCGCGTCGGCCGGTTCCTCAAAGTAGTGGACGTTGGCGCGCAGGCGCGAGGCGGCCTCGAACAGCGTTCGGCCCGAAATGCCCAAAGTGTCGGTTTCGCGAGCCGACGAGTAGATTTTATGCAACACCACGACATCGGCGGCGGCCAGACTGGCGGCAAACTCGTCGAGCAGGGCCTTGGTGCGGCTGTAGGTGTGACTCATGAAGTCGAGCACCAGCCGACGACCTGGGTAGAAGTCCTTCAGGCCGCGCAGCGTCAGGTCGATGGCCGTAGGGTGGTGCCCGTAGTCGTCCAAGACCAGCACGCCGTTTGTTTCGCCGACAAGTTGGCTGCGGCGACGGGTTCCCCGGAAGGTTTTCAGAGCTTCGCCGGCGAGCTCGAGCTCGCGGGGTTCCAGAAAGCCGCCTCGGGTCTGCTCGGCCAGGGTGACCACCAGCGCCAGCGCCCCGGCGGCGTTGAGCACGTTGTGCGTGCCGGGAATCGACAGTCCGAGCGGTGAGGGCCAGCCGGCCAGGCGGAAGCTGATCGTCCCTGGCGAAAACCTGCGGTCCACGACGGCAAAACGGCCTTCGGCCTTGAGCCCATAAGGAATCAGCCGCACGTCGGGACGCTCTTTGTGCAAGGCTCTCGCCAGGTCGGAGGCGCCCTCTTCGTCGGCGCAGTACACCAGCGCGCCGAACTCGGGCAACTTGCCGGCGTATTCCAGGAAGGCCGAGAAAATGTCCTGGTAGTCGGTAAAGTAGTCGGTGTGGTCGAGCTCGATGCTGGTCAGCAGAATGAGCGAAGGGTGAAAGTGCAAAAAGTGCCGCTTGTACTCGCAGGTTTCGGCGATGAAGATGCCCTGCCCCAGGTGAAGCGTGGCGCGGTCGCCGAAATCGGGCACCAGCGAGCCCACCAGCACCGAAGCCGGCAGACCCAGAGCGCGGGCCACGACCCCGGCCATGGCCGTGGTGGTCGTCTTGCCGTGAACTCCGGCCACCCCGGCGGCGAGCGCAAAGCTGCCCGAAAACTCGCCCAGCGCTTCGGGGTACACCTGAACCCGCAACCCCAGGCGCTTGGCTTCCCGAAGTTCCGGGTTGGTGTCGGGGCTGTAGGCGGCCGAATGGACGACCAGCGAGGCGTCGATGGGCACGTGCGCGGCGTCAAACGACTCGTGGTAGGCAATGCCCACGGCGTCCAGAATCTCATCAGTGAAGAACTTGTCAGGGCCGTCGCTGCCCGTGAGCGCATCACCCCGGGCCTGGAGCAACTCGGCCAGAGCCGTCATTCCGGTGCCCTTGATACCGACCAGATGAATCTTTTGCCCCGGATGGATCGTCTGTGCCATGATGGGGCCAGAATAGGCAATTCACGGGGTTATTTCAAGCAAAGAGCTCCAAATGCCGATAGAACAAGATAGGGGAAGTTGTCAATTATCTCCATTTGCGGTATGTTGATCTCGGCAGTTGGTCTCAAGGAGCGAGGGGTTACAAAGGAATGAGGTTTCCCGGGGTGAGGGCATGGCTACTTCTCAGCGCTATGGCTTCCTTGTTGCTCTTGGCAGCTTGTGAGGCTGGACTCGGGTCCAAGGTCGACGTCACCGCGCCCAAAGTGGCCATTACCAGCCCAGCCAAGACCGGCGAATACCACAGCGGAGTCCTGACCATCACAGGAACCGCCACCGATGACCTCGGCGTCACCTCGGTGGTGGTCAGCTGGGTCGGCTCGTCGGGTGAGCTCTCGGTTCCTGCCACCTTGACCGGATCCGACTGGTCGGTGGACCTTTCGACAAGCACAGCCAAAGCCCTTGAGGAGGGCCAAAACATCCTCACCGTTGTGGCCAGCGATGCCTCTGGCAAAACGGCCACCGACTCCCGGTTGGTCTACATGGACAATGTTCCTCCCACCGTGTTGGTCACCTATCCGCTGAGCCATGGTCCCGATGACAGCCTGCTGCCCCGCTTTACCGACACCATCGACCTCAAGGGCGAAGTCTACGACCAGTCACCCATCTCGGCGGTAACGGTCACGCTCCTCGACGGCGCGGGAACCACCTTGGAGAGCAAGACCGCCGATGGCACCAACACCTGGTCGGTCCGCTTTGCGCTGCTGAATGCCCTGCCACTCGCTGACGGCACCACCTATTACTATCAGGTTCAAACCACCGATGCGGCGCGCCTCACCAACGCCTGGTATTACTCCAGCAACGACATTTACGGACTGCTCCCCGCGAACACGCCCTTCCCGACGGTCACCGAGCTAGGCAAGCTCGACGCGGCGGGGGCGGGTCAATCGGCCTCGGGCATTCAATACAGCGCTTTGGCGACCAAGCGGCTGGCCACCGGCTCGGGTGCCCAATTTGGCGACTTCAAGTTTTTGGCCGTTTCGGTGCCGAACGTGCAGTTTTCGAACATGGACGCTGTGGGTACGGCCTCGACGAACGTGCTGAGTCCGGGTTCGATCATCACCGGCAACATCATCCCGCCGTCCAACACGGGCGCCGTTGATTTGACGAGTCTGCGCGTCAAGGTGTACACGCAGGCGGGGTACCCCAACACCGTGCTCAATGACTTCACCGACGCGGCCGCAGCGGGCTACGCCGCCAACCTCAAGCTGACCTCGCTGGGCGAAAGCCTAGGGTTCAGCGTGGCCCTCAAGGATGGTACCAACGCTTCCGGGGGGGCAACCATTCCTCCAGGAACGTACTACATCACCGTGGCCGCCAAGTCGTCGGGCAGCCAGACCGGAACCCAGGTGTCGGTGTTTACCATCGACAGCGAGGCGCCCACCCTGACCGAGACCTTTGTGGGGAACACGACAAAGTACGTCAACGCTCCCTTCCAGCTGACCGGAACCGCTTTCAGCGGCCTGCCCTTGGTCGGGATCGCCATCGAAGAAAGCCGCGATGGGAACCCCAAGGTTGACGCTCCGACAATTTCAGCCTCAGGAGGAAGCTTCCCGAACTCACAATGGACAAGCTCCAGTCTCCCTGTGGGCGGTTCACTGACCGACGGAACGTATTCTTACCGCCTTGTCCTTTCCACCGCCAGCAAGACCACGACCGTGTACAGAACCCTGGTGTTTGACCGGACGGCACCGGGAGTCGAAATCACCAGCCTGACGCCTTTGGTGGGAGCCAACAAGGTGAACGGCAGCGTAAACTTCACGGCCATCGCGTCGGACGGCAACGGACTGGGAGGAGTCCGCTATTGGATCCAGCCCACGGCCACCGCCCAACCGGCCTACAGCTCGACACCGACGGGCACGTTCACCTCCACGCCGTACGGCGGAACCATCGACACGTTGGCCCTCACCGACAACACGGCCTACACCGTTTGGGTTCAAGCCCAGGACAAGGCCAACAACACCGGTTTCGGCAAGTTCGATTTCCTGGTCGACCAGTCCTCCGATTTGGCCAGTTTTGCCCTGACGACGCTCGACGCGTCGGTGACCAGCCAAACCTACAGTGTTGCCAAGTCGAATCTGCTCGAGAACGGAGCCAAAGTGCTGGCAACCGTGACCGACGACGATGGTGTCAATGTCAGTACCCTGCAGGCGCAAGTCGATGGTGGCTCGTGGGTTGCTGTCACCACCAAGCCTGCTTCGAACAGCCGCAGTGTCACCTTCAGCCACGATGTTTCGGCGCTGGCGTCGGGGGTGCACACGACCGCCTTGCGGGTCAACGACGTGAACGGGCTCCTGTCCACCCTCCCGGCGCTCAGCTTCGTCATCGACAAAAGCCCGCCTCAACTTGGCATTGACGCGACAACGGGTTGGTCCAACAATGCCATCACGCTGACCGGCACCGCCAGCGACGACAACGACAGCGCTTCGGCAACGCCGGTTTCGATGGTCGTGAAGGATGAGTTTGGTACCACCAAAAGCACAATTTCCGCCAGCGCCGGCACTTGGGCAACCGCATCGATCGCTTTGCCTTCGGGAACCTACGCCAACGCGGCGCACACCTGGAGCGTGACGGCCACCGACTCGGTAGGAAAAACGTCCACGCAAAGCGTGACCTTTACCATTGACCGAGTCGCGCCGGTCTTCACCGCCAGCGATGTGTCGAACCTCGCGGCGGGCGACGTGGTGAAGTCGACGAGCGAAGCGACTCCCGCGAACCTTCTTATTTTGGGGGTAGCCACCGACCCGCTGAGCGGCATCCAGAAGGTGGAGTATTCGGTTGACGGCGGCACGAACTGGTTGACCGCTACGGGGACCAATACCTGGTCGGTCAGTCTGACTGGGCTTGGCAACAACCTGAGCAGCGCCATCGAGTTCCGGGCCACCGACAAGGCGGGCAACGTCTCGACGCCGTTCAGCATTCCGTTCCAGGTCGACCTGGCCGACCCAACCTTCACCGAAAGCACCTCGACGATTCCCAGCGCCTCGGTGGTCTACAAGAATGCGAACGTCGTCTTTGGCGGCAATGCGAGTGACGGAAACCTGCTCGCGTCGGTGGTCGTCACGGCCTCGAAAAACGGCGCTGCCGCCACGAGCCTTCTCAACTCGACCAACCCGGCGAACGGCACGTGGACGGCGACGTTGCCGGTCTCGGCGGGCGACGGGTCGTACGAGCTCACGTTTACGGCCACGGACAAGTCGGGCCCCCCGGGGCGGACCACGAGTTTCACGCGAAATGTTGTCGTCGATACTTCGGCCCCCGACTTGACCGTGACCAACCCGGTGGCGAGCGAGTTGGTAGCTACGACTTCGTACGTGCTTCGGGGTCAGGTGACCGACAACGGCGGCAAGGGTGTTGCAAGCCTGGAGTACAGCCGCAACAACAGCACCTGGACCGCGATCACGCTGGCCGGACTCAACTGGAGCACCCTGGGCCTCGACTTCAGTTCCCCCGTCGGCGCTGAGACCGCGCAGGGAGCACGAACCGTGTACTTCCGGGCTACCGACGGGCTCAACGGCTACGCTACGGTCACCCGGACGTTCAACTACGACACCGAAGATCCTCTGCTGGGCGAAACCACCTCGGGTCTGACGACTTCGCTGGTGAACCGAAAAACGGCGGTGAACTTCGGCGGCACCGCGAGCGACACCAACGCGTTAGCCACCGTGAAAGTGAGTCTCAATGGCGCCGCTGCCGTGGCCGTGACGGGAACCTCGGCCTGGAGCTACAGCCTGCCCGCGACAACCGACGGCACCTTCGCCCTCCAGTTCATCGCTACCGACGCGGCAGGGCGGACGGCGACGGTGACACGAAACGTGCTCATCGACACCACCGTGCCAACGCTCCCGGTGTTCAGCACCACTCCCGGCGCGTATGTCACCAGCTCACTTTCTGTTGCCGGCACGACGGGTGATGGAAGCGGAAGTGGTGTTCAGACCATGAGTTACCGCCTCGATGGCGTCGCTCTCGGAGTGGCAACGGGGACGCTGACCGGCACCGACAATTGGTTTGGCACCGTCGATGTCAGTGGACTCGCCGAAGGAAGTCACACCGTGACGGTGTGGGCCACCGACCGCGCTGGCAACCTCTCTGCCGAAGCCGCGCAGACCTTTGTGGTGGACCGCTTTGACCCCCTGGTTGCCTCTGCTGCGGCCTCCACCCAGAGCATCAAAGTGAACTCCACGCTGACCGGCACAAGCTCCGACGCGAACGGTTTGGCGTCGGTGACGGCCACTTTGCTCAAGAACGGCGTTGCCCAGAGCGCGCCGACCGTGACGGGCACCACTTCCTGGTCGATCTCGGTGCCCGTGGCGGCGGGCGATGGGACGTATGTGTATACCGTGGTCTCGACGGACTCGGTGGGACGCACAGCGACCCTTTCGCGGACAGTCATCATCGACACCACTGCGCCCACGGTCGTGATCAGCAGCCCTGCGCCCGGAGACGTCGTGTCGACCTCGAACATCACCGTTGCCGGCACCGCGAGCGACGGAACGGGCTCTGGGGTCGCCTCGGTCGAATACTCCCTCGACAATACCAACTGGTTTGCCCTCAACGGCGGCACCAACTGGAACAAGGCCATCTCGCTCGGATCCGAAGGGGCCAAGACCCTGTACGTGCGGGCTTCCGACGGTGTCGGACTGGTGAGCACGCCGGTTTCGGTCGCCTTCAACCTCGACCAGTCGCCGCCCTCGCTGACAGAGACCGGCGTGGGAGCCGCCACCGCGCGCGTCAACGCCAGCTTCACGCTGACGGGTGCCGCAGGCGACACCAACGGTTTGCAGACCTGGGATGACGACAGCAATTCGGGCACGCCAGCGGTTCCTTACGTCGAGGTCACCTATAACGCGACGCCGTACAAAGTGACCGTGGTCGGTGGCACCTGGAGCTACCCCTTCACCGTCGCCACCGACGGAAGCCAGGACGGGAACCTTTCGTTTACCGTGACCGCCACCGATGTGGTGGGCAAGCCGACGACCTTGACCCGGAATGTCGTGATCGACACCACCAAGCCCACTTTGACGGTGGATGGTATCTTAGCGGGGCTGAACGTCACGACCAGTCAGGTCAACGGCCTGATGACCTTCCGGTTCAGCGGCGATGACGCCGGAGTCGGCCTCGAAAAGTCGGGCAGCAACTACCAAGGGTACTACAAGATCGTCGCGTCGGGCGTGGTGCCAGCTTCGAGCGCGGCCGACGTGGTCACCTGGACCTCGGTCACCTCGGCCAGCTCGGTGTTCTCGTTCAACTTCGACACCACGACGCTGGCAGACGGCACCTACGACCTGTACTTGGCCATTCGCGACGCCGTGCCCGGCTCAACGCCGAACACGAAGTCGCTGAAAGTCACGCCGGCCCTGGTGATCAACCAAAACTCGGATCGGCCCCTCATCGGTTTTGACAACCTCAACGTCGCGGCTTCGGCCAACTTCGACAACGGCCTGGGCAAAAACCCGACCATCCTGCTGACCATTCAGGACGATGACAAAGTGAAGGTGTCGGACCTCGAATACCGCATCGACCTCAACAATGATGGCAATTACGACCTGCAGCGCGACTTCTGGAGCGGAAACGCCGTGCTCGGCGCCGACAACGATGTTCCCAACGGCGTCACGACGGACAAGTGGGAAAACGAGGCCACCTGGTACCCCGTCGAGGTCAAACCGGCCTCGGACGGCTCGCTGGTTCAGGCAAAGATTCAACTCACCGGCTTCCCGCAGGGCGTTTTTGGCCTGCAGGTGCGCGCCCGCGACAATCAGGACGCCGGCTCGTGGTCCACGATTTACGGTGTGACTTCGAACTACTCCTGGCAGCAGTCGGGCTCTGTCCTCTTCTCGGTCGACTTTGGTCCTCCCAGTATCAAGGTGACCGCGCCGCTGTCGGGCACCTACCGAAGCAACCTGAGCCTCAGCGGCACCACCAAGGACCTGTTGGGCGTAGTGCGGGTCAAGTACTCGTTTGACGGCGTCAACTACACGGTGGTGTACAGCAACTCCAACCCCATTCCGGCAATCTCTCCGACGGCGTTGGTGACCGGTTTGACCTACAAGATCACCGCGCTGGGCAATACCAATTGGACCGCCCTCGGGGCCGGCGTTTCGCCGTCCGTGGGCACCAGTTTCGCCGCAACCGGCGCGGGAACGGGCACCGGGTTGGCCATTATCGACCCGTCGGTCGATATTCCCTTCTCGGGCACCGTCGACATCTCGGCGCTCGGCACTGGCGAATACACGCTGCAAGTCGTCTCGACCGACGTGGGAGGCTCCGACGCCACCCAGCAGGTTCCCATTACGATCGACAAGGATACCCCGAGTGTCAGCTACCTGCAGCCGGGCGCCTCCGAAACGCTCAACGGCCTTGCGGTGAAGGTCAGCGGCGAGGCTTCCGACAACCGCAAGGTTGGCGCGGTGTTCCTGTGGCACGGCCTGGTCACGGCGCCCGATCCAGCCCTCCCGGCCCAGACCAGCATCCCGAGCGTGGCCAACCCCAACGGTTTGTACTCGGCGGGTGGCTACACCCTGCTCGTGGGCACCGGCATCTGGAACACGACCATCGACACGACCGCCGTCTATCAGTCGGGAGCCAACGGCTACCGAATCCGGGTTGTCGCGGTCGATGCCATCGGCAACGTGGGGACGCCCCTCGAGCGCCTGGTCACTGTCGATCAGAACTCCGACAAGCCGGTGGTCGGCTTCAGCAACCTCAACACTTCGAGCTCGAGTCGCCTGCCCGCCGGCAACGTCACCATCATCGGCACCGTTTCCGACGATGACGCGGTGGCGCATTCGACGATTCAAATCCGCCTCGACCGCAATGGTGACGGCGACTACCTCGACACGGGCGAAGGCTGGGTCAACATCAGCAACCCGCCACCTTCGGACTCGGTCGTCGTTTCGTGGAGCCACGAAATCACCGACATGACCAGCCAAGGCAACCGCCACGTGCAAGTGCGGGTCAAAGACGTGAGTTCCCAGGCGAACTACCCCGCCCCCGACTACACTTCGGGCTACGGCTGGAGCGAAAGCGACTCGATCGCGTTCTTCATCGACAATGGACCCCCAACCCTCAACCTCGCTTCGCCAACCATCGGCCAGAAGTTCAAGACCGGCCAGTTCACGCTCAGCGGCGACACCAACGACACCAACGGCATCCAGAAGGTGAACGTATGGGTCGACGACAACGACAACCAGACCCGGGACGCGGGCGAGGAAACCTGGCTGACTGGTCCCAACGTCGCGGCGACCGCCATGCTCAACAGCTACACCTACACCATCAAGACCGTCGGAACCACGGATTTCACGCTCTACGGGGCCCCCAACAACAACGTCGGCACCACCTTTGTGGCCACCGGCCCTGGCTTGGGCAACGGCGTGCTTCAGGACTCGCCGCTGACCTACGACGAGACCTCGTACCCGATCACGGCGACAATCACATCGTTCAGCAACGCCACGAAATCGGTCAAGGCCGTGCAGGTGACCAGCTACGACATCTCGGGGGCCAGCACCACCCGTGACCTGAGCATCGTGTACGACCCGACCGCGCCCACCGCGACCGTCAACACCCCGACCGACACGGCGACAGTGAACGGCAACCTGTTTGTTTCGGGCCTCGCCAGCGACAATTACCAGCTCACCAATGTCTACTACGCGCTCAGCCCGGCCGCAGCAGCCGCTCCCGCCTTCCCGGCCGGCTACAGCGCGCTCAATCAGTCGTACTCGTGGAACTTCACCTACGACACGACGGCGCTGGCCGACGGCGCGTACACCCTTCGCGTGGTGGCCACCGACACGGCCGGGAACGACTCGTCGGCCTCGCCCGCGCTAGTCCATGTCACGGTCGACCAGACCAGCGACCGGCCGGTTCTGCATGTGCTGACCCTCAGTGAGGCCGGCTCTGCGGTAGAGAACCTGTTGCCAGCCTCGCTGCAGATCAGTGGCACGGTCGCCGACGACGACAGCGTCGATAAGACCAAGCTCCAGGTGCGCACCCGCGTGCTGCCGGCGGGTTCCTTCGGCGCGTGGAGTTCGGTGAGCGGCCCCCCTGCCGCCAACGTCTCGCTGGCCACCTTCAGCCACACGTTCACCGGCTTCACCGACGGGCAGTACGAGGTGCAACTGCGGGCGGCCGACACCAACGACACGCTGGCCGTCACAGCCCTGCAAAACGGCGCGACCTACACCATCCTCACCGCCGGAACCACCAATTTTACGCTCGTCGGGGCGGCCGACAGCAATGTCGGGACCACCTTCACCGCCACCGGGCCCGGCACGGGCACAGGCACCGTGGGTTGGCGAACCTTCAGCACCGGCACCTCGGCCACCATCAAGTTTGCGGTCGACCTCAACCTCCCGGCGGGCACCATCGCGGCCCCGGCGCAAGGCGCGGCCAAAAACGCCGACGTAGCCATCAGCGGCTCGGCAACCGATGCGAGCGGTGTCAAGAAGGTCACCATTGCGTACGACACGGGCTCGGGGTACGGCGCCGAGAAAGTCCTGTTCAGCGATACCAACGCGGCCGACGGTTACGCCACACCGGTGGCTTGGAACGACACCTACCTCGTGACGGGCTCCAACGACGGCCAAACCTTCTACCGCGTCACGATCACCGACGCCTTCGACAAGGTACGGACCTACGAGCAGTACTTCACTGTCGATACCACCGCTCCGACCAACTCGTTCCTCGTTCCCGCCTCGGGTGCAACCGTCAACGGGTCGGTCGAGGTGCGGGGCAACTCCAGCGACACCAACCAGATGGCCGGCGTGTACTACAAGGTCAACAACAACACCGGGCCGGGCACCTGGGCGACGGGCGTTCCGACGGCCAACGGCTGGACCTTGCTCAGCGGCACCTACAACTGGACGCAGCGCTTCAAGAGCACCACGCTTGCCGACGGTGCGGCCAAGGTGTATTTGCTGGCCATCGACGCGGCCGGGAACCGCAGTGACCCGACGCTGGCGGCCAACCAACTGGCTCTCACGGTCGACCAAGCGACCAACCTTCCTGTGATCACTTTGACCACGGCCAACAACGCGCTCCTCGACAATACCGGCGCGGTCACCGGCACCATCACCGACGACGACGGGGTGGATACCTCGACGCTCCAGATCAGCTTCGACAGCGGCTCGACCTGGAGGGCGGTGTCCAACCCGGGCGCCAACGGCCTGAACGTCAGCTTTAGCCACGCGGTGGCGGCCGGTGCGGGCCTGACCGAACGGGCGGCGGCCTACGGTGTCGTGGTCCGCGTGTCCGACCTGGGCGAAACCTTTGTCGACACGTCGCAAAACATCGCCGCCGTCACGACGACATCGAGCTCAATCCAGATCAAAAAGGACGACTCGGCACCCAGCGGCGCCGTGAGCACGCTCGACAACGGCCTGGGCGCCGTGGCGACCCTGCAGGGCGCCTACATCAGCAGCCAAGTCACCCTCACTGGCACCGCCAGCGACGGCGTGGGCGTGTCCACGGTCGAGGCCCGCCTGGTGGGTGTCGGCGCGTTCGCGGCCGTTACGAATACGGGCACCAACTACTCAACGTGGTCGTGGGCCCAGACGGGCCTGAGCCTTTCGGGTTCCAGCGTCAACCTCGAAGTGCGCGTGACTGACGTCAATGGACGGCAGACCGTGCAGTCGTACACGCTCCTCATCGACACGACGCTGCCGAGTACCAGCTTCGACAGCGCCGCGCTCAATCCCGACACCTCGACGGGCACCTACAACGGCACGGTCACCTTCCGGGGTGGCGCGGCCGACAACGTGCTGATCAGCAAGGTCTACACCAAGTTCGCAGCAGCCGACCCCGGTGCTCCCAATGCCTCGTTCGCGGGCTGGACCCTCGCCGCCGGCACCTACAGCTGGACGGCCGCTCTCGACACGGCCACGGTGAACAATACCGTCGTGGACCAGGCCCACAAGCTGTGGGTGGTCTCGGTGGACGGTGCCGGCAACGTGTCGACGCGGCAAAGCCTGAGCTTCACCATCAACCAAGGTTCGGACAAGCCCGTCATCACCCTGTCGGCCCCCACGGCGGCACAGGTGTTCGACGTCAGCGCCAAAGCTTTGGGAACCGTCACCGACGACGATGGCCTGACGACGGTTGAGGTCCGCATCGACCGCAACAACGATGGTGACTTCGCTGACGCCAACGAAGGCTACGTGCCCGTCTCGCTGCCGGCCTCGATCTCGGGCAAGTCGATCAACCTGGAACATGTGCTGTCGACCCTGGCCGACGGCGACTACAAGTTGCAGATTCACGCCACCGACTCGCTGTTCACCAGTACCGGTGCCACGCCCTTCAACGAGGCCAGCACCGCCGTGCTGTCGTTCAGCATCGACACGGCGCCTCCGACCCTGACACTGAGCCAAATCACGGTACCCGACCGGTATGCCGTCGCGGCGGACCGCCTCATCACCAGCAACTTCAACGGCAGCTACGTCAACAATGACCTGACCCTGCAACTGACGGCGACCGATGCCGCAGGCATCACCTCGGTTCAGGTGCAGGTGGACCGCAACGGTGATGGCGACTTCGCCGACGCCGGCGAGGCCTACGCCGCGGCGACCCTCAACGGCGTGACCGGCAAGTACGACTTCGCGCTGGCCCTCGACCTGGCCGGCCACAGCCTCGACGGCACCCGCAACATTCAGTACCTCGCCACCGATGGCCACGGCAAGACGACCACGGGCCTCGTGACCCTCATCGTCGACACCGTCGAACCGGTGATCAGTTTCACCAGCCCCGTGCTCACCACGACGATCGGCGCCGACGCGCCCAACGTGAATGGCACGGTCAACGTGCTGGGTTCGGTGACCGACAGCAGCGCGGTCTCGTCGCTGGTCGCCTCGGGCGGCTTGACCCGCGTCTCGATGAACCCCGGCGTGAACCTGCTGAGCTGGAAGGTCACCTTCGCCAGCGGCACCTACGCCAACGCGACCGACTCGACCAGCCAGGGCTCCAACATCTGGCGCTTCCCGCTGGAGGCCATCGCCACCGACATCGCGGGCAACAAGAGCCAGGCGGCCAACTCGACCGGTTACCTCGACATCGACCCCGACAGCGACAAGCCGATTGTCACCCTGGCCGCGCCGTCCTTCAGCGCGCCGGCCACCTACGCCAGCGTGTCCGGAAGCTTCCTCGTCAGCGGCTCGGTGACCGACGACGACGGTGCCCAGAGCGCTCTGCTCCAAATCGACTTCAACGACGACGGCCTGTACGCCAACGTGGGGCTGCCAGCAGGCACGGGCCTCGACCTCAACAATGACGGCGACAAGGCCGATGACTTCGAAAGCGAAGCAGTGGCCAAGACCATCAGCGTCACCAACGGCGCCTGGTCGATCTTGCTGAACCAACTGTCCGAACTCAACAAGACCAACCTCATCGCGCGCGGTTTCGCCTCGGCCAACGGCTTCCTGCGCCTCAAGGTCACGCCTGTCGACATCAACGGGCTTCAGGGTTCGCCTCAGACCATCCGCCTGTACATCGACTCAACGGAGCCGACAATTCTGGGCCCTGCCACCGATGGCGTCACACCGAGCGCCAACCCGACCCCGGCCACGGGCTCGCTTCAGCGCGGCACGCTCACGATCCGGGCGCTGTTCAAGGACGACCAGTCGATTCCGAACACCTCGATGCAGGTCAGCCTCGACGGCGGCAACAACTTCTCCGACATCACCAGTATCTCGGGTGCTACCATCAGCGCCGACGTGGGCAGCGGCAACCCGTACACCTACCGCATCGCCATCCCTATCGATACAAAAACAGCCGTGACCGGTGGCAACGGTGACCTGCAGGTCAGCCTCAAACTCACCGACCAGACCTTCAAACAGACCACCAGCTCGCTGACCTACCACGTGGACAACACGTTGCCCAGTCTGGCGTTCAATACGGCCAACTCCGTCTTCGGTGCGGGCCTGAGCTACCAGGGCACCCCACCGGCCGAAACCTACTCGTTCTACGGCGGTACCAACTCGGTGAGCGTCCCGGCCAACAACGGCACTGCCAACGAGGTTCTGGGCCAGGCGTCCGACGCGGGCACGATCTCGGGCATCGACCACATCAATGTCTACTTCGTGAAGGGCACTAACTTCGTGCGACCCTCGACGCCCGGCGGCACACTGGCGACGGCCTCGTACCTTTCGACTTCAGGCACCGAGCTGTATAACCAAGCCGGCACGCTGGCGACGGGCATTCCCTTCACCGAGGACCCTAACTACGCCATTACCATCGACAAGCGCACTGAACTGGGACAGTTCGACGCCAACACCAGCCTCGGCGACGGCGATGGCTTCCAGGAATCGCTCAAGGCCAAGAGCGGGAGCAATGGCGCCTACGACGAGTGGTACAGCTATTTCGACACCACGGTACTGCCTGACGGGCCGCTGACGGTGTACTTCGTGGCCTACGACCAAGCCGGCAACAAGCGCTTCGGAACGGTAGCGGGTCAGGTGACCAACTATCCTCCAAGCCTGCCCGTGGTGACGGTCAACGGCTCCAACCTCAGCGGCTCGCCCTGGAAGGTGAAGACCGGCGCGGCAGCTTCGTCGCCCATGACCGTCGTGCTGACGGCCAACGACACCGGTGCCTCGGCCAACATTGCCTCGACCGGCTGGCGCCTTGATGTGGTCGGCCGCTACGGTAACGGCGCCGACGTGAGTGCCAGCGCCGACACCACCTACTCCGGCTGGTACTACGGAACCAGCGGCGTGCGCGACTTCAGCGCCAAGGGCTCAGGCTCTACCTTGCCCGTCACAGCGACAGTCTCGATTTACGTCAACGGTGGCGGCACGGGCCAGGAATCGAGCTTCACCAACGGTTATTGGTATCTGCTGCGTGGCACAGCCACCGATGCCGACGGCAACATCGCGACGCAGGACTTCTTCCTCAAGATCAACAACAGCGACAACACGGCGCCCACGGTGACGTTCCCCGAACTGAGCCAGACTGCCGTGGCCGACTGGACCGCCAAGACACCGTTGAGCCTCGACGTGCCGACGGCGGCGCTCACGGCCGCGAGCGCCAACATCTCGGCGGCGCTGCCGGGCTGGATCACGGCAGGAACCAAGGTCATGTGGGCCAACGGCAACGCCCCCGGCGGGTTCTCGCCCGGCACCGTTTACTATGTGATCTCGAACGCCAATCCGTTCCAACTGTCGGCCACCAACGGCGGCGCGGCCATCGCGGTCACCTCGGTCGCCACGGCGACCAACTACACCTTGGTTTCGGGAGGGCACGTCGAAGCCAAGGCCGACAGCGCCTACGACCAGACGACCGCCGACGCCGACGTGTCCGGTGGGCTGCGCCTGTCGGGTACGGCCGCGGACGACACCGACGTGAAGGCCGTCGGCGTGCAGATCAACGGCGTCGGCGCCAGCCTGACAGTTACCGGCGGCTCGTCGACTCTCGCGGCCACGGCCAACGGGCTGACCAACGGCACACCAATCTACTTCACGGCTAGCGCCATGCCCGCGGGTCTGACGGCCGGCACAACCTACTATGTGGTCTCGGCGGCGACCAATAGCTTCGCTGTCTCTACGACGGTGAACGGCACGGCCATCACGCCGACCACGGGCGGTACCTCCGTTCAGTTCTGGCTGCAGGCCGTGGCCGTGCAGCAACCGGGCGGCAGCGTGACCACCGGCTACAGCTACACCTGGTCGTTGGTCTGGGACTCGTCGCGCATTGCGACGGTGGCCGCAGCCAACGTTACCCTCAAGGTCAACGCAGTCGACCTTGCCGGCAACGCGACCAATGCCGACCTCGGCACGGCGGGTACGGTCGACGTGGTTCCTTACATCACCTCGATCACGGATCCGACCGGCCTGCCGGCCACCATCCTGCGAGGCTCGAACGGCGGTTACTCCATCACGAGCTCGGCGACGAACAAGCTCACGGCCTACGGCTACAACCTGGGTCGCACCAGCTTCCAGGCCACCGCCTGGAGTGGCAGCACGGTCGCCGCGTACGCCACGGGCGTTCCCAACGCCAACACGGCCAACAGCGGCGCGCTGACCCTCGACGCGACCTACCCGACCAACACCGTCCAGGTCACCAAAAACTGGACGCGATCGGGCTACCTGACCCTGGTGGTGAACTCGGTGCCCAGCGGCAACAACCTCGACAACAACGCCAACGCCAACAACAGCGAAGCGACAGGCGCGGTGACGGCGGCCAAGTGGAATGACAACCGTTTCCTGTGGGTGTGGAACACCAAGCAGGTGGCCGTCACCAGCTTGACGACGACGGCGGTCAACCCGGCGCTCATGACCTACTCCAACGCCGAGATGATCGTGAACCCGACCAACGACCAGCCCGAGTTCGCCTTCGACGACGACAACGGCGGCATCCTGGTCTACAACACCAGCGACACGGCGGCCACTCGCAAGTCGGGCTACCGCAAGATGGGCCAGGCCGGCTTCGCCACAGCCACCATCGGCGGCGTCTACCAGCGCTTCTTCGTTTCGGCCTTCGACTCCATGGTGGGCAACGTCGACAATACGGGCCTCTTGGAAGTGCTCGGCTGGAACGCCTACCTGCAGACGGTGGATTCGTTCGGTCAGAACTACAACCCGTCGGTGCCGGCCAACGGCGGAACCAACTGGATGGCACTGCAAGGCAACGACTACTACTCGACCAGCTACTCCACCACGGGCGGCAATTACCGGTACATGAGCCGCTTCCCCCATCCCAAGCTGTTGGCAGCCGCGTCGACCGTCAACGCCAACTGGGCGAACATCTGGCTCTCGTACTACGACGCCAGTCCGTATGCCCAGTCGATCAACTACGTGTCGTTCGCCTACCAGCAGACAGCCGCCGGCGGTGCTGCTGCGACGGGCAACATCACAGCCACCACGATTGGCCCTTCCCGCAACGCCTTCGTGTTGCCGGTTCCAGGCACCCAACTCGGAAGCAGCAGTCCGTTCTTCGGCATGGCCCGCGTCGGCAACTCCGGCATCGCGGTAGCCTACTACGATGCTGCGGCGGGAACGCTGAAGCTGGCCACTTCGGCGGCTGCGTTCAACTACCTGGGCACAGCGGGAGCGGCGGGCACGGACAACAAGACCAACATGACCGCCAACGTGCGGCCGGTGACGACGGTGACCATTGCCAACGGAACCTCAGCCAACTACGACGGCAAGTACTTCGTGATCAACGACATGGCGACGCCCTACGCGGTCTACTTCGACGCGTCCGCCGGCCAGACGGGGACCCTCCCGGCTGGAGCGGTCAGCGCCGGGATAACCAACGGCATCAAGGTCAACATCACCGGCTTGGCAACGGCCGCCAACATAGGCAATGCGCTCAACATCGCGCTGCGAGCCTCGTTGGCCTTCCGCGACACGGCCATCAACGCGACGGCCACCTTCGGGATCACGGCGATCGACTACGCTCCGGCGACGGCTCCCTCCGTCGGCACCGTGGGAGCGGGCAATATCACGCTGACGGTGGCGACGGCGGGCCTGACCAACTGGAGCACCATCACCATCGACTCCGGTACCACGGTGGGCTCCGACGTCTCGCTGGTATCCGACGGCACCAACCTCTACATGGCCTACAAGGACCTGTCAAACGGGCAGCTGAAGTTCGCCCGCGTGCCGTGGGCCGGTACGGGCGCTCCGTCCCAGGGCTCAGTGAGCGTTGTGGTGGTAGACGGCCAACCCTCGGCGACCACGACGGTCGGCGCTTGGACCAACATCAGCATGATGCCGATGCCCACGGTGACGGGAGCTTCGGGAAGCCAACCGGTGATCGCCTATTATGCCGACAGTTTCGGCGGAACCAAGAACTCGATCCGGCTTGCCATCCCTCGGTTCGACGCGACCGGCGTGGCCACGCTCTCGGCCGGCGTGGACGGCAGTGACAACTACACGGGAGACTGGGAAGTGATGACCATCCAAGCAGTCACCAACCCGATCGGCGGCGAAGAGAAGTTCAACAAGGTCCAACTGGGCAAGTACTCCAGCAGCACGCTGCCGGTGGTCGGCTGGGTCGGGACCAAGCCCGAATACGCCAAGCTGCAACCCAACAACTAGTTGGCGAGCGCCTGGGCGAGCGCCTGAACATCGGGCTGGTTGATCAGGGTGCTCCAATCGGGCAGCACCAGCGGCGAGTGCCCGTTGTCGGTATTCCAGGCAAAGAACGGTAGGCCGGTGGCCTGCGTCAGGCGAGTCGTGACACCGGGGCTCGTCAAGAAGTGAACCAACCGCTCGGCCTCGGCGCTGTGGGCGCTGGTCTTCGAAACCGCCAGAAACTGCGCGCTCCCGAGGTTCCAAGTCGGATCGCCGGCCCGGTGCGGCAACGGCAAGAACTCCAGCGTGGCCCGCGTCGCCGGTGAGAGCGCGGAAAGCAGCGACTCGCTGAGCAGCGCGAACGTCGCCGTGCCCTTGTCGAGCGGCCCTACCCCTTGGGCCCAGCCCAAGGGCCAGGCTTGGGCGTCGAACCAGCCGGACTCACGCCAGCGCTTCAACTCGGCCATGGCCTCGGTGAAGGGTGGGTACGGCGGGGCCAGCGTACCGGGCAGACGCGAGGCGGAATCGGGGCCCAGCGTTGCCGCCGTCCATACCTGCAACCAAAGCAAGAAGGGCCACAAGTGGCTGTTGCCCAGCGTCAGCGGGGCGGAACCCAGCGATTTCGCCTTGGCCAGGAGCGCGGTGAACCCAGGCGCGTCGAGCTTGCCCGCTCGCAGGTCGGCCACACCCTGGGGGTCGACGGCCGCCAGCCTCTCGAGTTGCTGGTGACCTGCCGCCAAAACCCATAGGCTGCCACTCCACGGCGTCAGGGGGAAGCGCCACGCATCCTCGGCCGGGTACCGGTTCAGCAACGCCAAGTCGGCGCTCGGGCCGTTCTTTTGCAGCACAACGCGCAATCCGGGGTTGAGGCTTTCAAACTCGCGCAGTTGCTCGGTAAGCGCCTGCAGCACCTTGCCCTCGGCCAGCGGGTGCTCAAAGGCGAGCGTGACAGCCTCGGGGCCCCGTCCCCAAAACCACCAGGCGGCGCCCGCGACAACGAGAACCAGCAACAGACCGGCCCAGAGGATGCGTTTCATGGTCAACCTCACGATTCCAGGGTTTGGAAAGCCCGCGCCAAATCGGTGGCGGTGAGGGTCGATCCCTCGGTGAAAAACTGTTGGATCAACAAGTCGGCCCGTTTGGCGGCAGCTGCCGGCAAGGCACGATCAAGCAACGGAAACACAGCGACGGCGTGGGCAAGCCACTGGTCTTGCTCGCCGACAGACCCGGCAACTCCCGTTCGTGGCAGGGCTGGCGACCGGTAGCCTTCCTCGAGTTGGCCAGGCGAGCCTGCCAGGATGTAGGCGTCGGCCAACGCCAGGGCAACTTTAGGATTGCGGGCCTGAGCCGACACGGCAAAGCCCACCACCGAACCAAGCTCGCTTCTCGAACCCACAGTTCGATCACTGGGCAACGGGAGAAACTCAAGCGTTTGCTTGTCTGTGATGCGCGAAAGCCCAAAACTCCCGAGCAAGACGAAGGCGGCGCGTCCTGCACTGACATCGGCCAGGGCTTCGGGCCAGTTCTTGGTCGAGGCACCCGCGTCAAACCAGCCGCGCGAGCGCCAGTCTGCCAGCGTATTCCACACCAACAACAAACTGGGGTCGGCAAAGCTCCGGCGTCCTTCCAGAAGGTCACGGTGCGCTGCCTCGCCGTTAAAGCGCAGGTCGAGCACAGAGACCCAAGCCAAGGCCGGGAAACCAAACGAGGCGCCTAGAGCCAGGGGCGTAACGCCATTGGCCTTGAGGGACACGGCAGCGGCTTCAAACTCCTTCCAGTCTTTGGGGGGCTTGAGCCCGTTGTTCTGGAGAACCGTAGGATTGGCAAACAAGCCCCACAGCGAAGTCGACGCGGGTAAAATCGACACGGAGGCCGCCGCAACCCAAACTTTCAGCGCGGGTGCGAAAAGTCCGGGAGCGGTGAGCCCAGAAAGTAAAGGGCGAAGGTCGGCCAGCACTCCGCTCTTAACCGCCTCGTCGACGTCCGTGCCAGCTTCGACCACCAAGAGCTCGGGGGCTCCTTCTTGACCCATCTGTTCTGCCCAGGCAGTTCGCGGAGCCTCGGTCAACTTGAGACCCTCTTGTCGGGAGGCTGCATCAACAAGAGCAAAATCGGGTCTCGCCGACCAGAGTGTCAGATTGCCAGCAACCTGAGGCGCGCGGGCACACCCGGCCAAGGGCAGCACGATCAGGGCAACGAGCGGAAACTTCAGCCAAGGCCACACAGACATGTCTAGGACGATACCCGACAACCTCGTCCGAGTCGACTCCCCACCTCGCCGCAGACTTCGACACTTGCAAAAGGGGCGCCTGCCCCTCGTTCCATAAAAAACGCCGACCCTTGGCGGGCCAGCCTTTTGTTATTGCACTACCCCCTCTGGGTGGTATTCCTCTGGCTTTGGAGTTTCTCCACTTCGGGCGGTTGAAGTCCTGTCAGCTCGG
>JBAXAI010000023.1:0-61725 GCA_037142615.1 Spirochaetales bacterium | reverse complement strand
CACAACATCAGCTCGGCCATGGACCCCGACGAGATCGGCCGCATGGAGTTCGAAGAAGACCACACGATGATCATCATCAAGAGTCCCAAGAACTACTCGTCGAGCGACAATTTTCTGTTCAAGGTGACGTCGGTGGGCGTGTTCCTTTACAAGGATCAGTTGGTCATCATCATGAACAACCAGGAGACCTCCATTTTGGAAGGCCGCCAGGCGTTCAAGATCACCAACCTCAACGACGCCCTGCTGAAGATCCTGTACGGTACCATCGCCCACTTTCTGGGGCACCTCAAGGTGATCAGTTTGCTGTCCGACAGCTTGGAACAGAAGATCAACACGTCGATGGCCAACGAGCACCTCTTGAACATGTTCACCATCGAAAAGAGCCTGATTTACTACCTGAACGGCATCAACTCCAACTCGGTAGTGATGGAGAAGCTGAAGATGAACGCCGTCCGGATCGGGCTTTCCACCGAAAACCTGGCGCTTCTCGACGACATCGTCATCGAGAACAACCAGTGCAACAAGCAAGCTGAAATCTACTCCAACATTCTCACCGGCCTGAACGACGCGCGGGGCAGCATCGTGAACAACAACATGAACCAGTTGATCAAGCGACTCACGGTGCTCTCGGTCGTCTTCATGCCGCTCAACGTGATCGCCGGTATGGGCGGCATGTCCGAGTTCTCGATGATGACGTCGGGAATCCCGTGGCCCGTAGCCTACGGGTTGGCGACCGTGGGCATGGTGGGAGTTGCTTACCTGACTTACTGGATCCTCAAAAAGTTCACCGACGGACCCGGCAAGAAGATCAAGCGCCGGTGACAGCGCCCCGCCTCCGTGCGCTTGCCGCTGCTGACGGCGTCGAGGCGCTCACGTTTTGGAAAGGCATCCCGGGACTTGGGATGAGCCCCGCTGACGAGCCCACCGAGCTAACCCGCTTCTTCGACCGCAACCCTGGCCTCAGTTACGGCGCCTACTCGCCAGATGGACGCCTCGTTGGCACTTGCCTCGCCGGGCACGACGGCCGTCGGGGGTTCCTGTACCACCTTGCCGTGGCGCCAGCCTACCGCGGGCTCAGACTCAGCACTGCGCTGATCGAGGCTTCGCTGGCTGGCCTCCAAGCCGAAGGAATCCAAAAAGTGCA
Organism: Spirochaetales bacterium; assembly: GCA_037142615.1. Taxonomy (GTDB): domain Bacteria; phylum Spirochaetota; class Spirochaetia; order JABEVK01; family JABEVK01; genus JAIFLN01. The sequence continues at coordinate 60,581 of JBAXAI010000023.1, read as the reverse complement.
CCTTTTCGTGCTGGCCAGCAATGCTGCGGGGCTCGACTTTTGGGTCAAGGCCGACGTCCGCGGTTGGGTGCGCCGCGACGACCTTCTGGTCTTCAGCCGAGACGTGTAGCTCGCGTCAAGGCTGCTTCCAGCTCCCGCTGGAGCGCGATCGCGTCGCCGGCCGACAAACCCTCGAGTTCCACCGGCAGCACCTGGTCGCCGACCAACTCCAGCACGGGTCGAGCGCGCTGCTTTTCATGGAGCGAGAACGAGAAGCGTACAGACCGAAGCCCTTCGACAGCCAGTGACGTCGTGGCCACAAACGAGGTCAGGTTTGACTTCGGAACCAGGCCGACCTCCAGCGACGACGACGTCAGCCGCAGGGCCCGGAAGTTTCTCCACGAGATCCCACCTTCCTTCAAGCCCTTGGCGAGGAGGAACAGCACGGCAGCAAACACCAGGTCGCCGAGCAGTGCTATCACCAACCAACGGGCGGTGATGACCGTGAACCCCGAGGCAAAGCCCACCACGAGCGCGAGGCCGAGCAGGGTCGAGACTAAATGGCTGGGTCGGCTCCAAAACCAGACAGGACCGAGGCTTCCTCCTGTCTTCTGCCAGCGCTTCGGGGTTGGGCTGGCTTGAGTCTCACCAGACGGGGCGGCACCGGGGAGCGCGACCGTCGTTGCGAGCCTTTGGCGCAGCGCTTCGGCATCGTTCTTGCTGGTCGTGGAGAAAAGGTCCCACACCGACCCGTCCAGCTTCTCGACGGTGACGATCCAAACCCGGGTGGACGTTGTGTCGCCGCTGCCCGAAGTCATCCATGAACGGAGTGCAAACCCGCTCAGCTGGCTGTAGGCATAACCCGGGAGAGTGAGCCTGTCTGCGCTGTACTTCTGTTCGTCGAAACGCTGATTCAACACCCGCAACCTGCTATCCGCCTGGTCGAAGACAAGCGACTGCGGTGACCCAGGCCGAAGCGCCTCGGCGAACACCCGCGCCATCAGCCAAAGGGGCAGCACCAAGGCCAGAACCCCAAAGGCTGCCACGGCCAGGAAGACCGGGTCGGTGTCCCAGGCTTTCGAAACAAAGTTCAAGATTGACACGCCGATAGCAACAAAGAAGATCGAGGCGAGCACAGGCAGCACCCTTCCTTCGCTCACATCGAACACGATCTTGTCGTCAGCAAACCTCGGCTGCTTCATAGCTTCCTCGCTCCCCTTGTGATCAGGACCTGTCCGACGTAATACGTGATCATGATGGCCCAGGTGTGCAGGTCGGTCGGGTCCTTCCAAACACGGAAGGCAAGGATCAGCCCATCAGAGACGAAGAACAGGAGCACGCCGACCCTCAATTGCCAATCCCGGCTGGCGAAGCTACCCCCGACCGTCATGGTCGCGAGCAGCACTCCGTAGAGGGCCATCGGGATGGCCAAGTCGCCCATGTGCGGCAGGAAGACTGCCATTACTGCGGCCGTGATCACGGCGAAGACGACCGGATACGTCACGAGTCCGCGCCTGGGCTTCGGTCGCGCCAAGCCCACACCCCAGAAGCGGACGAGGTACAAAAGCTGCATCACGGCGAACGACCCCATGCCTGGCACGAACAGGCCGCTGAGCGACAACAGGAAGTCGCCACCCGCCGCAAACACCAGTGCGGGGCCCATCAGCTTCCAGCCAGGTTGGTGCAGCACAAACCACGAAGCCGCGAGCACCAGCGCCGGCAACGCTTTCACGGCGGCGATCCAGGGGCCGCCAGACACGGGGATGAGCGCTAGGCCCAACAGGGCCGTTGCCGCGAAGGCCCAGTCGAAGATGCGGGGAGTTGGCATAGGGCAGTCTAGCACGGTATTCTGGCCCCATGAAAATCCCTCTTCGCAGTTTCACCAACACCGTGGGCCGCAACATGGCAGGAGCCCGCTCGCTGTGGCGCGCCAACGGCATGACCGACCAGCAGTTCAGCAAGCCCATCATCGCCATCGCGAACAGCTTCACGCAGTTCGTACCGGGGCATGCGCACCTGCACGACATCGGCCAACGCGTGAAGAAGATCATCGAGGCGTCGGGGTGCTTCGCGGCCGAGTTCAACACGATCGCGGTTGACGACGGCATCGCCATGGGCCACGACGGCATGCTCTACTCGCTCCCCAGCCGCGAGGTGATCGCCGACAGCGTCGAGTACATGGCCAACGCCCATTGCGCCGACGCGCTGGTGTGCATCAGCAACTGCGACAAAATCACCCCCGGGATGTTGATGGCCGCCATGCGGCTCAACATTCCCACCATTTTCGTTTCTGGCGGCCCGATGGAAGCCGGCGACGTCGATGGCAAGAAGTACGACCTGGTCGACGTGATGGTCATGGGTCCCGACGAGGGCGTCAGCCAGGAGATGCTCGACAAAGTGGAACGCCACGCCTGCCCCACCTGCGGCTCGTGCTCGGGCATGTTCACGGCCAACTCGATGAATTGCCTCAACGAGGCGCTCGGGCTCGCCTTGCCTGGCAACGGCACCATTTTGGCCACCCACATCTTCCGCATTGAGCTGTTCGAGCAGGCCGCCGCGCGGATTGTCGAAATGGCACACGAGTACTACAACAACGGCAACGACAAAGTTCTGCCCCGCAGCATCGCCACCAAGGCCGCCTTCGAAAATGCCATGGCCCTCGACATTGCCATGGGCGGCTCCACCAACACCGTACTGCACATTCTGGCCATCGCCCGCGAGGGGGGGGTCGACTTCACCATGGCCGACATCGACCGCCTGAGCCGCAAGGTGCCTTGTCTGTGCAAGGTAGCCCCCAATAGTCCCAAGTACCACATCGAAGACGTGCACCGCGCCGGCGGCATCTTGGGAATCCTGGGCGAGCTCGACCGCGCCGGTTTGCTCGACACCAACGTGCCGCGCGCCGATGGGCTGACGCTCAAGCAGGCCCTCGACGCGTGGGACCTGGCCCGGCCTACCGCCACCGACCAGGCCAAGCACTTGTTCAAAGCCGCCCCCGGGGGCCGCGCCAACCTGATCATGGGCACGCAGAAGTCGATGTTCAAAGACCTCGACACCGACCGCAAGGACGGTTGCATCCGCAGTAAGGAACACGCGTACTATGCCGACGGCGGCTTGGCCGTTCTGTTCGGCAACATTGCGCTCAAGGGCTGCATCGTCAAGTCGGCGGGCGTGGACGAAGCGCTGTTCCGTTTCACGGGCACGGCAAAGGTGTTCGAAAGCCAGGACGCCTCGGTGAAGGGCATTCTCGGCGGGCAAGTGCAGGCCGGCGACATCGTGGTCATCCGCTACGAGGGCCCCAAGGGCGGTCCCGGCATGCAAGAGATGCTCTACCCGACCAGCTACCTCAAAAGCAAGAAACTCGGCAAGGCCTGCGCGCTGCTCACCGACGGTCGTTTTTCGGGCGGGACCTCGGGCCTGTGCATCGGTCATGCGAGCCCGGAAGCCGCCGCCGGCGGGGCCATAGCCCTGGTGAACGACGGTGACCGCATCGTGATCGACATCCCCGGCCGCACCATCCACCTCGACGTCAGCGACGCCGAACTGGCCAAACGCCGCAAGGCCGAAGAAGGCCGAGGCAAAGAGGCCTTTACGCCCGCCCAACCCCGCGAGCGCAAGGTCAGCCGCGCCCTCAAGGCCTACGCTCTGTTCGCCTCGTCAGCCGATGAAGGCGCCGTCCGCAAACTGCCGGGGGAATAGGTACCGCCGCAGTAGTTTCCAGACGGCCCGAAAGTGAAGATTGGACCTCCGGATGCCGATAGTTACACCAAAAGGTGGGCGTCATGAAAACGTATCGCATCCGGAGCGAGTCTCGGTCTAATGAAGTTTTGGAAGTCACCGCCGAGTCCGATTCCGGCTACCACATCCGCATTTCCAGCGACGAGACGGGGGCGGTACAGGAATACCTTGACTACCTGCCGGCCCACATCTTCGATGCCCTGCTCAAGAACGGGGTTCTCGAAGACTTTGACGTGGCCCAACAGGCGGGTTAAGCTTCAGGGATGACCGAGGGCGATCCCCCCGCCACACCCAAGATCATCGTTCCGTTTCAGCGCGCTCCCGATGGAGTCGCCTGTCAAGAAATCGTTGTTTACCTACGTCCCGAAACCAACGGAGTTCACGCTGAAAGCGTGCTCTTCCGGGTCTTCCGCACCCCCGAGTGGAACGATCAGGTCAAGCTGGTGCACCTCGCCAACCTTCCCGGTGAGTTCATCCAGAAGCGGCAGGTCGTCGAACAGCACTACGCCGCCCGAATCGAGTTTGCCCAAAAGGGAGCGCAAGCTTTTTTGCCTTCGATGCGGCAGACCTTCAGCCGCTTCTTTGGCATACCCTTTGAAAAAGCCGACCTCATTGGCGCCTTCGAGGCGCTCGACCGGCTGGGTCTGACGGAAGAGGAGTTGTTTCAGCTTTGGGTGCCGGTGCACGACATCCTCGAAATCGAAGGCCAGTTGATCAAAAAGACTGCCGACAACGTGTTCATCGTCAACTACGACATCCCAGCCCTGCTGCACAAGAACCACGCCGGCACCGATGTGGCCTCGATGGTCTTTCGCACCACGCTCGGCTACGACGCTTTCCGGCCCGCCGTCGATGTGATCCGGCAGGCCCTGATTCGCGAAGGTTTGTTGTCGGCCGACAAGGTGGAGCGGAGGGTCTTCCACTGGTCGAAGGGACCGTTTGAGCAACTGCTCGACGCTCAGGGTTACCTGTACGACGTGCGCGACCAGCCCGTCGCGTTCAGCGAGCTGGCCTTCGGGCGCTTCCTGCTCGATAGGGGTTGGTCAGTCGCTACCATCGAAGACTGCCTGGCGCGTCCTTTTCAGTTTGGGGCCAATTTGTTTTCGTCGACACTTTTCGCTACTTTTGAAGAGGCCTTCCATTTCGTTCAGTCTAGGAGTCCTCTCGCATGAAAGAACAGATAACCCTCGCCGGAGGTTGCTTTTGGTGCACCGAAGCCGTCTTCGTGCTGATCCCCGGCGTTGAGACCAGCGTCTCCGGTTACGCCAACGGCACCCAGCCCAACCCGACCTACCAGCAGGTCTGCACAGGAACCACGGGCCACGCCGAGGTGGTCCAGCTGACGTTTGACCCGGCGGTCGTCTCGCTCGACCAGTTGCTCGAAACCTTCTGGAAGGCGCACGACCCGACCACGCTCAACCGTCAGGGCGCCGACACGGGCACCCAGTACCGCGCGGGCATTTACACCACCAGTGAGGCCCAGTTAGCGGTTTCGCTCGCCTCGAAAGAAAAGGCCCAAGCCAAGCAGGGCGGCAAAATTGTTACCGAGGTGACGCCACTGGTCAGTTTTTGGCCGGCCGAGGAATACCACCAGAACTACTTTGCCCGCAACCCCGAGCAGGCCTACTGCCGGGCTGCGATCCCTCCCAAGTTGAAGAAGCTGGGGTTGGTGCCGCTTTGATCGCCCTTTTTGTGACCGGGGGCACCTTCGACAAGGAATACAATGAGCTGACCGGCAAGCTCTACTTTCAAGAGACCCACCTTCACGAGATGTTGCGCCTCGGCCGCTGCCTGCTGCCGTCGCGCATCCAAACCCTCATGTTGGTCGATAGCCTGGAAATGACCCAGGTTCAGCGGGCAGAAATCGCTCGCGCTTGCATGGACGCTCCGGAAGACCGCCTGGTGATCACCCACGGTACCGACACCATGGTCGAAACGGCCTCTCTTCTCGCCCAAGCGGTACCGGGCAAGACGATTGTGCTGACCGGAGCTATGGTCCCGTGGAAGTTCGGTTCTTCCGATGGGCTGTTTAACTTGGGCAGTGCGATGGCCTTTGTCCAAACTCTGCCCTCCGGGGTGTATCTTTCGATGAACGGCCGTTGTTTTGCTTGGGACAACGTTCGCAAGAACAAGTCGAAAGGGGTGTTCGAAACCCTCTGAATCCGGGCGTATTTTGGACATTACCGGACAACTGAGGCTTTTTCTCTTTCTTTTCGGACGTTTCTATGTTAGTATCAGTGTCTGCTTGAGGGTTGTCAGATTGAATGTTGTTAAGAAAGAGCCACCAAGTGTCCACTACTACGATCAGGACTTCGTCGACATCTATGACAAGAGTTGGGCGTGGATCCGCGATTCCTGGGTCAAGGGTGGACCCGAAAGTGATTTTCAGAAGCCGTTTTTCCACCACACCACGAGCCCGACCGTCCACCTGTTTGACTCGTGCATGGCCAGCTTCTTCTTGGTGTACAGCAACGGCATCTACTCGCCTCTCACCCTGCTCGACAACTTCTATCTGAAGCAAGAGGCCAGCGGAGCCATCCGTGGTGAATACAGCGTCGAAACCGGGCTCCCGGTCGTCCACCCCGACAATCCCGAGGGCGTTCACCCTCCGCTGTTCAGTTGGGTCGAGTACAACATCTACCACAAGCTCGGTGCCAAGCGCCGCATCAAAGAAGTCATCCCCGTCCTCGAAAAGCACTTCCTTTGGCTCGAAGAGAACTTCAAGCAGGAAAACGGCCTGTACGCGGTGCCACTCTCGGCGACGATCATGGCCAACGCGCCGCGCCAAGAAGCGGTGTACCATGTCGATTTCAATGCCCAGCAAGCGATGAACGCGCTCTACATTTCGGCGCTCGGCGACATTTTGAACGACAAAGACATGGCCTTCCGTTACAAGCGGGCCTACTACTCGCTCAAGACCCGCATCAACAGCCAAATGTGGGACGAAGACAAGGGGTTCTACTTCGACCTCGACAAAAACGGCAACCGTTTGCCTCAGCGTACTCTGGCCGCCTTTTGGACGCTGCTGGCCGAGATTCCCCACGAAGACCGCGCCGCCAAGCTCATCGAGTCGCTCAAGGACGAAAAGCACTTTGGCACGCCGAACCCTTTTCCTTCGTTGTCGGCGTCCGACCCGGCGTTCGACCGCAAGGGCAACGGCTACAATGGTTCGGTGTTTCCTGCGCTGACGTTCATGGTCATCAAGGGCCTGGAAAAGTACGGTCAGTACGAACTCGCCCGCGAAGCGGCCATCAAGCACATTTATTACCTGCTTGATACGCTGCATCCCGATAGCAAAGACTCGAAGGAAAAAGGCTCACTGTGGGAAGGCTACCAGCCCATGCAGGATGGCAAGGCCACGTGGGAAGGGCGCGACGACTTCAACCGGCCTAACTACCTGCACCAAGCCGGCCTCAGTTCCATTGCGCTCATGATTGAAAACGTGGTGGGCCTTTACATCAGTCTGCCCCGAAAAACGGTGGACTGGATTGTTCCCATCCTCGAGCTCATGGGCATCGAGAACCTGTCGCTCAAGCGCAACTACATTACTATTCTCAGCAGCAAGTCGGGCCGTGGCTGGGAAATCCGCCTCGAGTCGGAAAAACTGTACTACTTCACCATCAACATTCTTGGCAAGAAGAAGAAGACCCTGCCCATCCCCTCGGGCAAGTGCTCGATGCTCCTCGAAAAACTCTAGCTAGCTGCCGAGTTTTCCGGGCAGCACCGCCCCCAGAAACTGCGCGTACACTTCCCAAACCGAGTCACCGTAGCCACCCGCGTTCACCCACGCCGCCGGAATACCCCGACGGGTCAAGAAGGTGTCGACCATCAGGTCACGCTGCAACATCTGAGGCAGGGTGAGTTGCAGGTCGGCGGTTGAGGGCAGTTCATCCTTTTCGTACGGGTCGGACCCGTCGACCACCAGAGCGAGGTCGGGCAAACGGCCCCGTCGCTCCAGGGCCAGCCGCTCCAACTCCTCCAAGCCCGCTTCGAGGCGGTACAGGTACCGGTCGTCTTCACCCTTGCGCATGCCGATGTCGACATCCGAGAGAATCAGGCTTGGGTTCGATTCGCCGCGTTCGAGCCGGGTAGGTTCATCGAGCGGCCACGAGTCGGCCATGTGCAGGCTCAGCGTCAAGAGCGTGTCATCGCCTTGGGTGAGCGATGCGGTGCCGTCACCCTTGTGGGCGTCGATGTCGATGATCCAAACATCCTGGACAGCGTGCTCGGCTTGCAGCTTCCGCGCCGCAATCACCAGGTCGTTCACCAAACAGAAGCCCGTTCCGTGGTCGAAGTGGGCGTGATGCATACCCCCACCGAGGAAGAAGGCAAAGCCGGTCTTGAGCGCCACGCGACAGGCCGAAACTGTGCCTGCCACGTGCAGCAACACCAGGCCGAAGAACCCGCTCAGTGGTTTGGTCGCCGTTTCAGGGGCGTAACGGTGGTAGTTGCCGCTGGCATCGACCAGTTCGTAAGCTTTCAGAATCTCGTCAGCACAGCGCACTTCGTGGTACAGCCGATCGACAAACGACGAGGAATGGACTCGCCTGAGATCGGCCTCGGTGACCACCTCGGTCAGGGGATCGAGCTTCCATGCTTTTCCCGCCAGCGACGGATGTGACTCGAGAAACTCCAGCACCCGCACCACCTTGGACTCGCGGATTGGTACTAGAATGCCAAAGTCCGTGAAGTGGAATCTCAACCGCTCGTCAGTGAGAATCATCGTTTCACCGGATAACGAAGGTGCGTCCGCCGTAGACGAACACATTGCGGTCCAGGAAGAGTTTGAGCGCCTCGAAGAGCACCCTCCGTTCCACGTCCTTGCCCAGTTGAACGAACTGCTCGATGGAGCAGGTGTCGGCGACGCGGATGGTATCCTGACTGATGATGGGGCCCTGATCGAGGTTCTCGTTAGCAAAGTGGGCGGTGGCCCCGATGATCTTGACACCCCGGTGCCAGGCCTGATGGTAGGGCTTGGCGCCCATGAAGGCCGGCAAGAAGCCGTGGTGGATGTTGATCACCTGAAGCGCCCAGCGCCGGGTGAACTCGGGGCTCATGATTTGCATGTAGCGGGCCAGCACGACGGTGTCGACCTTGTAGTTTTCGAGAATCTTTTGAACGTCGGCTTCATAGGCGGCCTTGCCCTTGCCCGGATCCACCTGAAAGAACGGGATGTGAAACTGGGTGGCGACGCCGGCCAGGTCGGAGTGGTTGCTCAAAATGACCGGAAACTCACAGGCGAGCTCGCCATCCTGATGCTTGAGCAGCAGCTCGTAGAGGCAGTGGCTGGTCTTGCTGACCAGAATCGCCACACGCGGGCGGGCGGCCTTGTCGAACAGCTTCCACTCCATCTGCAGTTTCGCTGCCACGTCCTGGAAGGACTTGTCGAACTGTGCCCGGTTAAAGTCTTCGCCGACCGAGAAGTCCGCCTTGAGCATGAACACATTGACGTCAACCGCCGTATGCTGGCTCAGGTTGAGGATGTTCCCCTCGCACGCTGCGATGCACTGGGTGACGGCAGCGATGATGCCCTTTTGGTCGGGACAGCTGACAGTGAGCGTAAATTCGGACATGGAAAGAGGATATCAGAGCTTGAACGGATAGGGCAACAGTTCGCCCAACGTGACCGTCTGCTTGATTCCGTCGGGATTGGCGAGGTGGATCACCAGCTCGGGACCACAGAACTCGCTGAGCACGCCCCGGCAAAACGCACAGGGCATGGCCGGCGGCGAAATATCAGTGACCACGACGACGTACTCAAACTCCACCTTGCCGTACAGCGAAACGGCCGCGACGACCGCAGAACGCTCAGCACAAATGGTACCACCGAAGCTCGCGTTTTCGACGTTGCACCCCGGAACCAACACGTCGCGGCCTTTGATTTTCAGCGCTGCTCCCACCGCAAACTTGGAATACGGAGACCAAGAGTTCTTGCGGGCTTCGGTGGCTACGGCGACGGCGCGTTCGAGAGTTTTCATCAGGTCTCCTTGAGAGCAAACAGGTGCTTCTTAAAGACATAGACGAAGAAGTAGCTCACCGCCAGAAAAATCCCGAAACCGATCGAAAATACCAGCGCGTCTGGCGCCGTGAGATTCTCCATCAGGCTGTTCCAGGTCTCGTCGAAGTTCGTGAACAGATGCCAACTGCTCCACCGGACAAAGCGGCCGATGAACACGCCGTAGCCCGCCGCCAGGCACGACACACCGACCAGCAGGCCGCCCCACACCGGGCCGACTTCCTTCTTCCACAGATGGTGCATGACGTACAGCGAGGCGAGGCCCAAGAAGTGCCCCACAAAGGCAAAAAGTGACCTGGTGATGATGTCGTACCACACCAGCATGTTGGCCAGGCTGCGCGTGTTGGCGCTCCCGTCGTCGGGCAGGCCGCGCTGAATCAGGTGAATGAAGTCGGTGAAGATATACGACGAGTTGGGAAAAAAGACGACCCAGACCACGCTGCAAAGCCACAGCAGGACGCTGCTGATCACTTTCCAGTTTTGGCGTTCCACCAGCAGCGCCACAAAAGCGATCGCCAGGGGCACCAAACCCAGAAACAGATTCCTGGCCAGAAAGACTTGCGAAAGGGAACCGGTCAACAGATAGCGCACCCCCAGCATGGCCAAGCATCCGCCCAACGCCAAGAGGAACAGCACAAGGGAGGTGACTGGGCTATTTAGTCGCATTGATGGTTTCATCGCAGCGTCCCCTCCGCAAACGTTTGAACTTGGGGTATTCTACCGGGGGGGTGTTTTCTTTGTCAAACCGCGCGACAAACCTGCTCGACAGTGATCTTCTCACTCCCCTTCAAGGTTTGCGCGACCGGACGGCCCTCGGTTCGGCCCTCTTTGGCAAGCAGATCCGCCCGCTCCAGCGCGACGAAATTGAACAGCTCGAGGCCGAGGGCAACCGTTGCCGCGACTGGCGGCAGGTGTACGTGGTGCCCGAGTTCAGGCCGGTCTCGCTGGGAAACAACCGTCTGTCGGGACGAGTCATCCTCGGCGACTTTTCGGTTTCGGGCGGGATCTATCATTCGTGCCTCGAAGACGCCGAAATCGCCTCGGGAGCCTTGATCGACCACTGCCTGCAGGTGCGACGCACGCTCGTGATGGCCGACTGCGACCTGCGCGGCGCTTGGCTCGACTGCAGCACCCACACTTCGTATGGCCTGGGCACCGAAATCCACGCGGGACTAGAGACCCCCGGGCGCGAAATTCGTCTGTGGGACAAAATGACGCTCGACTCGGCCCAGCTCTATTTGACCGACGCAGAGTTGCGCGCGCAGGTGCAGGCTTTGGCAGAAGCCGTGACCTTCGACCGGAGCATCCTGTGGCCCGGCGTGCAGGTGATCCAGTGCCCGCGTATGGACAGGGTTTGGCTGGGGCCCGCTACGCTGGTCCAGGGAGCGCTCCGCGTCGAAAACTGCGCCGCCATGGGAAACGCCGCCGAACCGGTCAAACTAGGCACGGGGGTTCAAGTCGTCAACGCCGTCTTCCAGCCCGGAGTCTCGTTGGAGTCGGGCGCCCAGGTCGACAGCTCGGTGTTTCTGGAATGGTCGGGCGCTCAGCGGCAGGCCCTGGTCACCGAAAGCCTGATCGGGCCCAACAGCATCGTCGGCGGAGGCGAGGTCACCGCCAGCTTCCTGGGCCCCTTTGTCGGCTTTCACCACCAGAGTCTGCTCATCGCCGCCTGGTGGCCCGAGGGCCGGGGCAACATCGGTTACGGGGCCAACATAGGGTCCAACCATACCTCGCGCTCGCCCGACCAGGAAATCCGCCCCGGGGAAGGTACCTTTTTCGGGCTGGCGACGGCCGTCAAGTTTCCGGCCAACTTTCAGGACTCACCCTACAGCATCCTCGCCTCGGGAGTGGTCACGCTGCCCCAGCGTCTTTCGCTTCCCTTCTCACTCATTCTCGACGAGCCGCTCGACACCCCCGAAACCCGCGGCCTCAACCGCGTCATTCCCGGCTGGGTTCTCAAAGAGAATGTCTACCTGCTGCTTCGCAATGAAATGAAGTTCGCCAGTCGCAGCAAGGCCCGCCGACACCAGTTCGATTTCCGCATCTTCCGGCCCGAAATCGTGGACAAGTTGTGGAAAACCCGTGTAGATCTGGTGAATACCGTGGCCAAAGCGGTGCATACCAAGCACACGTTTCCTGCCGTCGGCAAGAACTATCTGCTCGAGGAAGACCGAATTGAGGCCATCCGGGTGTATCTCGACTTCTTGAAATACGGCGTGCTCAAGTTGTTTGCCGAAGCGAGCCTCGACGGCATCGCCTGTCCCGATGACTGGTTGCAGACCATGTTCCGCCGCCTCAACCTCGACTACTTTTCCACCGCCGAAAACCTTCGTCACTATCTCGAGCTCGAGCAGAGGCTGCTCGAGTCCAGCGTGAGGGCGAAGACCAAAGACAACCTCCGCGGCACCGAGATTATCCCCGACTACGCCCAATTCCATGCCCCGGCAGAAGAAGACGCGTTCCTTGTCGCCAAGCGTCAGCAGATCGAGACCCTGCGACACAAGATCCTCGCTTTTGAGTCGGGATAGTTGGACCCCAGCCCCCTGTGGATAACTTGTGGGGAAAAAGTCTGCCGTCGTCAGCACACGAAAAATCCCTTTGTCAGGTTGTCATATTTGGTCGATTCGATGAGTTCTCACACGAATTTCTGACCAAACCCACACGAACCCCGTCGAAGGAGGGGGCTATTGGGTGGAAAAGGGGTGTCAAAAGTAGATCCACACCCCAATTGAGTTTGCAACAACTCCATTTTCTCTAGGTCTGGTTTGCTAAAGAATTGTGGATAACTTGGGGACAACCCGGGAAAGTTCCTCCTCCCAGCGACCTTGACTCAGACCCCCCATTCCTATTCAATGGTTCCCAGATAACCCAAGGAAACGAGGAGACCCGCTATGGCTACTTCTTACAAGGAATTGGGCCTGGTGAACACCAAAGAGTTGTTCGCCAAGGCTGTGAAAGGTGGGTACGCGATCCCCGCCTACAACTTCAACAACATGGAACAAATGCAGGCCATTATTCAGGCCTGTGTCGAAACCAAATCGCCCGTCATCCTGCAGGTGTCGGCCGGAGCCCGCAAGTACGCCAACGCGACGCTGCTCCGTTACATGGCTCAGGGAGCCGTCGCCTACGCCAAGGAACTCGGCTACTCCATTCCCATCGTTCTGCACCTCGACCATGGCGACAGCCTGGAACTGGTAAAGAGCTGCGTCGAGAGCGGCTTCTCGTCGGTCATGATCGACGGTTCGCACCTTCCTTACGAAGAAAACATCAAACTGACCAAGTCGGTTGTGGATTACGCTCACTCGCACGACGTCACTGTCGAGGGTGAACTCGGCGTTTTGGCCGGTATCGAAGACGATGTCGTGGCCGAACATTCCAGCTACACCAAGCCTGAAGAAGTCATCGACTTCGTCAAGCGGACCGGCGTCGACTCGCTGGCCATTTCGATCGGCACCAGCCACGGCGCCGTCAAGTTCAAGCGCGAGCAGTGTACCGTCAACGCCGATGGCGTGCTGATTCCTCCCACTTTGCGCTTTGACATCCTCGAACAGATTGAAAAGCAGCTTCCCGGCTTCCCGATTGTACTTCACGGCTCGAGCTCGGTGCCCATCGAACATGTGCGCATCCTCGAGAAGTTCGGAGGCAAACTGAAGGATCCCGTGGGCATCCCCGAAGAGCAGCTCCGCAAGGCCGCCAAGAGCGCCGTGTGCAAGATCAACATCGACTCCGATGGTCGCATCGCCATGACCGCTGCCATCCGCAAGGTGTTTGCCGAAAACCCCAGCGAGTTTGACCCCCGCAAGTACCTCGGGCCGGCCCGCGACTCACTCAAGGGCCTGTACGCGCACAAGAATCAGAACGTTCTGGGCAGCGCCGGCCGGGCCTAGTCTTTTCGGTAAAGCGCACTTTCAAAGCCAGTCCGGCGAGGGACTGGCTTTTTTGTCGGTTTTACAGGCTGTCGGGTCTTGAGCTCAGCGTGTCTTTGATTCCTACTGCGAGGACGGCCACCAGCACCAACGCGCCACCAGCCCACTGCCACGGACCCAGGAGTTCGCCGAGCAGCACGTAGGCTGCGGCTGCGGTGACCACAGGGATCAGGTTGACCGCGAGCGAGGCCGCCCCGCGCCCGAGCTTGTTGAGGGCGTAGTTGTACAAAAGGTAGCTGGAAGCGGAACAGACCAGGCCCTGAAACGCCAGGTGCGACCAACCCGCCACCGAGGGCCAACGCCAGTCCGGAAGCTCTGCCAACGCGAACGGCACGAGACTCAGCGCTCCCACAGTCATTTGCCAAAAAGTCACCTGCAGGTTCGAATGTCCGTTTTGCAACGGCTTCATCGCGAACAAGTAGAGCACCCAAGACCCGGCTGCCCCCAGCATTAGCACGTACCCCCACACGTTCCCGGAGTCCTCGCTCCCCGACACCCCCGACAGCAGGCCGACGCCGGCCAACGAAACCACCGCTGCGGCGATGCCCAGCAGGCCCAACCGAGTGCCGTGAACCAAACGTTCAGCGATCAAAGTGAGAATGGGGATACCCGCAATGATAAGACTCGCCGCCGTCGCCGGGATGAGTTTGACGCCATGGTTCTCGCACAGGAAGTAGGCCGTGATCCCGGTCAGGACGCTGAGCAGCAAGGCGCCTTTGTCGCGGTTGGTCCACTTTGTCCGCAGCTCGGCCTTCCGTCGTGCAAGATTGACCAAACCCAGAAACGCAGAGGCGAGAACAAAACGCCCCAAGGCCAACGTCATGGGCGGAAACTCGGTGAGGGCGGCCTTGATCGATGGAAACGATAGGCCCCAAGCCAGGATCGGCACCGCCAGCGCCACCCAGGCCTTCCAACGGCCTCGGTTCACCGGAGCACCCTGCGGACGATCAGAAGGGCCAGAATCGCGAAGTCCAGGGCGAGCAGAGCGAAGAAGACCGTGGCACGCCCATTGGCCGAGCCGTAAGAGTGGAAGCCCTGACCGAGCAGATTGACACCCAACCAACTGAAGAGAAGCACCGGCAGCCCCGCAGAGGCGGCGAACGCGGTCCCCCATTCCTGGGCCCAGCGGGCAGGGCGCAAATGCAACACGAGTGCCGTCCACAGGATGATGAGCAGGGCCCCGTTCTCTTTTGGGTCCCAACCCCAAAAGCGGCCCCAGCTTTGGTCGGCCCAGAAGCCTCCCAGCAGGGTTCCCACGAAGGTCAACGCCAAGCCCCAAACCAACGAAGCCTTCAGGGCTTTCCACAGCGGCAGAAGATTGCCGGGCCCCTTCTTGGTCGAAGTCCACAGGTAGGCGTGGCCCAGCAGCGCCGACAAAAGAACGGCGGCATAGCCACCCGAAATCATCGTCACATGGATTGACAGCCAAAAATTGGTGTTCAGAACGGCCTGTAGGGGCGGGAAAGGGTCTCCCGCGCCTTCAAAGAGGCCTGAAAAGAACGGCACCACGGCACCTGCAACCAAGGCCAAGAGTGCGGGTCCATTCCGGAAGGCGAGGACGACGGCGAGCACCAGGCTCAGCCAGCCGACGAACAGGAAAGTTCCGGGTAGGTTTGTCACGGGTGGTCGCCCGGTCAACAGCATGCGAAGCACAAGCCAAACCGACAGGACGGCGAGCGCGGCGACCGACAAGCTTTTGAGGGCGAAGAGCCTCCGGGACGGGCTGAGCCAGCGTGATCCCACGCCCGAAAAAGCCAGTAACGCCAACAAGAGCGACCAGGGCACCGCGTTGTGCAGCAGTTCCAACTGGATGGGGTTGGCCACGCCGAGTTCTGCCGAGGAGCGCTGAGCCAACAGTTCGAGCGTTTGCGCGGCTTCGGCCCAGTTCCCTTGCTGACTTTGGTTTTGCCAGTACACGAACAGGCCCAGATTGGTGGTGTCGTCGTCGGTCCGGGTGGACAGGTTGGCAAGTTGCGCCGGGGTGAGGGCGTCGGACCGCAAGTGAAACAGTCGCAAGAGGGGTTGAGCCGGGTCGTTGAGGGCGGTCCAGGTTCGCAGGGCCCGAGCAAGCCTGAGGCCTTCTTTGCCCAGCGGCGTCGTATCGTTGGCGTAGCGGTGTTCGAGCGCCACGAGGGCCGTCGGCGTCAACAAGGGTTTCAGCTCAGCGACCGAGTACAAGCGCCGATCGGTGAAGGCGAGACCTTCGGCGACGAGGACGTTGGCGTCGTTCACCAAAATCGAAGGCGCGGTTGCTGCCACCTCAAAACCGGCCAGGCGCGACAGCAGCCAACGGGTCGCTCCCGGGTCGGAATCCTTACCTGTCAGGCGGAACACCACAACCCTCGCCCAGCTTTCCAGCGGCAAGATGCGACCCTCAGCGAGCACCGGCAACCCCCGCCCCGAAGTCACCCAAGCTTCGGGCGCAGAAGATGCATCCGGAACTGCAACCGGTGACGACTGCGCAGAGCCGAGCGCCGCCGCCCACAGCAGAGCACCGAGCGCGAAGAGGCGCCTCAACGTCGACCTCGCAGGACCAGATGGAGGCCCAGCCCGGCAAAGAGCAATCCAGACAAGAGATACGGCAAAAAGCCCCAGGCGTTGCTCGTGATCTTGTACACCGGGGCCGTCTGCCCCTTCACCGTTTGCACCGAGCTTTGGTAGATGGTCAGGCCACCAAACCGCAGCGGTTGGTTCATTTGAATGCGGGCCCGGTGATCGACGCCTTCCGCCGTCAGGCGAACGTCGCTGATGTAGTCCGACGGCTCTTGGCTCCCTTCATAGCGAGGGATGGTGAAGGCCTCCACCGTCAAGGTGAAAGGCAGCGGTCTGGTCACCTCGCCGGCCGCGCCACGCAAAAAGGCCTCGTTCGCTGAGGCGCCCACCGGCAGCCCGAGCACCAGCTCTTCCTGCACGAAAGCGAAGCCAAACCCCGCCACACAGAACAGGATGAGCGCCGTATGCGTGAGCCAAAGCCCGGCCGAGGTCCACTTGCGTTCCAGATTCTGAAAGGCCCCCAAAGTGAGATTGACGGCCGTGAGGCCCAGCCAGAACGGTAAACCGGGTAACGGAATGCCCTGCACCCAGAAGAAAACCTGAGAAAAGACCGTGGTTTGCACGGTGGCGGCGCCCCAGACTGCTTGGCCCAGTGTGCCGGCGAGCACCACCAGAAACAGAATACCAAGAAGGGCGACACTGACTCGCGAGGACCCCAGGCGCACGAGGATTTGCATCCGATCACCCTAGCATCTTCGAGGGCAAAAAAAAACCGCCCCGTGGGGCGGTCTGCCTTGGCAATGCGGTCGGGCTACTTGCTGACCTTGATTTCGTCGTAGGCCGACTCATACAGTTTGAGGTTCTCGCCCACGTCGCCTCGAACATCGCTGGCCGAAAGCTTAGCCACGTCGTAACGGGCCGGGATGGCCCGCAGCGCCGCAGTCTTGGGGTACATGCTGCCGGGATAACCAAACTCGTCGTAGATCTTGGCGAGATTCTCGGGCTTCAGGATGAAGTTGATGAACGTGTACGCGTTATCCACGTTCTTGGCGTTCTTCAGCACCGACATCACGTCGATGAACATAAACCCGCCTTCCTTGGGGAAGAACAGGCCAACGTTGTCCTTGTCGGCGTCTTCCAACTCGGCGAACTGGTTTTCGGGGTAGTTCAGGGCCACCCAGATCTCCTTTTTGGCAAAGGCCGACTTGATCAGGTCGTTGTCGAACTTGACGATGTTCTTCTTCCAGCCAATGACGGTTGTCTTGGCTTTGGTGATCTCGTCGGCGCTCGTCGAGTTTGCCGAGAAGCCGTTGAACTTCAGGCCGGCCGCGAGGATTTCGCGGGGGTCGTCCATGAGCATGATGCGGTTGGCGTAGGCCTTGTCGGCCAGCAGCGCCCACGACGCGGTGGTGTCGTCGACTTTCACTTTGTCCTTCCAGTACACGATGCCCGAAGCGCCGATGTTGTAAGGCACGCTGTAGTCGTTCTGGGGGTCCCAGCTGTTCTTCTTGGCCAGGTTGGGTTCCAAGTTGGCGAGCTCGGGGATCTTGGTCGTGTCGAGCTTGAGCAGCATGTCTTTCTGGATCATGCGGGGCACGTAGTCGGTCGACGGGAACACGACGTCGTAGCTGGCGCCGCCGAGCAGCTTGGCGTACATGTCTTCGTTGCTGCCGTAGGTGTCGTACACCAAATTGATGCCCGTCTGGGTTTGGAAGTCCTTGAGGACCGACTCGGGGATGTAGTCCTGCCAATTGAACACCGACAGGTCTTTCGAGGCTGCCTTGGTGCTGCAACCGGAGAGTAGGAGCAATGCGGTCAGCAACAAGCCGACCACGGGGAATATGAGTTGTTTCATCAGATATCTACCTCGGGAAACGTGGTTGTGACCGGCAACGCCGGGCTGAGACTCTTTAGGTTTTGACAAAGTACTTGATGGAACGCCGCGCGAAGAACAGGAGGAACACGGTAGCGCCGATCAGCACCACCGAAAAGGCGTTGATTTCGGGCGGGAGCTTGCGTTTGATCTGATTGTAAATGTAGATGGGCAGGGTGTCAGAACCCGAACCCGTGACAAAGAAGGTGACAACGAAGTCTTCCAGCGAAAGGGTAAACGCCGTGATGAAGCCCGCGAGAATCCCTGGTACCGAAATCGGCAGAATGACCTTGAGCAGGGTTTGGTTCTCGTTGGCACCCAGATCGCGCGCGGCCTCGATGATGGAATAGTCAAACTCGCCCAGACGGGCCATCACCATGAGCAGAACAAACGGGATGGTGAACGAAATGTGCGCCAGAATGATCGTGAACAGATTGAGTTCCATTCCCAGCATTCGAAAGAAGACGAGCAAGGACACGCCGATGATGATCTCGGGCAAGATGAGCGGCAAGAAACTCAAGGCCTGGACGTAACTCTTGGCCTTGAACCGGTACCAGTTGATAGCGATGGCACCCAAGGTGCCGATGAGCGTAGCGACCGTCGAAGCGGTGAAGGCCACAATCAGCGTGTTGACCACCGCAGCCCACAAGCGAGGTTGGTTGCCAAACAGACTCTCGTACCACTTCAGCGAAAAGCCCTTCCAAACCATGGTGCGGCCCTCGTTGAACGAGAAGACCATCAGGACGACCAGCGGCAGGAACAGGAAGGCGATGGTGGTCCAGAAGATGGTACGCGACAGCGTCGGTTTGGTCACAGCGTATCCTCCTCGATCACGACGTGGCGCTGTTTGGCCTGATTGTTGTTGTACAGCGTATACACCACCAGGCCAACGCCCGACAGGATGAGGATGAGCACCGACAGCGACGAAGCCATCGGGTAGTCGCCGGTGAACTTGAGCTTGCTCGTGATGAGCTGGCCTAGCATGAACACGTTGGAATTGCCCATGACGTCGGGAACGGCAAAGGTGCCAAAAATCGGTATGAAGGTGAACAAGACCGCCGTGATAATGCCACCCCGGATGTTCGGCAGCAAAACCGACCACAGCGAGCGCGTGTGGCTGGCACCCAGGTCGCGGGCCGCCTCAAGCAGCCCGAAGTCAAACTTCTCGATGGTGGTGAACAGGGGCAAGATGGCGAACGGCAGATTGGTGTACACCAGCACGACGAGGACCGCCGTGTCGTTGAACAGGAACTGGATGGGGTCCTTCAGGATTCCCAGGGCGAGAAGCGACTCATTGAGGATGCCCGACTGACCAAGAATGGCCACCCAGGCATAAATCCGGATCATGAAATTGACCCAGAACGGGATGATGACCAAGAAAAGCAGCAGAGTGTTGTTTTTGGCCCGAGCGATGTAGTAGGCGCAGGGAAGTGCGATGAGGATGGTGAGGAGCGTGGCACCGACGGCCATCAGCAGCGTGTACCAAACGATGTCGAGGTAGATGAAACGGCCGTCGGCGGTCTGTTTGAAGATTTCGGCGTAGGCACCGAGGTCAAACACCCACCTCACGCCGCCGCCAGTCTCGCGGGCCAGGAAGCTGTAGAGCAGGACGATGGCCATCGGCACCAGGAAGAACAGGCTGATCCACACGGTCAGGGGAAGGGAATACAGCGTGCCCGACCGGCTCTTCATATCAGCTCCACAATGTAGCCGTCGTCAGCGTCCCAATTGATGTACACCTCGTCGGTCCAGCGGATCGCAGGGCCCCGTTCGATGTAGCTCTCGTGCTGCTGGTAGACCTTGAACTGCAAGCTACCGACCGTTTCGACGTAGAACTGGCTCTGGAACCCCGAGTAGATCGACTCGGCCACTTTGCCGTGCAATATCGTGAAATCGTCGGGTAGACCGGCCGGCTTCTCTTTGGTGATGTCGATTTTTTCGGGTCGGATGGCGTGGCGCACGCGGGCCCCCACCGCGAACTCGCGATCGCTGGTCACTTGGATGGGACCGACGCCGTCGGTATCAATGGTGTACAGGTTGCCCTCATGGGCCGTGATGCGGCCGTCGAGGATGTTGGTTTCGCCGATAAACTTGGCCACGAAGGAGTCGGCCGGGGCCTCGTAGATCTCAAAAGGGGTGCCAATCTGCAGCACGCGGCCCTCGCTCATGACGGCAATGCGGTCGCTGACCGAAAGAGCCTCGCTCTGGTCGTGGGTGACGTAGATGAAGGTGATGCCAATCTGGTCGTGGATCAGGTCGAGGTCGAGCAACAGTTGATGGCGCAACTTGGCATCGAGTGCCGAGAGTGGTTCGTCGAGCAAGAGAACCGACGGTTCGTTGATCAACGCCCGGGCGATGGCTACCCGCTGCTTTTGGCCACCCGACAGTTGGTTGGGCTTTTTGTTTTCCTGCCCCACCAGGTGGACCAATTGCAGGTACTGGGTGACCTTTTCTTGGATGGCCGCTTTGTCCATCTTCTTGAGCCTCAAGGGAAAAGCGATGTTTTCGAACACGCTGAGGTGCGGAAAAAGCGCGTAGTTCTGGAACACGGTATTGACGTGACGCTCGTTGGGCGGGAGCGGCAAAACGTCTTTTCCATCGAGATAGACGGCCCCGCTCGAAAGGCCTTCGAAGCCCGCAATGATGCGCAGCAGCGTTGTTTTTCCGCAGCCGGAAGGTCCGAGGAGTGAGAAGAACTCGCCCTTGCCGATGGTCAGGCTGACGTTCTTGAGCGCGTGAAAATCCCCGAACTTCTTGTCTGCGTTTTCGACGCGAACCTCGCTACCTTTCATGAGGGAAATGTGAGGGCAAACGGCGGCATGTGTCAAGAAGAAGACCTTCCTTGGGTAGAGAAAAGCCTAGGGAGTCCATCGCCAACACGGAGCTAGCTTTCCTGACGGCTTTCGGCGACAATTCCCTTATGGACTGCCCATGATCCGGTGGATTGCCGGCGATTCTTCGCTGCCGCTCAGGCATCTGATTCTTAACCTTGTCGTGTTCGTCGCGCTCATCGCGGGAAGCTATTTCTTCGTCAGCGACGCTCTGTTGGGGCTGGGTTGGATGAACTTGGTGTTCGACCTCGTCCTGACAGGCGCGTTCGTCGTTTTGTACTGGCTGACGCGCCATCGGGGTAAATACAGGGACGTTGCCCATATCGCGGCCATCGCAGGCCTGATCTTCTTTTGCATCAACTACTTTGTGAACGGCGGCCTGGCCGGACCGACGGCGTTCGCCGTGCTGATGTTGCTGACCTTCATCACCATTCTACACAGCCCGCGGGCGAGCCTGCGCTATTTGATCCTCGGTTCACTGCTGATGTTTGGCTGTTTTGCCATCGACTATCTGAATCCAGGACTGGTGACGCCCTACCCAACCCGCGACCTGAACTTCCTCGACGTCGCCGCCACCTTCTTCCTTTGCCTGCTCCTGCTGGCGTTTGTCATGCGCATGATGATGCGGTTCTTCCAGGAGTCGTTGGAGCGCTCGCGCGCCGAACAGGCAGCCTTGCTCCAGTCCGAAAAGATGGCCTCGTTGGGCGAAATCGCCGCCAACATCAGCCACGAGATCAGTACCCCCATCGGTGTTATCGGTTCTTCGCTCTCAGCGTCACAAGACTGGTGGCATCAACAACTTCCCCTGGCACCGGCGTACTGGCAAGCCCTCGAAGCCGATCAGGTGCAGACCTTCCTTGAACTGTTGGCGCAAGGACGGGCCTCGTCACGCCCGGCCCCTGACTCGCGCAGTCTGCGTAGCCAGCGGCAAGTCCTTTTGGCTCAGATGCAGGCGGCCGGCTTGGAGGATGGGGAAGTCCTTGCCGAGGAGTTGGTGGCGCTGGGTTGGTCCGACTGGGACCCCCGCTTCGACCCCTTGTTGCGCGATGCTGCCGGACGGGATGCCCTGTCGTTCTTGCTCAAGACGCTGACTTTGGAGCGGGCCAACCGAAACGCCGCCGTGGCGTACGAACGGATCCGCGGGTTGCTCGAGGCGCTGGTCTCGTACTCGAGGTCAGAGGTACCGGACGCGGAACCTCTGTTGGCCCAAGTGGAAGACGGCCTCGACACCGTGTTGATGTTATACAGCACCGCCCATAAGCTCACGGTCGAGGTCGTGCGACGTTACTCTCCCGTACCTCCGGTTTTGGCCAAGGCCGACGAGCTCATCCAAGTCTGGACCAACCTCGTCCAGAACGCGCTTCAGGCCATGGAGTACAGGGGGGTCCTTACCGTCGCCGTCGACAAGGTTGGCTCGTGGGTGCGGGTTGCCATCAGCGACACCGGGACAGGGGTGCCGGCGGCTCTCCGCGAGAAGATTTTCACGCCTTTCTTCACCACGAAGGAACGGGGCGTGGGAACCGGCCTGGGCCTAGGCATCGTCGGCCGCATCGTCGCAGCCCACGGCGGCCAGGTCGAAGTGACCGAAGCCGCCGACGGTGGAGCGTGTTTTGTGGTGCGGCTACCGATCCCCACATCGGTCGGGCGCTAGCTAGTCGCGCAGGGCGGTTGTGATGTCACGAAGCACGTCATCGCGGTGTTCCAGGCCCACCGAAATCCGCACCAGCCCCTGAGTGATCCCAACCGCTTGCCGCTCGGGTTCGGTCATCTTGGAATGCGTCGTCGAGGCCGGATGCGTCACCGTGGTGCGGGTATCGCCCAAGTTCGCCGTCAGGCTGAGCATCTCGAGCTTGTCGAGGAAGCGCTTGGCCGCTTCGACACCGCTGAGTTCGATCGTGATCATGCCACCACCGCGCTTCATCTGCCGCTTAGCCAGTTCGTAGTGTCGGTGGCTCGGAAGGAAGGGGTAGTTGACGGCCTTGAGCGCCGGGTGCCCCAGCAGGGCCTTGGCCAGGAACTCGGCGTTGTCGCAGTGCCTTTCCATGCGCACAGGCAAAGTCTCCAAACTCTTCGAAAACATCCACCCATGGAAGGGCGACAGCGCGGGTCCCGTTTGGCGCACAAAGAAGCGGATTTTTTCGATCAACGCGGCACTTCCGAGGATGACGCCGCCGAGGCCGCGGCCCTGCCCGTCGATGTACTTGGTTGCCGAGTGCACCACCAGATCGGCGCCCTGCTTCAGCGGGTTCTGCAGGTAGGGTGTCGCGAAGGCGTTGTCGACCGCCAGAACGAGGTTCTTACGCTTGCAGAGGGCCGACAGTAGGCTCAGGTCGACCAGGTCGAGCCCCGGATTCGTCGGGGTTTCGACGTACACCAGCTTGGTGGCCGGCGTGACGAGCGCATCCCAGGTCTCGGGTTTGTCGATGTCGAAGAACGTGGTCGTGATGCCAAAGCGGGGCAGAATGACCGCCAGCAACTGGTAGGTCGATCCGAACAGCGAGCGACCCGCCAAAAGGTGGTCGCCAGCCGAAAGGGAACCCGCCAGGGTGCCGAAGATCGCAGCCATACCGGTGGCCGTCGCCAGGCCGTCAGCGGCACCTTCGAGAAGAAGCATCTTGTCGACAAACTCGTCGTTCGAAGGGTTGTCGTAGCGGCTGTAGATCAAGCCTTCGCGCTCGTTGGCGAAAACGGCACGGGCGTCTTCGGCGTCGTCGAACAGATAACTCGAGGTCATGTAAATAGGAGCGGAGTGTTCGCGGTGCCCTGAACGCTGGGCCTGGGTGCGGATCGCGCTGGTCTCAAAGTGCTCCGAGGGAAACGGGTTCTTATGCATGTTTGACGTCCCAGCTGAAGGTGATCTTGGCGGTCGGTTCCAGAGTCTTGGCCACCGAGCAGTACTTTTCCATCGACCGCTTAACGGCGAACTCGGCTTTGCTGTCTTCGATTTCGCCGGTCAGCACGAAATGCACGTGGATGGTTTCGAAGAGCGACGGTTCCACGCCAAGCGTGCGGTGGCCCTCGACGAACAACTGAATGTCGTCGAGCCGCTGCTTGCTGTTTTTCAGGATCGTCACGACATCGATGGTGGAGCAGCCGCCGAGCGCGCCGAGAAGGGTTTGCATCGGCCGGAAACCGCGGCCGGTACCCCCGATGTCGGGGCTGGCATCCATGGTAAAGGTATTGCCTTCTTCGTTGGTCGCTTCCAAGTAATACGGCGCTTCCAGTCGCTTGACGGTGATCTTCATGGGTTCAGGTTAAGGGCTTTGGGCGCTGGGAATCAAGTCAGGGGGGCGAGATTGTCCCGGCCACCCAGCCGGTCGACCAGCACAGTTGCAGACTGTAGCCCCCCGAAGGCCGGTTGATGTCGAGCAGATCGCCCGTCACGGCGAGGCCGGCGACGCGTTTGCTGGTCATCGTGCGAAAATCGACCTCGTCGAGTTGGAGTCCCCCCGAGCTCACCACCGCCCGGGTCTCGTCCATCAGGCGCTTGAACGTCAGCGGAAACTCCTTGAGCAAAGCGACGACCGCGAGCCGCTCGTCGCGGGTCAGCTGGTTGAGGCTTTTTTCCGGGTCGGCCTTGGCAAGTTCGAGCACCCTGGTGCCCAGGCGCGGTGGCAGTACGCCGGTCAGGCCATTCTTCAGTTTTTTGGCTGGTTGGGTGGCAAAGCGTGTGCGAAGGTCCTCATCGAGCTCGTCCCGGGACTTGTCGGGGAAGAAATCGAGCTTGAGCACGAGTTCCCCCAGTCGGGCGGTCTTCTGCCTCAGTTGGGAGAGTTCCGAGGCCATATTGAGCACCATCGGTCCCGACAGCCCAAAGTGGGTGATGAGAAACTTGCCCGTTCGCGAAAGGTGTTTTTCGGTGCCGACCCAGGCTTCGATGCGGCCTTGGGCAAAGCTGAGCCCCTGCAGTTCGCCGATCCAACGTTCTTTGACCGCAACAGGCACCAGCGACGGCTCGGGGTAGCGGATGCGGTGGCCCAGCGCGGCAAGCCAGCTGAACCCGTCACCGGTGGAGCCGGTTTCGGGGTGCGAGGTGCCCCCGGTGGCCAAAATCACGAAATCGGCCGACAGGGGGCCTCTTGCCGTCTGCACGCCGGTAAGGTTGCCCGAAGCGGCAAGCAGGCCGGTCACGGCAACTCCCAGTCGCAGTTCGACCTTCAGGCGCCGCAGTTCGTTCTGCAGGACCCGCAAGACCGAGGCGGCCGCGTTGTCAGCCGGAAACGCCCGCTGGTGTTCCTCGACTTTGTAGGGCATGCCCCGCTGGGCAAACCAGGCCAGACAATCCAGCGACGAAAACTTGCTGAACGGCGAAAGCAACGCGCGCGCCGCTTCGCCGTAGTGCTCGGCCAAGACGCGCACCTCGGGCTCGGCGTTGGTGAAGTTGCACCGACCCCCGCCCGAAATCAGCAACTTGTGGCCCAACGAGGTGTTCTTTTCCACCACGGTGACCCGGGCACCTCGCTCGGCGGCACGGATGGCGGCCATCATTCCTGCGGGTCCGCCGCCCACAACGATCACATGCATCGGCCTAGTCTAGCGCATCGCAACGCTTGAAAAAAGCAGGGTAGGGGTCTAGGGTGATTGCATGGACCTCAACTTGCTCCAGCGGGAAACCGCCTTGCCCCTCGAGACGGTTCGCACCCGCTGGCGCCAACTTTCTACGCTGCCCGCCGAACAGCGTGGTCTTCTCGATCCCGCCGCCTTGGCCTCGTCTTGGAAGGTCACCATGCCCGAGGTTCTGGACTTCCTTTGGGCCTGCGTGTTGGCCCGCGGCCTGGTTGTCCGTTGGCAACGGGTATCGCCCGAGTCCGGCTGGGTTGTTGACGAGGCCGAGAAGCCCCAGGATCTGAGCCCCCGCGCCGTTCACGACCCGTTCAGCGGTAAGCCTGTGCCCCCCGACTTGGGTCAGGGCACGCGGGCCGTGTTCAGTTTGAACTCCGAGGCCTATTCCGGTTCGTGGATGGCCTACGCGCGCTGCCGGCAATCGGGGGTCGAGCCGCTCCCCCAGCCGACTTGGTCCAAAACCCTTCAGGCGTGGGAAGTCGGCCGTCTCGATATTGAAGTCGAGGAAGGCGATGTCTACCAACTGGTTTGCCTCGAGAACCGCGCGACCCTCGAGCTTACTGTGGACTCGGCCAAGGTGATCGGTGGCCGCAGCTTCATCGGCAAAATGAAACAGTACCGGGCCCAAAAGTTCCTGCTCAGCCTTCAGCGCCGCGTCATTGACCTGAAGATTCTGCCCGAAGGCTTCTTGACCGAGCAGACCTTGATCGCCCCCGGACAGTTGGTCTACTGGCTCGAGAACCAAACCGACCAGCCGGTGGTGCTGCAGGTGTGGAAGGCTCAACTCCCCGCCGCCGTACCGGCGTTCCCGTCTGGCGTGGACCTACGGCACTGCTTGGGCTTGCCCGCCTTCCGCCGGTACTGGTCCCAACTTGGTCTTGCTAACGACCTGCGGCGACTGGTTACGGGTTTGGTCTGTCTGCGGGCCGACTTTGAGCCCGAGGGCTCGCTGTTCCACGACTGGGACGACGAACGGTCGTATCGGGAACTCGAGTCCGCGTTTGAGCGAACCGCAGCAAGTGTCACCGCGCACGGGGGCTTCGTAAATAGCCGGCACGACCAGAGCCTGATCGCGGCCTTTGTGTCGGTAGCCGCCGCGCTGGAAGCAACTCTGGAACTGCGCGCCCGAGCCCTGGGTTCCGGCACCCTCGCACATCCGGTACTCTCGCTGTCGGCCGGGCCGGTACTCGTCGTCAACGAAGGCGGTGTTCCCGTCTTGTTCGGCGATAACCTCCACCTGACTCAGGTGCTGCAACGGGAGGCGCAGGCTGGTGAACTTTGGCTGTCGTTGGGCGTGCTTTCGTCGGAAGGGAGCGCCGAACGTTTGGCCGCGGCGGGCCTGGAGGCGCACCCACAGATGCTGCGAGCCGCCGGTGTGGACCAGAAAGTCCTGGCCTACCGAATCTCGCCCAGCTCGCCTGCCTGATACCGGTGAAGGAACTCGTCGTAGGCCTTCATCACGGTGGTTACCAGCGGCGATAACCTGACGCTTCGGCCGTCGATTTCGCGCAGCGGCATCACTTTGGTCGAGGTCGAAGTCAAAAAGACACCCTCCCACGCCTGCAATTCCTTCGCTGGAAGCGGGCGCTCGACCAACTCGATCCCCAGGTCACGGATCACCTTCGACACCGTCAGCTTAGTTACGCCCTCCAGCACTTGCGCCGCTGGCGGGGTGAAGACGCGCTTCCCGTCGGTGGCGAAGAGGTTGGTCCTGGTGCCCTCGGTCGCCTCGCCGTGGCGGTTCACCAGGACGGCGTCATACGCGCCCCGGGCCTTGGCCTCGCGGTAGGCAAGGTAGCTCGTGAGCATGTTCAGGCTCTTGGCTTGCGGGTAGATGCGCTCGCCTTCCCACGTGATCGCTTGGGCGCCGTGCTTGTAATCTTTGCGGTCCGGAAACAAGGGATTCAGGCACAGGATGTAGAGTCGGGCATCGGCTGCGGTGGGACCGCCAATCAGCAGGGCCTTCACGTTGGCGTCGGTCACCTGGTTGGCCGCCACAAGCTCGCCCAAAAAACGCTGAAAATCGCCTTCTTTCCACGGGTGGTCCAGGCCGAGGATGCGGGCGCTATGCCAAAGTCTGTCCTCATGCAGGGGCGCAAAGTGCAAAACCCCGGCGCGGACTTTAAGCGTTTCGTACACCCCAAAGCCATAGGCAAAGGCCAAGTCGTCGGCCGGTATCGCCGCCTCGGCGGTGGGCCTCAGTTCACCATCCAGGCTGAACCAGGGGCCGTTCACCGGGGTGCCGGGTAGTTCAGGTTCTCGACACCGGGCTTGTGCATCAGGTTGAGGTAACGCCGGGCTTCGAACTGCGCCATGTCGAGGTTGTGGTCACGCCAGTTGCCGCATTCGGCCGCGCTGGCCCCGGGAACCTCTCCCCGGAACGCGAGCGTCCAGTCCAGAAACTCCTGCACCAGCGGCAGGGCCTGGCTGCTGGTCAGCTCGCCCTCGAGCACCATGTACAACCCCGTGCGGCAGCCCATGGGGCCAAAATAGACCGTTCGCGAGCCCCAAGCCTTGTGGGAACGCAAAAAGGTGGCGCCCAAGTGTTCAAGGGTGTGAATGGCCGGCACGTCCATCACGGGTTCGTTGTTGGGCTCGGTCATGCGCAGGTCAAAGGTGGTGAGTGCGGTGGCGCCGAAGCGGTCGACGCGCGACACGTACAGGCCGCGCTTCAGGCGCAGGTGGTCAATCTGAAAACTGGCGATCTTTTCCATGGGGTTTCCTTTAGGGCAGGTTTTTGAGAAGTTCGAGCACGAGCAGGGTCGAGCGGTGGGCGGCCAGCGGCAGAAACTCGTCGAACTTCATCGGCGATTCCTGCCCGGCGATGTCGCTCAGCGCGCGGATAATGACAAAAGGCGTATGGAAAAGCGCACAAGTTTGGGCGATGGCGGCACTTTCCATTTCGACCGAGCAAAGGTCGGGAAACGTGGCTCGCAGGCGGGCAAGGACCTCCGGTTGGTGAACAAAGATATCGCCCGAACCGACGACGCCCAGCGTGTGGCCCAGCTTGGCGGGCAAGGCTCCAGCGAGCTTGAGCCTGTCGAGGCACGCTGTTGCCAGCGCCACCAGGGTCGGATCGGCGGCGTAGCGGGCGCTCTGTCCGGGTACCTGTCCGGGCGCATACCCGAAGGCTGTGACATCGACATCGTGGTGCAGCACTTCGGTCGAGACGACCATGTCGCCGAACACCTGTTCGGCCTTCAGGCCACCGGCGGACCCCGTGTTCAGGATTCGTTGTGGGTGAAAGGTCTGCAGCAGCAGCGCGCACCCCACCGCGGCGTTCACCTTGCCGATGCCGCACTGCAGCAGCACCACCGGCTTGCCAGCCAACTGGCCTGCCCAAAACGTCATGCCGCCGAGTTGGGTTTCGCTCACGTTGGTCATATGCGAGCGGAGTTCCGCGACTTCCGGGGCCATGGCCCCTATGATACCTGTCATCCTTTCACTCTAGCCGGGACTGGACGTTTTGGCCAGAAACCCTTATAAGGGTACACGAATGAACTTCCGCACCCTTCGATGGACGCCAGTGGCCATGGCTATCCTTCTATTGCTCAGCCTGACCAGTTGCCAAGGCGGTAGTCTTGGTTTTTATTTGTACCCTCAGGCGACCAGCGGGATCACCGAGGTTCGTGACCCGCACCCTCTCGGCGGTCTCGAAGTCGTGGGCTACCTTCCCTCCTGGAAGATCGACACCGTACAGCCCGAACAGGTCCGTCACCTGACCGACCTGGTGTATTTCAGCATGGCGGCCACGGCCAATGGCGAGTTGGTGACCAAAGGACTCCTGCCCGCGCACCTGGACTTCCTTCTCAAGGTGAAGCGGCAGTATGGGATTCACCTCGTGTTGGGAATCACCGATCACAAGAAGAACGGTTCGCTGGCTCAGATCGCGGCTTCGGCGGCGCTGCGGCTCAAGTTTGCCCGCACGCTCACCGCCTACCTCAAGGCCAAGGGTTTTGGGGGCGCCGATTTTGACTGGGAATATCCGTCGGACACCCAAAGGGACGACTACGAAGCCCTTTTGCGGGAAGTGAAAGCGGCCTTTGGGCCCGAAGGCTTCCGCCTTTCCGTCGCCCTGAGTCCCTCACACCCTCTCAGCCGCAGTGGGTACGATGCGGTCGACCGCGTGCACGGCATGATGTACGACGACGAAGGAAAGCACTCGACCATGGGGCGTATCATCGACCATGTTGAGGCCATGATCAGCGATGGTGTCGATCCGTCCAAGCTCCAGTTGGGGATTCCCTTTTACGGCCGCGGCTACACGGCGCACGGACCGAAGTGGTCGCAGGCGGTCAGCTACAAAGAACTGCAACAACGGTATAGTCCTGCCCCAGCCCAGGATGTTGTGTCGGGGTACTATTTCAACGGAATCGACACCATCCGGCAAAAGGTCCGCTACGCGAAACTCAGGGGGTTGGCAGGCCTCATGGTGTGGGAAATCGGCCAGGACACCACGGATTCCAGCAGCCTGCTGGCTGCCATCAGCGAAACCCGCCAAGACCTCGCCAAGCCAAACTGAGGCGCTCAAGTCCGTCTCGAAACAGGGCGGGCTTTTTGAGCAAGCTGTACACCAACGTGTGGTCATCCTGCACGTCGTAGAAGTAGCCCGGGTGCAGCGCCAAACGATGCTCGTTCAGCAAGTGCACCGACCAACGTTCATCATCCCAGCCCCGGGGAAGCCCAGGCCAGCTCAGCAACCCGTGAATGCCCCCTTCGGTTGGCAGGGCCACCACTTCGGGATGGCTAGCCAGCCACGCCTCGAGGCTGTCGCGGTTTTTCGCAAGTTGGTCGCGAACGGCCTGCTGCCAGGGTTCCAACTCGCGGAAGAGCCTTGGCAGCAGGGCTTGGCTGTAGCTGTTGGCCGACAGCAGCAGGTCATTGGCGAACTCCAGCGAAGCAGAAGTTTCGTCCCTCCACTCCTGTGGCCCCGAAAGCGCCATCCACGCCAGCTTGAGGTCGGGGCTGCCGAACCGCTTGCTGATGCCGTTGAGGGTGACGGACCTCACGGCCGGCAGCGAGGTGGGGCGAGCCAGCGCAACCCCTCCGACGGTAAACGCGTCGAACACCTCGTCGAACACCAGCACGGCACTCCGTTGCCGGCAGAACTCGCCCACTTCGGCTAACTCCTGCTGCCTGTAGACTTTGCCGGTGGGATTATTGGGGCTGATCACAACCAGAAGCCGCAGGTTGTCGGGCGGTGGCGAGGCCCACACGAACGGCTGGTCGTAAAACGCCGTTTTGAGCCGGGCGCGTTCGGCGAGGTGCTCAAACAGCGGGTAGCCGGGGCGCGGGAGTCCCACCACCTCGCCAGCCTGCGCCAGGGTGGTGAACAGCGTCAAATAGGCCTCGGAGGTTCCTGCTGTGAGGAACACGTCGTCGGGGGCTATCGCCGGGCCGTAAAAGTTGGCAACCGCCGTGCGCGCTGGCAGGGCTCCCCGGCTGTCTGGGACGTACGCGCGATGCCCCAGCCAGCGTTCAAACTCTTCGTAGAACACGGCAGCCGGTGGCGTCAGGTCGTTCTGGTGGAAGCGGGAATCGGTCAGGTCGAGGTAGTCGGGAAATGTTTGGGCCGCCTCATGGGCTTGGCTCCAAGGCGTTCCCGCGCCCTCATCCATGGCTTTCGGCGTTTACCAGCGTGGATTCACGCAGCACGGGCTTGGTCTTGTAGATGTTCTCAAAGATCGAGTACTTGTCGCCATTTTCATCGTGGCCTGTGTGGGAGTTCATCGGATCCAGCAAGGCGCGGGTTCCGGTCACAAACTGGTACAAAATGACCCCCGGAGGAAGTACGAGCTTGATGGCGTACTGGCCGGGTTCTTCCTCTTCCAGAAAGTTGGTGAACGGGTCCCAGTTGTTGAAGTTGCCGCTCAGGGCCACTTGCAGACCAGGTTTGCCGACGAACCGGAACTCGACCTCGCCGTTGTACAGCGCTTCCGGCGTGGCCTTGTGCGGCAGGTCAGCGGGCTGCAGCAGCAGCCGCGACAACACGATGCCCTGGTCGTTGCGCACGCGGTTCTTGTTGTAGGGGTCGCTTTGCCACAGGCCATCGACAATGTAGCGGTAGTCCAGCGGGATGGGCGTATCGGCGGCCAGATCGTAAACCAGAAAGTACACGTTGTTTTGGTTCTTGAAGAACAGGTGCTTGACCCGCCATTCCTCGTGAGCGAACGCGACAGCGACGTAACGGGCCGCGTGATCACTCTGAAACGTCAGCAGCACCCGGCGGTCCTGAACCTGCGGTGGAAGGGCTTTCGTCAGGTTGTTCACCTGAATGTGAAGAAAAGTGTTGATGTTGTCGGGGGCTGGGGTCGAGGGGGGCGGGAGTGGTGCTGTCGCGGCGGCTCCCTCGGAAGCGAAGAGGGCCGCGGGAGCGACCAGAAGGAGAATCAGGATTCCTGTTATGATCTGTTTCATTCTGTTATACTTTTCGGTGTTTTCCGGAAAGGGTTGAGCCCGAATCACCGATAAAGAAACAAGATGCCCTCGATAGAAGCTGTCGAACAGTTCAAAGCCATCATTAAGAACCTCTCCGGCGAGCCGCAACTCCGGGCTCAGGCGGGGTTGCCCCTCGAGGAAATCACCGCGCCAGCTTCAGGGCTGACCGATGACTTGGCCGACCTGCTTGGCGGCATGCCGACGAGCGAGCCCGACTCGGCCGACACCGCGTTCGGACAAAGCGTCGAACTCGACTCCGACGACACCAATCTCGAGGCCGGCGATGGGCTCGACGACCTCTTTGCCGGGGATGTCCCCGCTCTCGACGAACCTCCTGCCGGTCCGAGCCTCGACGATCTGCTGGGGTTGTCGGCGGCGACTGAGCCCGATCCTGAGCTAGAGCCTTCCGCCGACGCGGATCCTTTCGGCCTGGACGAGCCAGTGGATTCTCCAGGCCCGGACCCGTTTGGCCTCGACGAGCCGCCAGCTGCCGAAGAACCTGCCTTTGCCGACGAGACACCGCTTGCCGATGACCCTCTTGGTACTGACCCTCTCGGTGCTGACCCCTTCGGTGCCGAACCCTTCGGAGCTGACGAGCCTTTTGGTGCCGACATGCCGAGTTTCGGCGAAGACCCGCTGGGTACCGACGACCTCCTTGGCGGCTCCGATCCTTTCGGCTCCAGCGATCCCACAGGGGACACCGAGCCCTTGGGCGATAGCGAGCCCCTCGAGGAAAGCGATCCGTTTGGTGGGAGTGACCCCTTCGGCGATTTCGGGTCCGACACCCCGTCGTTCGACGCGCCACCGGGTGACCCGTCGGGGGCCTCCGGCGACGAAGAGTTCCAGTTTGCGGGCGATGAGGTCTCGGACTTTCCTGAACTCGCGGGCTTTGCCGACACCAAAGAGGAAGACGTCGAGGCCTTTGACTCCATGGGCGTTGCCGACGAGTTTGGCCTGGGCGATTTCGAGTCGCAGTTTGGCATCACGGCCGACGACCACACCGACCCCGAACTCCTGAACCCCGCGCAGTCTATTGACCTCGAGATCGAGCAGGCCCAAAAGACGCTCTCGTTGAGCGAAGACGAGTTCCAGATCATTCAACAGGTGCTCGGTCGCCTGCCGCTCAACCTCAAGCTGGCCGTCGAAGAGCTCATCGGCGAAAAAGAGGTGGTCTTCGAGGACCTCGACAAGGTCGTCTCGCTTTTGGTCTCGCGGGCCCCCGCCCGCACGCTGGCTTCCACCGTCGGCAAGATTCTTGGCCGCAAGATTGTCATTCCACCGGGCTTCGAAAAAGGCTCGGGCGAAGAGCTGGAGGCGCGTCACGCGACCCTCTGGTACAACATGCGCACCGTCATGTTCCCCATCCTCCGGTTGTCGCTGGTGTTGACGGCGGTGGCAGCGGTGCTGGTGGTACTGGGCTGGAACTTCCTCCTCAAGCCTTGGAAGGCCAACGACCTGTACGACCAAGGTTTGGTCCAGGTGAAAGACAACAACGGGGCGCAGGCCGACGAGCTTTTTGCTCAGGCCTACTACGAGTGGCCCGTGCAGGACCGGTTCTTCCAGTACGCCGAAGCCTATCTGGACACCGCGGACTACGAGCGTGCCCGTCGCAAATACCTCGAATTGCTGCAACCCACGGTTCGAGCCTTCCTCGATGCCGACAAGCCGCGCCTCAAGGTCCTGTTCGGCGAAAAACTCGCACCTTTGCCTGAAGGCCTCCAGGGTGACGAACTCGCTAAGCGCCTGACCACCAAAAAGCAGACCCTCGACGCTTGGTACGCCTACGTCTTCCGGCTCCTGTCCGAAGGCAGCGACAGTTCGCTCCTTCTGGAAAGCGACATCAAGGGAGAGGTGGTTTGGAATAACCCGGTCGAAAAGGGCCTTTTGGACTACAGCCGCTTTGAGTCCGAGTTCGGCTTTGAAGGCCTCAATAAGAATGCCCATTACCAGCGCGCCGACAAAGTGCTCGAGCCGCTGTTCGGCACCAACGTCAACCACAAGGCCGGACTGCTCAGCAAAGGCGACAATCAATTGGCATGGGCCGAGGACCTCTCGTCGGCAGAACACCGCGACGCGGCCAACAGCGCTTTCAGCCTCTACATGCAGACCTACGGGAAAGACTCCCCGATCACCTGGCGGTTCGTGAAGCTTTTCCTTATCGAAGACGACGAGGAAGAGCTACTCAAGCTCGAAAAGGGCGTTCAGCTCGACAAGAAGTTAGCGACGGATGGTGAGGTGGTCGCCCGCTTGGCTCAGTGGTTGCTTGACCGCGACCAAACACGCAAGGTGGAAGAAGCCAATCCTCCCGAAAAGGTAAAGACCATCGAAGAAGAGTACGGCATCCGGCCACCGGTGGTCGCCGAAGTGGAGCCCGCCGCCGTGGCCCACTCCGCAGAAGGCGGCGCTGAAACTGCGCCCGCTGCCGCTCCCGCCAAAGCTTCGCACGATGTCGCCAACGTTGCCCGTTCGGGCGGAGCTGCCCCGGCAGAAGGCGGCGGCGAAGGTACTAAGGCCGCCGCGTCGTTTGACCCGCCGTTCAAGTACCCCAACAGCACCGAACCGTACCGGCCCGAGTACCTCGACGAACTCGAGACGCTGCTCCTGCGGGCCCTCGAAACTCAGAAGGAGTTGCCCGAGCTGCACTATCAGCTTTCCCGCTACTACCGCGTTCTTGGCGACCCCGAGCAGGAAAAGCTTGCTCTGGCCGCCGCTGACACCTACTTCCTGCGTCTCAAACCCCACCTTTTGCGGCTCAATGATCGTCCGGCGATGCGCGTCGCCACGCTCAACCGCATCGGCGAGGTGTTCGTGGCCCGCGAAGAGCCGCTTCAGGCCGAACAGTACTTCCTCCAGGCACAAGCCCAGTTTGAGGAAGCCCAGACTCAAGGCCTGTTGGGCCTCAGTCCGCAAACTGCCACCGTCTACCGCAACCTCGGTGATCTCTACTACAAACAGACCCCTGGCACGGCCGAGGCCCAAAAGCAGCCCGGTGGCTGGGAGCAGGCGCTCCAACTCTATGAAACGGCGCTTCAGGGCCAAGTAGAAGACCCTCAGGTCACCTTCCACCTCGGCGTCATCCGCTACGAGAAGCAGGACTACCCGGGGGCCATCAAGGAGTTCTTCGAACTCGACAAAAAGTCCATCTGGCGCGACAACTGGAATCTGCTCTACGCCATGGCCAATTCGCTGTTCCGAAACGGGAATTACTTTGCCGCGGAGGGGTACTACCGCCAGTTGCTCGGTTTGCTGCTCGAAAAGCGCTCGCGCATTGCCCAGATCGACGTCGCCGGAAAGCGCACCGACCGCGCTTTGTCACAGCGCATCTTCCAGGTATGGAACAACCTCGCAGCGACGCTCTATCGCGGCGCTCACGCCTTCAAGGCCGGCACCAAGGAGTTCCGGGAGGCCCTACAGGACCTGACGACGGCCCAAGGTATGGCCGTCACTCTTGGCCTCGACCTCTACGGCAGCCGCAAGGAGTTCGACATCACCCTGGTCAACGACTCCAATATTCAGGCCCTCCGCGACGAGCAGGCACGCATCGTGGCTCAGACGCGTAAAGACAAAGGTCTGGTCGAAAGCAACCTCAAAGTGCTGTCGCTCATCGAGACCACCGCCCCCGGACGCCGAAGCGACTTGGTGCAGGACCTGGAGATCTTCGCCGGCCTTCCCCTCGAGATCGACCAGCTCGAAGCCCCTTGATCAAGGCCCGCCTTCCCAATACCCTACTCGCTCAGGAGTCCCCCATGACCAAATCCATCGCCGTCCTTTCCGGGGACGGCATCGGCCCCGAAGTGATGACCGAGGCCCTCAAAGTGCTCGACAAGCTTGAAAAACTGACCGGAATCACCGTCAAACGCACCCCAGCCGATGTCGGCGGCATCGCGATCGACAACCACGGCAAGGCCTTGCCCGAGTCGACTCTTCGCACCTGCGAGGCCGCCGACGCCATCCTCTTCGGTTCGGTGGGCGGCCCCAAGTGGGAAAAACTCCCTCCCGCTGAGCAACCCGAACGCGGTGCCCTCCTCCCGCTGCGCAAACACTTCAACCTCTACGCCAACCTTCGTCCATCGATCGTGTTTCGTGGCCTAGCTGGGGCCAGCCCGCTCAAGGCCGAGATCATCGGCGATGAACTCAACGTGTTGGTCGTCCGTGAATTGACCGGAGGCCTCTACTTTGGCAAGAAGGAGCGCCAGACCGACTGGGCGAGCGACACAATGGTGTACACCCGTGCTGAAATCGAGCGCATCGCGCACATTGCCTTTCAAGCGGCGCGCCAGCGCGGCAAAAAACTCTGCTCCATCGACAAGGCCAACGTGCTCACGAGCATGGTCTTTTGGCGCGAAGTGGTCATCGAAGTGGGCAAGCTCTACCCGGATGTCGCGCTTAGTCACATGTACGTCGACAACGCCGCCATGCAGTTGGTGCGAAACCCCCGCCAGTTTGACGTCATTCTCGCCGAAAACATGTTTGGCGACATTCTGTCCGACGAGGCCTCGATGATCGCCGGTTCGCTGGGCATGTTGCCGAGTGCAAGCCTCGCCGGTGCGCCCGAGGCAGGCAAAGGTGCTTTTGGCCTTTTCGAGCCTTCGGGTGGCTCAGCCCCCGACATCGCCGGCCAGGGCATTGCCAATCCGATAGCGCAAATCCTGTCGCTGGGAATGCTGTTCCAGTACGCCTTTGGTCTGCCCGAGGTGTACACCCAAGTGCACACTGCGGTTCAGAAGGTGCTGACCGAGGGGTACCGTACTCGCGACATCTTCACCGACGGAACCACGCTCGTCAACACGGCAAGAATGGGTGAACTGATTACCTCTGCGCTCTAGGAGCCTTGGCAGCTAGTCGGGCTGGGCGTCGTTGAGCTGACGGTACGCCGCCAGCAAGCCAACGACGGCCGCCACCAGCAGGGCCGTTCCCAGGGTGGCAAAGGCCCAAGGTAACGACAGATTGGTGATTGCTCCGCCAATGATCAACCTTGTCCACCAAACCAGAAACTCCAGCCCGAACTGGGCCACGAGCGGCAGCAGCGGAAACAGGAGCCACCAACTTCTCCCTGCTCCCAGGGCCCGGAAGTGCCAGGCGATGGCAAACACAAACAGGAAAAGCACAAAGTAGCCAAACGGCGCGAGCAGCCGGGCGACAAACTCCGTCTGCAGCGGCAAGGCCGAATACCCCAGTGCGGCGATCGACTGACCTTGGGTGAGTAGCGCCCAAGTGCCCAGGGTTTGGGGCCCTGGATCGTGAGAACTAATGACCTGCAGGTCGCGCACGGAGAGGCTGGGCACGAACACCGGCGGCATGGCAAGGTCGCTGCTGCCGCTGGCCACTTCGCTGTTGGCCCGGTCGTAGGGATTGTCCGGGGTCTCAACAAACACCTGCGGAAAGTCCGGCACCGCCTTGTCTTTTTCCCAGATGCGGAAACTGATGCCCTTGTCGGTCCATTCGCCGTACGGCGCACGCCAGTGCAGAAGCGGCTCGCCGGTGGCCGAGAAACGGAAGAACTCGAGGTCCTTCACATAGACCCCTTGAGAGGTGTCGAGCAATTTGCCGATCTTGACGACTTCGCGGGGGGCGACGCGGTTAAGAAACACCAGATTTTCGGAACCCGGAACCCGGAACAGCACGTCCAATTCCTGTCGGAAGAAGACCGTTCCACGAACCGCCGCCAGCGAAAGTTCCCAGTACCGGGTCACCTCGGCGTCGTTTGGATCCTCGGCGTGAAGCTCTTGGAACCCATAGTACGCCTCGAGGTAGTTCTGAAAGTTGTAGTCCCCCAGGCTCTTCCCCTTACGGAAGAAATAGCTCGCTTTCAGCCGCTCATCGACCAGCAGGGTCCGTTCGCGAATCCGGATCCACGACTCGTCAACGATTTGTTTGGCCAGGGAAAGCTGCTCGGCCGGGACGGTTTGACCCCGGTCGAGTGCCACCATCATCCTGCGAAATGCGGCGTAGGCGTACAGGTTGGCCTGAAACTCGGCGTCTGAGGTGCGACTGGCCAAGGCGGTCTCTGCATTTCGAAGCAGGTCTTCCACGGTCGCTTCATTCTCGGCAAAGGCCTTTTCGACCCCAGGGAGAAGGCGCAGACGGAAGAACTCGTCCATGTCGATGTGGGTCTTGATGATCTGCAGTTCAAAATCGTACTGAAACCGCTCGTTTCCCGCATAGGCGTTTTGTTCTGGGCGCAACGTTCCTAACCGTTGGATGAGGCTCAGCCGAGCCTCAAGGTCCAGCGGGTCTGAGTAGGTCAAGCCGGCTTTCTTGAGCTCGAGGTAGGCGTCTTCCAGTTGGCCCGCCTGCACCTGCCGGAAGCGGATCTCGTCGGTTTTGGCCTGAAGCCAGGGTTGGGCAAAAAGAACCAGCAGAGCCAACACGCCGGCCGCCGCGATCGAAAGCACCGAGAAACGTACCAAAGCCTGCGAGGCCGGAATCCCCCGCGCGGAGCCCACCGGGAGCTCCTCGGGGCGAAGCCAAAAACTATAGGTGAGGAGCAACGCGGTCACACCCAACGCCGGTATGGTGTTCACGAGTTCCAGCGACCCCTCGTACAGGAGGCCGTCGAACAGGTCTTCGGGCAACCAGAGCAGCGGGAGCGTGTAGAGCGACGGCACAAAAATGCCGATAGCCAGCCGCGCATAAATCAAAACGGCCGCTACTCCGAGCAATATGAGCAACATCAGGACAAACTTCTGGCCCATCTTGGTCATGAGAGGGTTTCCACCTGGTGCGGTTTGGTCATGATGGTGGTAAAGAACAGGGCCAAGCCGGCAAGCGCCATCCAGCCGACGGGCACCCAAGAGCGCAGAAAGTTCGAACCCGGCCACCAAGCCTGAACAACCTCCGGAAGGCCCAAAAGGCAGTACGCCAAGAACGCCACGCACACGCGGAGCATGAACAACACGAGGATGATCTGCACCAGGGGCCAGGTACGGAAAGAGAAGAAGCAGAAGAGGCCCAGGAAAACCAGCGTGATGACACCAGCCTGCGCGAGGTAGAGCGTCAGATTCGTTTCGAGCGAGCTCTTCAGTCCCTGGTAGATGGCGAAAAGGTCAGTTTGTAGCGACAGGAAGAAGCCCGGATAGCCAAAATAGGCACGTTCAGGGCTCACTGACAGGAGGTTCCGAGCTCCCCCTAGCTCCGTCGGAAGTACGAACCGCTGATTGAGCGGGTCAAAGGGCAGGGTTGGCAACAAGGTCATGGGCTGACTGCCGCCGGGAATGTACAGAACACCTTGCGAGAACTGCCCCTGGAGCGCTTTGCCGGGTGGGGCCAACAGCGAGCCACCTTCGAGCAGTAGGAAACGACCTGCCACCAACGGCGCTGCATCGGGCGACCGGATGGAAGGCGCCTTCTGCACGAGGGGAAGTGAAATCGTCAGCAGGAGAAAGAAGGCCAGCGCCAACGCACCCCAGGTCGCGGTGAAACGGCCGGGGTGGTTTACGGAACGGTACTGCGCGGCCACCAGTGCCACCAAAAGCGCAGGGAACAAGGCCGCAGCCCAAGGATTGCCGAAGATCAGTCCTCGTCCGCCAGGCACCAGCCCGTTGTAGAGAAAGTAGGCCCCCAGCACGAAAAGCGTCGAAAACGCAAAGAAGAGCAAGAACAGCAGAAGGTTCACGACAGACTCTTTCACGCACAAACGATAGCACGGGCGCCCCGGTTCAAGGAAGTCGGTAGCCTTCGGCCCGGCGCATGGCAATGGGGTTTTCTTCTTCGATTCCGGCACGACGGAGCCTGGTGCGCAAACGGCTGACCAGCGTGGCCACGACCCTCGACGTCGGCTTCTGCTTTTCACCGTACAGAGCATGAGCCAGCAGCGCCGCCGAAAGGAACTTCCCTTGCCTTTGCACCAAGGCGCCAAGCAAGATCGCCTCGGCAGAGGTCAGTTCGACCCGTTGGAGTCCGCGGAGCGTTGTTCCTTCCAGCTGAAAGGCCACCCCCAACGACCTCCACAACCAGATGCGGGGGCGACGAAACCCGGCCCGCATCACCAACTCTTCTACGGTCCAGGGCTCTCTCAGGTAGTCGTTGGCACCCTTCAGGAAGGCGGCACGCAGCAAATGGGCCTCACCGTACACCAACACTTCGGCCGCAGGGGCTTCCCCCGGGCCATGCCAGTCGCCGGCAAAGTACCGCGACGCAGGCACGGCAACGGCCGTCCAGGGTCCTGGCACAAAAAAAGGGGCACACTCGATGGTGGCCCCTTCAGAACTCCAACTCTGAAGGAGTTGGAAACGTTCGTCCTCTTCGCCGACGTAGAGAACCCTCAGGAGCTCTTGCTCCCGGCTTCTTCGCGGACGGTGGCCACGGCCCCGCCTTCCTGCGAGCGCATCTTGGCCTTCAGGTCCTCGAGGAGCATTTCGGCACCCTTGGGTCCGGACTCCAATTCCTTGAACTGCTTCTCAAGGCTGGCGTTTCCACTCAGGTCTTCCAGTTCGACGGCGGCGCTGGCTTCGGCCTCCATCTGGTCAACCTTGTTTGCCATGCGGTCAAAGGCGTCGAAGGCCGAGTTGTTCGACATGCTTCCCATGGTTTCGGAGATCTTCTTCTGGGCTTCGGCGCGCTTGGCGCGGGCGATCAGAATGTTCTTCTTGCGAGAGGCTTCCTCAATTTTGGACTGCAACTGGCGGAGCGAATCCTTGAGTTTTTCGACGGCCTGATGCTGAAGGTCGAACTGCTGCTTGAACTGGACTGCGTAGTCCGCATATTCCTTCTGGCGGACCAAGGCTTCTTTGGCCAGATCGTCGCGATTACTCTTGACCGCCAATATTGCCTTGTTTTCCCAATCCGTAGCCAGAGCGAGATTTTCCTGATACTGCCGTTCCAGACGCTTCTCATCGGCGATGGCCGAAGCAACGGCCTTCTTGTTCTCGAGCAATTGCTCGTTCATGTCGATGATGGTCTGTTCCAGGATCTTCTGGGGATCTTCGGCCTTGCTGATCGCGGCGTTAATGTTGGATTTGAACACCCGCTTGAAGTTGTCCCAAATTCCCATGTCGTGCTCCTTGGCTAGTTACGGTACTTTGTCAGGATGGAGTAGTGCTGGATGAGCGCCAGCCCAATTTCGTCGAAGGCGCCCTGCAGTTCCTCCAGATCGAGAGTTTGGAGAATGAAGGAGTTCGACAGGATGAGGTGTTCGCCTTCCACAGCATAGGCCACGTGAAAAAGGTCGTTCGCATTCATCCGGAGGACCGTCTCAAAAAAGGGTTCGCGGTTGTTGTGGGGCAAGGGCATAACCGTTACCCGTACGATCACGATGGGGTCTTCGATGACTACCACCACCTGATGCACCCCGGCATCGTCGTCGGTAACGACCCAGGTTCCATCCCCGATGAGTTGGTAAGTGAGACCAAGGGTGATGAAATAGCCTTCGAGCTTGTTCTTGGCTTCGGTCAGATCCATCTTCTTGAAATCACCCAAGGAAGACCTGGCCGGCATTGTCGATGGCAAGAATTGTCTTGCACTCGGAGCAACGGAAACGACCGGGTCGGGCGGCGCGCAGTTTTTTGCTGCAGATAGGACAGCCGAAGGTCTTGGGGAACAGACCGTTATCAGAACCTTCCGAAGCGTTGCCGCCCTTGAAGAAACGCACAGCGTCTTCCGTGGTGTCTTTGATGTTGAAGAACTGCGAGAAGCCAAGCAGCTGGAACACTTCGTAGACCTTCGGTTGGATTTCAAGCAGAACCACGTCGCCACCCTTGGGTTTGACTTGCTTCAGGAAGGCGGTGAATGACCCGATGCCGGTACTCGAAACGTAGTTGAGCCCCGAGCACTGGAAAATGATGCGGGTGAAGCCGCCGTCGATTGCCTTGGAAACGCGCTTTTGGAAGAAGTTCGAATTGTAGGTATCGATGTAGCCCGTCAGGTAGAGAACCAGGCAGTTTTCGACCTCATCAACCCGCTGGAGACGGATCTTGAGGCTGTCATCCTTTTCGTCGTCAAAGCCGGAAACGATTTCATTGTTGCTGCTCATCAATTCCCCTCATCTCTCAGGACCCACTCAGACCCTGAAAACACCGGATAGTCCTACATAATAGGAAGCAGGGTCTGCTTTGTCAAATTGAACCTTGACCCCAATCCACTTTAGATTTTACACTTCGCACAAAGGATTTCAATATGCTTCGTCTGTTTTTCGGGATAATTGTCCTGTTTTTCACCCCGGCTGTGTGGTCAAAGGACACGGCCTTTACGGGCAAGGTCGCTCTCGACAAAACCATCGGGTCTTTCCAGTCCGAAAATCCCGTTCCGGGAACACTTTACTTGCTCACGGGGGCCGCTGGTTCCGTGGAGTTGGAGTCCGAAGATCCCTTCGTGGCGAGGGTCGAGTTTG
The DNA here is from genome assembly GCA_037142615.1 of Spirochaetales bacterium. Lineage (GTDB taxonomy): Bacteria > Spirochaetota > Spirochaetia > JABEVK01 > JABEVK01 > JAIFLN01. The sequence goes on along the minus strand of JBAXAI010000023.1, from coordinate 18,397 downwards.
TTGAAGCGCAATGGCTTTCTGAGCAGAAACTCGTGGCGACCAAAGTGGTGCTGACCTTCTCGGGTGCGGATTGGTCCACCATTGTCGTGGCAAAGAAGCCCCGCACCGGCACTGAAACCCTCGTTTACCCCTACAGGAAGTTTCAGGTCGCGGCTGTGTACGAAAAAATGGTCACCACCGACCAGGGTTCTGTTCCTTCGTTCCGTGTGCTGGCCGTCCCCTTGATGTTCTAGTCGCCGAAATCGAGGTGGTGCTCATCGAGTTCGCCGGTGTCGTGAAGCACCTCGGCCCGGACGATGACGTTTCGGAGTTGCCGGAGGTTTCCCGGCCAGTCGTGGCCGCAAAGTTTCTCCAGAGCGCTGTGGCTCACCCGCAGCTTGCTGAAGTGCCGGACCAAGTGTGGTATGTCGTCACGCCGGTCCCGCAGGGCCGGCATCCGAATGGTCAGAACGTTGATGCGGTAGTAGAGGTCTTCGCGGAACAGGCCCAGGCGGACTCGCTCAGCGAGGTTCCGGTTCGTGGCGCTGATCAGGCGGAAGTTTACTTTTTCGCTCTTGTTGGACCCGACCCGACGAACCTCTTGATTTTCGAGCACCCGTAACAGCTTGGCCTGCACCTCCGGCGGCAGTTCGCCGATTTCATCGAGGAACAGCGTGCCACCCTGCGCTTCCTGACAGTAGCCGTGTCGGTTTTCTGCATCGGTGTAGGCCCCGCGCACGCTGCCGAATAGCAGCGATTCGGCCAGTTGAACGGGGATGGCACTGCAGTTGACGGCAACAAAGGCACTTTCTGCTCGATCCGACAGTTCGTGCGCCAGATTCGCGGCAAGGTCCTTGCCGGTTCCATTCTCGCCGGTCAAAAGCAGAGGGTGAGACGAGGCTGATACACGCAACAACTGTCGCTTGAACTCCAAGATGGGTCGCGAGAAACCGACCAACCGCTGCAGGGGATGCTTGCGGGGTTTCTGTCCGGCCGCTGTAAACAGGACCGCCTCCCATTCTTGGGGGCCCCAATCCAAGGCTTCTGAACCCACTGCGACGACAGGCACGGCAAGGTCGGGCGGCACCTCGCCACCGCTACGGTCATAATGGAGGGCGATATCGAGGGCGACTCCCGCGGCAACCAGCTCGTTCCATGTTCGAAAATGAATCGGATTCACACTCGAAGGAAGCTTAGCGGCTAGTCTATCGCCTGTGAAGGGCCCGTCGCAAACAAGTCCCAACTGCAAACAAAAAAGCATCATGCAATACCAACTAAATGAAATATTGCGTGAATACTAACTTGACGGCGTTGTTCGCTTCAAGCGGTAGACAAGGAGGAGAACGCCAAACCAGAGGTAGTTTGCCAACCTGGCCATGCGTAGCGGGTTGACAATTGTACGGGTCATTTCGTGGGTCCCCTTGCGGAACGACGGCCGGTTGGGGCGCTTCTTCCGCCCGGCCATGATGGCGAAACTGTCCTCGGAGTAGACAGCAATTCGAACGGGCAACCCCTTTCCCTGCCGAAAGATCCACTTTTCGCGACCGCCGATTCCTGGGCCCAGGAAGAGAACGGTCGGGGTGGCCTTTTGAATTGCGGTCAGGATCAGGTTCTCGCTTTCCCGACCGTAGAAGCCGCTGTGCCGCCCTACCAGGGTCAATCCCGGAAACGTGGACCGCATGGTGCCGGCCACGGTTTGCAGGCCGTTGTGATTCTCGCCCAAAAGGTAGACTGTGTGCCGTTTTTCCTCGAGTGTTCCCAGCAGACGCACGCAGAAATCAAACGGGTAATGCCGAACGGGCTGTGGCAGCTTGAGGAACCGGCAAGCGAGTTCGAGCGACTTCGATACTGGCACGATCAGGGCAGCGCTCTTGAGGTAGGACAGCAATTCCGGGTCGCGGTTGGCCTTCATCAGCGTGCGGAAGGTCAGAAACACGATGGACTTCTGGCCCGCTGTGGCTGCGAAGCTCAAGGCCAGCGAGGCGATGGCGCTTTCGGGGATAATGTCGAGAGGAACCTTGAGCAGGGTTATACGTGTGATTCCGTTGGCGGGTTGATTGTCCATTCCGACCTCTCCTGGAGAATGATATTCACGGCGGCCGCCGCATGGATAGAGGCCGTTTCGGCCCGCAGGACTGCGGGACCAAGCCAGACGGGAAGGCACCCTTCGGCCAAAAGCGCCGTGACCTCTGCCTCGGAAAGCCCCCCTTCGGGGCCCACCAAGAGGCCGATGTGGCGCGGGTCGTCGGCAAGGTAGCGGTGCAGGTTTGCCTTGGAAACGGGAGCGAGTTGGGTTTGGTGAAAGGCCAGGAGCGGGCCCCGGGAGGCCCACCACCGGGTGACCTGCCGCGAGGGAACCGGCGGAAACACCTCGCACAACGCCAGGTTCCCCGACTGCTGGGCCGCCTGGCGCGCGATGGCTTGCCACCGTTCCAGTTTGTGGGGCAGGTCGCCGGCAGATAGCCGACTGACGCAATGGTCGCCCTCCACCGGCACAATTTGAGTCACGCCGGCCTCGCAGGCCTGCCTTATCACGTCGTCGAGTTTTCCTGCCTTCAGCAGAAAAGGAAACAGGGTCAGTGCGGGCTTTTCATCGACACTCGGCGCGGAAGACAGAACCCGGAAGGTGACTGACTCAGCGTCGCGGGCCGCCAGTTCAAGAACCAAGCGCGACACACCAGCCAACGCTGCAATGCGGTCGCCCAACACCAGGCGGCGCACGTGCGCCAAGTAGTGGAAGTCGGCACCGTCCACCCGGATCTGGTCCAGACCCGCCGCTTCGGGGGCGAGGACCAGTTGCTTCACTTGATGTCCAGCGGTCCGGCGTTCAGCAGTTCGACCGCCTTCTGCAAGACAATGTCGAAAGCAAGGTCGATGGTGGGAGGGTTCTGGTTCTTCACCCTCCACTGCTCGATTCGGACCATACGCGCCAGCAGGCGATCACCCAGCGTGAAACCAGCTTTTTGGACTTCCTTGACGAACAGTTGAACCGAGGCGTCGGACGCATCGGGGTGAGCCTTGGCCCAGGTTTCGAGGCGTTTTTCCTGGAGGAGTTTGCGGTAGATCTCGAGTTCCGGGTCGGTCAGTTCCGGATCCTTGACCTCGACATCGGGCTTGATTCCCACCTTGTCGATGTTGACCCCCGAGGGGGTATAGTACCTTGCCATCGTCAGCTTGAAACCGGTCTTGTCGAAGGGGATAATCTGCTGCACCGAGCCCTTGCCGTACGAGGTCTCGCCGAGCAAAAGGGCTCGCTTGCGGTCCTTGAGCGCCCCCGAAAGAATCTCGGCGGCCGACGCGCTTCCCTTGTCGATCAGCACGATGATTTGCACGTTGTCGGCGACCGTTTGCTCGCCTTCGGCGTTGAACACGGCGGACTCTCCGGGGACTCGTGAACGGGTGCTCACGATCACCCCGTCCTTGAAGAACCGGCCCCCGATCTTGGCCACATCTTCGAGCAAGCCACCGGGATTGTTGCGAAGGTCGATGATGAGTTTTCCGAAGCCCTTTTTGTTGAAGTCCGCGATGGCCAGATCGAACTTTTCCCGAGTGTGGGCGTTGAATTGCGTGATGCGCAGGTAGGCGATTCCTGGGTCAATCCAGGCCGTCTTGATGGTGGGGATCTCGATCGTCGCACGCTGCAGCGTGAAGTCGAGGAGCGTGGCGCTTCCCCGCAGCACGGTCACTTTGACCTCGGTACCGGGCTTACCGCGAAGCACCGAAAGCACCTTGTCCATCGTGTAAGGGGTAACGTCCTCACCTTCGATCTTGGTGATGTAATCGCCGGCGAGAATTCCGGCCTTGTACGCTGGTGTATCTTCAATGGGGGCAACGATTTCCACGTAGTGGTCGCGCACTTCGCCCGACTTTTCGGCCTGGCTGGGCTCCACCTTGTTGATGTAGAGTCCCACCCCTCCGAACTCGCCGGTGGTGGTGTCGTTCATGCTCATCATGTCGGAGTCGCTGAGGTACAGGCTGTGGGGGTCACCAAGGCTGTCGAAGAGCCCTTTCATGGCGCCGTCGAAGAGTTTCTGCTGGTCGGGCTCGTCAACGTAATTGCGACTGACGAAGGAGAAGACCTGTTCGAACATTTGGGCGTAGCGCCGTTCAGAAGGCGACTGGCCGGTCGAGCTCTGACCGAAAACGGCCGGTCCCAAGGTAAAGAAAAGCACCAGAAATATCGCCACAGCTCCGGCTCCGGCGAGGCTTCCGCCGATCAGAATTTTCTTTTTGTCGCGGGGTTCCATGGGCGCCAATATAGTACGTTACACTTGACCGTGCATAGGTGCGGAATTAGAATGATCCTTCGGAGGCACGAAGGTGCAAATCATTCCCATCGCGAGCGGAAAGGGTGGTGTCGGCAAGTCCTTAGTGGCTGCCAACCTCGCCATTGCGCTCGCCCAGGCTGGCAAAAATGTGGTGCTCGCCGACCTGGACCTGGGTGGCTCCAACCTCCACTTGATTCTGGGACTTCGGGGAATTCCCGTTGGAATTGGTACCTGGATCAACGACCCTTCCATGGACTTTGAAGATATCATCGTCGATACCGACGTTGACAACCTCCGGTTCATTCCTGGCGATTCCGAGATCCCGGGCATGGCCAACCTCAAATCCCTGCAGAAGCGAAACCTCATCAAGAACTTGCTGGGGCTTCCCGACACCGACATTCTGGTCATCGATCTGGGCGCCGGCACCAGTACGAACACCATCGATTTCTTCCTCATGTCGGGTCATGGCATTGTCATCACCACTCCGACACTCACCGCCACGCTCAATGCCTATTTCTTCCTCAAAAATGCGGTGTTCCGCATCCTCGAAACGTCGTTCCAGAAGGGTTCTTGGGCCGATTTGCAGTTTCATAAACTGATTTCGGGCGGCAGCGCGTTGCAGAAGATGTACATCCCGAAGTTCCTTGAAAAGGTGAAAGAAAAAGACCCCGAGAGCTACGCGACCTACATGAAGGCCAGCGCTAACTTTCAGCCCCGGTTCATCTTCAACATGCTCGAAGACCCCAAAGACGTCGAAAAGGCCAACAAGGTACGGCGCTCGTGCCAGCAGTACCTGGGCTATGATTTGGAGCACCTGGGCGTCATCTACCGCGACGAGATACAAGACATCGCCCTCAGCTCCCGGTTGCCCATTGTGCTGTACAAGCCCCAGTCGGTGCTTTCCCAGGCCATCTACCGCATCGCCGACAAGATTCTTCCCGTCGATGGTTCGGGAACCGGCCCCCTCAATTTCCAGGCCCTCGAAGAGAGTCACCAAACGGCCGTTCTCGAGGCCGAGGTCGACTTTGAGGCCAAAATGGCCTACCTGCAGGAACTGCTCCAGAGCGGAGCCCTCACCATGGGCGACCTGATGGAGACCGTGAAGACCCAGCAATTCGAAATCAACCAACTCAAAAAAGAGAACCTTCTTCTCAAGTCGAAGATCGTCAAGGCCATTCAGGCCGGCATCAAGTTGTAGGGCTCGATGGCGACCTCGTTGCATTTTAAGGGCACCCTCGCGGTGGAAGTCGACACTGTCCTCTTGCAGGCCCACCTGACGCTGTCCAAAGAAGGCGACCTCGTTTACGACGAGGGAGCGGTGGTCCGCATTTTGGCCGACGCTGGGGTCACCTCGGGTTTTGAGCCCGGCGAGCTCGTCGAAGTCGTGCAGAGGTTCGCCAAGTCGAAAGACGCCACCAGCCGCGTGCTCGTGGCCAAGGGCGAACTCCCGGACCCCCCGCGCGGCGACGACTGGATCTGGGACGAACTGCTGAACCTTCCACCCGAAATGAAGGAGCTGTCGGTCAAGGTCGTCAAGGCAGCTGGGCACCCCGAGGTCTACAACGTCCGGGTCGAAAAGGTGCACGTTCAAAAAAAAGTCGAGGTGAAGGGCGGGCTGTTCGGTCACGATAAACAGGGGCTCGAAACCGTTGTCGAAAGCCGGGAAGTGCGCGAAAAAGTTCTGGTCGATCCCAACCCCGGGCGGGTATTCTTCGTGAACGCCGGCACGAGGGTCGCGCAGGTTGCCCCCCCGCGGCCCGGCAAGCCCGGCCTGGACCTCACGGGCAAGCCAATCCCGCCGCCGACCAGCAAACCCGCCGCCTTTTACGTAGGCAAGTACCTGCTTCGCCAGCGCGCTGAGGTTCTTGCTGAGTCGTCGGGTTTTCTGCGCATCGGCCGCAACTGGGCCGACATTGTTCCCTTTGACCAACACCGATGGGAAATCACCTTCTCGGCCGACAAGACCAGTGCCTTCTTGACCTTGGAGCCCGGAAGTCCCCACGCTCAACCGCTGTCGGCCGACACGTTGCTGGCGCACCTGACCGAGCAGGCCTTCTCGCTCGACCGAGTTCCGCCGGCGCACGAACTGCAGAGCCTGATCGACGCGGTGGTGCACACCCGCAAGTCTCTGTTCAGCCACCCGCTCACTCCTTCCCGCGAAGGCCGTTTCGAGGTGCACTTTTCGCCGGACCGCAGCCAAGCTTTTCTGACCATCACTAAGCCGCTTGGCGGCGGTGAGCCTATTTCGCTCAAGGACTTGGGGACCAAACTCCGGGAGGCCAACCTCAAGGGGTTCAACTTCGAAACCGTGAAGGGAACGATCACCGAGTTCCTGGGCAGTTCTCGGACTGAACTGAAAGATTTCTTGCTTGCAACGGGCAAGCCTCCGGTACGGGGGGGCACACGGACGCTCGAATACCGCGTCGGGTTCCTGACAGAAGAGGACTTGGCGCCGCTCGTGAAGGCCTTCGAGCCCAGTGCCCAGGGTCTCGAGAAGCTGGAAAAGGCGACCCCGTTGAAGAACGGCCAAATTTTCGCGGTCTTTCAGACTCCGGAGGACGCCGCCGGGGAAGAGGGCGTAGACGTTTCGGGCCAGCGTATCCCGGCACCGCCCGGAAACGAGCCCGAGGTGGTTCTGCTGGCCGGGGTTCAGCGCGTCGCCGATGGACTGCAAGCCACACAGGATGGGCTTCTCGAGGTGGGAACCCAGGCCGGGGTAATGGCCTTTCGGATGCGCTTCCATCAGGACGCCGTGGCGACCGTCACCCGATCGCCCGACAACATGGTCGCCCACCTTACGCTGACCCAGGGCAAAGGGAGCGGCAAGCGCTTGACGCGGGGGTTGATTGACCTGGCCCTGACTCGCGAACAAGTGATGCACGGTCTGCTCGACGAAAAAATTGACGAGGCCCTCAAAGCCGCGCTCGCCGGCACGCCGGTTGAAAAAGTGTTGATCGCCAAGGGGATTCCCGCAGGCAACGACTTGGAACGGCGCCTGAGTTTTCCCAACCCGCTGCGACGCGATGCCAAGGGCCTTCGCCGCTGTCCCGCGCGCATCGGCGAAGTGGCGGCCGAATACCAGCCTCCGGCCGAGGACGAGGTCGATGGCACCGACGTGCTTGGCAATCTCATTCCCTCAAGCGACATGGAGATCCATAGCCTGGTGATCTCTGAGGACTTCGAAATCGAGTCGGCCCCCGACGGCCGCCAGCTCTTGATGCCACTCAAAAACGGCGACTTGGTGTTCGATGGCGAGTCAATCAGTCTGATCAGCCAAATCGCGCTCGCTTCGGTGCCCAGCGGTTCGGGCGGGGTCAAGTTCGCGGGCGAAGTGATGGTTTCCGGGCCCGTGGAGAGCGGTGCCTACATCATGGCCGGCAACGTCAAGGTCCGCGGACGCGTCGGTGGGGCCCTGCTGTCGTCTGACAGCAATATTCAGGTCGCCGACGGCATTCACGGCGAGGGCAAGGCTGTGCTCCGCGCCAAGAAACACGTCTCGGTCGGGTTCATGGAACGCAGCCTGGTGATGGCCGTTGGCGACGTTCACATTGGCAAGTCGTCGCTCAACTGCACTTTGCGGGTCAACGGAAAAATCTACCAGAAGGCCACGGGTGGCGGAATCGTCGGCGGGCTGACCAAGACCCGGTTGGGAGCCGATGTGATGAACCTTGGGTCGCAAAACGGCGTTCAGACTCAGGTCTCGTTCGGTCAGGACTACCTAATCGAAGACCAGATCGTTGCCGAGGTCAAAGAGACCGAGAAGCTCCGGGAGTCCATCGTGCACCTCGACGCCATCATGCGGCGGCTCTCGGGTCCCAACGACCGCGAAAAACTCGGAAGCGCCGCACGCAAGAAGGTTCTGCTGATCAAGATGCTCGAAAAGCGCAACCTGAAGCTCATCCAGCTGCGCGACAAGTTCGAGCCTCATACCCCTAGTGAAATCGTGGTGCGCGAGCACCTTTACCCCGGAGTTTCCATCGAGAGCCACGGTCGTCTGCTCGAAGTTCGTACCAAGAAGACCGCCGTGCGGATCATCTTCAACCAGCAAACCGGCCACATCGAAGAATTGCCCCTGGACTGACGGAGGTCCCATGCCCCTGTTTCTGACATTCCCCGACTGGATCAAACCCGAGATCATCCCCGGCCTTCCGATCCGCTGGTACGGCCTGATGTACATCCTCGCCTTCTTGATCACCTACGCGCTGTTTCTACGGCAGGCTAAGGCCAGTGGGCTCCAGTTCGACACCAACCAGGTACAGAACTTCTTCTTTTCGGGTTTGGCCGGCATGCTGGTCGGGGCCCGCATTTTCGCGACGCTCATCTACGACACGACCGGGCGCTACTGGGCCCAACCGTGGTTGATTTTCTGGCCCTTTGGCGCTGATGGCACGTTCACCGGCTTTGCAGGCATGTCGTACCACGGCGCGGTGCTGGGCATCGTCCTCGGATTGTTCCTCTACGCCGGACTCAAGAAGATCGACATTTTGCTGTGGGGCGACTGGGTGGTGGCGGGGGCTCCGCTGGGTTACCTCTTCGGCCGACTCGGGAACTTCATCAATTCCGAGCTGTGGGGCCGGGTGACCGCAGCTCCGTGGGGCATGGTGTTCCCCAACGGCGAGCCGCTGCCGGTGAAGGAAGCTTGGGTGGCCGATGCGATGCAGCAAACCGGTGTCACGCAGACGTTTATGTATGGCGGTGTCGAGTCGGTCAACCTGCCCAGGCACCCGTCGCAGTTGTACGAGGCACTCGGCGAAGGCTTGCTCCTGTGGCTGATCTTGTGGTTCCTGTTGCGGCCAAACAAACCCTTCAAGGGCTTTCTGGTGGGAGCCTACCTGATCGGCTACGGGGTGATCCGTTTTGTCATCGAGTACTTCCGCAATCCCGACAAGGGCCTCGACTTCATTATCACGCTGCAGCCGGGCTTCAGCACCAGCCAACTGACCGTCCCGTTGTTCAACTTCAGCATGGGGCAGATTCTGTGCGCGGCGATGATCGTTATCGGTGCGGTTTGGCTGGTGGTCTGCGGTTCTTTGGACAAGAAAGCGAAGCTGGCTGAAGCCGCCAAAACGCCGCCCAAAGCATCGGGTCCACGCAAACGCCGATAGACCTCGGCGGCTTTACAGCGCCTCCAGACTCTCCGGGGCAATGCCGTTGGTTTGGTAGGGGTGGATGTTGTACACCCAACCTGCGTCGAAAATGTTCAAAAAATCGTTGAGCGGACGCACCGAGACTGTCAGGGAGTAGAACCGAGTTCCTCGGGATTCCTGCTGCCGCCGTATCGCCTGACGGATCGGGGCGGGGATCTTGGGCACAGCGAAGTCGCTGCACACCAGCACGTCGGCATCGCGGAAACGGCCGTCTTCGAGCACTTTGAGCGTTTCGCGCAGCGCCGGGGCGAGGTCTGTCCCCCCGTGGAAACTGAACTCCAGAAAGTGGATCAGCCCGGGCAAGTGCCTCGCCAAATCGGTGACCTCGAGCGTGCGCACCGTAGCCGAAAAGTTGATCAAAAAGCAGGGGCGCTCTTCTTCGAGGGCGACGCGAACCAAGGCAAGAACGGCGGTTTTGGCCACTTCTTCGGGCTTGCCGCGCATCGAACCCGAGGTGTCGAGGCACACGATCAGCGGGCCGCGGTCGTTCTTCTGCTGGCGGACGTCGCTGCGCTTGTCTTGCAGCACCGCCGGGGGCGCTGGCGTAAAGTGATCCCAGGAAAGCAATTCCCCTTCAGCGGCCTTGCGGTAGAACAGCACGCTGGTGTCGGGAAAAGCGAGCAAGGCCAGTTCACTGCTCAGCGCCGTGCTCCACTCGGCGCCAAACGTGACCCCCCGGATTTCGGTTTTGCCCGGCTCCGGCTCGGGATTGGCTTGTGGTGGCAGGGGTGGAGGGACCGGCGGCTTGCTTTTTGCCCGGTAATCGCGGCCCAGAAGTTCTGCGATGCGCCGGAGGGCGGGTTCTTTTTCGAGCTCGGCCGAGGCCTTGAGCAACGGTCCGAAGTCGAGCGAGTCCCACACCCCCTGATCGAGGTCCCAACCGATGTCGCGGTCGGTGAGCACGGCTTTTACGGCCTCTTCGGCTTCGAGCAGCTTTTTGACGCGAACCAGAAGCTTCTGGTGGAACTCGGGCAGGTCGACGGCACGGCGGCGGTTGCGGGCCTCGGTTTGCCTTTCCCGGCGTTCTTGCGTCCAGGCACGCACGAGGGCCCGGGGATGATTGCCGTGCGCTTGCCATTCTTGGGTTCGTTGGGGGTACAGGGTTGTCAGGAAGGTCGAGGCGTCTTTCGGCGTCAAGGTTCCCGACTGCACCTCGGCCAGCAACCGGTCTTCCTGGCGGTCCAGTGGCCCCGACTCGCCCGCCGCCTGCCGCTTGACCCAAAGCTCCACGGCCCGGGCGGTTTTTTCGGCCCAGCGGGAAGTTTCCTCTGCTTGCGAGGCATCCCACGGCCACAGGTGCTCCCGGTGCGCGAACCAGCGCCGCAGGTAGGCTTCGTCGGGCAGTCGGCGCGCAAGTTCCTGGTCCAAACTCACGGTGTCAGCCTCGGCGGCTTTCGCCGGGGTTGCGGGTTTCGATCAGCGTTTCCAGGTCGACCAGCAGGTCGCCGGCCGAAAGGGCGTCGCGGTCGAGGCTCTGCCGACAGGCAAGCGACCAGTCGGTTATCGAACCGGCACCGCGTCCGCAGAACAGGTGGTTGGCTGCCTCGGCGTAGCGGCACTCGGCCAGAGCTTCCAGTTGGTTGCGAGCGGCCAGCAGTTCCTGGGCCAAGGCCTCGGCACGTTTTTCCCAGGCCTTCAGCGCCGGGCCGTCGGGGAGCACTTTGTCCCAAAGCGTGACTTCCTCGGGGTGACTCTCCAGGCTGTATAACCGGCCGTCGACCTCGAGCTCGGCAGGACCACCGGTGGCCCTCAGCAGGTGCTTTTCGCTGTGCTGAAAGGGCCCGAACGGCGTGAAGAAGAACAGCTCACCTTCGAGGTCTTCTTCGGTCTTGAGGATCTGGTAGTCCTGCGCCCAAACTCGGGCTGAGAACTTGCCCGCGTAACCGATCAGCTGGAAGTACTCGCCGTCTTGCAACACGGGTTTGGGGCGGCTGAGCTTGCGCTCCTTGAGCGTGAGCCGACGAAGTTCCTCGCGTTGGACTTCGACTTGATCGGCCAGAGTAGCGAGCGAAAGCGGGCTCGGCCAGCCGAAATCGGCCAGAGTTTCGAGCAGCAGACGGACGATTTCAGACCGCTCGGCAGGCTTGTGCCACAACATGTGCTCCAAAAGACCCAAGTCGAGGCTGTCAACTTCGTTGCGGCCGTGCACGAGCGCGCTGGCCTTGAGGATCTTCGCGGCGCGCTTCCACCGCCGATCCGACACGTACGGGCCTTCGTCGAGGCTCTCGCGCAAGGCCTCGAGCGTAGCGAGGACTTCTTGGGGCAAGGCCACGGCGTCGAGTTCACCTTGAAAATGCTGCCAGGTGGCCTGGTCGAGTTGGTCGGCCGCGCTGACGTCGGGCGCGTCGAGCCTTGAACTCCCGCTGACCAAGGCTCGGAAAGCTTCGTTTGACGCGACAGGGGCCACTTCGAGGCGCAGCACAAAACGGTCCCAAAAGGCTTCGGCGTTCTCTTCGTTTTCGGGCAGACCGTTCGAAGCGGCAATGAGCAGCTTGAGCGGCACCTTGAGCTCGTTGCCCCCGTTGCGGAACACCTTCTCGTTCAAAATGGTCAGCAGCGAGTTCTGAATGGGTGGGCTGGAGCGCCAAATCTCATCCAGGAAGGCAATGTCGGCTTCGGGCAAATAGCCAGCCGTCTTCCGCTCGAACACGTCGCGGTCGCGCAGGCCCGCGATGCTCAGCGGCCCAAAAATCTCTTCCGGGGTCGAAAAGCGGCCCATGAGGTACTCAAAGGCCCTGGCCCCCGCGAAGGCCGACTTGAGCCGACGCGCCACCAGGCTTTTGGCGACGCCGGGCGGACCGAGAAGGAACAGACTTTCGCCGGCCAGCAGAGCCAGCAGGGCCAGCGAAAGGGCTTTTTCGCGCTCGAGAACACCCTCGGTCAGCGCCACGACGAGACGGGCAAAGCGTTGTTGCATGTTTTCAGGATAGTAGCGCCACCGGTTTTAATCCATTACTATGGCGGTATGGATTTTCCGATTGTCGATTTCGACCCCCACGAAGACCTTCACTTTCCCAGGCCGGTAGAACAGAAGTATCAATCCGGCGAGTTTATGGCTCATATTGCGGCGTACGAACCGGCTCCCGGCAAGACGGCGCTTTGGCATTTGGGGCAGAACGCCTGGATTCTGAAGGGACCCGCCACGGCCAGTGGCCCGGGCCGGTTGGTCGCGATCGACCCCTACCTGACCGATTTCGCGGCCAGCAAACGCACCAAGACCCGCGTGGCCAAGAGCCGGCTGTTGCCCATTTTCATCGAACCCGAAGACCTCAAGGTCGATGTCGTGGTGCTCACCCACAGCCACATCGATCATGCCGACCCGTTCACGCTCGAACGGTTGACGATCAAGAAGTCGGCGCGCTTCTTGGCCCCATGGCAGACGCTCAAAGTGATGACCGACGCCGGCATCCCTGTCGCCCAGCAAACAATGATGCACCCGCTGCAGACCGAGACGGTGGCCTTTGGTGACGGCGTGCCGGGAATCGAGTTCACGGGCACCTTTGCTGAGCCTACCGACTTCACCGATCTCAACCATATGGGCTTCGTGATGCGCTTTCCGGGGGGCAAGGCCTACTACAACTCCGGCGATACCGCCCAGTCGTCGCTCTTGGAACACGTGAAGAGCTTTCACCCCGAAGTGATGAGCATCTGCATCAACGGCGGGTACCACAACTTGAGCCACTGGGAGGCGGCCGAAATCACCGCCTTGGTGCACCCCAAGGTCGTCCTGCCGGCGCACTACGACATGATGCCCCACAACCTGCAAAGCCCGCATATGTTCCGCAAGAGCCTGTACGAGAAGACGAAGGCGGTACAATACCACCGCCTGGAGTACTACACCGCGTTTGAGTTCTGAGAGCGTTGTGAAACGGTCAACCTGGTGGTAGAATTGGAGATATGAAGCAAGCCTTGGTTTTCACCGCGGTACTCTTGCTGTTATCCTCGTGTTCGCTCTTTCTGCCGAGCGGGAACACCGGGCCCGTCAAGGACGGGGCGCTCGGGTGGCTGACTCCGGCGCCCTACTCCAACAAACTAGGAGCCACGGACCTGGCCACTTCGGCCCAAAGCCCGTCGAGCGACCCGTCCCTGCGATCGGTGGCCGACACCGATATCTACTTCAGCGATACCGCCAACCACACTCTCTACGTTGCCAACCTCTGGAAAGGACTGATGGCGCTCGATGTGGCCAACCCCCAGGCTCCCAGCCTTGCGGGCACCCTTGCTTTGCAGGGAACACCCTACGAAATGGTTGACGCCGGCACCCGGCTCGCCGTGCTGTCGAATCCCGGAGGGGCCAGCACTTCCAGTCTGGTCACCTTTGCCAGCAAAGCGGCCGCCGGGACCCTCAGCGCTACCGGAACCGTCACCCTTGGCGGCTCCATCCTCGACTCGCGGGTGGTTTCCCACGTGGGTTCAGGCTCGGTCCTTTTCGTCGCGACCAACGAATGGGTGGGGTCTTCGGCAACCACCGGTGCGGGCTCCTCTAGTTCGGTGTCGTCTCCGGTGGCCGTGGCCACGGGAATGTTTGCCGGGCCTTCGTCGTTTCAGGCCAGTGTTTGGGCGGTTGACCTCGGCACGGGTCAAAAGTTGTCGCAGTTCAGCGTTCCGGGTTCCAGCTCGGCCGTCTGCATCAGTGAAACGGCCGTCTACGTGGCCTCCAGCGGTGCCGGAAGCGGAAGCGGGTCTACCCTGACGCGCTATGGAATCTTGGCCGACGGCACCTTGGCCCCGAATCCGAAGTCCGTGGCGATTGGCGGTTACATTCAGGACCGCTTCAAACTCGACGACGCCGCAGGAATCCTGAGGGTAGTCGAGATGGTCTGGTCGTCCGACTGGAGCAACCGCTCCACCAAGGTGTTCAGCGTCGACTTTACCGGCGCGACTCCCTTGTCTCATGAGAACACCGGCTTGGTCCTGGGCACCGGCGAGAGTCTGTTTGCGAGCCGCTTCGATGGCACCGAGTGCTACGTTGTCACCTTCCTTCAAAAAGATCCCCTGTTCTGCGTTTCGCTGGCGGACCCGGTGAACCCGGTCAAGGTGGGCGCGGAACTGACGGTGCCCGGCTACTCGACGTACTTGCAAGTTGTTAACACGACAGCCGGGAAGCGGTTGTTTGCGATTGGCGTTGACAGTGGCGCCGGTTGGAAAGTCAAGGCCAGCCTCTACGACATCTCTCACCCCTCCGCGATGGCTCAAGTCGGCGCAGACGTGTTTCTGGGCGATGGTTTGGGGTCAACCTGGTCGGGTGCCAACTGGGACTGGAAGCGGGTGAATCACCTGGACGGCCTGGGTGCCTTCGCGCTCCCATACGCGAGTTGGAACCAGCAAACCTACCAGGCCACCTACAATGTCGCCATCGTGGACTACGCCAGCGGCACCTTGAGCCAACGGTGCCTGCTTCCCAACTCGGGCGACGTGGAGAGGACGCTAGCTTCGAGCGTTGCCGGCGTGGTCTACACCTATGCGGCCGACCGCCTTCAGACGTGGCAGCTCGGAAGCACGCCCAGCCTCGTTTCCGAGACGGTTTTGGCCGAAGACATCGCCTGGGCGGCAGAAATCGGCGGTCGCGGACTCAAGCTCGTGAACCGTGACGGAAAGCTGGTCCTGCAGACCTTCGCTCTCGAAGCTTGGGCTTCGGCTGGCCACACCAGCGAGCTCGTGCTGCCTGCCACGCTTAGTTCGGGCGATTCCCTTTGGTACCGCCTTGGAACCGGGGGGATTCGGCTCGAGAACTCAACACTCTACTTGTTGGCCAGTTCGTATGGTTCCTGGACCAACTCGGCCAACAGTTATCAAGCAACGGCTGTCGTCGTCCGGATTGACCTCAGCGGAACCCCGTCCCTCGTGGGTGACCCGATCACACTTGTCGATTCCACGAACTGGGCTCCAGGCGGAGCTTCGTCGGGTGGAGCGAGCTTCTTCGACACCTCGGAACCTTCGGGCACAGACCAGGCCGTCTATCTGTTTCACGGCGCGGTGAGCCGAATTGGTTCGACCGGCGCGGCGACGACCACCGCCACCGGCGGCGGGTTCACGGCCCTCGGCTCGGGCACCCTCATTGACTTGTTCACCTGGGAAACTGTCGCCGGCCGCGACGGCTTCGGGCGCGTCACGAGGACGAAGTGGGACTTCGCTTCGGGGAGCGCGGTCCTTGGTAAGCAAGCCGACTTCCCCGGCTACCCGGTCCTTCTGACGGCCACCGGGCAATACCTGTCGGCTTGGACCAGCTACGACCAGACGACCACAACGCACCTGCTTGGCGTCGTCGAAGATTCCAGCGGGCTGCGGATTGTCGGCACGGCGGAACATTCGGGCGCGTTGCAGGCCACTTGGAGCGACCCGGGGTTTTCCGCGCTGGTGTTCGGCAGTTCAGGCTACTACGCCCTCGCCGACCTCGAGGTTCGGACCGTCTGGGTGAAACCCGACGGCACTCTCAGCGATGCCCTTTTCGGCTCGCTCAGCGGCTCTGGCTGGTCGGTCAGCCTGTTCCGGTCTGGCCCTCGGTGGGCCGTAGGTGACTCGACCCAGGTGCTCACCGGGCAGGTGAACGGACATAGCTCGACGCTCGACCAAACCGTGGCGCTCTCGGGAGGCAACGCTTGGTCGTCCCCAGGACTTTGGTTGAACTCAGCGCACTTGTACGTGGCAAGAGGCATGACCGGGATCGAGCGCCACTAAGCGCGACACTCGTTCAGTCCTGCTTTACCCGCTGGATGCGCGCGCCCAGGGCCGCCAGTCGTGTGGCGATGTTCTCGTAGCCACGTTCAATCTGGTAAACGTTTTGGATGGTGCTGCGCCCTTCGGCTGCCAGCGACGCGATCACGAGCGCCATGCCCGCGCGCACGTCGGGGCTCACCAGATCCATGCCTTGCAGACTCGAGGCACCGCTCACCACGGCCCGGTGCGGGTCGCACAAAATGATGCCCGCGCCCATGCCGATGAGCTTGTCGACCCAGAACATTCGGCTTTCGAACATCTTGTCGTGGATAAGGATGGTGCCCTGACATTGCGTGGCCACCACGGTCATGATGGGCAGAATGTCGGGCGGGAACCCGGGCCACGGGCTGTCGTCGATCTTCGGAATCTGACCGCCCATGTCGCTGACAATCTTCATGGGCTGACCGGCCGGCACACGGATCGAGCTCCCTTCGGTCTCCCAGAAGATGCCGAGTTTGGCGAACCCGAGCTTGGTCATGCGCAGATGCTGGGGCTGCACGTCGTCGATGACGAGTTCGCTGTGGGTGCACGCCGCCAGGCCTATGAGCGAGCCGACCTCCATAAAGTCGGTGCCGATGCGGAACTCGGTGCCGTGGAGGGTCTTGACGCCTTCGATTTCGAGGATGTTGCTGCCGATGCCGCGGATCTTGGCGCCCATGCCGTTTAGCATGTTGCAGAGGTCCTGCACGTGCGGCTCGCCGGCCGCGTTCTGGAGGATGGTTTTGCCTTCGGCGAGGACGGCGGCCATGATGGCGTTTTCGGTGCCGGTGACCGAGGCCTCATCGAGGAACAGGTCGAGGCCCACGAGCTTATTGGCGGTCAGGGTGTACACCGTGTCGACTTCGAAGCGGGCGCCGAGTTCGCTCAGGGCCAGGAAGTGCGTGTCGAGCCGGCGTCGGCCGATGACGTCGCCGCCGGGGGGCGGGAGGACAACCTTGCCGACGCGGGCAAGCATGGGACCGGCGAACAGGATGGAGGCGCGGACTCTCTTGGCCAGCTCCGCCGAAATGTCGTGTTTGACGATGTTGCTGGTGGTGACGGCGAAGGTGTTGGGCGCCTCGTGGACGACGGTGGAACCCAAATCGCGCAGAATGTCGAACATGACCAGAATGTCCTCGATCTCGGGAACGTTGGTGAGGCGGACAGTTTCGCTGGTCAGAAGGCAGGCGGCCACGCAGGGCAGAGCGGCGTTCTTGTTGCCGTTCGCCCGGATGCGGCCCTTCAGGGGATGGCCCCCATCGATGACGTACTTGTGCATGCGGCATTATCCGGCTCGGCCGGGGGGGTGTCAAGAAACCGCAATTCGGGGCACCCTGTGGCATGCCCGACTTGCTGAGTTTTTGGCCCCTTGCGGCCCTCGTTGCCGCCGCGTTTGCCGCAGGGCTCATGGATGCCATTGCTGGCGGGGGTGGCCTGATCACGGTGCCCGTTCTGCTGGCGACGGGACTTTCGCCGTTGGAGGCCCTGGGGACCAACAAGCTGCAGTCGAGCTTTGGCAGCGGGATGGCGCTGTACCGCTACGCCCGGGCCGGGTTGGTGCCCCGCGAGGAGGTGTTGCCAGCGGTGGGTTTCACGGCGGCTGGGGCTGTCGCGGGAACCCTCACGGTGGGCTTTTTGCCGTCGGCCTGGCTCGGGTGGCTCATCACCGCGATTTTGGCGCTCGTGCTGGCGTTTGTATTCTTTCAGCCCGAATGGGGACAGACCTCGACGGCGCCACGCTGGAAGACCCTACCCTTTTTCGCGGTGTTCGGCCTCGCGCTGGGTTTCTACGATGGCTTTTTGGGGCCCGGCACCGGCACGTTTTGGACGTTGGCGCTCATCGCGCTGCTCGGACGTGAGCTCGCCGTCGCCACCGCTCAGACCAAGGTTTCCAACTTCACGTCGAACCTCGTCGCGCTGGCGATTTTTGCCCTGCAGGGCCACGTGTTGTGGATTGTGGGCCTCGCGATGGGCGCCGCCCAAGCCGCCGGAGCGTGGGTCGGGAGCCACTTGGCGCTCAGGCGGGGGGCGAAGTTCATCCGTGTGGTGTTTTTGCTGGTGGTCGCGGCGACGTTGGTCAAGGTGATGGCTCAGGGGTAGGCAATTCCCCTGCCAGGAACACTTCGCCCACGTCGAGTTCGAAGCCCGTCAACACGGCACTGGCCAGCATGCCGGTCTTCTCGAAAGTGATCTCGACACCGAACTTGCCGCTTGCTTCGCGGAGGTATTGCTGGATCCACTTTCCGTTAGGGTCAACGATCCAGTACTCGCGCACACCACCGCGCTCGTACAGGTCGAACTTTTCGT
>JBAXAI010000022.1:0-62075 GCA_037142615.1 Spirochaetales bacterium | reverse complement strand
TGGGACAGCCTGCTCCCCTGGAACATCAACCAAGGGAAGAATTGACGGATACACAAACTCTATGGTACCATTGAGTTCATATTTCTTTTCGGCCAGAAGAAAAAGGCTCTCTGTAGATCTGTACTTCCCGTTAGCAACTACCCAAGAATATTTACTAGCCGCACACCAAGCGATGTTGATCGAGTCGGTTGTCTCGGCCGTGGCTCCGAACCACTCGAGATAGACCTTGCCCCCGAGCTCCGGTATGACGTTGGCAAAAAGATTGCCCAGTGCAATTGCCCCACCTCGATCCTCATTACCAATTACTCTTCGATGTCCACCACCATCATTTATTTCCCAGTACCCCAGCAAATCGATCTGATCACCCACCACAAATTGGCGAGCTGAAGTCCTAAGTGCTTCAATCGATTCAAAAGCAGCAAGAGCCGCATTTGCGTAGACACCGGCATTGCCTCCATACACAAGAAACACCAAAGCAACAATTATGCTAACACATCTCTGTAGCTCGACATGAAACGTGAACGAAAGGATTCGCAGGAAAACGTTTTTCTTTTCGGAAAAAGTCTTTCTTTTGGGTGCCACTATATGATCTCCGTTTATCTAGACATCGTGACACCCGGTTCGATCCCAAATGGGCGAAGGGCAACCAGTCGAGCACTCAAGTGGTTGCGTGCTTTCGGCCCGACAACTCGGCATACAAGTCGCCGTATTTTTCGGCGACCGATTCTAGAACAAATTGATCTTGAGCTCGTGCTCGCAAGTTGGAACCCGAACTTTGGGCGTCTATACGATTCATGTAGAAGTGTCTGATAGCAGCGGCGAGCTGTCCCGATCGTTCGACCCCCACAACCGCACCAAGCCTCAGGTTTGGAATTGTATCTCGAACACCGGATACCGCAGAGGCAACTACGGGCATGCCCAACATGGCAGCTTCAATCAGCGCATTGGACAACCCTTCACTTCGGGACGGAAGGACAAAGCAGAAAGCATTCAGCATTTCGGTCTCGACTTCGTTCGAAGGGCCGACGTACGTTACAGTCAGGAGTTGTTCTGGTGTGAGAATACTGCGGTATGAAGGATAGTCTCCTTCGCCAACGATTCGCAATTTTGCCTCTGGCACGTCGATCAAGACTTCTTTCCATGCAGAGAGAAGTATGTCGAGTCCTTTCAGAGCGCCCTGCCAGAAATTTCCAACGAACAGTGTCGACATCTGGCCTTGGTCCTGCCAAGCACGCGGTTGTGGTCGCGCTCCATTGGGAATTCTCCTTACGTTACTTCCCTCAATTCCAATCCCGACAAGGTTCGTCTGAATTTCAGAACTGATTGCGACGAAGTGGGCCGTCTTTTTCACACTCTTTGCCAAGATTTTCCCAAGAATCGTCTGATTCATCCCTGCTATAGCTCCAAGGCCGGCTTCCTTAACAACTAGTGGTGCACGGACAAGAGTAGAAACCACAAAACCGGAAATGGAAAGCCAGTGGGACTGATGAACATGAACAACGTTGGGGCGTTCCAAGAGTGACACAGCTTTCAGCAGGAAGGCCACATGGCATGTGAATGAAAAGACTTCAAAGTATGTCAAATAGATCAGTCGCTTGAGTCGCTGTCCTAAACCCATTTTGAACGCGCCACCAGAGTTTGCTGCCGTGTTAATTGTCGGTTTTTTTGAGAATCGCATGAGGCTGGGAATGGTTTCGTAGTTCAACCAACCAGGTAAGCCAATCCTGTGTACATTGACGCCGTTGATGGATTCACGGGTTGCAAGCCGCCGCGAATGCTTCAAAGTTAATACAGTAACCGCAAAACCGCGTTGAGCAAGCGCTTCGCTGAGAAGTCGGCACTGCCCCTCATTTCCTCCAAGATGCGGATAGTAGAAATTGCAGATCATTAGAATTCGCGGTGCTCTTGAGCGGTTCAAGTCAGACACGATAGTATTCACGATACCAACGAATGAAATGACGGACCCCTTCTTCAATTGAGGTTCTTGGCTTGTACCCGAGTGAATCTGAAAGATCAGATATGTCGGACCAAGTCGCTGCTACATCACCAGGCTGCAAAGGTAGCAAGTTCAGCTTGGCATTTTGGCCCAGTTCATGCTCGATGGCCCTAATGAAGTCCATCAAGCGTACCGAAGTTGAATTACCGATATTAAAAATTTTGTAGGGCGCCGGTGATGAGGCTGGATTCGGCTTCTTTGCATTCCATTTTTTGTCGGGTTCTGCCGGATTTCGAATTACTCGAACGATACCATCTACGATGTCTTCGATGTACGTAAAATCCCTATACATCTCTCCATTGTTGAATACGTCTATTGACCTTCCCTCGAGGATAGCCTTTGTGAATAGAAACAACGCCATGTCGGGACGGCCCCAAGGTCCATAGACGGTGAAGAAACGAAGCCCTGTTGTTGGCAACCCGAAAAGGTGACTGTACGAATGCGCCATTAACTCATTGCTCTTTTTGCTGGCGGCGTAAAGACTTACCGGATGGTCAACCGAGTCACTGGTCGAGAAGGGAAGGCTTTCGTTGAGGCCATAGACGCTTGAAGACGAAGCGTAGACCAAGTGTTTCGTGCCAAAGTGACGGCAACACTCGAGTACATTCAGGAACCCGCTTACATTTGACTGGATGTATTCTCTTGGATTTATCAGGCTATACCGAACACCGGCTTGGGCAGCCAGATTTACAACCGCATCAAAGCATTGCTCCGCAAACAGCCGTTCAAGCAATCCAACTGCCCCAAGGTCTGCTTGGACGAATTGAAACCTGGCTTCCGCACTCGAAGCCACCACAGTTCCGTCTGAAATTTCAGTCCGATCAATACCCAATACAGATAGCCGTGAATACTTCAGACCAACATCGTAGTACTCGTTGAGACAATCCAATCCAAGGACTGAATGTCCTTCTGCTATGAGCCTCTTGGAGAGATGAAACCCGATAAATCCAGCACTTCCAGTAACCAAGATCTTCATGACAGTTTCCTTTGATTCCGCCCGCTATAGCCGCGCATCGATTTTGTTACGATCTAGGACCCCTTTGACATCAAAGACGACAGACTTGGCCTTTCGAAGGGTTCCGAAGTCGAGTTCCAGTAGCTCACGGTGGGATACCGCGAGGATGATCGCATCGTACGTTCCTTCTATGGGTGCCAGTTCCAAGTCGTACTCCTGCTTAACCTCAGCGGCGGCGGCCCAAGGGTCGTGAACTTCCACCTTGCATCCGAACTCATTTAGCTCGTTGATGATCGTGATCACCTTCGAATTTCGAATGTCTGGGCAATTCTCCTTGAAGGTAATTCCCAACACTAATACTCTGGCTCCCTCGATCGGAATGGCCTTCTTAATCATCAGCTTCACGACTCGAGAGACCACTTCCGCACCCATTCTATCGTTGAGTCGACGACCTGCGAGAATGATCTCAGGGTAGTACCCCTCCGCTTGAGCGCGATGCGTCAGGTAGAATGGATCGACACCAATACAATGACCGCCAACCAGTCCAGGCTTGAACGGAAGGAAGTTCCACTTTGTCCCGGCCGCCTCTAGAACATCGTAAGTATCTATTCCGAGCCGTTCAAAGATCAGTGAAAGCTCGTTGACAAACGCGATATTGATGTCTCTCTGGCTGTTCTCGATGACCTTCGCCGCTTCTGCAACGCGAATGCTCGAGGCCCGATGGGTACCAGCGACGATTACACTGCGATAGAGTGCGTCAACAGCCTCCGCTGCCTCCGGAGTTGAACCGGAAGTTATTTTCTTGATCTTTGTGATAGTGTGTTCTTTGTCGCCTGGGTTGATTCGCTCGGGTGAGTATCCGCAGAAGAAGTCCTTATTGAACGTGAGACCGCTCTCGGCCACCAGAATTGGTACACAGTCCTCCTCCGTACACCCTGGGTATACGGTTGATTCATAAACCACTATGCCACCTGACTTTAATAGCCGCCCGACGGTTCTGCTTGCCGAAATCAACGGACGTAAGTCCGGAGTGTTGTACTTGTCAACCGGTGTTGGTACCGTGACAATGAAGAAATCGCAACCACGCAAGTCCTCCGCTTCAGATGTCAGTTTGAGGTTTCGCGAAGCGCGCAGTTCCTCTGTTGAAATCTCCATGGTATGGTCGTGACCAGCCTGGAGTTCTTGAACTCTTGACTTCTTGGAATCGTACCCCAAGACCATGTTTGTCTTGGAAAAGGCTACAGCAAGTGGCAATCCAACATACCCAAGACCAATGATTCCGACGGATTTCATGCACAACTCCTAACGATCTTTGCTGCGACCGGCCAAAAACCGGGTTGAACTGCAGCTTTCTCACTTCAACGAGGTCATGATTTTTCCAATTGCTGATTTCGTGAACGACCTTGCTTCTTCACTCAGTGGGTAGAGAAGCAGGAGAAAACCAACCCCTACAGAAATCATTATCCCTACTGCCTGCAGGAATCCCTGTCCGCCCAGAAGGTCTTTAGTCGTTTCCGCAACCGCTGAAAGTATCGCCGTCATGAACACAAACATTACGGCGGACCGCAGTGTCGATTTCAGGAAGGAACGGCTTATTTTTTCGCTAAGGAAAAGCCCGACAATTGAAAACATTATTGATGTGGCCGCACCCAAAGAGTATGACAGAGCAATTCCATTGGCCCCAAGTTCAGGTACCAAAACCACGCAGCAAAGGGCAAAAACTACGGTCTCAAGAAGTGCAACTGAACCCGTTAAGACTGGCTTAGCTACATATACGAGTTTCGCAATAATTGTGCCAAGGCTTCCAAAGACGAGTACCCCCACCATACACATTACAGTCTCACTGACTTGTTCAGTAGCCCGTGAGTCAAAGGCTCCGCGCTCAAACACCAGCTTCACAAACTCGTTTGTTGACGTTGCCAAGATCGCAACAAGCGGTGATAGCAAGAAAAAGACGTATGTCAAAGCTCTGGAAGCAGTGGCGTTCATTGCCTCCAAGTTGCCACTCGCTGACTCTCGAGCAAGCCTAGGAAACACGACTGTGCCGACGCCGCTGGATACTAGTGTGGAAAGAATCGCAACAATCTGACCTGCGGTTGCAACTGTCGAGACGGCACCGGCGGGTAATCCCGAACTCATTCTTCGTTCTATGATCGGTTGGGTCTTTCCAATCACCGAACCAATTGCTAACGGAATTGAGGCACCCAGCAGTGGTGAAAGCCTAGTCTTACCGTTCTTGAACGTACCCTTCGTTGTTCTGTTCCCCATTGCCAATCGTATCGATACAACCACAAGCACGATGAATACGTTAAGAGCCTGGCCACCAATCAGACTTGCAATTCCGATCGAGTGACCAAAAAGACCAATGAATGCAGTCGAACCGATAACACCAATGATCGTCGCGGACATGGGCGTGAAGAAATCGCCTTTCGTCTGCAACATTGTGGTAAGGAAGCCACCCAAGAGTTGCAGAAAGACCAGCGGGAATAAGAGTACGGAAAGCTGGAAGACGAGTGACAACCCTTCTGACGAGATCTGCCCAAACAATGCGGAGTTGAGCCGAGGCCCGGCAATTGTGTAGAGGACAAGTATGACTAATGTTAGTGCCGCAGTAAAAAAAGAAAGCCGCATGCTTAACCGTGTTCCCCCCAGTTCACCGTTCGCCTGCACTTCTTCAACGTACTTTGGCATGAACAACATTCCAAGCGAACCTTGAAGAACTCCAAGCAGATAGTTGGGGATTACCATGGCAACAAAGAACAAGTCCCTTTCGAGACTAATGCCGAAGGTAGCTGCTACAACCAACTGGTTAAGGAAGCTGAAGAAAATTGATACAATAGTCAATGCCGTGAGCAACAGGGCGTTTGTCGCTGGACTCTTGGTAATGGTTTTCTGCTTCTTGATCTTTGAACCTATTCTCCGCCCAGTAGGGCCGCTCGCCCCCTATCGGACTTCAGGAAAATTAGTATGCCCATGTCATTCCGTCACCGCCATTCTTCACGCTAGGTAACTTAGTACTATTGCCGTTCAAGTGAGAACCGTCTGAGGCTTGGTGATACTCCGAATTGCAACGCACCAGAAGGAAGCACCGAATAGTTCAAATAGCAGAAGACACGACTGACCAACAGTGAATCAGACATTGCGTTACTAGCCGTTTTGTCAGTCCTGGTACCGCAAAGTGTATGGAACAAATGACAAGCTTACGCAACCAGGACAAGATCGTTCATGTCCGTTTTCTATTTGTGTGGATATTCCAAGAAATGTGAGCAAAGGCGATTAGGGGTTATTGAATTTTCCCAAATCTAAGATTGAAGAACCTAGCAATCATCAAACTCGAGCGAGCCGGGGTCTAGGCGTTGCGTCGCGTTCGCCAGGACTTATACCACTTCCATACCCCTTGGAGCCCCGGAAAAACTTCCTTGGTCATCAAGAAAAGATCGCGAACCACCATCTTGGGTGTCCTGTGGAACGTCGAAACAGGGGAACGGAAAACATGTATGAACTGCTTGAGGACTCCCCTCAGTTTGGGTTTCCCCGCGAAACCTAGATTGGTGTTATCGACCCCACTGAGAAGTTGACGCCAAATCTGCACGTGCTGGTCGGTATAGCTCTGCCAGTTCCAACCTGCGACTGACTCGACCAACTGCCGGCGGTCGGACTGAAGTTCCCTAGCAATCGCCAAAAGTTCTTCTTCCGTCAGGAAAGGGAAGGTCATCCCCCCTTTTGCGTCTTGATGATAGCCTTGGTCTGTGACTAAGGTTTCGATCCCGGCGGCACAGGCATCGACGAATCCCATTTGGCCTTCATCGAGCCCCATGTACAGGTAGTAGTCCATTCGCTGAAAGAGCCCGGCGTAAATTTCCGGCTGGAAATCCCTGTGGAACTCTACGTTGAAACCTGTTTCTTCCAACTCCTTAATGCAGGGCTCCCAACCGTCGCCCATGATTATGAAGCCAAAGTAGGCCGGATCTAGTTCCTGTGAAAGCCTAACCAGCAGATGCTCTCGCTTGCGACCATCATTCTGAACGCGGCAGGTGATTCCGAAGTACTTCTTCTTGATCGGAATGATACCATCGTGCGCTGGGTTCACGACATGGAGCTTGGACTGGTCAATACCGGCTTCGATAAGGTTGATCCTAGTCTCTTGAGACATGCAGATGCCTGCCGAGGCAACGCGCAATTGGTCCTTGAGCAGGGAAAGCTTCGTGACAGTGTCGATGTGCGTGATCATGAGAGTGTCGCAGGCACAGGCTAACTCAGTCTTGTAGTCGTAGTAGATGATGTGGTGGTTGATATCCGCCATGTGGTCTGGCTTTGTGCTGATCGTCACATCATGTCCATCCGCAACGAGTATCTCGTTCATTCGGCGGGCGAACTTGCCTAGGATCCATTGGTTCACATCCTCATAGCATACCAAGTTCACCTTGAGTGCATTGGACATCGTCACCCCCTCGCCTGGAAATCACTGATTAGGGTACAGATTCGCTGGATTTGGTCTTCGCGCAAACTCGATGACGAAGGAAGGTAGAAGCCATTTTCCGCCAGTCGATCGGTGTTCGGGTAGTTGCCGTCCATGTTGGCACCAAAATCCCGCAAGCTGGCCTGTCTATTCATACCAACAAACACCATCCGTGTTTCGATCTTGTTGTCCTTGAGGAAAGCGACTGTTTCGGCGCGCGTCTTTCCGAACGTCTTGGGGTCGAGAATGATAGAGTTCATCCAGTACACGTTCTCGTATTCCGGACCTGCCGTGACCTGCCAGCCAATACCAGGGACAGCCTTTAGGTACTCTCGGTACAAGTGGCCGTTTCGAATGCGCATCGCTTTGTATTCATCTGCTTTTTCAACCTGGGCGAGGCCAATCGCGGCATGCAAGTTCGACATCCTGTAGTTGAAACCGATGTCTAAATGGGAATAGGTTCGCGATCCATCGAGAGGAAAACAGAGGTTCTTGAAGTACCGCGCTCGGTCAAAAAGCCGACTGTCATCGGTAAGGACCATACCCCCTTCGCCAGTAGTTAAGTTCTTGTTGGCAAAAAAGCTGAAAGCGCTCATGGTGGACATCGCCCCAGCTTTTTTGCCCTTGTAAGTTGCGCCATGCGACTCGGCAGCGTCTTCGACGACGAACAGCCTATACTTTTCCGCTAGGGCCGTGATGGCATCCATGTCACACATCAACCCGTAAATGTGGACGGGCATAATGGCTCTGGTCTTCTTGGTGATTTTGGCCTCAATCTGCGCAACGTCGATGTTCCAAGTTTTGGAGTCGCAGTCGACAAATACGGGAATCGCACCTGTGTAGCAGACCGCAAAAGCGCTTGCGATCATGGTGAAGTTGGGTATGATTACCTCGTCACCTCGGCCAATTCCCAAAGCCGCCAGTGCCAAATGGAGGGCAACGGTACCATTGCTCACCGCAACAGCGTGCTTGACGCCACAGTACTGCGCAAAGGCTTCTTCGAATCCCTGGACGTACTTGCCTGTAGACGAAATCCAGCCTGTTTGGAGCGCTTCGTTGACGTATTTGGATTCATTCCCGGCGAGCATAGGCTCGCAAACCGGAATATGGGCTTCCATGCGTATCTCCTTGATTTCTGTCATTGTCTAGAACTTGATTTTGTCGGCGTCCCCTACGTAGGGTCCCTGCTTCACTTCGATCATTTCAAGTTCGTCGAGCACCTCGAATCCATGGCCACCAAACATCAGCAAGATGACGTCGCCGGAGTAAAGCGTGCTTTCGCCCATTGGTAGTCTCTTCGCATTGTAGTACGTCACTTTCAGTTTTCCCTTCTTGATTAGGAGCACTTCGAAGGTGTGGTTCAGAGTCCTCACAACAGAATTGTGCAAATGAGGCTGAATTAGCTTTCCTGCCGGGTACCGCATATGCGCCAACTGAAGAAGGTCTTCGTTGCCGGTGACGAACTTGAGGCCCGTGTTCTCAATTTCGTTGCGGACAATCAGGGCGTACGAGAGCCCCTCATACTCAATGTGTTCAGTGCCACTCATGGTTCTACTCGTGGTACCGGTTGATCCGGTAGCCGCCATCGGAGATGTGGAGTTCCTTGCTCATCAGAGCCACGTCACTCTCCATCATTTCCTTGACGAGAGATTCCAAGGTGTATTCTGGATTCCAACCCAACTTAGTTCGAGCCTTGGTTGAGTCACCAACCAACAGATCCACTTCAGTCGGTCGGAAATAAGCGGCATCGACGGACACGACCTCTTGGCCAACAGGGACTTGGAACTTTGGGTTGCTGCAGAGAAGTACAAACGCTTTCTCATGGATCCCTTCGCCACGGAACTCAATCTCGATTCCAACTTCTTGGAAGGCCATTCGGACAAATGATCGGACCTCGGTGGTCACGCCTGTGGCAATGACCCAGTCTTCGGCTTTCTCGGCCTGGAGGATCATCCACATCATTCGCACGTAATCCTTGGCATGCCCCCAGTCACGCTTGCTGCTGAGGTTGCCCAGGTACAGCTTCTCCTGCATTCCCAATGCGATGCGCGCAGCAGCTCGGGTAATTTTGCGAGTGACAAAAGTCTCGCCGCGGATCGGACTCTCGTGATTGAAAAGGATCCCGTTACATGCGAAGATGCCGTACGCCTCGCGGTAGTTGACCGTAATCCAGTAGGCGTAGAGTTTAGCGACAGCGTAAGGACTACGTGGGTAGAATGGAGTCGTTTCCTTCTGAGGGATTTCTTGGACCTTCCCATAAAGCTCGCTAGTGCTGGCCTGATAAATCCGCGTTCTTTGTTCCAATCCAAGGATCCGAACAGCTTCGAGAAGGCGCAAGGTGCCTACACCGTCGGCGTTGGCTGTGTATTCGGGAGTCTCAAAACTCACCGCGACGTGGCTCATTGCCGCTAAGTTATAGATTTCATCTGGCTGCGTTTCTTGAATGATACGGACAAGATTGCTCCCATCTGTCATGTCTCCAAAATGAAGGAAGAACTTCACGCCGTCCTCATGCGGGTCATGGAAAAGATGATCGATACGGTCGGTGTTAAACAGGCTCGAACGCCGCTTGATTCCATGAACGATGTAACCTTTTCCCAGCAATAGTTCCGCGAGATATGCTCCATCCTGTCCGGTTATACCTGTGATGAGGGCAACTTTCGGCATGCAAACTCCTTGATTTGTTTCGGCCACGGTACGCGAATCCCTTTGTTTCTAGTCTCTTCAGTCTCTTCTGGCTTCCGCAAAGTTGACTTTATGTCGCATCCAATCCACGCCAGATTCACAACGCTGAACGTCCACCCGACGTGGGTTCTCAACAAATTTCTGGCTCCGCAATCCGGATCATCGCTTACCCACTTCCGCAAGAAAAGGAAGAACAGCGTCCTTTTCCGAAACGCAGACTTCAAAACCCGCCAAGGGCCAGTCGATACCGATTGAAGGGTCGTCCCACCTTATCCCGCCTTCGCTGGCCTTGTTGTATTCGGCGGTACACTTGTAAACAAACTCTGCCGATTCACTGATGGTGACAAATCCGTGGGCAAAACCTTCTGGTATATAGAGTTGAGTTCGATTTTCAGCGCTCAACTCCAGGCCAAACCATTCGCCGAAGCTGGAACCCGGGCGGAGATCGACAGCAACATCCCACACGGCTCCTTGGATCACTCGCACCAACTTGCCCTGAGCAAAGGGCGGGTTCTGAAAATGCAGCCCACGAAGTACTCCCCGGGTACTGGTGCTGTGGTTATCCTGAACGAACGTGCTGGCGACTCCGTTGGCTGCGTACTCGGACTGTTTGTACGTCTCGAAAAAGCTTCCCCGACCGTCACGGAATACTCGGGGCTGGATGACAACTAGGCCAAGTATCGGTCCACGAGCAAATGACCCAAGCACGTTATTCGGTGTCGTGAGCGATCCTGAACAGGTACTCACCGTAGGTGGATTTTTTTAGAACCTCGGCCAACTTGAGAAACTCAGCCCGGTTAACAAAGCCCTGACGGTACGCGATCTCTTCGATGCAGGCAATCTTCAGCCCCTGCCGGTCTTCGATGGCTTTGACGAAGTTGGTGGCGTCGACCAAGCTTTCGTGGGTACCGGTGTCGAGCCAGGCAAAGCCTCGGCCCATCAGTTCCACTTGCAGTTGACCACGCCGCAGGTACTCCCTGTTCACGTCGGTGATCTCGTACTCGCCTCGGGCCGAAGGTTTGAGGTTGACGGCAATGTCGACCACCTGATTGTCGTAGAAGTACAGCCCAACTACGGCGAAATTACTCTTCGGTTGGGCAGGTTTCTCTTCAATCGAGAGCACCTTGCCCGTCTTGTCAAACTCAGCCACACCATAGCGTTCCGGGTCGGCTACCTGATAGCCAAAAACCGTTGCGCCGGTTTTCTGGGTCTTGGCATTCGCCAAGAGCTTCGAAAAGTCATGACCAAAGAAAATGTTGTCGCCGAGGACCAGGCAAACGGAGTCGTTACCGATGAACTCTTTGCCCAGCACGAAAGCCTGCGCCAGCCCGTTGGGCACGTCCTGCACTTTGTACTGCAACTTCAGTCCCAAGTCCGAACCATCGCCCAGCAACTCGCGGAAACGTGGCGTATCGGCCGGTGTGCTGATCACCAGAATCTCTTGGATCCCCGCCAACATGAGCGTGCTCAGCGGGTAGTAGATCATGGGTTTGTCGTAAACCGGAAGCAGCTGTTTGCAGACCACCCTGGTGGCCGGGTAGAGTCGGGTACCGGCTCCGCCGGCAAGAATGATGCCTTTCATTTGGTTTCCTTTAACAACGACGCTGCGTGTTCAGTCATTGCCGACGAATAGGACGGCTTCTTTGAGCGTGATACCCAGTGTCTCAATCAGGTCTTCTTGGGTGTCTTCTTGACAATTGACACCGGGAATTTCTTCGATCCAACCAATCCAAACTTGGTCAACTTGTTTGATGAGCGCCGTGTAAGTCATGGAAGACTCCTTGGTGCTTGATTGCCCCCCGGGGCAGCCGCAGCCCCCACAGCGGCCTGGCCGCGAGGAGGCGAAGGCGGGGGGCGCGTCAGTCCAGACGAGCGGTCTGGCTGGCTTGGCGCCCCCCGGCCTTTTTCACAGAATACGAATCCCTTTGGTCTTGATGTCGTGGAGGATCGCCCTGCGTCCCCGGTCGAAATCGGCCTGGGCAAACCCATGGATTTCGAGGCGGCGATCAACTAGGCGGGCCGACGACTGCAAGGCAAACTCAGCCGCGGGCTCGCTATCGGAAAGGACAACGGCCACGTCGATATCGCTTTCAGCATCGGGACTGCCGTACGCCCAGGAGCCGAACAGCCACACCTGGTGCACCGCTGGCAAACCCTTCACCTGGGCCGAGAAGGCGTGAACTACAGGAAGTACGCTGGATGCTTGGTGATGCGCAACCATAGTTCCTCACTCGAATCGACAACTCCGGCCAACGATTCCGTGTAGCGGCCGGTCAGGTAGTGGCCCGATAGCTCTTCCGCGAGCTTGAACTCTTCGGGGGAGAGCGCCACGGCAGCATCCTCGGCAAGTTGCACCAAGTCGTGGGAACGGCGGTGCGGCCGGTAGAGTGCTGCCAACACCTTCAGCGCCTTTTCCAACGACTGCTGGCAATAATGCACGGCATACAGATACCGACCGGAGTCGAACAAGAAGCGCATCACCTCGTGGTCGGCCGCTGCCAGCTCCCGGAGTGTGCTGCGGTCATCACTATAGTTCGTCAACGAATCCAAGAACCCAACCAAACCGGTTTGCCACGCGGGCATTTTCAGCCCGAACTCGCGATCTAGCTTGTCTTTCGACAGCACCGACCACGCGGGGCGCTGGGCCTTGGTGGGGTACTGGTCGGTGGTCAGGGCATTCACCGTCACAGCCTTGGTGGGTGGTACCAGCTCGCGCGCCTGGGCCTCGCGCAGAATGGCCAGGGCAAACTCGTGCCACGTGCACTGGCCCTCGCCGCTGGCGTGGTAGGTTCCCCACTGGCCCCCACCCTTTTGGATCAACGCGACGATGACGGCGGCAAGGTCAAGAGTCCACGTCGGGGCTCCCCATTGGTCGGCCACCACGCCCAGCGAGTCTTTGCTGTTCATCAGCCGGAGCATGGTGGTGATAAAATTCGGGCCGGCAACGCCGTACAGCCAGGCGGTGCGCAGAATGTAGTGGCGGGGGCAGCTGTCGCGGATGGCCCTTTCGCCATCGGCCTTGGTGACGCCGTAGATTCCTTGCGGTGCCACGGCATCGTCTTCGCGGTAGGGCACGGTGCCCTGCCCCGAGAACACGTAGTCGGTCGAGATATGCACCAGCGCCGCGCGGTGAGCGCTCGCCCAGCGCGCCAGGCACGCCGGCCCGTCGACGTTGAGCTTGCGGCACAGCTCGGGCTCGTCCTCGGCCTTGTCGACGGCGGTGTAGGCGGCGCAGTTGATCACCCAGTCGATGGCTTTGCCGACACCGAAGTTTTCGACAGCCTGGGGGTCGGTGAAGTCGACCTCGCGGTCGGTGCCCACCCAATCCAGCCCCGCAGCGCTGAACGCTCGACCCAAGTCTGTGCCCAGCATGCCGCGGGCTCCTACGAGCCAAATCATGAGTTACCCTTTTCCTTTGCCACAGCCGAAACCACCTTGGTCTCCAGTTCCGTCTGAAAAGCCCGAAAGCTCGGCATGTCGATCGAAAGCCCGCGGATTTTCCCCTCGCGGACGAGGTTTTCAACGTCTTCCTGTGTCCGACTCTCGAGAACGGACTGAAGTCGCTTTTTGAGGGAGTTCGGGCTTGCATCGTTGCCGGAAGCATCCTCGAGCGCACCACAGTGCTGGTACGCCGGGTCTTTGAGGGCGCACAGCAACCACGCTTCCGACTTTGGCTTGGGCAGCATAGGAACTCCGGAAGAATAGCCGGCGAGGCGAAATCCCGCCTTGATGGAGTCGAACTTATCCTGCCACTCGGTACGTGACGACGACTGCGTTCCGTCGCAATCACGAAAAAAGACGGCGACGGTCGTTTCGCCGGTCTCGTGCTCCACTTTTTGGGCCGCGTAACCAAGGAGTCGCGCCATAGGCGCGTGAAGGTGCGACTTGCGGCCTCGGAAGAACTTAGCCTGCCCTTTCGGTGGTTTGAACCTGGACAGCTGGCCTTCACCGATGAAACACGCTCGTGCTTCATCGGCGTATTCTTGGTCAAACCGTGGCGAATCGCCTGTCAACTCGACGACAAGCTGGTCGACAATTAATGCCATTGCGCCGGGGCGGTAGCGGAGCCCCGTGGGCGTCGGGTCGTTCTGTCCCAAGTCCGTCTTCCCTTCACCGGAAAGCACCAGTATCACAGGGATCCTTGGCTGGCGAAAAACTGTGCCGCCTCGGTAAGCGAAGTGTTCGCAAAGACCTCGCCAGGGCCCAAGAGGGAAAGGTCCTGCCTTGCACCGGGAAAATCAAAGAACCGCTGCACTTTAGTGTGTCCCGCAGAAGTTCGGTAAAGGTAAAACACCGACTCGCCTGCTTGAGCCTCGGTCAGCCAGTTGAGAATCATGGGGCTGTGGGTGGTGACGATGATCTGTTTTCCTGAAGCTGCGAGCTCGAGAAGCGCCGCAACAAGCTCGCCCGTGAGCTCGGCGTTGATTCCGTTTTCTATTTCATCGAGAAGAACGACCGGGTGGTCTGAGTAGGCTTGAGCCAAGATGGCGAGGATTCTTAGCATTCCATCGTTGAGGTGCCTGGCGTCGGTTTCAACGGCAACGAGCCCTTGCGTACCCCCATCAAACTTTTCAACTGCTGAAAGATTCTTCCAGCCCGCGCGAAGTCCCGTGGTTTCTACGGCCGAAAGCCTTGGATAGAACTGGTGGAGCTTCTGTTGGAGCCGACCTTTCTGCTCCGGGCTCAGGGCGTGCAAAAAACCAGAGAGCTTTTCACCGCCATAGCCAACGTCAGCCGATTCCTTGGACCTCCGCCGGATCAAATGGGGCGAAAGAAGCTCGAGCGATTTGAGGCCCCGCATGAACCGGACAAATCCTTCGATGGCTGGTGCCACTTGGGACAGGCTAACCAACGTGAGCACAGAACCTTCGTAAACCAAAGCGGAAACCGACAACTGGGTCGCCTTGTTGGCTTTTCGATCAAGGAAGGTCAACAGCCCTTCGGAGAGCTCGAACAGCGCGAGGCCGTCCCTTTTGAGCGATTCTGAGGTGCAGCGGCTCTGGGCCACATTATAAGAACCCGACCAGACAACGACACCACCTTGTTCACCCAAATCGATCTCGAGCGAGAAGGCAATGGTTTGGAGCTTGCTGAACTTGCTTTTTAGCTCCGAGGCTTTCCAGTCTCTAGTCACCAGCCAAGCCTTCATCTGTCCGCGGGTCAGCTGAGCCAGAAAGTCAAAGGCCTGCAATAGGGCCGTCTTGCCTGCGCCATTGAGTCCCGTGAGGCACACAAAGGATGGCAGCGAGCCGGGGTACTTTGGCAGCTCAAAACCGACCAGAGATTTGAAGTTGTCGATGGCCATTCGTCGGATCAATGCGCGCCCTTCAACTCGGGGCGTTCAAGGAACGGCAGCGCGGCCTCCTTGTCCGAAACGGAAACCTCGAGCCCCGCCAAGGGCCAGGCAATGCCGAGGGTCGGGTCGTCCCACCTTACCCCGCCTTCGCTGGCCTTGTTGTATTCGGCAGTGCACTTGTACACAAACTCCGCCGTCTCGCTGAGAGTGACAAACCCGTGGCCAAAACCCGCGGGAATATAGAACTGAGTCCGGTTCTCAGCACTGAGCTCCAGCCCAAACCATCGGCCAAACGTGGGGCTTTCCGGGCGAAGATCGACCGCTACATCCCACACGCACCCCTGGATCACGCGGACCAGCTTGCCCTGCACAAACGGCGGGTTCTGAAAATGCAAACCCCGGAGCACACCCTGGGTGCTGACGCTGTGGTTGTCTTGCACGAAGGCGTCGGCGACCCCGTTGGACGCGTACTCGGTTTGCTTGTACGTCTCGAAAAAACTGCCCCGTCCGTCGGGGAAAACGCGCGGCTGGATGATCACCAAGCCCGCAAGCGGTCCGGGCGTAAACGAAGCGGGCATTCTATTGGGTGTCGTGAGCAACCCGGAACAGGTACTCACCGTAGGTGGATTTTTTGAGCGCTTCGGCCAACTTGAGGAACTGCGCACGGTCGATAAAGCCCTGGCGGTAGGCGATCTCTTCAATGCACGCAATCTTCAGCCCTTGGCGGTCCTCGATGGCCTTCACAAAGTTGGTGGCGTCGACCAGGCTTTCGTGGGTACCGGTGTCGAGCCAAGCAAAACCCCGGCCCATCAGTTCCACCTGCAGCGCACCTCGCCGCAGGTACTCGCGGTTCACGTCGGTGATCTCGTACTCGCCCCGGGCCGAGGGCTTCAGGTTGGTGGCGATGTCGACCACCTGGTTGTCGTAGAAGTACAGCCCGACCACCGCAAAGTTGCTCTTGGGCTGGGTGGGCTTCTCTTCGATCGACAGCACCTTGCCCGTCTTGTCGAACTCGGCCACGCCGTAACGTTGCGGGTCGGCCACTTGATAGCCAAACACGGTGGAGCCGCTCTTCTGAGCCTTGGCGTTGGCCAGCAACTTCGAAAAGTCGTGACCAAAGAAAATGTTGTCGCCGGGCACCAAGCACACCGAATCGTTGCCAATGAATTCCTTGCCCAACACAAAAGCCTGCGCCAGGCCGTTGGGCACGTCTTGCACCTTATACTGCAACTTGAGGCCCAAGTCGGAGCCATCGCCTAGCAGGTCGCGGAAGCGGGGCGTGTCGGCGGGCGTGCTGATCACCAGAATCTCTTGGATTCCCGCCAGCATGAGCGTGCTCAGAGGGTAATAGATCATGGGTTTGTCGTACACCGGCAAGAGCTGTTTGCAAACCACACGGGTCGCAGGGAACAACCGGGTGCCGGCTCCGCCGGCAAGAATGATGCCTTTCATTGGGGTTCCTTCTCCTAGATGACCACAATCGTCGCTTGCATATCGAGGCGAAAGCCATGTTGCCGATAGAAGTTCCGGTTGGTCTCGTGATCAATTTCAACGAAAGCGGGCTTTCGCTTGTTGCACGCAAAAGCCTTTTTGCGCTTGTAGGGCCTCAGATCATGGTGCTGCTTAAGGAACTCAATGGTCGAAACGAGCTGCTCGATCGCGAGGCTCTGCCACGGCGGATCCTTGTCCTTCAGTTCGACAAGGTAGAGCAGCCCGGGCACGGTTAGCATGCCATCGCAACGTCCCCGCTCTTGGTACTCACCGTCGCGGATGACGCACTTATCGATGGCGGTGAATTCAACGGCATTCCCTGAGGGGTTTTTGACGGTGGCGATCCATCGTTCAGGAACCGAAGAATCAACGTACGCGACACCACCATGCCTGTCATCGCAAAGCCCAAAAACCGGCGCCAAATGCGGTCCCGTTTGGCAAGCCGCCTGGAAAAAGTCCATGCTAAAGCTCACCTTCGATTTCCAGGAGCTCATCAAACCGCCGATTACCCTCCCGCAAGGAGTCGTTCAGGTAATTCCTTTCGCTCGGAAAGCCATCGCTCGATTCGAGGCGTCGGATTGTTCCGGCATCCTCATCCAGCTGGTAAATCGAAACCTGGCTTCCATCAACCAAAGCCCCACGCGACACAACGCCGTCAAGCCGGTTGAGCAGGGTTTTGTCGCCAGGGCGTACAGATTCGATCTTCCTGGAGAGCTCTTGCCCCTGCACTGCGATACTGAGGAAATTGACGATGTAAGGACTGTGAGAAGTCATCACCAGCCGGTTGTGTTTTGTCTGGTTGTTGAACTCTAGCAGACACTGCAGAACCGCCCACTGAGACGAAGGGAAAAGGTTCTGTTCGGGCTCTTCGACAATGTTGACAAACGCTGTTTTGTTAAACCGGGAGGACAACACCGAGATCGCGGCGCGTTTCTGCTCTTCGGTCAACGATTCGTTCGAAAAGATGCTCGCAACCCCGGCCTTGAACCGCTCCAGTTCGTCGGCGCTCATGGTATCGTTGACCGCTTCAGCGTGTTGTTGCACGGTATCGGCGAGGTGCTTTGATACCAAGTAGAGCGGGACAAACGACTGGAAACCACTCGAAGCGTCGGTCAATCGCAATTTGTAGCCGGGGGCCCGGACATTCAGAAGGTCGTTGAGTTTGTCGTACTCGAGTTCCGCGCCGTTGATCGGCAGGTTAACCGCGTTCCTGATGCTAAGCTTCGCGTTTTCAAACTCAGTGACGAATTCCTTGAGGGCATCGGATACGAGCTTAAGCCCCTGAGGATTTCTGACATAGGCAAGGAAGTTGCGTTCTGCTGGCACGTACAGCACCTGAGGCAGGTGGTAGGAGCCCGATGTCCGCTCACTGATTGTCATTTGGCCTTGAGCGTAGTGAATGGCATAGGCATCACCCTCGTACTCGATGGTGGCTTTGTCGGTGCCGTCCAGCTCAAGAAAGTTCTCAAGTCGATGGTATTTCAAAAACTGCGTTCTGAGTCGATTCTTTCGCCCGAACCAACGTTGGTCGTAGTCTCCCCTTACAAGGGCTTTTTCGATCCACGAAAAAGTCGAGAACAACTTGGCGACGGTGCTTTTTCCTGAGCCTTGGTTGCCGACGAAAAGCATGACACGGGAGAAATCGATCCATCCGTCGTTTTCTAGCAGTCCCCCCCGAATGGGGCCGAAGTTCACGACACGAAGTCTAGGCATTCGAACTCCCGCTGGACTGCAATCTTGAAGACACTTCTTTGACACTCTGACTGGCACCCCGGCGAGCTACCAGCAAGCCATGGGGCGAGTCGACCACCAGCAGGTCGGTCACGCCCACCAGCGCCACCTGGCGGCCACTGGTCACCACCAGGTTGCCCGACGATTCGACAAAGACCGGCTCGCCAGCACCCAGCACCCGGTTGCCATCGGTGCGCGGCACCACTTCGTCGTACAGCGCGTCGAAGCTCCCCAGGTCGCTCCACCCAGGGTCGCTGGCCACCACTTTGGCCAAGGCGGTCTTTTCCATCACGGCGTAGTCGATCGAGATGGCGGGGATTGCCATCATGGCCTCGCGCGTCACGCTGGTTACGGCGGCACAGGTGCGGTACACTTCGGGCGAATGCTTTTGCAGTTCGGCCAAGAACACCCCGGCGCGGAACACAAACATGCCGCTGTTCCAAAAGTGCTTGCCGCTGCGCAGGTACCCCTCGGCGGTGGCCTGGTCGGGCTTTTCGCGGAAGCTGACCACGTCTTCGCCCCGGGCCTCGATGTACCCAAATCCAGTTTCGGCGTACGTGGGTGCGATGCCAAAGGTCACCAGATAACCTTGGGCGGCCAACTCGCCCGCGCGTTTCACGGCGCGCTCATAGTCGGCAGGCTTGGTCATCAGGTGGTCGCTGGGGGTGACCAACACCAGCTCGTCGGCCTTGCCCGTCGCCACCAAAGCCATACATGCCAGCGCGATGGCCGGAGCGGTGTTGCGGCCCACGGGCTCGACCAGACTGCCAAACTTGGTGACGCCGCACTTGGCCAGCTGGGCTGTCGCCAGCCCCATCTGCAGCTGGTTGCTGGCCACGTAAAAGTGGTCGGCCAGCGCCTTATTGCGGTCCACCGTCATCTCAAAAAGGCTGCGCCCCGCAAACAAGGGGTAAAACTGCTTGGGCATCTCAGGCCGGCTCAGCGGCCACAGGCGGGTGCCAGAGCCACCGCACAGGATAAGGTTGGTCATTTGGTCATACCTTTCTCATAAACCACGATGCCGACGCGTTCGATGTGTTCCCTGAGGGCCGGGTTGTCGACGGTTTCAAAGTCGACGAGATCAAACTGATACGGTAAGCACCCTTCTTGGTTGAGCAGAACACTCAGGTCGACCAGCGCGCTCCGGTCGAGTGCCTTGCCCCACAAGGCCAGATCGACGTCGCTGCCCCGTTTGGCGGTTCCTTTGGCCCGGCTGCCGAACAACACGGCTTTTTCGACTTGCGGTACCTGCAGAAAGGCCTGGTTGACGTCGGAAAGGTCGAGCTCGCTGAGGCCGGGAATGTTCATGCCTTTTTTGCTGCCATGGTGTTGAGGAGTTCCTGAAAAAGAGGAAAGTACGAGTCGCGAACCAAGTCGACCACCCGGTCGGCGACAGCTTCGTTGTACGTGTGCGAGGTCAGGTTCCGGTCTTCCAGTCCCTTGAGCCATTGGCGGCCGTCGGCAATCAAACCGACTTCGAAGGCTTTTTTGACGGCCGCCCGCGGTGTGCCAACGTCGGCGATCCCCTGGTGCTCCAAGTAGTCCTTGAGCACGTTCCAACCCAGCTCAAAGGACATTTCGAAGAACTGAAT
This sequence comes from Spirochaetales bacterium, assembly GCA_037142615.1. Lineage (GTDB taxonomy): Bacteria > Spirochaetota > Spirochaetia > JABEVK01 > JABEVK01 > JAIFLN01. The sequence continues at coordinate 41,870 of JBAXAI010000022.1, read as the reverse complement.
CAGCCCGGCCCTTTGGTACACGTCGAGCTCTGGTTTGTCGAGAACCTTACCGAGGGTGCCAACGGCTTTTTCGAAGTTTTCCAGGCGCTGAAGCCAGCGGACGTCGGACTCCATCAATTGGTATCCCTATTACTTGCTTGCCGCTTGTTTCGCGAGAACGGTCATTTTGCGTTGCACTTCTTCCCAGGTCCAGCCGTTGAGGTACAGCGGGTCTGCGGTTCCCCGGGTGTCGTCAAAGTACCCCAAACTCCGAATGGCCGCGAACAGCAGACTGTTGCCGTACTTAAGCTCGAAGTTGCGGAGCGACTGGCTCAGCACGAGGCCGTTTTCGTGCAGAAAAAGCAGATCCGAGAAGTCCTTCTTGGAGCCTCGGCCGATGACGGCATTGATTTTCATCGCCGACACGTCTTGCAGGGACGCCATCCGGATTCCGTCGAGGGTTTCGTGCGGTTCCAACCAGGCCTGCGGATGTTTGACGAAGTCGACTTTGACGCCGTCAAGATTGGCGAAAACTCCGGGACCGCTGACGCTGGTGATGCTGATTCCCGGAAAAGAGGCTTCGAGTATGTCGCGCAGCCGTTGCGGGTCGAAACCCGGGTGGCAGAACAGGTCGATGTCGTCAGACTCGCGGTACCCGTAGCGGAGCCCGAGGGATGTGTCGTCAACGAGGACGAACTCGGCCAGCTCGTTGTGGCTCATGAACGTTCTCAAGAGGGCCAAAAGTGCCGGCTTGACGCTATGGTGCGAGATCATCCTTGTCCAGAAACATCTTCACAAAGTTCAGCTCCCGGGGGGGAACACGGAGCCGCGGCAGCATGCCGAGCATCTCGGCCTTCGAGACGTTGGCAGCCACCAGCGACCAGTCCTGCCAGGTTCCGCGCTCGAGCACGCGCTCGAGGATCGTTTTGAGGTGCTGCTGGGCGTCCAGGGTAGCTCGGTCAGCGTCCCAAAAAAGCGTTGGGCTGAGTTCGCTGACCCAAGTTTGCTGCTGGGCGTTCACCCCACGGCCTCGGGCACCAGCTTGGCTTCCATGTAGCTCATCACATTCGGTTCGGCGGCTTCGTCTTCGCCGTGCACCACAAACCAACCCTCGCGGTTAGCGTTGTGCGCAAAGCCGAGCCCGTGTTTACCGCACAGAAACTCGAGCACAAAGTCGAGCTCGCTGCTGCCGCGCAGTTCGAGCCCGGGGTAGCCGTCGCGCTTTACCTGGTTCACCAAGCCCTCGAGCTGCACGCGGCAGTCGGCCACGCTGCGGATGGTGCGCTTGAGCGTGCGCAGGCTGCGTCGGCTGAGCTCGGTGAGCCCTTCGGGGGTGAGCACGTACTGCACGTTGCGCGCGTTGCCTTTGCGGATGAGCATCCAGCCTTTTTCGGCGAGCTGCTTGAGCAGCAGGTTGGTCATGCCCAGCGACAGGCCCACGGCTTCGGCCATGTCGCGCTGGGCAGCGTCGGGGCGGGTTTTGAGGAGCTCAAGGAGCGAAATATGTTTGTCGGGCGGGGGGGTATTCATGGCACGGTGTGACGAGTCCTTCCCGGGGGAAGGGATTTTTTGAAAACGTTCCGTTTGCCCCGTGTGCGCCGCCGTAACGAACTGCACCCGGTGGGGTGGCAAGGGTCGTGTGTTCAATCATTGAACACTATACCGCAGTCCGGCGGTTTGTAAAGGGGAAACTACTCCACCACGGTGCGGGCTGGCGAGTTAGCGCCACTTCGGTCGACGTCTTGCCTGGTCATGACCTAGGTCGGCTGCGCGCCCAGCTTGTCGCGGATGGTGCCCCAAAAGTGCCGCAGGTACACCAGCACCACCAGCAGGAACAGCCCTCCCACAAACGCCAACCCGGCGGTTTTGAACGCCTCGCTGGAACTCGAGACAATGCCCTATTCCACAATGGTGGTTTGCAGCGAAATGGCGCTGATCTGGTCGCGCAGGGTGCGCTCCAGGTTATCGCGTTCGCTGGCGATGTAGGCCTTGAGCTGGGTCGGCGACAAGTCTGTCTGGGTCTCGGTGAAGTTGAATTCGGCGATGGTGCGCTCGTAGGCTTGCGACACGCGGGCCGTCAGGCCGGTTTGCAGGTCGGGCATGTCGAGGGTCTTGTCGCGCAGGTGCTTGAGCAGTTCGGGCACTGGGTCGGCTAGATCGGGAATGGCGCGGTAGAAGTGCTGGATGACTCGCTGCAGGGCGAGGTCGTCGAGTGACTCCTTGAGCCCCTTGCGCGCGAGTTCGGCGTCCATGATCTGCGTTTCGACGGGCACCACCTTGTCGTTGAGCGTCAGGTTCGACCGGATGAGCGACGGGTAGGTGGCCTGGAAGCCCTTGAGCAGCACCAGCTTGTCTTCGATTTTCTGCAGGCCGCGGATCAGGTCGACCACATTGAGCTTGGCCGCCGGGCCGGGACTCGCCACTTCCGCCAACTTGCCGCGGATGGCATCGTTCGCAGCCTTGAAGGTCTGTTCTTTGACCAGAAAGTCTTGCAAGGCCAAGGGTGTTCCGGCTGTCGCGCTGACGGTCAGTGAGTCAACTTCGGTTTGCACCAGTTTGCCGCCTTCGTAATAGCCGGCAAAGCTGTCGTGGCCGGTGGGGTATCGGGGGTCTTTGTCGCCCGAGCGATACGAAAGGCCCAAGGTGCCCAGTCCGGGCCACTGAAACCCGAGCAAACCCTGAAAGTCGTCGTAGGCCATACCGACGGCCAGATTCACCTTGTACTGGGTGCCGGCCGTGGTTCGCTGATACCAGCTAGAAGCCAGCGCGCCCAAGAGGCACACGGCCGCGAGTACGATTGCGCCCACGGTCAAAACACGCCGCTGGCGGTACAGCGGCATCACAAGGTCGACCAGAGAGATTTCGTCGTTGGGGGGCAAGGCCGGGGTTTCGGGGGTTGGCGTGGAGTTCATCAGCCCCTGAGTATCCAGTCAACTGTCGCTTGCTGTCAAGTTGGCGCGGAAGCGGGCTGCAAAGGCGAGAGTATAAATGACCACCAGCAGCGCCAGCAGACCCCCGGCAAACCAGACGGCAATCAGTCCCAGTTCCTTGGTCACCGAGGGTTTGGCTACGTGTACCTCGACCACGCTGGTGAGCACGGGAATTGTTGCCGTGCGGTCGGCCACGAAGTATTCGAGGTTGGTGCGCTCGCTGGCCAACTGCTGAGCGAGCGGGGCCGTAGTGCCGGCGATCACCGTCTGGTAGGCCACGGCGATCGCGGTGGTGGGTGAAAGTTTCGAATCACGGAGCAGGCCCAGAATGGCCTGATAGTACGCGCTGCGCAGCTCGTCGAGAGCGATGTCGTTGTGCTGGCCTTTCAAGTTCTGCAGCTCGAGCTGCGCGCTCATGATTTGGCTCTCGACAGGAATCACGCGATCGTTGAGTGTCAGGTTGGGACGGATGAGCGACGGGTAGGTGCCCTCAAACTGCCCCAGTAAGGCCAAACGTTCCTGCGTTTTTTGCTCGGCGCGCAACAGGCCCACCAGGTCTCGGGGCACCGAGTACCGCTTGATCTGGTCGTCGATCAACCTGGTGAGCACTCGCTGGGTCTGAAACTCGATCAGGGTCGCCTTGAGCGAGGCAGCGATCGCCGGTCCTTGAAAGTACAGGGTGTCAAGGCTCACCTGCGTCCATTGCCCTTTGTCGTCAAAGTAGCCTTCAAACGGGTCTCTGCCCTTGGGAAACCGCTGATCCTGCGGCGTGCGTTTGTAGTCGACTGTCAACATGCCGTTCGAGGACTTGTCAACCTGGGCGGCCACATCCTGAAAATCCTTGAACGCCAGCGGTTGAGCCAGCTTGACGACGAAGGCTTGAGTTTGCTTGGCCTCTTGCGCCAGCACGGTCCACAGCGCAAAACCCAAGCAAACGAGCGCCAACAGAAGGACCGCCGATAGCAGCAGGCGGCGGCGCTCGTGCAGCGGCCGGATGAGATCGACCAGCGAAATGTCGTCGCTTCGTGTTTCTTCAGGCAAGATCAGCACCCCCGAGGTTGATGCCGATTATGAAAGCATCCCTTTGTCTTGTCTAGAGGACAATGGAAGTTTTCTTGAAGGGTTTAGCCGAGGTGACTACTTTGTTTACAGCGCCCTATTCCACCACGGTGCGGGCTTTAAGGCTGCGGGCGATGGTCAGCCGGTCGGCGTATTCCAAGTCGCCGCCCACGGGCAGGCCCGAGGCCAGGCGGGTGAGGCGCACGCCCAGGTGGCCGAGCATACGGTGAATGTACAGCGCCGTGGTGTCGCCCTCGAGCGTGGGGTTGGTGGCCAAAATGATCTCGCGGATGCCGCCTTCGGCCACGCGGCGTTCCAAGCGGTCGAGGCCCAGTTCGGCGGGGCCGATTCCGTCGAGCGGGGCGATCACACCGTGCAGCACGTGGAACAGTCCCCGGAACTCACCGGTGGCGTGCAGGTTCATCAGGTCTTGCACCTGCTCAACGACGCAAAGTGTGCTGCGGTCGCGGCTTAGGTCGCTGCAGATGTCGCAGGGGTCGGCCTCGGTCCACGTGCCACAGACCGAGCAGCGGCGCACCGTGTCTTTGAGCGTGCTGAGCTGCCGCCCCAGGTCGGTCAGGTAGGCGCGGTCGGCCTTAAGCAGGTGAAAGGCCATGCGCACGGCGCTCTTTTTGCCCAGGCCCGGCAGCTTGCCTAGGCTGACGATCAGGTTCTCGAGCGGGCCCACCTCAGGCTCCCGGAAAGCCCGGCAGGTTGAGCCCCTGGGTCAGCGGGCCCATTTCGGTTTTGAGCCGCTCCTTGACCTTGTTCAGCGCATCGTTGGTGGCCAGGCGGACCAGGTCGGCAAGCATGGGAATGTCGCGCGGGTCAACGCACTCGGGAGCCAACTGAACGGCCAGCACTTCCATTTGCCCGTTAACCTGCACCTTCACCAAGTCGCCGCCCGCCCCGCCCCACGCCGTGACAAACTTCATTTTCTCTTGCATTTCCTGCATGGTCTGTTGCATCTGCTGAAGGTTCTTCATCAAGTCGAGGGGATTCATGCCAGCATTTTACTCGATTTTCGAAGATTTCGTCGCCTGGTGAGAAGCAGAACGCGGTTTCTCCCAGTTAGGAAGGTATGACAACCCACGAGGCCCTTCAACAACTCACCACCCTTCAAGCCAGGCAGGTCGCGCTGGTCAAACCCGGCCAGTTTGCCGCACTGGTCCGCTACGACAGCCGTACCAACGAGCTGGTCATCCGTGCGGCGCGCAGCAGCCAGCAGTTCAACCTTGCCGAGGTGCTCCTCGAGTCGACGCCTATTTGGGTGGTGTAGCTGCTACGGGCCCACTTCACCCTTGAAAATCTCTCTGAACCGCTCCACGGTCTGGTCAAACGGGTCGGGGCCCGGCTTGTTGGCACTGCCGCGCGACGTGTCGAGCTGAGCCAACCCGGTGCGGGCCACGGAATCGGGCAAGGTGGGCGGCGGGCCAAGTGGCGCCTCGTTGTGGGCGGGCTTCTTTTCGGCCGGTGGTGCGGCCATCATGCGGTCGATGGCAGCAAGAATGGGCGACGGCTTGGCCGCGGCGGGGCCTGGCCCCTGCGTGGCCACGGCACCGTCAAAAACTAGTTTTTTTTTTCGGGGGCGGAGCCTTCGAAGGCCCCGGCGGCGACGTCGGCCTTGAGTCCCTCGATGCGCGCCAACAGCTCGCTGGGCGTAACGTAGTGCCGCAGCTTCGACAACCGGCTGAGCGCCAGCTCGAGCTCGTAACGCTGGCTGAGCGAGTAGCGGATGCTGCGGTACAGGTTCAGCAAGGCTTCAAGAGCGCGCTCCACCTGGTTCACGGTAAACCCATCCTTGACCGCCTGCGGAAAGCGGTCGGGGTGGAAGCCAAGCAGGGCCTCGCGGTCGATATCCTGCAAAAAGAACAGCAGCGCACGGAAGTAGTCGCTGAGGTCCATCACAAACTGCTCAACAGCCACGCCGCTGGTCAAAATGGCGTCGGTGAGCTCGAGGGCTTCTTTGCTTTTGCCCAGCGCCAAGGCCTCGGCGATCTGGTTCATCTGCTCCAGGCCGACCAGTCCGAGCTTTTCGCGGATTTTCTCGAGGGTGATGTGCCCGTCGCTGAAGGCCGCGATCTGGTCGAACAGGGTGTAGGCGTCGCGCATCGAGCCCGTGGCCTCTTTGGCCATCCAGAACAGCGCTTCGTCGTCGACTTTCACGCTCAGGTCGGTGGCGGCCGAGGTGAGGCGCTCCTTGATTTCGTCGGTGCCGATGAGCCGGAAATTGTACTGCTGGCAGCGGCTCTTGATGGTGGCCGGCACTTTGTGCAGTTCGGTGGTGGCGAAAATGAACACCACGTGCGGCGGTGGCTCCTCAATGGTCTTGAGCAGGGCGTTGAACGCACTGTTCGACAGCATGTGCACTTCGTCGATGATGTACACCTTGTACGGCGAGTTGGCCGGCGCGAACAGCACTTCATCCTTGATGTTGCGCACGTCGTTCACCGAGGTGTTCGACGCGCCGTCGATCTCGATCACGTCGAGGCTGGCCCCTCGACTGATTTCGGTGCAGTGGCTGCAAACGCCGCAGGGGTTGGCGGTGGGGCCCTTTTCGCAGTTCAGGCTTTTGGCCAAAATGCGGGCCATCGACGTCTTGCCCACGCCGCGCGACCCCGAGAACAAGAAAGCCTGCGCAATACGCCCCGACTCAATCGACTTCTTGAGCGTGGTGACCACAAATTCCTGGCCGGTGAGCTCGTCAAAACTGCGGGGACGCTTGCGCGTCGCGGTGACTTCGTAAGACATCGGAAGATTATCCTATCACAATCGCGCCAGAATGGCTCGGGCAAAATCCTCAAAGACGACGAGGTCCGTCTGGATCAGCCCATGCACCAGCGTATAGTCAATGGCCTCGTATTCATGGACAGCGAGATTTCGGAGACCGACCGTCTTGCGCAACCGTTCGCCTAGGTCCGGGGTGACAATTCCCTCACGAACAAGCGCCACAAAGGCGGCACCCATGGACGGCGGCGGCGGCAACTTGCGGTCGGAAACCAGATGATTGGCGACGTCGACACAGACCTGCACCGCCCGCTCCAGATTCTTCATGACAACATCTTGCGCGGTAAAATCGCCAAGGAACTCGCCGACCTCAGGGGGTAGGGCGGCTTTCATTCGGCCCAAGCATCGAGCGAGACTTTCCAGCTTGTTTCGGATCAACTCAGGATTCATGACGCTCCAAAGGCGCGCCGTAACCGCTCGCCTACCATTTTCATATAGCCGGGTTTGACATCTTCGACGAAGGCCTGCGCCTTGCCGGCGTACCGGACGACCAAATCGTGGTCCCAAAGGGCAAACTTCGCGTCGGTCCACAGAAACTCCCAGAGGAGGCCTTCGAGGGTTTCCAAGTCCACGAGGTCAACGGAGCGACCCGAAGCATCTTCCAGTGCCATGAGCAACTTGCCGCGAACCTCCCAGGGCATTTTGCTGCCCGAGCTGACTGCCACGTCGAGGTCCGAATGCGGCCGAAGCTCGTTGCGCGACGCCGAACCGTAGATCAGCGCAAGTTTGATTGAGGGAAACTGACGACAAACTTCCTTGACCACAGCCAAGGCCTGCTCGCTGGTTTCGACACGCATGGCAATAGGATAGCAGAAGGGCTGGCGAAAAAAAATCCCTTAATGACGGCAAGCGCACTGCGGCACTCGGCCGGAGTTCCTACCGTTGCTCCCTTCCGGGCCTGGCGGGGTTCGGAACAGGCGCGTTGCGCAGGTCCTGACATCACTAAGGGAACTTAGCGGAGAAAGGGGGATTCGAACCCCCGGTAGGCGGTTAACCTACGCACGCTTTCCAAGCGTGTGCCTTAAGCCACTCGGCCATCTCTCCAGAACAAGAAACTATGAGACCGATTGGGTTCGAACCAACGACCTTTAGATCCGCAATCTAATGCTCTATCCAACTGAGCTACGGTCCCATATAAAACAGAAACAAGTCCGGAGAGGAGAGGATTCGAACCTCCGGTACGGTTTTAGCCGTACAACTCCTTAGCAGGGAGCCCCATTCGGCCACTCTGGCACCTCTCCAAAACAATCGAGCCACGGAGAGAGTGGGATTCGAACCCACGGTACGGTTACCCGTACGCCGGTTTTCAAGACCGGAGCCTTAAACCACTCGACCATCTCTCCAGGTTAGACGAAAGGATGATACCGAGCTCACCCCCGCGTGTCAAGCTGAAGCAGGATCTCGTACACCCGGTTCAGGTCGTCGCCGGAATAGTAGGCGATCTCGATGCGTCCCTTGCTTCCGTCTCCTTTGATCTCGACCTTGGTGCCCAAACGGTCGATGAACTGCTGCTGAAGGTCGGCCAACTCGGGAAGCATCCGCTTCGGTGCGGGTGGGGACGCTTTCGGTGCTGCCGGAGGCGGATTATTCAACAAACCAGCTCGCTCTTCCGCCTGCCGGACCGAAAGGCGAAGGTTGAGGATCTCGCGGAAAAGGACGCTCCGGTTCTCGCTGGTGGCGACCGACAGAATAGCCCTTGCGTGACCGGCAGTGAGCTCGCCCGTGTCGATGGCCCACTGCATCTCCGGAGTTAAGTTTAACAGGCGTAAAGCATTAGCGATGGTCGAGCGCTGCTTGCCGACCTTTTTGGCCACGACATCCTGAGTCAGCCCGAAGGACTCCATCAGGCGCTGATAGGCCCGCGCTTCTTCCATCGCGGTGAGGTCGCTGCGCTGCACGTTCTCGATCAGGGCGATTTCCATGCGGGCTTCTTCGCTGAAGCTGCGTACCAGCACCGGCACTTCGGCGAGCCCAGCGAGCTTGGCAGCCCGCCAGCGGCGTTCACCCGCGACGATGCGGTAGCCGTGGGTCACTTTCTCGGCCAGGATGGGCTGAATGATGCCTTGTTCGCGGATCGAGTCGGCCAACTCGGCCAAGGCTTCGGGGTCAAAATCCTTGCGCGGTTGGTCGGGGTTGGGGAACACCTCGGCGATCGGCACAGTCTTCACCACATCGCCGGTCACGGGCGCGTAGGCCGTCGAAAGGTCGTCGGGGAGCAGGGCCCCGAATCCCTTGCCCAGCCCCCTAGACACGGTGGAGCACCTCGTCGGCGAGCTTCTCGTAGGCCTTGGCGCCAGGAGAACCCGGCCGATATCGATTGATGGTCAAGCCGTGCGACGGCGCCTCGCCCAAGTGCACGTTGCGGGGAATAATGGTTCGGAACACCTTGTCTTTGAAGTACTTCACGGCTTCTTTGGCGACTTCCTGCGCCAGGTTGGTGCGACTGTCGTACATGGTGAGAATAATCCCCCCGATGGTGAGGTTTTTGTTCACGGACTTCTGAACGGCCTGGATCGTCTTCACTAACTGACTGAGCCCTTCCATGGCGAAGTACTCGCACTGCAGGGGAATGTACACCTGGTCGGCGGCGGCCAAACCGTTGAGCGTGATCACGTCGAGCGAAGGCGGGCTGTCGACCAGGATGAAGTCATAGCGCGGCTTGAGCGGGTCGAGCACCTTTTTGAGAAAGTACTCCCGGTCTTCTTGGCCCACCAATTCGGCGCTGGCACCCGACAAATGAATGTTGCTGGCCAAAATCTGCAGGTTCGGGTCCGCACCCTGTTGCAGCGCGGCCTCGGCGGTGATCTGTCCGCTGATCACCTCGTAAATGCCCGGCTTGGACTTGTCGGCGCCCAGCGTGCTGGAAAGGTTGCCTTGGGGGTCAAAATCGACCATCAGGACCGACTTTCCCTTCTGCGCCAAAAAGGCCCCTAAGCTCGCGGCGGTGGTCGTCTTGCCCACTCCGCCCTTCTGGTTGGCAAAAACAATGATGATTCCCATAGACAAAGCAGTATACAGAACAAACTCAAGTTTGTGTGTCAAAATACCGATGGGAAAGAAAGGGTTCTTCATGAAAAAAACGGACTTCTATGAGTTTCTGCGGAAAATCCCCAAGGCTGAGATCCACTTGCACGCCGAGGCGACGATTAGCCGCGCCACCGTGAAGACCCTGCTGGATCGCAGCCCCGACCAAAAGATGAACCCTGTCACGGTCGAGTCACTGTACCAGTTCAACACCTTGAAGGGCTTCTTGGCCTCGTTCCTTTTCGTTCAGAGTCTGATCAAGGAACTCCCCGACCTCGAAAATATGTTTGAAGACGCCGCGACCTACCTGCGCGAGAACAACATCGTCTACGCCGAGCTCTTCTTTTCACCCACAGGCCTGATCAAGAAGGGCCTGAAGTTCGCTGACATGATCGAGGTCATCCAGAAAGCCATCAATCGCATCCAGAAACGTGACAAACTCACCATCAAGCTCATCATCGATGTCAGCCGCATGTTCGGGGTCGAAAACGCCCAGAACAACCTGGAACTCACCTTGTCCCACAAGAGTCCGATGGTGATCGGCGTGGGCCTGGGTGGAGACGAGGAGTTTGGCCCCGCAAAGGTGTTCGAAGATGTGTTTGCCGTTGCCAAAGCCAAGGGCCTTCACGTGGTGGCTCACGCCGGCGAGGTGGTTGGGCCCGAATCGATTTGGGACGCGCTGCAGAAACTGCAGGTGGAACGCATCGGTCACGGGCTTTCTGCCACTCAGGACCCCAAACTGGTGAAGTTCCTGGCCGACAAGCAGATTCCCATCGAGATCTGCCTGACCAGCAACGTCATCACCCAGAAGTACGTCACCAAAGCGGAAGATCACCCCGTACGGCACTTGTTCGATCAGGGTGTGCTTACCGTCATCAACACCGACGACCCTTCGTTCTTTGATGTCAGTCTTATCGACGAGTTCTGGACCCTCCACACGAAGTTGAACTTCACCATGGACGAGATCAAGAAACTCGTCTTGAACGGCTTTCAGGCCAGCTTCCTTACCATGAAAGAGAAGACGGCCTACTTCGCTCAAGTCGAAGCCGCTTGGGCCACCGCAAGCAAATAGCCTCCGCCAGCAAACAAAGAAGGCCGTCCGAGCGAGTCACATCGCGGGGCGGCCTTTTTGTTTCACGTGAAACAATCGGTCAAACGGTCGGTGCTGCGGGGGCAGGATCCTCGAACGCGAGTTCGGGCTGTTCTTGCTCTTTAAGAGCCCGCGCAATGCTCACCACCGCGTCATCTTCCGAAATATCCAAGACCCGCACACCCATGGCAGTTCGCCCCTGTTCCGAGACTTCTTGGGTATTGCACTTCAGTGTTTTGCCCTGCGAGGTGATGCACACGATGTCGAACTCGGGGCTGACGGGAATGGCGCCGATGAGCTTGCCCGTCTTCTCGTTGTCCTTGTAACAAATCTGACCCATGGTACCGCGACCGTGAGGGTTGAGCGTCGAGTAGTCCAGGCGCTTGCCGAAGCCCTTGTCGGTGATCATGAGCACCTGCTCTTCCTCGTGAATAGCCAGGATCGAAATCACCTCGTCGCTCGCGTCGCGAAGCAGGATGCCGCGAACGCCTTGGGCATTGCGCCCCGTCGCCCGGATCTCGGTCTCGTGGTAGCGCAGGCCGTAACCATTCTTGGTGAGCAACATCACCTCGGTGTTGCCTTCGGTGAGGGTTGCGGTGACCAAGCGGTCGCCTTCCTTGAGGGTGATGCCGTTGATGCCGCGCGACTTGGCGTTGCGGAACTCATGGGTGCTGATGCGGATCACCACGCCCTTGGCCGTCACCATGACGACGTAGCGGTCTTCCTTGAACTCTTTCATGGGGACGACGGCCTTGATCACCTCGCCTTCTTCCATTTCGAGCATGGAACGGATGTGCTTGCCGCGGCTGGTGCGCGAGCCTTCGGGGAACTGGTAGGTCTTGACCCAGTAGGCGTTGCCCAGCGACGAGATGATCAAAAAGTAATCGTGGGTGCTGACGATGTGAATGTCCTGCACGATGTCCTCGTCTTTCAGGTTGGCCGAATTGGAACCCTTGCCGCCCCGGCTTTGGCTGCGGTACGCGTTGAGCGGAACCCGCTTGATGTAGCCCTCGGTTGAGACGACCACGACCATGTCCTCTTCCTGGATGAGGTCTTCCATGTCGACGTCTTCGAGCTCCTGGTCGAGGATCTCGGTGCGTCGGTCGTCGCCAAACTTGTCGCTGATTTCCTTGGTCTCGTCCTTGATCACGCCGTAGATCTTCTCTTCGTGGGCCAACAGGTCTCTCAGGTAAGCGATGAGCGTCATCACCTCATTCAGTTCGTCGATGATCTTCTGGGTCTCCAGGCTGGTGAGTTTCTGGAGCCGCATGTCGAGGATGGCCTGCGTCTGCACCTCGCTGAAGCCAAAGCGCTGCATCAGGTTGTCGCGGGCATTCTGTGTGGTGCTCGATTCCTTGATGATGCGGATCACCTCGTCGATGTTGTCGAGGGCGATCTTGAGGCCCTGCAAAATGTGAGCCCGCTTTTCGGCGACTTCCAGGTCGAAAATCGTGCGCCGGGTGATCACATCCTTGCGGTGGGCAATGAAGTACTCGAGCATCTGCTTGAGGTTCAGGGTCTCGGGGCGACCGTTGACCAGCGCCAGGTTGTTGATGTTGAAAGACTGCTGCAGGCTGGTGTGGGTCCAGAGCGTGTTCAAGATGACCATGTAGTCAAAGCCCTTTTTGACTTCGATCACCATCCGGATGCCCGTGCGGTCGGACTCGTCGCGCAAGTCGCTGATGCCTTCTACCTTTTTTTCGCGCACCAGGTCGGCGATGTGCTCGATGAGCAGCGCCTTGTTCACCTGATAGGGCAGTTCGCTGACGATGATGGACTGCTTGCCGGTGCGGCTTTCTTCAATTTCGTAGCGCGACCGGACAATGATTTTGCCCTTGCCGGTGCGGAAGGCCGAGTAAATGCCCGAGCGGCCGTAGATGATGGCAGCCGTCGGGAAGTCGGGGCCCTTCATGTGCAGCATGAGCCCTTCGATGGTGATTTCGGGGTCGTCGATGACGGCAATCAAGGCGGCACAGATTTCTGTCAGGTTGTGCGGGGCCATGTTGGTGGCCATACCGACCGCAATGCCCGATGAGCCGTTGGCCAGCAGGAAGGGGAAGGCGGTGGGCATCACCAAGGGTTCGGTGAGGCTGTCGTCGTAGTTGGGGCCGAAATTGACGGTGTTCTTGTCGATGTCGCGCAGGATCTCTTCGGCCACGCGGGCCATCTTGGCCTCGGTGTACCGCATAGCCGCCGGGGGGTCACCGTCGATGGAGCCGAAGTTCCCCTGGCCCTTGACCACGGGGTAGCGCATGCTGAACTCCTGCGCCAAACGCACCAGGGCATCGTAGATCGACTGGTCGCCGTGCGGGTGGTACTTGCCGAGCACGTCGCCGACAATACGACCAGCCTTCTTGAACGACGAATTGGCCCGCAAGCCCATTTCGTGCATGGCGTACAGGATACGCCGGTGCACGGGTTTGAGGCCGTCGCGCACATCGGGGAGCGCGCGACTGACGATGACCGACATGGCGTAGTTCAAGTAAGAGGTCTTGACCTCGTCTTCAATGTTGACCGGAATCACGCGGCCAGAAGGCACGGGAAGGCTGGAATTGGGGGGGGGCGGAACGTCAGACACTCGGGAATCTCCTGTCAGATGTCGAGGTTGGCAACACTCAAAGCGTTGTCCTCAATGAACTTACGGCGAGGAGGCACATCGTCGCCCATCAGCGTCATAAAGATGCTGTCGGCCTCGACGGCGTCGTCGAGCTTCACCTGGATGATGTTGCGGGTGGCGGGGTTCATGGTCGTTTCCCACAGTTGCTCGGGGTTCATTTCGCCCAGGCCCTTGTAGCGCTGAATGTTGACCTTTTCGGCGTCGACGTTGAACTCGGCCAGAATCTTTTCACGGTCGGCTTCGTCGTAGGCGTAGTGCACCTGCTTGCCAAAGCTGAGCTTGTACAGCGGCGGCATGGCGATATACACATGGCCGCGCTCCACGAGTTCCTTCATGTAGCGGAAAAAGAAGGTCAGCAGCAGGGTCCGGATGTGGGACCCGTCGACGTCGGCATCCGCCATGATGATGACTTTCCAGTAGCGGAGCTTGCTGACGTCGAACAGAGTGCCGGCGCCGGTGCCCAGCGTCTGCATGATGGGGAACAGCTTTTCGTTGTTCAGCACCTTGTCGGGGCTGGTCTTTTCGACGTTGAGCATTTTGCCCCACAAGGGCAGGATGGCTTGGATGCTGCGGTCGCGGCCCATCTTGGCAGAGCCGCCGGCGGAGTCACCTTCGACGATGTACACTTCGCATTTTTCGGGGTCGCGCTCCTGGCAGTCGGCCAGCTTGCCCGGCAAACCATTGCTTTCGAAGGGGTTTTTGCGGCGGGCGTTTTCGCGGGCCTTGCGGGCAGCGACGCGGGCGGTAGCGGCCATGACGCACTTTTCCAGAATCTTGTCAGTCTCTTTGGGATGCTTTTCCAGGTAGTCCTGAAGGCCTTCGTTGACGATTTGCTCGACGATGCCTTTGACCTCGCTGTTGCCGAGTTTGCCCTTGGTTTGCCCCTCAAACTGCGGGTTGGGCACCTTGACCGACACCACGCCCGTGAGGCCTTCGCGGGCGTCTTCCCCAGAAAGGGGCTCAGGCATCTTCTTGGCATACTTGGAGTTGCTCAGAAAGGCGTTGATCGTGCGGGTCAGCGCCGACTTGAGGCCAATGAGGTGTGTGCCGCCGTCGCGGGTGTTGATGTTGTTGGCGTAGGTGAACAGGTTTTCGATGTAGGTTTCGTTCCATTCCAGGGCGATTTCGACCGAAACGCCTTCTTTTTCCTTTTCGAAGTAGATGACTTCGTCGTGAAGCTTCATCTTGCTCTTGTTCAGGTACTCCACGAACGACTTGACGCCGCCCTCGAAGTAGAAGTCATGGAGGCGGGGCACGTCGGAGCGCTCGTCGGTCAACAGGATGCGAACACCTTTGTTGAGGAAGGCCAGCTCGCGCAACCGTGTCGCCAGCACGTCGAAGCTGTACTCCGTGGTTTCGGTGAAGATATCCGGGTCGGCGGCAAACCGGATGGTCGTGCCTGTTTTGTCGGAATCACCGATGGACTTGGCGGGAGCCACGGGATCGCCCACTTGAAACCGCTGGAACCAGACGTGCTCTTCGCGGTAGATGGTGGCCTCGAACCAGGTGGACAAGGCGTTCACGACCGAGGACCCCACTCCATGCAAGCCGCCGGAAACTTTGTAGGAGTTCTTGTCGAACTTACCGCCGGCGTGAAGCTTGGTTAGAACCACCTCGAGAGCACTCACGCCTTCCTCTGGGTGCATGTCGACCGGTATGCCGCGGCCGTTGTCTTCTACCCGAATGACGTTCCCGGCCTCGATGACAACTTTGACTTCGCTGCAGTACCCCGCCAGCGCCTCGTCGATGGAATTGTCGACGATTTCATACACCAGATGGTGCAGACCGTCAGGGCCGGTCGAACCGATGTACATGCCCGGACGAAGGCGGACCGCCTCGAGCCCTTTGAGGACCGTGATCTGGTCAGCAGAGTAGTTCTCGTTCATATGGGCTGCAGTATACTGGGAACGTGGCAAAAGAGTAAAGATTGGCAGACTCCTGTGGATAACCTGTGGAAGGATCGCGCGAAAGACACGGAAAAACTTGCTAGGAACAGGATTTGAATGCGAGCGTCTGAATTTTTTCTGTGGTTTTCGGATCTAGTGGCTTTTCGCGATTTTATATCTTTGCCAGATAATGACTTAAATGGAGTCCTTGTCAAAACAAGGCAGTTTCGCATAAAGAGATATTTGCAAATTTTCCCGGCATCTTTTACTATGACGGCAACAACCCCTGTGGATAACTTGTTGAACAAAAACCGAGGCACCGTGTGAATCTTCAGGAATTCTGGAATGAAGCCCTTTCTCAGCTCAAAAATGAGATCGATCCGGGCGAGTTCGCTTTTTATTTTTCGAGCCTCGAGTTCCTTTCTTCGACGGCGGAAGAAGTTACGCTCACGGTGCCCTCTCCTATTTTTCGGGCTCAGCTCGAGAAGAATTATCTGCCGCAGGTGCGGGGCAAGCTTCTGGAGTTGACGGGGCGCCCGATCGGTGTCCATTTCGAGATTCGCGAGTCCAAGAGCTCGCCTGTGCTGGTAAAGTCTGGCATGGCAGAAACTCACCGGCAGGGGCCGGCCCGTTCCGCTCGGAAGCCCCACCAGCAGTTGAATCCTGACTACACGCTCGAAAAGTACGTCGTCGCGAAGAACAATGAGTTGGCCTACAGCATGACGGTCGCGATCTCAAAAGATCCCGGCAACATTTACAACCCCTTTTTCCTTTTCGGCGGGGTGGGCCTGGGAAAGACCCACCTGATTCAGGCGCTCGGCAATGCGGTACACAAGCAAAACGAAAAGGCCATCGTGATCTACGTTCAGGCCGAAAGCTTCATCAACGAGTTCATGACCTCGATCCAGAACAAGACTCAAAGCGCGTTCAAGAACAAGTACCGCAACGTTGATGTGCTGCTCATTGACGATATCCACGACCTCCAGAACAAGAAGGACACCCAGGAAGAGCTGTTCAACACCTTCAACGCGCTGTACGAAGCCAAGAAACAGATCGTCTTCACCTCGGACCGGGCCCCCCACGAATTGAAGAACTTCGCCGAGCGCCTGCTCAACCGCCTGTCACGGGGCACCATCGCCGACCTCCAGTTGCCAAGTTGGGAGATACGCCTGGTCATCCTCAAGTCAAAAATCGAGCAGCGCGGTCTTCAATTGCCCGACGACGTGCTCGAGTTGATCGCCAAAAAAGTCAACACCAACATCCGCGACCTCGAGGGCGCGCTCAACCAGATTTGTGCCTACGGTGAACTGCTCAAGCGCGAAATCACCCTCGAGGTGGCACAGGAGCAGCTCAAGCGGGTTTTCGCCGGCCCCGCCCAAGAAACCGTGCCCATCGATCTGGTGCAGAAAGTGGTCGCCGAAGCCAATGGTCTGAGCGTCAGCGACCTCAAGGGAAAGCGCCGAACCCAAGCCATGGCGCTGCCCCGTCAGGTTGCGATGTACATCATCCGCGACTTGACGGAGTATTCGACCACCGAAATTGGCATGGAGTTCGGTGGCCGCGACCACACCACGGTGATGCACGCGGTGCAGAAGATTGAAGACAAGATCAAGACGGAACCTAGTTTTGAGGTCAAGGTGCAGAACCTTATCCGGATCATCAAGGACAGGGCGGGCTCATAGGACAAGTCGTGGATAATCTGGTATATTTTGGGGACTAACGGTGAAAATGGGCTTGCTGTGGGGAAAGGTGGAAAGAAACCTTTTTCTTTTCCACACCGCGACCAACGACCAAAGCTATGAGCGCGCGAGGCTTAGCGGGTTGTACCCATTGTCCACCGAGCCTACTACTACTGCTACTGAAATTTGAATTTAGGAAGAAGAAGGAGAGTGCCTCATGAAATTCATCTCGGAACGGAATGTGTTGCTCAAGGAAATCTCGATCGCCCAGGAAATCATCTCGGTCAAAAACGCCATGTCTATCCTGAGCAACGTGCTCCTCGAGGTCAGCGATGGGTTTCTCACGATCAAGGCCACCGACCTCAAGGTTGCCTTTGAAACCCGTATTCCGGTATCGACGACGACGAATGGCGTGACCACGGTGTTCTGCGAAAAACTTCTGGGCATCCTCCGCTCGCTTCCCGACCGCGAAATTGAGTTTGAGGTCCGCGAGGGCAAGCTCACCATCAAACCGGTGGGCACCAGCATCGACTTTCAGCTCAAGAGCATTTCGAGCGACAAGTTCCCCGAGATCCGCGAGGGTGACAACCTCACTTGGTTCCAACTCAGCCAGGCTGACGTGCTCGAGATGATTGGGCAAACGATTTTCTCGGTGAGCGACGACGAGACCCGCTACTACATGAACGGCGTGTACCTGGAGCGCAAGGGCGACAACATCGTCATGGTCGCCACCGACGGCCGCCGCCTGAGCTACATCGAGAAAAAAGTGGATTCGGTGCTGCCCGAGTTTGACGGGATCATCATCCCGCCCAAGGCCCTCAACCTCATCAAGAAACTGGCCTCGGGTCAGGGCACCATGAGCTTGGCCATCAGCGACAAGCAGTTGTTTGTGCAGTTCGACAACCAGAAAATCAGCTCGAACCTCATCGAAGGTCAGTTTCCGAACTACAGCCGTGTCATTCCCGAGAGTCAGAGCTACAGCATCGGCATGAAGAAAGACGCGTTCCAGGAAGCGCTCAAGCGCGTTTCGCTCCTCGCCGAGCAAAAGGCGAAGCGCATTTACATCACCGTCAGCGACGGCAACCTGATGGTGAACACCGAAGAAAGCGAAATGGGCATGGCCAAGGAAGAGATTCCTTGCGAATACCAGGGACCTCAGACCACGATGGCGCTCAACTACGTCTTTTTGATGGACCCGCTGCGTGTGCTCGCCGGCGACCGCATCACGCTTGAGTTCACCGAACCGAAGAAGGCCATGACGCTCCGCACAGAGCCACGCAAGGACTACTTTCACATTGTGATGCCGATGCAGATGGACTGAGCCCCGGATGGGGTTTGATTCGCTCCGCACCGTTCAGTTTCGCAATTTGGCCGACCAAACAGTTTCCCTCCACGCCGGCGACGGGGTTGCGAGGGAAATTTTTTTGACCGGCGAAAACGGGCAAGGAAAGACCAACTTTCTGGAAGCCGTGTACCTTCTGGCTTACGGTTCGTCGTTCCGCACGAAGTTCGACCGCCGCTTGTGCCGCCACGGCTCGACTGAGTTCTCGCTCCTGGCGACCGGGACCTTTGCCGACGGGGCCACCGAGCGCATGGTCAAACTGCAAGGCGGTGAAAAAACGATTCTCGTGGATGGAAACGCTGTCGTCGACCGCCGCGACCTGCTGCGCCGACTGCCCTGCATCGCTTTCACCCACGAGGACTACCAGTTCGTGTCGGGGGCACCCGAGTTCCAACGCCTGTTTTTTGACCAAAGCTTGTCTTTGTTCGACGTGCTCTACATCGACAACCTGCGCCGGTACCGCAAACTTCTGCGCCATCGCAACGCCCTGTTGGGTTCTGGCGGCGACCAACGGGTTCTCGAGGTCTACGAGAGGCAAATGGCTCTGGCTGGGCTGGAACTCATGCAAGCCCGGCGGCAAGCGGTGGAGTTGTTCAACCCGACCTTCACGGCGCAGTTCGGCGAAATCACGGGCTTGTCGGGCGACTGCGAGCTGAAGTACCTGCCCTCGTGGAAGGTGCCTGAGGTCGAGGCCATCGTCGGCCAGTTGGCAGAAAGGCGAGAAAGTGACCGCAAGCTCGGGTTCACCGCCAGCGGACCCCACCGCGACCATTACCGCTTTGTGCACGCGGGCCGCAACTTCGCCGAGCACGCCTCGACGGGCCAAGTACGCCTTTTGTCGCTGTTGCTTCGGCTGGTCCAGGCCCGTTTGGCGCGGGAACGCACCGGCCAAAAACCGGTGCTCTTGATCGACGACGTTCTGCTCGAACTCGACGCGGTCAAACGCCAGCAGATTCTTAACCGGCTTCCGGAGTACGACCAGGCCTACTTCACGTTTCTGCCCGACGAACACCTCCAGCCCCTGGAACCGCTTGGTCCCCTTTACCTCCGGGTCGATGCCGGTCAGTATATTCGCTACGGAGCCCTGCATGGATGACGACCGCACCCGAGCGCACCTTTCCAAGTTCCTTCAGACGAAAGGAGCCTCGTCTCTGCAGCAACTGGTTCCCGTCGTCAGCCGGTGGCATGAGATTCTGGCCTCGGTTCCAGGGTTGTCACGCCAGAACCCAGGCAGCCACTGCCGTTTGTCGCAACTCACAGACGGCCTGCTGACCATCGAGGCGGACCACCCAGCTTGGTTGCAACTGCTGCAGTGGCATCAGAGCGACATCCTCGACCGCGTTCGCCAGCAGTTTCCAACTTTGGGCGTGCGTAGCCTTCAGCTCAGGCTCGTGAAGGCGGGCGAAACTGTGGAGCGTCCCAACGTTGTGATGCCCGCGCCCGTCAAACCCGACTTGAGCGCCGAGGAACAGGCCAAGATGACCGAAATACTTGCGCAACTCGACCAGATGATTCACCCCAACCGCTAGCCAAAGGCTTGCGAATCCGTTAAGATGGCACCCTGTCAAACTCTCGGGATGTAGCGCAGGGGTAGCGCATCACGTTCGGGACGTGAGGGTCGCTGGTTCAAATCCAGTCATCCCGATCTATTTTTTTGTGAAGGAGGGTTGATCCATGAAGCGAACGTATCAACCAAGCAAGGTCAAGAGAACTCGGAAGTTCGGTTTCCGAGCCCGCATGGCAACTGCCGGAGGCCGCGCGGTGCTGGCTCGCCGTCGGGCCAAGGGTCGCAAGAAGCTGAGCGCTTCCGATGAGAAGAAGCCTTACTAAACAGGAACGTCTGAAGAAGAAAGAAGAGTTCCAACGGGTCTACAAGTCCCCCATTCAGTTCAGCTGCATGGGGGCCAAGTTGGCTCTCGCGTCGAATTCCTTGGATAAATCAAGACTTGGTGTTGGTTTATCCAAAAAATTCGGTAATTCAGTTGAACGTAACCGCGCCAAACGTCAGGTCAGGGAGATATTCCGCCTGCACAAACAGACCATCCAACCGGGCTTTGATCTGGTTTTCCTCGTCTTTCCCGGAAAGTTCTCGTACGCCGACCGTCAACGGCAGTTTCTTCAGCTCGTCGGTCGTTCCCCTGCCAAAGCAACGACTTAGTCCCCTGGCCTGGTTGATCTGCCAGCTTGTTCCTTTGGTGAACGTGAGTTTCCGCTTGTTCACGGGAACGGTG
Source organism: Spirochaetales bacterium (assembly GCA_037142615.1). Taxonomy (GTDB): domain Bacteria; phylum Spirochaetota; class Spirochaetia; order JABEVK01; family JABEVK01; genus JAIFLN01. The sequence goes on along the minus strand of JBAXAI010000022.1, from coordinate 21,246 downwards.
AATGTACCTACCTGTCGCTACTCACCGAGCTGTTCTCGCTACAGCTTGGAAGCGATCCAAAAGCATGGAGCCCTTCGCGGGGGGTGGCTCGCCATCCGCCGTATTTCCCGCTGCCATCCGGGTCATCCCGGTGGCTACGACCCTGTCCCCTGAGTCTGTAGTTGTTCTCAAGGAGTCCTTATGGATAAACGTACCATTCTGGCTGTTGTGCTCTCCGTGGTTGTCATCGCGGGCAGCGCCTTTCTTCAGACCTATCTTTTTCCGCCCAAGCCCGTCGCGCCGACGGCCGCCGTGACCGACACGACCAAGCTGGTCGCGACCACGACGACGCTTACCACGGCTGAACTGGCACCATTGCCCGGTGCGCCGCAAGCGCAGCTTGCTGACGCAGAGGTTCCCGCCAAGACCTTTGTTGTTGAGAACAACGTCATGAAGGTGACCTTCTCGAACGAGGGCGCTGTTGTGACCGGCATCGCCATGAAGAAGCACAAGGAACTCGACGGGAGCCCGGTTCAAATGCTCTTGAACGACGAAGGGATCGGAAGCGCCTTCCAAACCTCGTTCGGGGGCTTCGAGGCCGACCCGATTCGGGCGACCTTCGCCATGACACAGTCGGGTCAGTTGAGCTGGACCTTCACCCGCAGCTTCTTGGACAAAAAGGGCCTCGCGTTCACGATGACCAAGGTGTTCACCCTGCAGCCCGACGAATACCTGATCAAAATCGATGTGAAGATCAAGGGCGCCAACGGAGCGCTGCCCGTGCTGGCGGACGGACCTTGGGCCTACACCCTGAGCTATGGACCACAATTGGGGCCCAAGTTCAAGAAACTCGACAACACGTCTGAGTTCCGCAAGTACTCGAACTTCAAGGACAACAACCGCAGCGACGAAGGCCTCAATAAAGAGACGAAGAGCTACGACGCCAAGGCCACTTGGTCGGCCATCGAAGGCAAGTATTTCACGGTCATCGGTATACCCGACGGCACGGCCTACAAGACGGTGTTTTCGAACAAGCCTGGTGTCGGCGAAAAAGAGGTTTCACGCCTCGCCTTTACGCGGCCTTCCCTCACCAGTTCGGACTCGCCCGACACGTTTTACTTCTACGTAGGGCCCAAGCAGGAAGCCTCGCTCACGCTGTACAACGACAAAGACACCAACAAGTTCGGCCTTGGCGCGCTTCACCTCGAGCGGACCAGGGAAAGCATGTGGATTTTGGACTATCTGGCCGAACTGCTCAAATGGGTGATGCTGATGTTCCACACCGTTATTCCGAACTGGGGTGTGTCGATCATCTTGCTCACGATCCTACTGAAACTGGCCACCTGGCCGCTGACGGCCAAGAGTTACCGGGCGAACGCCGCCATGCAAAGTCTGCAACCCAAGCTCAAGGAAATGCAGGAAAAGTACAAGGACGACCCCAAGAAGCTCAACGAGGCGACGATGGGCCTGTATCAGCAGGAAGGCGTGAACCCGCTCGGCGGTTGTCTGCCTATGGTCCTGCAGATTCCTATTTTCTTCGCGTTGTACGGCCTGTTCAACAACCATTTTGACCTGCGTGGCGCCATGTTCATCCCGGGGTGGATCCCCGACCTTTCGTTGCCCGATTCGGTGTGGCACTGGGGTTTCGCGCTTCCGCTGGTCAACTGGACCGATCTGCGTATTCTTCCGTTGTTGATGGTCGGCACCCAGATTTGGACCTCGGCACTGAGCCAACCTACGGGTGGCATGACTCAGCAGATGAAGATCATGACCTTCGGATTGCCCGTGATCTTCCTGTTCATGCTGTACGAAATGCCCTCGGGCTTGATGGTGTACTGGTGCGTGCAGAACATCCTGACCGTTGTTCAGCAGTGGTACATTAACACGCACTTCAAGAAGACGCCCCCTAAGAAGCCCGCCGGCAAGACCCAACCCGGCAAACCCAACCTAAAGCTGGCCCCCAAGACCGGCAACAAATTGACCAAGTGAGGAGCCTCCGATGATCCACGAGTTTGAAGGAACCACCGAACAGGAAGCCATCGCCAAGGCCATGGCGGCGCTGGGCCTCGACGAAAATGAGTTTGACGTCGAGATCATGGAAGAAGCCAAAAAGGGCTTGTTCACCAAGGGCAAGGTCAAGATCCGCATCCACGTTGAAGAGGATGGCGAAGACGGGCCGAACGAGCCCATGGTCGCTAACCCTGAGATCGAAAAGAAGCTCACGACGTTTGTTGAAACCGTGATCCGCAAAATGGGTTTCACTGGTCGCGTCGTTGTTACCGGCCGCGAGGACGGCAAGCTTTACCTGGACTTGCAAAGTCCCGATGCGAACCTGCTCATCGGCAAGCATGGCAAGAACCTCGACGCCCTTCAGGTGCTCATCAATGTGTACGGTGGAAACCTGTACGAAGACGAAGAACGGTCGGTAAAGGTGGTGCTCGACAGCGAGAACTACCGCAACCGCCGCGAGGAACACTTGGTCCGCCTCGCTCACACCACGGCGGCTCTTGTGCGCCGAAGCCACACCTCGAAGTTGTTGGAACCGATGAATCCGTTCGAACGGCGCTTGATCCATACCGCGCTCAACGACCTGCGCGATATCCGCACCGAAAGCGAGGGCGAGGGCCTGATCAAGCAGGTGCGCGTCATGTACGTGGAGGACCGCTAGTTTCGCGTCTGGTGTCCTAACTTGCCAGACGACCTTCAGATGTGAGAACATGATTAATGGTGGTTATCCTTTGGAGCGCACTCGCCTTGGTGTTGGCAGGCCTGGTCGTTTTTTCGAACCAACTTGAGTTTTTGGTGCCAGCGGCCGCCGCCTTTGCGGTGGCGTTTTTTGCCTTGATCCCAGGGCTCGGCGACCAGTACGTGGTTCAAGCGGTCGTTTGGGCGCTTTTGTCGGCCGGCGGCTTGGTGTTGTTCCGCCGGAAGTTGCAGGCGTTGAAGCGGCCTCGTGGTGGCTCGGCCCAAGAGTCCGTCGCAGGTAAGAAGGCGGTGGTCACCGAGGCCCTGGGCGACGGCGAACCCGGGAGGGTTCGGTTTCAGGGGACGACGTGGATCGCAGTGTCGACGGAGCCGCTCGCGATTGGCGATGAGGTTGAGGTTTTGGGGCAGGAAGGTCTCGTGCTTTCTGTGCAGCGGGTGAATGACGACAGGCTGGCGCGCGACATCCAGGCGCTCCAGAGTCCTACCAAGGAGGAGTGATGGAAGTTCTCTTTTCTTACCTCGCGGTTGCGCTCGGGTTGTGGTTGTTCTTTCAATCCGTCCGAATTGTCCCTGAACAGCAGGCTTGGATCGTCGAGGAGTTCGGAAAGTACTCCAAGACCCTTGGCGCCGGGTTTCATTTCGTGATTCCCGTGCTCCAGAAAGTGGCCTACAAGAACACGCTCAAAGAAGAAGTGAACGACGTGAAGCCGCAGATTTGCATCACGCAAGACAATGTTCAGGTTGAGGTGGACGGCGTGCTGTACCTCAAAGTTGTTGACCCGGTGAAGGCCAGCTACGGCATCGAAAACTACCGCTGGGCGACCGCGCAATTGGCTCAAACTACCATGCGCAGCGAAATCGGAAAGATTCCACTCGACAAAACCTTCTCGGAACGAGAGGCCATTAACTCGTCGATCGTCAAAAGCATCGACGTGGCCAGCGAGCCGTGGGGCATCAAGGTGACCCGCTACGAAATCCGCGACATCGAGCCCGCACGCACGGTCATCGACGCGATGGAGAAGCAGGTCGAAGCCGAGCGCTTCAAGCGCGCCGAAATCCTTGAGTCCGAAGGCGACAAAGAGGCCCGAATCAACTCGTCGAAGGGCGAGCGCGAGGAAGCCATCAACCTGTCGCGCGGCGAACGCCAAAAACGCATCAACGAAGCCGACGGCCGTGCCCGTTCCATCGAAATCATCACCGAGGCGAACGCCGAGGGCATTCGGCAGATTGGCGAAGCCATTCGCCAGCCCGGTGGTCAAAATGCCGTCACCATGCAGATCACGCAGCAGTACATCGACCAGTTGGGCCGCATCCTCGAAGTCGCCGACGTGCAGGTGCTTCCGCTCGAGGCGGCGCAGTTGCAGTCCAGTTGGGCGAGCGTGATGCCGCCCCTGATGGCCGCCCGTGCCGAAGTTCCCGTGAGGAAAGGCTGATGGAAGAACTCCTTTTCAATCCGCTGTTCCCCGTCCTCGTGGTGCTTGGTCTAGCCGGGGTCTTGTTTGTGTTCGAGCTTCTTCGCAGCATTCGCATCGTCCCCTCGCGTACCGCGCTGGTCGTGGAGCGGGTCGGAAAGTACGCCGGCACGCTCGAAGCTGGCTTTCACCTGCTGGTTCCGTTTCTCGACAAGGTACGCTACACCCACACGCTGAAGGAAACCGCCCTCACTGTTCCGCCGCAACCGTGCTTTACCGAAGACAACGTGCGCGTCGAAGTGGGCGGCGTGCTCTACCTCATGGTGATCGATCCCAAGAAGGCCAGCTACGGCATCAACGACTACAAGTTCGCCACGATTCAGCTGGCGCAGACGATGATGCGTTCGGTGATCGGTCGTTTGGAGCTCGACAAGACCTTCGAGGAGCGCGATTCCATCAACGCCACGCTGGTGCGGCACCTCGACGAGGCTTTGGAGACGTGGGGCGTGAAAGTCACCCGCTACGAGATTCAGAACATCAACGTGCCGCCGACCATCCTCAAGACCATGGAGCTGCAAGTGAGCGCCGAGCGCGAAAAACGCGCCAAAATCGCCAAGAGCCAGGGCGAGATGAACAGCCGCATCAACTCGTCCATCGGGTACATGGAAGAGCTGATCAACCGGTCCGAGGGCGAAAAACAGAAGCAGATCAACGAGGCAGAAGGGCGCGCCTCGGAAATCGTGGCCATCTCGAAGGCCACCGCCGCCAGCATTGGCAAGATAGCAGCCGCCATCACGGCAGGTGGCGGCCGCGAAGCCGTCGAGCTTCAGCTCACCCAGCAGTACCTGACCCAACTGGGCAAGACTGCCACCGCCGGCACCAAAGTGATACTCCCCATGGACTTGACGAATTTGCAGAGTGTTCAACGACTGATCAAGGAGAAAGCATGAAGAAGATTGCCATCCTGGGCGCCGGCTACGGCGGGGTCCAGGCCGCCAAACAGCTCCACAAGCTGTTCAAGAAGGAAAAGGACGTCGAGATCACCCTCTACGACCGAAACCCCTTCCACACCCTGATGACCGAGCTGCACGAAGTGGCCGGTGGCCGTTGCGAGCCCGAAAGCGTTCAGGTGTCTCTCGAAAAGATTTTTGGCGGTACCACGGTCAGCGTTGTCATCGACACCATCAAGGACATCTCCTTCGCCAAGAACACGCTCAACGGCGTTGAGGCCACCTACAAGTACGATTACCTCGTGCTGGGGCCCGGCGCGGAGCCCGAGTACTTCGGCATCAAGGGTGCCAAAGAAAACTCATTCGCCCTGTGGAGCTACAACGACGCCGTTCGTCTCCGCCACCACATCGAGGCTCAGTTCCTCAAGGCAAGCCGCGAGCCCAACACCATGAAGCGCCGCAAGATCCTCACCTTCACGGTGGCTGGCGCGGGCTTTACCGGCATGGAGATGCTCGGCGAGTTGCTGGAATGGAAAAAGCCGCTGTGCCAGCGTTATGGCGTCGACGAGAATGATGTGTCGATCGTGATGGTCGAAGCGATGACCGAAATCCTGCCGATTTTGCCCAAGAAGCTACGCGAGAACACCATGCGCTTTTTGGCCCGCAAGGGTGCCATCCTGCACCTGAACACCCCCATCACCGAAGTGCGTACCGACGGCATCACCGTGAAGGGTGGCAGCGCCATCGATACCGAGACATTGATCTGGACCTGCGGGGTGCGCGGACCCGAGTTCGCCAGCAAGCTCGACTTCACCGGTGGCAAGGATAGTGGCAAGCCCGCCGCCACTGAGGAAGAAACCAACCTCAAGTTTAACATCGTCAAGAAGGCCCGCCTTCGGAGCAACGAGTTCATGCAGTCGGTCGAGTTCGACAACGTGTATCTGGTCGGCGACGTGCTGTGGTTCAGCGAGAAGAACCGCATCCTGCCCCAGGTGGTCGAGACGGCTCTGCAAACCGCCGAATGCGCGGCGCACAACATCTATTCCGACGTGCACAGCAAGCCCAAGAAGGCTTTCCGATCTAACTACCACGGTTTTTTGGTGTCGGTGGGCAGCAAGTTCGCCGTCGCGCACGTGATGGGCATGCTTCTGACGGGCTTTATGGCCATGGCAATGAAGCACCTGGTCAACTTGCACTACTTGTGGGAAGTGGCGGGAGTGAATGCCTGCTGGGAATACCTGCAGCACCACTTTTTCACCGTCAAGGACGGCCGAAGCCAGGTGGGCAACCAACTCGCCGCCAAAATGCCCTCGTACTGGATGCTGCCCATTCGTGTCGGTCTCGGCCTGATGTGGCTCGGTGAAGCCGTCGCCAAAGTCTTTGAAGGCTGGCTCAACGCAGACAAGGGCACATCGAGCGCCTGGATGTTCAGCCCCGGCGTTGTGCAGCCCGGCGTAGACCCCGACAGCTTGGCCGGTGCCACCGAAGTGGTCGCCAAGAAAGAGATTCACGACCTTTTGGGATTCATGGCCCAACCAATCCTCCCCAAAGACCTGTTCCTTGTTCAGTGGATGCAGTGGTTCATGGACAACGTGCTGAGCTTGGTGCCGTACATGTTGCTGCAGGTGCCGGTCGTCTTCCTCGAGGGTCTGGTCGGACTAGCGTTGTTGGGCGGTACGTTCACTTGGATCGGTGCCATCGCCTCGCTTGCATTAAGCGTCAACTTCCTGTTCGCGGGTACGCTCACATGGAACTCCGCCTGGATGCTGTTCGCGTCGGTGGCCCTGTTGGGCGGTGCCGGCAAGGTTCTGGGCCTCGACGCCTGGATCATGCCCTGGCTGCAGCGGTGGTGGAACCGCACTCTCTTTGCCAAGAGGACTTACTGGTACCTCGGCGACGCTCGGAAGCGTAAGTAGTCTCGGTGTCGATTTGGTCCGATTTTCCCCGGATCGAGGAGCGCCTGGGGAAGCTGCGCAAACGGGTACAAGCCCAAGCTGGCCAGCTTCCCCGCGAGCTCCGTGACGAAATCCAGCCCTTTTTGGGGCGGGAAGGGAAACTCCTGAGAGCCGGCCTGCTGTATCTGGCGGCCGGCGAAGCCCCTGCGGAACGCGAGGTCGCGCTGGACTCGGCCGCCGCTACCGTCGAGCTTCTGCACCTAGCCACCCTCATTCACGACGACGTGGTAGACCAGGCGGCGCTTCGTCGCGGCGAGCCCGCGCTGCACCGCCAGTTTGGGCCGTCGAAGGCGGTTCTGTACGGCGACTGGATGTTCGCCCAATGCTTCCGCATGGTCAGCACCGAGGTGAGCCCCGAGAGCGCTTTGGCACTGGCGGATCTCGTGGCCGTCATGGCCGGCTCCGAGATTCTGCAATGGAACGACCGGTTCCGCCTTCCCGTCAGCCAACGCCGCATCCTTCGCAAGACCATGGGCAAGACGGCCGTGCTGTTTTCACTCGCGTTGTACACGGGGGCCCACGAGGCGGGAAAAGTGGACCTCACAGCTCGCGCTTACCGGCGTGCAGGCTACGCGCTCGGGATGGCTTTTCAGCTGCAGGACGACTTGCTCGACTGGACGGCGCGGGAATCACACCTCGGCAAACCGGTGCTCGAGGACCTCACGTCGGGCATTTACACCTGGCCTGTCACCTTGGCCTGGGCCGAAAACGCCGAACTCACCCGCAAGGAACTGCAGGACGTGCGTGACGGCCGACTCGAACCGGTAGCGCTGCGTGACCTATGGGCCAAACGTGGCTATTGGGAGCAGACCGAGGCTCTGGTACGCGTGTACCTCACCCGCGCGCGCAGGGATTTGGCCCGGGCCTGCAACGAGGCCGAGCTGGCGGACTGGGACCTGCTGGTCAAACGCCTTTCCAAACGCTCTCGATGATATCGGCTACCCCGTCGGCATTGTGGTCGAAGCGGGTCACGAACCGTGCTGCCTCTTTGGCTGCCGGAATCGCGTTGGCCATCGCATAGCTCTGCCCTGCCCACCGAAGCATACCCAAATCATTGGCGGCGTCACCAAAAGCCAGGACCGCGTCGGCAGCGATTCCCAACGCGCCGCAAACCCACTTCAACGCCTCCCCCTTGTCGGCCTTCGGGGGGAGTACCTCCAAGAAGAAGGGCTTTGAAATAAAGGTGTTGATCCGGTCGCCAAAACGGTCGCGAAGGCGCGGCAAAGTAGCCAGCAGGACGTCGGGCTCGCCGGGGATCACGAGCTTGGGCGGCAGAAAGTCGAGCTCGGCTCCCAGGTTGGGCACCAGCCGCCAACCGGCAAAGCCGCTCAGGCCCACGTCGTGACCGGTGATGGCATTTTCCTGGGTCACCAGAATATGGGTCGAGGTGTAGACCTGCACCGGCAGGCCCACCTCACGAAAAAAGGTCAGCAATTCGTGAAACAAGTCGCGGTCCAGCCGGTGACTGATGAGCACCTCCTGGGGATGAGTCGCCAGAATGGTCGAGCCGTTGTCGGAAATCAGGTACCCCGGGCCGTCGAACAGATGCAGCACCTCGGCAAAACGGGCCATGGCACCCGGAGCGCGACCCGAAGCGAGAACGACGTGGACACCACGGCGGCGGGCTTGGGCCAGAGCGGCCTGGTTGCGCGTCGAGATTTCCAGCCCGGTGGTCAGCAGGGTATCGTCGAGGTCGAGGGCGATGAGTTGAACCATGCGGGCAGGATAGCATAGCCTGAGGGCATGGATGTCCGCATTGAAGCGTCTTGGAAGGGCTTGCTCGCCCCGATTTTTGACCAGCCGTGGTTTGCCGAACTGACCGATTATGTGCGCGTTGAGTACAAAGCCGGACCGGTGTTTCCACCCGCGAAAGAGATCTTCCGCGCCTTTGACCTGTGTCCGGTGGAACAGACCCGTGTCGTGATCGTCGGCCAGGACCCCTACCATGGGGTTGGCCAAGCCAATGGTTTGTGCTTTTCGGTGCGCCCGGAAGTGGATTTGCCCCCGTCGCTCGTCAATATCTTTCAGGAACTGGGGACAGACCTCGGCCGAACTCCCCACGCCGACCGAACGTTGGAGTCGTGGGCCCGGCAAGGGGTGCTGCTGCTGAACTCGACGCTCACGGTGCGGTCGGGGGCACCCACCAGCCACAGCGGAAAGGGCTGGGAGACCTTCACCGACGAGGTGCTCAAGAGCGTTGCCGAAAAGCCCGGCAAGGTCGTGTTTGTCCTTTGGGGGGCCTACGCCCAGCGCAAGGGGGCTTTCTTGGAAGGCACGAGGCACCATTTGATTCGCAGTCCTCACCCGTCGCCGTTGTCGGCCTACCGGGGTTTCTTCGGTTCGCGACCCTTTAGCCGGACCAACGCCGTGCTCGCCTCGTGGGGCCAGCCCGAAATTGACTGGTAGGGCCCCGTGGGCTATCTTTTGTCAGCATGAGCACCTACAAGAGTTTCTCGGAGGCGGAGGTCCAGAGTTTGCTGGACGAGGGCGAAGTTCCCGCATCGATTCGTGGCGCCGCCGACAAGGTGGCCGTGATTTTTACCCAGGACTGGTGCATCGACTGGGTCGTGATGGACCGGTTCCTGCCCGAGTTCGCGGGACAAGTTGAGATCTACGTGCTTGTGTACAACCAGCACCCGCGTTTCCAGGAAATCATGACCTTCAAGGAAGAGACCTTCGGGAACTTCGAGATCCCCTACCTCCGCTACTTCTGGAAGGGTCAACTGATCACCGAGACGAACAAACTGCCCCGCAACACGTTCGCGGCCCTGCTGACCAAGGAAAAGCCCTTTTCGCTGAAGTAGTCGCCCTCACAGCAGCCAGGTGAGTTCGTGCTTGTTGTGGTACAGGTGTACTATACGACTGCCCGGCACTGAGGAGAATTTTTCCAGGGTTTCCCAGTCGCAATCTTTTCCTTGCATCTTCACGGTAACCACAAAGTGTTTCACCCGGCCCAATTCCAGCCACGGTTGCAGCCATTCCCACAGCTTGGCTGGGTAGCAAATGACATCACTGAAAAACCAATCGAGGTCTGGAAGGTCTTTTGGCCCGAGCGAAAAAGCATTACCCGCCCGGAAGTGCAGGTTGGGAATGCCGCCCAAGCGAGGGTCCAGCGGCGAGCGGTCCACGCTGTGCACCGTGGCGCCGGTGCGGGCCAGCACCCAACTCCAGCCCCCCGGACTGCTCCCGGCATCGAGGCACACCTCGCCCTCTTCCGGGTGGCTTCCGTACAACGTCAGCGCCTCCTGCAGCTTGAGGTAGGCGCTGCTCGGCGGCTCGGTCTTGTTTTCGGCCAGCGGAATGACGCCGGCGGCGAAAGGGCTCGTCGTCACCGGCGAGGCCCAGAGCGTGGTCTCGTCAAGCAACGTCCACGAGCCCATCGGCCCGGAGGGCAAATCAAAGGGAAACGGCCGGAGCTTTGTCGGCAGACGGGGTAGCTTTTCCTGGATCAGCGCCGCCTTGCGGAAGTTGCGCGACTGGACCGGAGCCCACAGGGCTCCCAAGCTGCGCAATTGGGTCGCCGCGTCCGAAATCGACGTGAAATGGATTTCCCAAGGCTCCAGCCACAGGTTCTGGTGCCAAACCGTGGTAATGCGCTCAGCAGCGACCCGGTATAGCGGCACTTCGCCCAGTACCGGCCGACCCGAGCGCTCCAGTTCCGAGAGCAGGTGGTGCGCGTAAAGTTCTGGCGCGTGGTAGACGAAGCCCTCGAGCCTGGTCAGCGGTGCGCCTCGAACAGCGGCACAAACTCGGCGTAGCCTTTTGCCTTGAGCTCGGCCACCGGGACAAACGTCAGCGCCGCCGAGTTGATGCAGTAGCGCTGCCCCTCGGGTCCCGGACCGTCGTCGAACACGTGGCCCAGGTGCGAAGCCGACGAACGGACCTCGCGGCGGACCATGCCGTGGCTCTTGTCGAGCTTTTCGATGACGACGCTCGGTTTGGCGGGCTTGGTGAAGCTGGGCCAACCGCTACCGGAGTCGAACTTGTCGAGCGAACTGAAAAGAGGTTCGCCGGTGACGACATCGACGTACAGGCCTGGCTCATGGTGGTCCCAGAACGCATTTTGGAACGGGGGTTCGGTGCCGCACTGCTGCGTCACGTAATATTGAAGCTCGTCGAGCTCAGATCGGGCATCCTTCATGCCTTCAATGTCGCCTTTTTCGCCCGAGTTGGCTAGAATGGAGGGCAAGGAGAACCCATGTCCAAAATCCTGCTCGGGGCCGTCGCGGTCCTGCTTGTTCTGGTGTCGTGTGCCCCCGAAGCGGCTCTTGAGACGCTGATCCCTTCCAATGCCATGGCCGTGGTGTACATCGAACACCCGCTGGACGTTCTGGCCGATGGCTCGGTGCTCGCCAAAGCGCTCGGGCAGGCCGACACCCAACTCCCTGGCGACTTTCCTTTTGCAGCCTTGGACCTGAGCCGCCCGATGGCCGCCGCCGTGCTGCCGATCGCCGGAGCGGAAGACGCCGGAGTCCCCACGCTCGTGGTGTACCTTCCGATCAAAGAGCCGAAAAACGTGGCCGAGTTCCAGACGTTCGCGAGCAAGCAGGGTGGCCTCACTGCGTACCAAATTGGTGGCCAGCTGGGAAACTGGGCGGTACTTGCCACCGCCGGGGCGGCAGTACCCTTGCCCCTGCCGGACGGAAAGTACTTTGAACTGAAGCGCGCACGCCTGACCGAAGGCCGAGGCATCTCGGTATACGTGTCAATGAAGGGTGTGATGGACTCGATGGTGTTCCCCGAAGGCTTCACCGAGGAACTCAAGTACCTGCCCGCGCTCCAAAAGGAACTCGACGGCGTGCGTCTGGGCGTGTACGCCACCGTTGCCGGCGCCGCACCGGGCGGTCTCGGGGCCTCTGGGGTTCGCGTCACGCTCGAAACCGACCTCAAGCCTGGTTCCTCCTGGAAGAGTTCCTTGGCGCTGCTTTCGACTTCGACCCACCTGGAAGACTGGGCGCTTTGGCTCGACGACAGCGCCCTGGTCAGCCTGGGGCTCGCGCTGCCGCCGGTCTCCGCTGCGGAAGACCCGGTTTGGGCAACGGTCGGTGACAAGCAGCTTGTTCAGCATTTGAAGAACCTGCGCGCCCTGATCGGGCCCCGGGTGGCCGTCAACCTGAGCGCAGGCCTGGAACCGGGGGCTCCTCAGCCCGTGTTTTCGGGCGTGCTCGAGGCCAAGGACCCCCAGGCGGTGCGCCAGGCCCTCAAGAGCTTCATCGCGTCGGGGGCTATCCAGAAGAACTTCTTGCAGTTCGCGATGGACGCCGACACCCCGCTCGTGTACCAAGACCAGCCCGGCGGTCCGCTGGGCGTGCGCTCCCGTCTGGCGCTGGGACCCTTTCAGGTCAACTTTGCGTGGGGCAAGGACAAGGTTTATTTTGCGTCGGGCAAAGAGTCGGCTGCCGTCGATGCGTTGACGGTCTCGGGCCGGGTGGCCCGACCGTGGAACGGGACCCCTCCCGCCTCCGCGAGCCTGTTGGCCAGCGCGAGCCCGGGAGCCTGGGCCAAGGTCTTTCAGGACGGTACCAACCCGCTCGAAGGCCTTTTGAAACCCGCCTCGGGGGCGTCGGCCCTGCAGGCCTCGCTGCAAGTGCAAAGCGACGGTAACCCTCGGCTTCAGTTGTGGTGGGGCGCCGGCAGCCTCAAGGCCGTGGCGCAAGCGGCCGGAACTGCCCTGGGGTCACTCCTGACGCCACAAGCGACTCCCTGAGGCCCGCGACGGCGCAGTCTTCATCGAAGGCGGTGTCGCCGCCGACGAAAGGCGTCGCCTGGGTCTTCAAGCCGGCGAAGTCGAAGTGGCGCGGGTCGGCCAGGTGGCTGGGCACCACGTTTTGCAGCGCCTTGAGCATCGACTCGCGGCTGCCGGGGAACTTGTGGTCCCATTCCTCGAGCATGGTCTTGATCACCTTGCGTTGCAGGTTGGGCTGGCTGCCGCACAGATCACACGGAATAATGGGGAACTCTTTGATGGCCGCGTAGCGCGCGAGGTCCTTTTCCTTGCAGTAGGCGAGGGGCCGGATCACCATGTGCTTGCCGTCGTCGCTGACCAGCTTGGGCGGCATCGACTTCAGTTTGCCGCCGTAGAACATGTTGAGGAACAAGGTTTCGAGCAGGTCGTCGCGGTGATGGCCCAAGGCGATCTTGGTGCATCCCAGTTCGTCGGCGGTCGAGTACAAGATCCCCCGGCGCAACCGCGAACAAAGACTGCAGGTAGTGTCGCCCTCGGGAATCAGGCGCTTGACGATGCTGTAGGTGTCGCGTTCGACGATCTTGTGCTGTACGCCGAGCTTCTCAAAATAGGCCGGCAGAATGTGCGCTGGAAACCCCGGCTGCTTCTGGTCGAGATTGACCGCGATCAGTTCAAAGTCGATGGGTGCGTTGCGCTGCAGGCTCATCAGAAGGTCGAGCATCGCGAAGCTGTCCTTGCCACCCGACACGCACACCATGATCCGGTCGCCAGCTTCAATCATATTGAAATCGTGAACCGCGTCACCCGTCCAGTGGCGGAGTTTCTTGGCCAGCTTGTCGGCCTCATACTTTTCGCGTTGTTGCGGATGCATGGAAGGGTTATAACAGAAGTACATGGATTCCCTCAACCTCATCGGAACGGCCATTTTGGCGCTCTTCGCCATCCTCAACCCCGTCGGCGTTTTGCCTGCCTTTCTGCAAATCACCCGCGACCTCGACGCCAAGACCCGGGGCAAGCTGTTCAACCTGACGGTGTTTACCGGCTTCACAACGCTGCTGGTGCTGACCTTCACCGGTCGCTGGATCATGCAGTACGTGTTTCAAATCACGATTGACGAGTTTCGCATCGCGGGTGGAATCCTGCTGACCATCATCGCCGTCCAGAACACGGTGCTGCTCAATCGTCACGCCGAAGAGACCAAACCCGACAACATCCTCGAGCTGGGCGTGGTCCCCATGGCGATCCCGTTGCTGGTCGGACCCGGCTCCATCGTTACTTCCATCCTGATTCTGGACCGTGACGGCCCGGTGGTGAGTCTGGTTTCCCTTGTGGTCATTTTCGTCATCTGCTGGATCATTTTTCGTGGCGCCGTTTGGATCAACCGCATCCTCGGTCGTTTCGGCAGCATGGTCGTCAGCCGCATCATGTACATTTTCATCGCCGCCATCGGGGTCGACTTTTTGCTGACCGGCGTGGCCCACGTGTTTAAGATCCCGCTGTTTCTCTAGGAGTGGATATGAGCATCCGACTGAAGATTCTGGCCATTTTTGCCGTCATGTTCGTGGCGTTCGCCGGTGGTGTGACCTGGCTTTACACGACGGGACTCATTGAGACAACCCAGAAGGCCCTCGTCGACAAGAGCCGCATTTACCTTCAGTCTGCCGAAGCGGTTCGCGACGAGACAGCCAAGAAACTGAAATCCGGGTTGTTGGTTTCGTTCGCCGATTTGCAGGCCCGAGGCGCGACCCGCGACGAGTTGATCGAGAACGTGCCCATCATCGCGGCCATTCACAACGCCAAGCGCAACTCGATCGCCGGCCAGTTTGAGCTGCGCGTTCCTAAGATTCAGCCCCGGAACCCAGTCAACACGCCCACGGCACTCGAACTTGAGGTGATCCGGCAGTTCCAAAACAGCGACCTCACCGAGGTCGTCCGGCAGGATGGCCCGGTCCTGAGGTACTTTCGCCCTATCGTGCTCACCGAAGAATGCCTGATTTGCCATGGGGACCCGGTGGGCGGCACCGACCTTGTCGGCGGCGTCAAGGAAGGCTGGAAGGTTGGTTTTATTCCCGGAGCGTTTGAAGTCATTGCTTCACTGGGAGAAGCACAAGCGACCGTCGCGACGGGGCTGCGCAACCTTGCCCTATTTGGCGCCTTGGGAGTTCTGGTGCTCGGCCTGCTCACGTGGTTTGGCGTCCGAGCCATCCTCGACCCGCTCGACTCGTTTCAGCGCGGGCTGGCCAAGGCCGCCGATGGGGACCTCACCTACCGCATGAAGATCAAAGGCAACGACGAAATCGGGCGGATGGGCACCGTCCTGAACAAGTACCTCGACAACATCACCGAAGTGCTCGGCGCCTTCCGGGCCGTCGTGCAGACCAACACGCAGTTGTCGCGCCTGCTCATTGGCTCCACGCGGGAAACGTACGCTGCGCTGGGCTCGGTGCGCGACGGAACCAGGCAAGTGGGTGACGAACTGATCAAGCTTGATGTTCAAGTCAACTTCACCAACGAGACAACCGGCGAGGTCAAAGCGTTCTTCCAGAACCTCTCGAACATGATTCAGGACCAGGCGTCTGCCGTCACCGAATCGACCGCCTCGATCGAAGAGATCTCTGCCTCGATTCAGAACATCGCCCGGTCGGTCGGTCAGCGCGAAGAAGTCGCCGTAGACCTGCGTGAAGTGGCCCGAGAGGGCGAAACGCACATGGACGACGCCGTGGGCCACATCGCCAAGGCGGCCACGGCGGCTGGTGGCATCATGGAAATGATCACCGCCATCCAGGACATCGCCGGCCAAACCAATTTGCTGGCGATGAACGCCGCGATCGAGGCTTCGCAAGCCGGCAGTGCAGGTAAGGGTTTTGCCGTGGTTGCCGACGAGATCCGCAAGCTGGCCGAGACCAGTTCGGCCTCTGCCGGGCAAATCACCCGGTCGCTGGGTGACATTTCGGCCTACATTCAGTCGTCGCACGAGGCGACGACCAGCACGGGTCTGTTGTTCTCGCGCATGTTATCGAGCATCGAAACGGTGGTTGAGGGCATGATCGAGATGCGCCAGGTGACGGAGCAACTCTCCGAGTCGGGTGTGCAGATTCTCGAAGCGCTTGGGGCCCTCGTCGAGATCACCGAGGTCGTCCGGTCGTCTTCCGGAGAAATGAATGACCGCATCCTGCACATCGAAGACGCCATGAGCATCTTGATCCGCCTTTCGACCCAGTCCAAGGACCAGATGCACCAAATGGGCACCATCATGGAAACCCTGGTCGAATCGGCCCGCAAGGTGCAGGAAGGTGGCGAAACCAACCAGGAAAACGCCCACCGGATGGACAGCCTTCTGTCGCGCTTCAAGCTCGAAACCGACGCCGAAACTTGACACCGGCGACGCTTTCCTGAGTTAATGCTGGCATTATGGACATTCAGGAACTCGAAACCACGGCCGCCCTGGCGCAGATCGAGCTGGGACAAGGCGATCTGCAGAAGCTTGGCGACGCGGTGTCGCAGATGCTCGACAACTTCCGCAAAATGAACGAACTCGATACCACCGGGCTCGAGCCCACCACCCACGCCCTCGTGAAAGACAATCGTGTGCGCCCGGACTCGGTCGAACCGAGCCACCTCGCCGATGCCTTGGTAGAACGGTCGCCCGAGCTGGAAGACCGCTTCCTCGTCATCCCCAACGTGCTTTAGGAGCCTGCCATGGATACCCTTGAAACCCGCTGGAAGCAGTTCTCGGCCAAAAAGACCGCCTACCTGGCCTACGCCAAGCCGCTGGAGCAGAAGGTTCACAGCTTTTTGAGCTTCCGGCCGGAAGCGGCGACCGCAGGAGCTGGTCCTTTGGCTGGCCTTCCGTTCGCCGTCAAAGACAACATCGCCGTCAAGGACTTTCCCCTGACCTGCGGCTCCAAAATGCTCGAAAGTCTGAACAGCCCGTACACGGCGACCGGCGTTGCGCGCCTTGAGGCCGCTGGGGCTACGGTCATCGGCAAGACCAACCTCGACGAGTTCGGCATGGGGTCGTCGAACGAGCAGTCGGCCTTTGGCGCCACCCACAACCCTTGGGACGTCAGCCGGGTGGCCGGTGGTTCGTCCGGCGGGAGCGCGGCGGCCGTGGCTGCGGGGTTGGTTCCGTTTGCGCTGGGCACGGATACCGGCGGTTCGGTGCGCCAACCGGCGTCTTTTTGCGGCGTGTACGGGCTCAAGCCGACCTACGGTACGGTAAGCCGCTACGGGATGACCGCTTACGCGTCGTCGCTCGAGGTGATGGGCATCGCCAGCAAGTCGCTCGAGCTCACCCGAAAGGTGTACGACCTGATGAAAGGGCGCGACGAACATGACCAGACGAGCCTCGACCCCGAGCCAGGCAACACGCGCCAAGTGAAGACAATCGCCGTGCTCGACGGCCTGACCGACTTGGAACCAGCCGTGGAAAAGGCCTACCAGGCGACGCTCAAAACTCTGCGCGACCTGGGCTACACCCTGCTTCCCGTGCATTTGGGCACCCTCGACTACGCGGTGGCGGCCTATTACACCATCGCCACCGCCGAGGCCAGCGCCAACTTGGCCCGCTTCAACGGCATCCGCTACGGCCTGCGCCCCGTTTACGCCGAAAACCCCGAGGACCTCATCCGCAAGAGCCGCACCGCAGGGTTTGGCGACGAGGTAAAAACCCGCATCATGCTCGGCACCTATGTGCTCCGCTCCGGTTTTCAGGACCAGTACTACACCAAGGCCCAAAAGGTCCGCACGGCCATTCGAAACGAGCTGCAAACGGTGTTCGACCGAGCCGATTTGCTGCTCACGCCAACCTTCCCGACCCGAGCCTTTGCGCACGGCGACAAGTCGATGACCCCCTACCAGCAGAAGCTCGCCGACAAGTTCACCGTCACGGCCAACCTCACCGGCGTGCCCGCACTGAGCTTCCCCGCTGCAGTCGAGGACGGCTTGCCGGTGGGCATGCAGTTCACCGCTCCGGCGTTCGAAGAAGCGCGGCTGTTCGAAGCGGCGGCCCGATTCGCCACCGTCGTCGGCGTTCCGGACTGTCCGGGAACCAGCCTGGATTGGAGCAAATGATGTATCAGACCCACGTCGGCCTCGAGATCCACATTCACCTGAACACCGAGAGCAAGGTGTTCTGCGGCTGCAAGGCCCACTTCGGCGACGAGCCCAACACCAACGTCTGCCCGGTGTGCATGGGCTACCCGGGCGTGTTGCCCGTGCTCAACGAACACGCGCTCGAGCTGGCCTACATCGTGAGCCGCGCGCTGAACTGCGAGCTGTCAAAACGCACCCTGTTTGACCGCAAGAACTACTTCTACCCCGACATGCCCAAGAACTATCAGATCACGCAGTTCCACGAGCCGGTGGGGCAGCACGGCACCATCGAGTTCGCGTTGCCGGACGGTTCGGTCAAAAAAGTCCGGATCCACGATGTGCACCTGGAAGAAGACGCCGGCAAGATGATTCATGCCGGCGACATGACCCTGCTCGACTACAACCGCGCCGGTTATTCCCTTCTCGAAGTGGTCACCGAGCCCGACCTGAACAGCGGCGAAGAGGCCGAGGCGTTTCTGCACGCCTTCCAGCGCGTGGTCCGCTATCTGGGTGTTTCGGATGGCAACATGGAAGAAGGCTCGATGAAGTGCGACACCAACGTGTCGATCAACACCGTCGGCGCCGGCTTGGGCACCAAGGTCGAGATCAAGAACCTCAACTCCAGCCGTTTCGTGAAAAAGTCAATCGAGTACGAAACCCGCCGCCAGGCCACCGTGCTCGAGGGCGGCAACAAGGTCAGCCAGGAAACCCGCCTGTGGAACGAGAACCGGGACGTTACCGAGACCATGCGCACCAAGGAAGGCGGTCTCGACTACCGGTACTTCCCCGAGCCCGACCTTCCTCCCTTCGTTCCCGACGCCGCCTTCCTGAAGCGAATCGAAGTTGCCCAGGTGGAACTGCCCTTGGCCCGCAAACTGCGGCTGGCCCGCGAGTTCGGCCTTACCCGCGAGCAGGCCGACTTTGTCACCGACCACCGCTTTACCGCCGAGTTCTTTGAACGGGCTGCCCAGTTGACCGGCGGGGTGCCCCACGCGGCCGGGGTTGCCATCGCGAACTGGCTCATGGGCGACGTGCAGAAAGAACTCAACCACTTCAGCCTGACCCTCGAGGCCAGCCCGCTGACGGCCGACCGCCTCGCTCAGTTGCAAAAATTGCTCGACAGCGGCCGAATCCACAGCAAGATCGCCAAAACACTTCTGGTCGCCGTGTTTGAAGAAGACAAGGAACCCGAGGCCCTGCTCAAGGAAAAAGGCCTGGAAGCCCTTACCACCGAAGACCAACTCGCGCCCATTGTCGAGGGCGTTTTCGCCGCTCACCCGGCCGTGGTCGAGGCCGTCAAAGCCGGCGACGCCCGCCAAAAGGGCTTTCTGGTTGGTCAGGTGATGAAGGCCACCGGCGGTCGGGCCGCCCCCGACTTGGTGAACGCGCTGCTTGCAAAACGACTGGGCTAGGCTAGCGTTCCGCCCACCGCGACAGCACTTTGCCGGTGTGCTGTTCGACCAAGAAGCATGGCCCACGGTACTCCTGCGCGGCGAGTTCGGCCTGTTCCTGCGAACCGACGGCTTTCAGCCCGGTTGAAAGTGGCGCCAAGGCTGAACGGTAACGTTGCGGCAACGCGAAGAACCAGGGCCCGGTCGGCTCGGGTGTGAGCAGAGCCACCGCCTCGGTGACGGTGACGTGTTGCTTTTCCAGCCAAAGGTTCATGGCAGCGGCTTCTTCCTCCCGCGTCGGCAGCGTGTAATGCAGCTCGAACGGAACGTACACCAGGCCGGGATTCCACTCCTCGAGCACGCGCTTTCCCAGGCGAGTGGGGTATTGGGTGATAGTTTGGAGCTGGAGTCCGTCTTGCCACGGGTTTGACCAGGCGTTAGGCAGCGCGTGGGTGTCCCATTCCAGGCCTTTGCCTTCAGGGGCGATCAAAATCGTCTCGCCATTCCACCAATCCAGGACTTCCAGAAGGCCCTGACGTACCGGCCCGTTCTGGTCGTCGGTGATCAATTGAAGGCGCTCGGGCCGATGTTCCACCGAAAAGACCACCGAGTCGTCTACCCGGACGATCGAGAATTGCCAGCGAACCTCGACCGACCCGAGTTCCGGAGCAATCGCGTCACCGAAGCTAAGTACGAGCTCGTCGCAATAACGGCGGGCAACGGCTTCGGCCTCTTTGACCTGCGGATGGATGAAAAAGCCATACTTGTGGCGTTGCGACTTGACCATACTTTAGCGTCGCGTGCGTCTTCGTTCTCGTCAAGCTTTGCCTAGCATTGAGCAAGGCTTTGCCTAGCATTGAGCAAGGCTTTGCCTTGCTCAAAGGCCCGAAAAGCAGTACAACGGCAGGAACATCACCCCCCACGAGGTAGCCGTATGCGCACACTGGCTCAGGACGTACCAAAGCATCTGGATCGCGAGATCACCGTCAGCGGCTGGGTGCACCGCACGCGGGAATTGGGGCAGATCAATTTCGTGCTTCTGCGCGATCGAAGCGGCATGGTTCAGGTGGTGTTCAGCGAGAAAATCGACTACTCACCCGAGTCGGTGCTGACCATCCGCGGAACGGTAAAAGCCAACGAAAAGGCCCCCGGCGGCGCCGAGATTCACCCTGTGCAAGTCACTGTTGAGTCGCGGGCCGATAGCAATCTTCCCGTGCAGATCAACCAGGACCCCGACAAGTACCCGCTGGAAGTGCTGCTCGACCAGCGCCACCTCAGCCTGCGCATGCCCAAGTTGCGGGCGATTTTTCAGCTGCAATCCGCGCTCCTGAAATACCTCAGCGACTTCATGCGCGCCGAAGACTTTTACGAGATGAAAACCACCAAGCTGGTGGGCACCGGCGCCGAGGGTGGAACCGGCCTGTTCAGCGTCGAGTACTTCGAGAACAAGGTCTACTTGGCGCAGTCGCCGCAGCTGTACAAGCAGGCCATGATCAGCACCGGGCTCGAGCGGGTGTTCGAGATCAGCCACGCCTACCGCGCCGAAAAACACGACACACCCCGCCACGTCAACGAATACGTCAGTTTCGACGTTGAAATGGCCTTCATCGACAGCGACAAAGATCTTATGGAGTTCGAGGCCCGCCTGCTCGACCATGTGTTCACCCAGGTGGGCAAAAACGACCAGGCGCTGCTGGACCTGTGGGGCGCCAGCGTTCCCGCACCGGGAGCCATGCTCAAAGCCCCCATCGTCGGCCACGACGAGGCCAAGGACATCATCACCAAGGCCACCGGCAAAAAGGTGTTCGAGATCAACCCGGAAGGCGAGCGGGCCTTGAGCGACTGGGCTCTGGCGACCCAGGGCGTCGATCTCGTGTTCATCAATGACTGGCCGCGGAAGAAACGCGCTTGGTATTCCTACCCTTCCGCCGACGGCACCAAGACTTTGGCCTTCGACCTGATCTTCCGGGGCCTCGAAATCACGTCGGGAAGCCGCCGCATCAACGACTACGCCATGCTGCAAGACACCTTGCCCAAGTTTGGTCTCACCGAGGAGGGTTTGGGCTTCTACCC
>JBAXAI010000021.1:0-65909 GCA_037142615.1 Spirochaetales bacterium | reverse complement strand
GCCATCGTTTGGGCCAGTGACAACGCCGCGGTACTCTCGGCCGACGGCACGGTAGCCCGGCCCGCCATTGGGGCGGCCAACGCCTCCGTTACTCTTACTGCAACCCTCACCAAGGGCGGGGTTAGCCTCACCAAGACCTTCCTTGTCACGGTGGCCGCCATCGCGGCAGACTCGACCACCGCCATCGCCGAAGACAAAGCCTCGCTGGTCGATGCGGCCCTGAAAGGGAGCAACGCCGACCTCGCCAACGTCAAAAACTCGCTGGCACTGCGCACAACCGGCCCGAGCGGTACCACCATCACGTGGACCAGCACCAACGCGGCCATCAGTTCCACGGGCTCCGTCACGCGACCGGTGGCCGGTTCGGCTGCTGTCACCGTCACCTTGACCGCAACGATCACGAAGTCGGGCGGTACCACCGTCACCAAAGACTTCACCGTTGTGGTTCAGCCCGCTTCGTCTGACCCCACGACTGCTGTAGCCGAAGATGCTGCCGGCTTGGCAGGAATCACCCTCAAGGGTTCCAACGCCGACCTGAACAATGTGACCAGCGCGTTGAGTCTGCCCACCACGGGCCCCAGCGGCACCACCATCACCTGGGCCAGCGACAAAACAGCCATCAGTTCCACCGGCGTTGTCACCCAGCCCGCTACCGGCGCAGCGAACGAGACGGTCACGCTCACGGCGACCCTTACCTTGGCCGGAGGAACCACCGTCACCAAGACCTTCACGGTGATCGTGACGGCCGCCGGTTCGAGTGGGGGCGGGGGCGGGGGAGGCGGCGGAAGCACAACAATTGCCAGCCAGCCCGCAAACGACACGACCTTCAACACGACGGGAAAGATTTCCACCAACGGGAAGTTCTACAAGCGCATGGTGCTCGGATCGGACGGCTCCCTCTACGTTGCCTGGATCGATTACGGCGCCAGTGGAGCCACGAGTCTCAACTTCGGTGTGGACAAGTTCAACAGTGACGGCACTGCTGCCTCAGCCTATGGAACGGCCGGCACCTTCTCGAAGGATGCCACTTTACTCACCGGCAGCACCTTCATTAACTCACACAGCGAGAACATCACCGCCTTCGCAGTCGACTCAACCGGGGCTGCCTACTTGGGTGTCACGACGAGCACGGGCTCAACAAACTACTACCTCCTCAAGGTGACCGTTGCAGGCGCGTTCGACACGAGTTTCGGCACCAGCGGCATCCTTACTGCGAGCAATTCTGCCTTCTCTGCCCTCTTGGTCGATGGATCCTCTCTGCTCACCTTTGGCATAGGTGCCATGAACGCCGAGATTAAAAAGTACACTCTTGCGGGGGTGATCGACACGACCTTTGGCGACAGCAGCAGCGGCACGGCCAATATCACCTCCCGGGTGGCAACCGCAGACTCCACTTTTGTGGGTGGAGGCTACTCAACAACTGTTTCTGCTGGGGCGACCCTGCTTAAGGGTTCGAACGGAAACTACTACCTTCCATTTTCGTACCGATTCAGCTCGGGGGATCACAGCTCGGGAGTCTTCTGCTTTGACGCCCTTGGCGCCAGTGTAACCACCTTTGGAACCAACGGCGTTGCCACTCTGGAACCAAGTCAAACCGATGTTTTGGCTGTCACCAGCGCAGTCTTTGCGCCAACGGGTGAGCTTGTTATTGCCTCCTCTCATACTGTGGGGGCGTTGTTTGGCTGGGGTTCGGGGTTCAGGCTCCACAAGATCGACGCCACAACGGGTGTGGCTGTCAGTGCCTTTACCAACACAGCGCTGAATGCGGCGGCTTCCCACGCCAGCGCCCCAGCCTGTCCCACGGTCTTTGTCGACGCGAGTGGTATTTTCGTGGCGGGTCGGGTTGATCCTGACTTCAGTACCCTGACACCCGCTCTATGGAAGTTTGACAGCACAACAGGAGCTGCCGACACGACCTTCGGAAGCTCTGGCACCTTCACACCCTTTGCTTCCGGCGTGCAGGGCTCTATCGGGTCCATGGTTCGCAGCAGCAGCCAGATCCTTATCTGCGGGTCAACGTTGAGCCCGTTGACGGGCTTTGTGCTTGCTCAGAAGTAGCCTCTGACCGCCGTTTGGGCAGCCCAAAGCTGCCCAAAGAACTCCGCCCCCGAAGCTGCCGCAAGGCCAAGCTTCGGGGGCTTTTGACACAGCCTTGAGTGCCGACGAGATCACCTCAAGTCGTTGGCCGAAGCGCCGGACTTGCCTTCGGTGGTGGCACAGTTCCGCGAAAATGCCTTGCAGGGCCGCTCCGATGCTGACTACCGGTTTCGCCGCGAAGAGCTCTACACCGGCAAGCGTTTCGGCCAATGACCTTCCTCGACACCAACGTCGTCGTGTACGCCAACGACAGCCGCGATGAGCGCAAACAGTCGGTGGCCCTCGAGCTCCTCAGCCAGCTATTGGTAGCCGGGTCGGGCGTCGTGCCCTCGAGATCCACCAGCTCTATCAGCTCAGCTATTGGGATTCGCAGATTCTTGCCGCCGCCGAACACGCCGGTTGCGACCAGGTTTTGTCTGAGGATTTCAACCCCGGCCAGTTTTACGTCGGCCTGAAGTGCGTGAATCCGTTCTGAAGCCGGGTCGAGGCTGCTCACTCCCAGAACACCTT
The DNA here is from genome assembly GCA_037142615.1 of Spirochaetales bacterium. Taxonomy (GTDB): domain Bacteria; phylum Spirochaetota; class Spirochaetia; order JABEVK01; family JABEVK01; genus JAIFLN01. The sequence continues at coordinate 63,302 of JBAXAI010000021.1, read as the reverse complement.
CACGCCGTAGCTGCAAAGTTTTGGATCGGCTCTTCCGTGCCGTCAATTCTCGATGAGGTCGAAATAGGCCGAAGGTGAAAAAACGAGCGGCTTCTTGAGCGAAAGCCCCAGAAAGTCCTTGTCACCTGTCAGCAAAATGTCAACTTCGGCCAGAATCGCCGATGCCAGGATGGGAAGGTCCTTGCTGTCCCGAATCGATGGAAAATCGGTCCTGTTGATTTCCTGCGGCGTTTGAAAGAGTTCAAACTGGAAATCCCCAAGGAAGGTATCAAGGGCGACTTTCTTGTCTGGAAACTTCTTCGCAAAAACCGTCTTGCACTCCGAAAGCGAGTAGCTCGAGATCACCAAAGTATGCGACTCCAGGATGTGAGAAAACACGGCCGCAACTTTCCCGTGGGGAAACAGAGCCGCCGAAATCAGGATGTTGGTGTCGACGAGAAGTCTCAGACTACTTTCCTTCAGCGTTACGGAGGCTCTTGATGTACTCAACCACGTCGTCTTCCGATTCAAAACCGGCCTTTGCCGCCTGCCCGGTCATGGCATCTTGAAACTGACGAAGGGAACCCAGAGAGGCGTTTCGGAGGTAGATGTTGCCCTGTTCTTCCTGAAAGGAGACTTTGTCGCCTTCCCGGAGTCTTAGCTTCCTCCTAATTTCAACTGGAATAGTGATTTGACCCTTGGAGGTGAGTTTGGCAAGTTCCATGGCGACTCCTTACATTCCTTACAAGGTAGCACCATTCTTGCCCGACTTCAAGGCCCAGCTTCGGGGGCCTTTTTTTGCCTCACCGGAACGGGTTCACCACCGCAATCCCGTCGTACACAGCCCCATGCTCCAGATCTTCCGAGTACACCCGCACACACCCGCAGGCCTTGGCAGCCGACAAAATCTGCGCGTCCCAAAATGAGAGTTGGTAACGCTGTTGAAGCTCCAGCGCCCGCAAGAACACGGTTCGGTCCACCGGGACCAGAAACAGTGCCTCGAACAAGGCAATCTGGCGACGGGCGTCGTTACGGCTCAAGGGGACCTGGAGCTTCTTGGTCACGTTCACCCAGAACTCCGCCAGCACTTGGGTGGAAAGGCAACCTGAACCCGACCGGATCGCCTCGCCGACGAGCGCCCTCGCCCGAAGCTGCTTTTCGGGTGCCGCTGTATCGTTGGCGTAAATCAGCACATTGGTGTCGAAAAACGACCGCTCAACGCTCATGCAAGGCGTTCCTGCTGGTCAAAATCCCACCCGAAGACGCACGGCTTTGCGCAAACAGTCCATCGAGCTCGTCGGCCAGGTGGGCACGCCGCGCGTCTTCCTGCAAGGTAAGCTCGGCGAGATATTCACGGTACATCTCCGACAGAGTCGTGTCGTTGTCGATGGCGATTTTGCGGGCTTTCTTCAAGAGGTCGTCATCGATGCTCATCGTCACATTGGCCATAATATCCTCCACATAACCAGTATATCACAGGTTATGTGATAGAGCCGCCCCAAAACACTTTCACACCGTAGCCACCAAACTTGCTGTCGCGGGTGAGCACCACCAAATCGTGGTGCAGCGCGGTGGCAATCAGTCCCCGGTCAAAAGGATCTTGGTGCAGCGGTGGCAACTGGGCCACCCGAGCAACCGACCCCAAATCCAACGGAAGCAGCGGAAAACCTTGTGTTGCAAGGGAGTCTTCCAACGTTTCCAGGTGGACGCCCGACAGTTTGCCCGTGCCTGTCTTGATGATGATCTCCCACGCCGAGAGCACGCTGAAGGCCACGTCGGAGGTTTGGCTGCTCAAAATGCGGCGTACTCCTTCGGGGAGCTCCGGCGCATCCTGCATCCACCACAGAAAGGTGTGGGTGTCGAGCAGGTACTTCACTGCGGGAACACTCCGCCGGCCCCAAACTGGCCTTCCAGTTCGGTGTCGGTCTCGTCAAAGTCGGGAGCGATCGTCAGATTTTTCCAGAGTCCCGGCTCAGCGTGGGTCGGAGCCACCGGTGACAAGCGGGCAATGACCTTGCCCGCCCGGGCGATCAGAAACTCCTGGCCACCTTCCACCTGGACGAGGATTTTGGAAAGGTTGGTCTTGGCCTCGTGCACATTGATGCTGTTCATGGACTTAGTTTAGTTAACCAACACGAATCGGTCAACTCTTCGCGGAGGGGGAATGTCTACAGAAACGGGTTCACCACGGCGATGCCTTCGAATACACCCGCACACACCCGCACGCTTTGGCAGCCGACAAAATCTGTGCGTCGAACAAGGCAATCGTCATCTTCCAGCGTTCTGGGTAGGTAGGGTTCCGTGAGTAGCGCCCTCTTGCCTAGCGGGAATCGCTGGCCAACACCGCATCCACCGCCTTCTGGGGGAACTTCGCCATCGACCAGGTTCCCAGCAGGGCCAACCCCGCGCCCAGCGATCCCGCCACCACCACCCCGACGGGATGGGCCGCGTCTTTGCCATACGTAGCGAACAGGAAACCGACGAAGAAGGCCGCCAGCCCGTACGCGATTTTCACGAACAGACCCTGGGTGCCGTAGAACTGGGCTTCGTGGCGTTCCCCGCTGGTCAGGGTTTCGGCTTCGGCGAGGTCGGCCACCATCGCGTTGGGAATCACCAGCAGCACGGCCAGCGGCCATCCCAGCAAAAGCATCTGCACAAAGGCCAAGGGCACGGCCCACGAACCGGCCATCAAAATCAGCGGCCCCCCGTTGAGAAGCACGGCAAAGGCCACCAGCGCGCTGAGCATCAGCGCCTTGTTCGACACCCGCTTGGCCAGCAACCGCACCACGAAGAACCACAGGACGGCCGACCCGAAGGCGGCCGCGAGCAGCCAGGTGAGGAAGCTAGCCGGTTTGCCCAGCAGAACTTCCGGGTAATACGCCACGGTGGCTCGCAGGATGTTGAAGGCCGTGAACAGGCAGATTTTGCCCCCGAGGTACCACAGGAAGGCCCGGTTGGCCAGGGTCTTGCGCACCGATTCGAAAAAGCTCACCTCGCTGGGAAGTCGCCTCCCCGCCGGCTCGCGGACGACAAGGGCGGGCACAAACAGCAGCACCAGCGCCACCGCGATAACGGACCCAATGGCCAGGACGAACGACCCCGTCAGGGCCCTCAGTTGCGGCACGGCCCCCATCACCAGAAAAGCGCCAACGAGAGTCATCACCGCCTGCCAGGTCGCAAGTGAGAGTCGCTCTTCCCGCCCCCGCGTCAATTCGGGCATGAGGGCCAAATACGGAACCAAATACCAAGTGTAGCCCAGAAAGAACAACGTCAGGGCAACCACTTCCCACCAAAAATTGAGCGGGTCCGGATGAGCAACCGGCGTCAGGAACAGGGCCAGCGCCAGGATAGCGAACGGCAGCGGGGCCGTCAGCAAAAAGAAGCGCCTCCGCCCCCAGCGGGAACGCGAACGATCGGACCACCACGCCAGCAGGGGATCCATCAGCGCGTCGGAAAAGCGGCCCAGCAACACCAGAAGGCCAACCGAGGTGACCCCCAGGAACAGCACCTGGTTGTCCAGCCGCTCGGGCAACCCACTCTCAACCGGTGGCAGCAAAAAATAGAGGAAGTAAATCGCGAACAGGTTGTCGAGGATGGCGTGACCCCCGGCCCCCCAACTAAACAGCCAGTTCGGTTTGCGCATCCTTCAAGCCTAACGTTTGCTGGTCTCAGGCACCGGTTTAGTTTCTACGAATTCCTGCACGCGACTGCGAATTATGGAAAATCCTTTGACTTGGAGATTATTGAGGTTATTGTGAAAAGACGATGGATTCGCAGCGGACTTCCTGGCAGTTGGAGTGGCTCTCAGTTCCCGAGGCCGAACGGTTCCAGTTCGACCGGGGCTGGAAAGACGTCGAGAGGATTCCAATTCCCATTTCTCCCGAAATCGGTGTCGGTGCTTTTGAGCTGTTTCACCTGGGGCAAGGAATGGATATCTTTCGTGCCGAAGTAGCCTTCACCCCCTTTGCGGCCGGGCAAACCATGAACATGGTCGACTTCCACGGCACGGTTCCTGACCCCATGTTTGCAGTCCACGTTGTTCATGAAGGCGGTGTACGTTTCAACGACCGCCTGATCGGCCGCGAGTTCCCGGTTGCCGAAGGAGCGGTCTTCTTCCAGCACGTCGGCCATCTCGACTTTGCCGCCGGCGTTCGGACTGAAGCGACTACAAAGACGACGACGATTACCGTCGGGGTACCCGTGCTCGAGAACCTGCTCGGTGTCGAACCCGTCGACCGATTGCTCAGGCATCTCGGCCTTGACGCCCCGCCCGCAGGCGCCGTGAGGATTATGCCGAAGGAGCAGGTGAGACTGCTCCGCGAGACCCTGCCTGAGAACCTGATAGGGCCCATGCGAACTCTGTTCAGTCAGGCCAAGGCCCTGGAGTTTCTTTGCGCGATTTCGGCCGATGCCACCGAAGCGAGCTCGTCTCCCGTCGCGAAAGTCCCCACGGCCGAAGCCGTCGCCGCCCTCAGGGAGGAACTCCTGACGCTGCAAGGAAGGGTTCCACTTCTGAGCGAACTGGCCTCCCGGTTCGGAGTTTCGGCCCGCACCCTCAACGAGGAGTTCCGGCGGAACTACGGTGCCTCGATCTACACGTTTTTGATGGACCACCGCTTGGCAGAGGCACACCAGGTACTCCAGAAGACCGATCTGCCCATGAAAGCCCTGGCTGCCAACATCGGCTACAGCCACGTCAACCACTTCATCCACGCCTTTCGACGCAAGTACGGTGTCCCTCCGGGTCAGGTGCGGCGTGGCCTGGCGGGCTGACTCACCAAAGCCCACGCTTCGCGCTGCGACGTGAGCGAAGCCGCGCTGCAGTCCGCTGACGCCAGTGCGGCCAGCGCCCAAACTCGCCGCGGCAGACCCCGCACCACCTCTTCCAACTCGCCCTCGGTCCAGCGATTCAGCGCTTTCTTCCAATCGGCGTGAAGCAGTCGCAACTGCTCTTCCGGGCTCAGGTCGTTGGCTCGCGGGGTGCGAAAGCGCCGAAAGTCGGCTGCAGCCTGAAAAAACTTCAGCTGGTGCCGGTACTCGTCGGTCAGCGTACGGAACCGGTGATGCGCCTCGGGGTCGGGGTTGTGATCCGGGTGCAGGGCGAGAGCTGCCTTGCGGTAGGCGGCCTTGAGAGACTCAAGGTCAGGGGTCAAGATCGGTGTCGTTCAGGCCCGTCAGCTCAAGCACTTCTTCGCGGGGCAGGCCCTTGGCCAGCAGCTTGGCGGCGAGTTCCAGGGCCTTGCGACGCTCACCTTTAGCTATGCCTTTCGCTTCACCCTTTGTCATCCCTTCTGCAATCCCTTGCGCCATCCCTTGCGTCATTCCTTGCGTCATCCCTTCTGCAATCCCTTCCGCCATTCCCTTGGCCATTCCCTTGGCCATTCCCTTGGCAATCCCTTCCGCCATTCCCCTTTCGAGGCCTTCTTTCTCGGCATTCCACAAGAAACTGGCGTCGTCCATTTGCTGTTTCATGCGGGCCTTGTAGGCCAGTTGGGCTTCGGAATCTTTCTCGTAGCGGTAGTAACGGTTGGCCAGTTCCTGAATGCTGTGGTTTCTTTCGAGCAACACGATCATGGGTCCCTCCAGTTCGTCCAAATGTTTGAGCGCGTACAGCCAGTCGGCCAGGTCGGAACGCTCCTCGTCAGGTAACTTCTTCAGTTCCAGATAATGCATCACGCAGTCTTCGGTCAAGCATACTTCCGGGTGGTTGCGTTCAAACAGCCCAAAGGTGGAATGAAAAGGAATCTCGTCGGGGAAGAGATTGAAGTTGAGCAGGCTGACGCTGACCACCGGCATGAGTTTGGTGTATCGGTCGCCTTCTTCGATCTGTTCCACGTAGCTGTGCGCCCAGTAGTACAGGCTTCGCTCGCCGTACTCGGCCTGAGTCCGCACCTGAACCTCGACATTGACCACGGTCCCGTCTGGGGCCTTCGCCTTGACGTCGATGATGGTGGACTTGGCCGACGCATATTCGCGTTCGCCGACAGGGTTGACGATCTCGAGCGAGGTGAACTCCTCCATCCCCGCGTGCTTCTGTACAGCATTGATGAATGCCCGCAAGATCTCCGTGCTGCTTTTGGCTCCGAAGAGGTACTTGAACACCACATCGCTCGTTGCCCGAATCCGTCTCATATCCATAGTTTACTCCTTCCCTGACAAACGGGGAAGGAGGGCGTTCTGCTTGCGCTGGGGGCTCGACTTAGCTAAAATCATCCCCCATGAGCAAGTACCCGCATTCCGACATCGAACCCAAGTGGCAGGCCCGCTGGGAGGCCGACAAGACCTTCCGTGCCGTCGAAGACCCCCAGTTTCCGGCCGACAAGCGGCTCTACGTGCTCGACATGTTCCCGTATCCGTCGGGCAGCGGACTTCACGTCGGCCATCCCGAGGGCTACACCGCCACCGATATCTGGTGCCGGTTCAAGCGCCACAACGGCTTCAACGTGCTCCACCCGATGGGCTTCGACAGCTTCGGGCTTCCCGCCGAAAACTACGCCATCAAGACCGGGACTCACCCGCTGGCCACCACCGAGGCCAACATCGCTGTTTTCCGCCGACAGATCAAAAGCCTCGGCTTCAGCTACGACTGGGACCGCGAAGTCAGCACCCACACCTCCGAGTACTACCACTGGACGCAGTGGATCTTCCTGCAGCTGTTCAAGAAGGGCCTGGCGTACGAGGCCATGATGCCCATCAACTGGTGCCCGAGCTGCCTCACCGGCCTGGCCAACGAAGAGGTGGTCGACGGCAAGTGCGACCGCTGCGGCACACCTGTCGAGCGCCGCAATCTGCGCCAATGGGTGCTCAAAATCACCGCCTACGGCGACCGCTTGGAAGACGACCTTGCCGAGGTCGACTGGTCCGAAAGCATCAAGTTGATGCAGCGCAACTGGATCGGCCGCAGTGAAGGCGCCAACGTGACCTTTGCCGTCGTGGACGCCGGTGGGAAACCCGGCTCGACGACCTTCCAAGTCTACACGACCCGGCCCGACACCCTGTTCGGCGTCACGTATATGGTGCTGGCCCCCGATCATGCGCTGGTCGACGCCATCACCACACCCGCGCAAAAGGCGTCCGTCGAGGCGTACCAGAAGGCCGCCCGCCTCAAGAGCGACCTCGAGCGCACCGAACTGGCCAAGGAAAAAACCGGCGTGTTCACTGGTGCCTATGCCGTCAACCCCGTGAACGGCGCGCAGGTGCCTGTCTGGATTGGCGACTACGTGTTGGCCAACTACGGCTTCGGCGCCATCATGGCCGTGCCCGCGCACGACGAACGCGACTGGGCGTTCGCGAAGAAGTTCGGCCTCCCCGTGATCGAAGTGATTGCCCCGTCGGATGGAACATCCCCGGGCGTGGCCACCGAAGGCGGCCTGACGGCTTGCTACACCGGCCCCGGCAAGGCCGTCAACAGCGGCGAGTTCTCGGGTTCCGACAGCGAGAGCTTCAAAAAGAAGATCACCGCCCGGCTCGAAGCCCAGGGCATCGGCAAAAAGGCGGTCAACTACAAGCTGCGCGACTGGATTTTCAGCCGCCAGCGCTACTGGGGCGAGCCGATTCCGGTGGTCCATTGCGCCAAGTGCGGCATTGTACCGCTGCGCGAGGACCAACTGCCCCTGCTGTTGCCCGACGTGAAAAGCTACACCCCCACCGGCACCGGTGAGAGCCCGCTGGCGGCCATCGACAGTTGGGTCACTACGACGTGCCCCGACTGCGGTGGCCCCGCCAAGCGCGAAACCAACACCATGCCGCAGTGGGCCGGCAGTTGCTGGTACTACCTGCGCTACATCGACCCGAAAAACACCAAGGCTTTTGCCGACAAGGCCAAGCTCGACTACTGGGGCAACGTCGACCTTTACGTCGGCGGCGCCGAGCACGCGGTGCTGCACCTGCTGTACAGCCGCTTTTGGCACAAAGTGTTGTACGATCTGGGTTTGGTGGGCACCAAGGAGCCGTTCCAGCGGCTGGTCAACCAGGGCATGATCCTGGGCGAAAACGGCCAGAAGATGAGCAAAAGCTCGGGCACCTCGATCAACCCCGACGAGATCGTGGGCCAGTTCGGTGCCGACACCCTGCGCGCCTACGAGATGTTCATGGGGCCGCTGCAAGACGCCAAACCCTGGAACAGCAACGGCGTGGTCGGCGTCAACCGCTTTTTGCAGCGCATTTGGCGGGCCGCTGAAGACCTGAACTTCACCACTGCCGAGCCGACCAAGGCCCAGCTCAAAGTGTTGCACCGCACCATCAAAAAGGTGACTCAAGACACCGAAGCCCTGGCCTTCAACACCGCCATCAGCGCGATGATGATCTACCTCAACGAATTGGCCGCTGGGACCGAAGGGCCATCTGGTCCCGAGTTGCCCTTGAGCATCTGGAAGCCTTTCGTCGTGTTGCTGAGCCCGACAGCACCGCATCTGGCCGAAGAACTTTGGGAGCGCTTGGGCGAGACCGGCGGCCTCAGTCGCGTGGCGTGGCCCACCTGGGAAGAGGCCCTGTGCGCCGACGACGAGGTCGAAATGGTGTTCCAGATCAACGGCAAGATCCGCAGCAAGCTGGTGGTTCCCGCGGGCTTGGCGGCCGCCGAAATGGAAAAACTGGCCCGCAGCGACGCCCGCATCGTGGCGCTCACGGAAGGCAAAGAGATCGTCAAAATCATCACCGTGCCGAACAAGCTGGTGAACATCGTGATTCGGGGCTGACCGATGGCCGAAGTGACCCTTCGGGCCGGAAGACCCGCCGACTACCCCGCCGTACTTGACAACCTGGTGCGTTCGTTTGCCACCGACCTCAGGGGAATCGAGCGCTTCGAAGACCTTTACCCCGATGTGCTGCGACCCGACGCCGAGTGCATGGCGGGCTTCAGCCTGGCCGAAGTCGACGGTCAGATCGCTGCCGGCATTCAAGTGGTTCCCCAAACCTTGGAACTTCCCCACGGCATCTCGCTGAAGGTGGGCGGTGTCGGTCAGGTGTTCTGCGTCCCCGAGCACCGCAGCAAGGGGCTGATGTCGAAACTGCTCGAGTCTGTGATCGCCCACATGGACTCCCAGGGCTGCCACCTGAGCCTGCTCGACGGCGACCGGCGCCGCTACCGCAACTACGGCTGGGAACTGGCCGGGTCAAGCCGTCGCCTCGTGCTGGAAAACCGCACCTACGAGGGCCAACCCGGCCAGTTAGCCGCCAACTTTGCCTCACCGAGCCCTCCCAGGCGCTGGAATGGCGACCCCGCAGTGGCCGCCAAGATCGCGCGGGCCCACCAAAGGTTGCCCTACCACGAATCGTGGTCGCCGGTCGTCTTCCCGGCGGTGCTGCGCCGCTCCGGCCTCGCCGTGTACACCCTCGACGACGGCGGGTTTGCCTACGTCGTGTTCCGCAAGGGGAATCTTGCCGGGTACGGTGGCGACCCTGTGCCGTTCGAGGCGCTGTTGCAGGCCTTTCTGGCTCAGGAGGGCTTTTCCGCCGTCTTGCCTCCCACCTGGGGGTGCGGCGAGCTCGAGGCCCTTTTGGAGCGCTACGCCGCCCACTACGAAGGCGCTTTGGCCGGCCAGGTGCGGGTGTTCCAGCTGCTGCCCGTGCTGAAGGCCTACACGCCCGTGCTCCACGAGCGTCTCGGTGGTGGCCCAGCGGTCGTCTTCCAACTGGCCGAGTCGGGCGAGAGGGTGGTGCTGCGCGGTGGCGAGGCTTCCCCAGCGGACCACGAGACCACCGGCCTCCCCGAACTGACCCTCAGCCGTGCCGCCTGGGCGAGGCTGCTCTTTGGACCCTGGGCTCCCGAAGGCCTGGCACCGATGTGGGCCGAGCACGAGGTCGTTCGGCGGGGGTTTCCGCTCCCGCTGTACTGGCCCCAGTTGTCGCATGTGTAGTAGACTTAACTCATGTGGTACAAACCCTACGGTTCAACCGGCAAGATGGTCTCGGCCATCGGCTTTGGTGGCATGCGCTTCCGTCGTATCGACGAGTCCCGCCCCGAGTACGACTACGACGCGGGGGCGCAGCTGCTGATCGAGGCGCAAAAGCTGGGAGTCAACTACTTCGACACGGCCCCCTACTACTGCGACGATCAGAGCGAAAAGATCTTCGGCCACGCCATGGCTACCCTGCAGAAGTCGGGTGCTCCCCTCTACGTATCGACCAAGTCTGGCGAGAAGGACGGCGCCAAGCTCCGTGCTCAGCTCGAAACTTCGCTGATCCGCCTCAAGTTGCCCAAGGTGACCTTTCTGCACATTTGGTGCGTGCTCAACCTCGACGATTACCGCAGCCGCCTGGTACCGGGCGGGGCGTACGAAGCCGCGAAAAAGGCTCAGTCCGAAGGGCTCGTCGACCACGTGGTGTTTTCGACGCACTGCAACGGCGCCGAAATCGAAACCATGGTGAACGAAGGGTTGTTCGAGGGCATCACCCTCGGCTACAACATCCTCAACTTCCGCTTCCGTCAGCAGGGTTTGGCTGCCGCTGCCGCACGGGGCCTGGGCGTGGTGACAATGAACCCGCTCGGTGGAGGCGTCATTCCTCACCGTGGCGAAAAACTCGGCTTTCTCAAGTCGCCGGCCGACGCCACCGTGGTCGATGCTGCCCTCAGGTTCAACGTCGCCCACGAAGAAATCAGCGTGGTTCTGGCCGGCATGGGCGACCTGAGCGAGGTTCGCCAGAACTGCGAAGTCGGCAGGGCCCTGGGCGAGGGGGCCGCGGCGTCCGGTTCCGTTCAGGCCCGAAAGGGCTTTGTCACGGCCCGCAAGGCCCTGTTGGAAGACCGCACCGCGGAAGCCCTCGATACGCTGTGTACCGGCTGTCAGTACTGTCTGCCTTGCCCCCAGGACATTCCCATACCCAAGTTCATGCTCAGCTACAACGAGCAGATCTTCGGTGAGCCCAAAGACACCTTGGGCATGCTCAAGGGCCACTGGGGCGTGAGCGCCGACCAAGCGGCCTCGTGCGTCCAGTGCGGCGAATGCGAGGCGCGCTGCACTCAGCACTTGCCCATCATCCACCGGTTGGAGCAAATTGCCGACTGGTCGCTCAAGCTGTAGAACCCTTACGGGTGCAGGGTCAGGCCGGTTTGCGCGGCTTGCGGAAGATTTCGAGCCCCATGTTGCGGATCTGGGCCGTGTGGTAGGTATCGTGGGTCGCCACCCAGACGATGGCGTCGCCTAGCGTGCACTCCCACAGGTCAAAGGCCTCCGAAAGGCGCCCGCCGTCCAGGGTTTCCAGCGTGTGCTGGTAGGCGTCGTGAACGGCTTCGGCGTAGTCGAGCGAGGCCCTCCACGAAGCTTCGGTGGCCACCGGCGTCGGCGTCTCGGGTGCCGGAGGAAAGCTCCCTTCCTTCCACGGGTAGGGCTCGACGGGGCCGGCGCCTCCCAAGTGGCGCAGCAACACAAACTTGAAGTACACGCAGTGGGCCAAGTTATCCCAGGCGCTGAAGCCTTCGTAGGTCTTGGTGTCAAAGGCTTGCCCGGCGGTCAGCGGACGACAGGTTTCCATCAGCGACTTGCCGTTGAAGGTGTGGCCGCGGAACTCGCGTTCCGTCTGGTTGTGAATCAATTCGAGGCGTGGGTTCATGATTGCTCCTTAAAAAAAAAGACCGTTTTTCAGGACTTGAAATCCCGAAAAACGGTCAGCAACGTAGGCGCTTGATACAGGATCAAATACCCTAGTTCTTACATGTCTTGCAGAAGAGAACCGAAGTTCTCAGTTAGGGCTCACCATCAAGGCCAACGGTCCGTTTTGAAGCGGTATCCCGCGTAGTATGTTTTGTTTCATTGAACCTCCCTGACTCAAATTTAGCACCATTCCCCAAAATGGCAAGGAAAACCTCAATAAATCGATGCGAGAATTTCGCAAGCTTTTTTCGTCGCCGCACGGCTGACATCGAGATGGGTCACGAAGCGAACGCGGTGGGCGCCCATCGCGCTGCAACGAACCCCGTGGGCCTCGAGTTTGGCCACGACGTCGGCGCTCTCGTGGCGGGGCGTATCGGCAAAAACGATGTTGGTTTCTGGCGCCACAGGCACCTGTGCCCAGCCGCTCGCCTGGAGGGCCTCGGCCAGCAAGCGTGCATGCTCGTGGTCGTCGGCCAGGCGGTCCCGATGGTGTTCCAGCACGTAGAGTCCGGCAGCCGCCAAAACCCCCGCCTGCCGCATTCCGCCGCCGAGCATTTTGCGAACCCGCCGGGCTTCGGCGACAAAGGCCTTGCTCCCCGCAAGAACGCTGCCCACCGGGGCTCCGAGGCCTTTGGACAGGCACACCGTCACGGTGTCGGCCACCGCCGCCAGCGCTGCGGGCGAGCTTCGGGTTGCAACCACCGCGTTCCACAACCGAGCGCCGTCGAGGTGCACGGGGAGCGCGCGGCTCCGGGCCCAGGTCCCCAGCGCGTTCAGTTCTGCCAGGCTGTAGCAGGTACCTCCGGCCAGATTGCCCGTGTTCTCGATTTCGATCAGCGTGGTCCGCGCGTTGTAGTAGATCGGTCCGCGCACCAGCGGCTCGAGCACTTCGGCGGTCAGCACGCCCCTTGCGCCTGACGCCGGGAGGATTTGGCAACCCGCAATCGCGGCCCCCGAGGCAAGTTCGTAGTGGATGATATGGCTGTCTTTGTGGGCCAAAACCTCTCCGCCGCGACCGGCCTGCAAGTACAGGCTGATCAGGTTGCCCATCGTGCCAGACGACACGAACAGCGCGGCTTCCTTGCCCAGCAGTTCGGCGGTCACGTCCTGCAGTCGGTTGACGGTAGGGTCCTCGCCGTAAACATCATCGCCCACTTCGGCACGGGCCATCACCTCCCGGACCGCCGGGGTGGGGCGGGTGAGCGTATCGCTGCGAAAATCCATGGTTTCCATCGGGTACTCCAGAGGTCCGATGGTCGGCTTTCTTGCGCCCCCTGTCAATCCGTGCTAGCCTTGAGGGCCATGAACAAGTCGTTTGCTGCCCTGATGGTACTCGTTGCCTGTGCGGTGTCTGTCCCGGCCGAAACCCTGTATTTCGAAAAGGTCGAGCTCGACGGAGGCTACCGGTTCTCGGGTCGTTACCCTATACAAGCCCGTGACTTAGCGACTACCGACGCCTACGCCGTGACCCTCGACAAGTCCGGTGGCTTGCAAGAGGTCGCGTACTTTCGGCGCGGCCGCAACATGCCCGACCCGGTGTTCCAAGCCTCCCGCATCCGCATCAGCACCGAGGGTGAGTTCGAGGTGCGCACCTGGCTCAACTCGCGCGGACAAAACGTGGCCGGGGTAGACGGCATTGCCCGCCAACGCCTCAAGCGAAACGAGGCCGGCTTTTACGTCAACCTGTTCCAGTACGACCTCGCGGGCAACCTCAAGGAAGACTCGGCCGGCATCAGCGCCTACCTGTGGATTCCCGATGCTCAGGGTCAACGAAAGCGCTCACTTCGCCTCGACAAAAGCGGCAACCGCACCAGCGACCGCAACGGCGTGTGGGAAGTCGAGAGCCGTTACGACAGTTTGGGGTATCTGGTGGGTGCCAACTTCCTCGATGCCGCCGGAAAGCCGATGGAAGCCAATACGGGCGTGACCAGCTATTCCTGGCTCTACGATGCCGACGGCAACAACGTGGCCGAAACCCGCTTGGGCCCGGATGGCAAGAACACGGCCGACTACCAGGGAATCAGCCGCGTCACCTGGGCCTACGACAAGCGCGGCCGCGTGGTCGAGAAGGCCTTTTGGGACCTTGGTGGCCTGCCAATTCCCGACAAGACCGGGGTAGCCCGCTACAAAACGGAGTGGAACGACCGGCTGCACTCGGTGAAGGTGTCGCGCTGGGGCACCGACGACCAGTTGTTGCTCGACGACAACGGCATCGCCGTCAGCAAAGACCTCTGGTACGACCAGACGAACGAACTCGAAAGCCGAACCTACGGCCTGGCCCTCAACGTCTACTACGAAAACCTTTCGGCAGCGCAAAAGGAGGCCGAGGAAAAGTACTTGTTGAAGGACGACTTCCGTGGGATCGCGATCACCCGCCATTCGTACGACCCCGACGGCAACGAAGTGGAGCTTAAAACCTGGAATGCCGACCTGCAACCCGCCCCTGACGAGACCGGTGTGCCGGTGATCCGACGGCAATTCAGTTCACTCGGCCTACCCACGGAAGAGGCCTACTATGCCTCACCGGGTTTGCCGTTGGAAAACGAACAGGGGACCGCCACCGTGCGCTGGGAATACGACAAAAAGGGCAACATGGTGCGTCGCCACAACTTTGGCCTCGGGCTGGCGCTCAAGGAAGACCCGCGCGGTGTGGCAACGTATCAATGGGCCTACGACGCCCGCGGAATGCGAATTAAGCAAACAAATCTGGGAGTGCTGGCGCAAATCAAAGAAGACAACCAAGGCGTGGCGATTTATCAGTGGGCGTACGACAAGTTTGGTAACCTTCTCGAAGAAAGCCACTTTGGCATCGACGAGAAGCCCGCCGAAGACTCCTCCGGCGTAGCAATCAAGCGCTTTCAAACGGGCCCCGGAGGCTCTCGCCTGCTCGAAGCCCGCTACGACAAGAACGGGAAACTCCTGGGTAACTAGGCCTTTTTCGTGCGGGTGCGGGGTTTGGCAACGCTCGTTGCCGCCGGAACTTCGTCCTTGCCGCTGCGGATTCGGTTCAAGCGGAACTCGACTTCCTTGACGAGCTTGGTGTTCTGGTCTTCATTGAACACGTAGTGGGCCTCGGTCAAGGCCGCCGGAAACAGATTCTGGATCTCTTGAAGGGTCACGGCTTCTTTGATCTCGGCGGTGATCAGGATCTTTTTCGGCTTGAGGCTGACCTTTACCTTGGTCTTTGCCTTGGGAAGTTCGCGTTCCTGGCGCAGTTTGTTCAGGATTTTGAGAGCGTTGATGGCAGAACGCTGTCGCTTCGGTTTGGGGGCATCAGACATGGGGGAACTCCTAAGAGAGGGATTTCTTCTATCATACTCCGTTGGCGTGGGAATGCAAGATCGAGGGGGACTAAGTGCCAGATTTCTTCACTGTTTCGAAATGGCTTCCGCTATTCCTGAATCCGTTGCCGTTATTTTTGCTTTTCGTGTTCTTAGTGGGCCTCTTCACCAGAAGAAAGTCCAAGCTGGCGGGCTTGATTCCCCTGGCCGCTGTGCTATTTTGGGTTGCCTCGACGCCGTGGTGCGCCGATCAGCTGGCACGTTGGTGGGAAGAACCCCGAAAAGCCGCCATCGAGGTCGCCGACAAGGCCGATGTGGCCATCGTCTTGGGAGGCCTGAGCAACCCGCTGAGCAGTACAAGGGACCACCTGGAGCTCAGCAGTGCCGCCGAGCGCCTCGTCGAAGCCGTGCAACTCTACCGCAACGGAAAAGTCGGCGCGTTGCTGATCACCTCGGGCAGTGGCGACGTGCTACATCCTGAGGCGGCCGAAGCGCCCGAACTGGCGGCGTTTGCGCGCGCTTGGGGGGTGCCCGAAAAAGACCTTTTGGTGGAAGGCAAGTCGCGGAACACCCACGAGAACGCTACCCTGAGCCTACCGCTTGTCACCAAAAAAGGCTGGAAGAAGGTGGTGCTGGTCACCTCGGCGTGGCACATGAAGCGTGCGCTGGGCGTGTTCCGCAAGGCCGGTTACCAAGCCGAAGGCCGCACCCTGACCACTTGGCCCGTGGACACGGCCGAGAGCCGCACCGCGTGGCCCTTCAACGCTGTGCCCGATCCAGCCAGCCTTGGCGTCGTCCAGACCGTGCTCAAAGAAGCCGTCGGTTGGGTCG
Organism: Spirochaetales bacterium; assembly: GCA_037142615.1. Classification (GTDB taxonomy): domain Bacteria; phylum Spirochaetota; class Spirochaetia; order JABEVK01; family JABEVK01; genus JAIFLN01. The sequence goes on along the minus strand of JBAXAI010000021.1, from coordinate 47,620 downwards.
TTTACCTCGCCCAAGGCTACCTGTGACTTCGCCCTACCGGTGGTGACTGCCAAACACCGAGTCGGCGCCCAGCGTTCCTTGGAGCGACGCAAGGAACTTCGGCGTGGCCAGCACCACAAGGCGGGCTTCGACCGAGGCCAGCGCCGCAGCCAGGCCCAAGCGCTGGGCTTCTTCCTCGTGCCGTGACGACGCCAGGAACGCCTTGAGCGCGTCGCGGTGCCGCTGATAAAGAGCCACCTGCAAGTCGCGGTAGCGGGTCAGGCGCTTGTGGTACCAGTCCGAGGCCAGCACGGCGTCGCGGTCGAACAGCTTGCGCACGTCGGGGTGGTGCGCGTCCTTGCCCTGCCAGGTGCCGTTGGCCATGATGTGCAACAGAGCAGCCAGTGGAGGAATGGCTGCCTCGACACTGCCGTCTTCCAGGTAGTCGAGGGCAACCTTCTTCTGGGCCTCGACGATGTTCTCGATCCCATCGATAAAGTCTTCCATCGACTGCAACTCGGGCTTGAGGATCTCTTCGTTGAACACAATGCCCGGGTCGTCGAACAGGCGCCCCAGAAAGTGCGTGGCAAAGTCGTAGGTGATGCGGTAACCCAGCCGGCTGGCCAGCACGCGGCGTCCCTGGTGATCGAAGTCTTCCAGCCGTTCCAAGTAGCCCTCGGCCAGCATCTTTTGGGGGTCGCGTTCCGACTCGGCCATGCGACACCACAGCTCGGGCACCAGCAGCGACACGTCGTGCTCCACCCGGTATTTGGGACCAATGTGGCCGGCCGCGCTGCTAAAGCCGTCGTAGCCCGACAGGATGAAGCTCAGCAGAGTGTTGTTCAGGTCGGTGGTCGGCACGAGCGCGTTGAAAGGGCCCTTGGTGAGCGCCCCCTCGGAACCCGCGCCCGTGGTCGAAGGGCTCTTGCCGGTCAGGGAACAGATGAAGTCCATGAACAGCTCTGGCAACTCCTGATAATGCAAGGGGTTATATACCGCCAAGGGGCGAATGCCCACCGCGTGTTCGGCCGGATTGTTGCGGCGCCCGGGCAGCATGGCGTTGATGGGGTGGTGCACGGGCTTGCCCACGGCAATGCCCCGGGCCAGGCGCACGCCCGTGTCGCTCAGGTAGCGGTCGCGCGGCCGCGTGAAGTTGGGGTCAAGCTGCAGGTAACGCGGATTCTTCGAAGGGGCGCCCTCGACGATTCGGGGGTGAGACGAAAGCACGAAGTACTCGGCCTTTGCATCGGCCGCCACCGCGCTGATCAAGTCACGCACCGGGGAGGTGTATTCGGTAAAGGCCAGCACGTTCTCTTGAAACTCGCGGGCCTGCTTCTGCTCAAAGGGCTCGAAGTTGCTGATGAAGTTGCCAGGAATCGACAAATCGTGCTCGGCCTGCTTGTCGTAGCCCCGGTGGATGGCCTCGTCGGGCCGCTGGAAAAACCGGAACTCGCAGTTCTGCGTGAACTTCACGCTGGGCTGGTGGTAGTCGGGGTTGAGGTGATCGAGTTGGTTGGCGGGCACCGTGATGCTGGCGCTGATGTCGTCTTCCCACTGGATTTTGAACGCGGGCATGAAGTCTTGCCTCAGTTTGTAGGTCCAACTGGTGCCGTTGCCACGCACGCCGATGCGCAGGTAGGCGCCCATGACCGGTCGGTTGTGGTACTTGAAGATATTGCCGGCGGTGCCGTTGACCACGTCGACCGAAAAGGGCTCGCGCCAGTCACCCTTGAACTCGGGCGTGATGGCGTGGAAGCGCTTGACGAGGTACACCAGCGCCTTGATGCGACTGGGCAGGGTTTCGAGCCACGTGTTGTGAGCCGCGGGGTAGCGGGCTGAGGGCGTGAGCAGCTTGATCACGTCGTTGAGCGACAGGCTTTCCGACAGCAGTTCTTTCGCTTTGCCCGGGCTGACGGCGCTGTAATCGCGCTCGATGATGCTCGCCACCAGCGCCATGTCCTTGTCGAAGTCGCCAATGATGATGGGGTTGTAGTGAATGGCGTCGGTGATGGCCTTGCTGATTTCGCTCTTGCCGCCGCCCGAAACCGTGCAGGGCTTGTGACAAAGCGTGCCTTCCTGCGCGGTGCCGACCAGTCGCCACGCTGTGGTCGCCGGGTGCTTTTCCATGTGCACTTTGTAGCCGCTGGGGTGCACGTACGTGCGCTCGGGCAGCACGCGGATGCTGCGCGCGGTTCCGGCTTGGTTCCAGCTGACAGTTTGCTCGTCGAGGTCGATCACCGCGTCTTCAGGAATGTAAATGATGTCGGCAAAGGCCTTGTCGGTCGCGTAGCCTTCGTGCTTGACGTCGATGGTGTCGGCCAGCAACGCGCAGACGTCGGCAAAGGTGCGACCGTTTTTTCGCAGTTCGGCGTCGGGGAAGAACCTCATGCCCAGGTTGCTGCGGGGGAAAGCCAGCGCGCCACCGGCGTGTTCCTCTTCGGCCAGGCCCATCAGGTTGGCCGAGTAGCTGATCTGCGTCTTGATCTCTTTTTTGGAGTAGCCGTAGTAGTTGTCGGCGATGAGAGTTACCATGACGCCCTTTTCATCGCGGGCGCAGATCTTGAACGCGCCGCCGTCGTTGTACAGCTCGTCGGGGCTCTTCCAGGCCATGCCGTCGCGCTGTTGGCGCTCGGTGGCCTCGGCCCACGCGGGCAACCCGAGGTCTTTCTTCTTCAGCGTGGTGAGGTGGGTGGCGAGGATGATGCACCCGCTGTGGCCTGTCCAGTGGTGGGCATCGAGCGCGGCGTCGTTCTCGGGCAGGTAGGGGTCGCCGGCGTTGCCAAAAATCGACTCCACAAAGTCGAGGTTGCTGACCAGACTGCCCGGGGCAAAGAAGCGGACTTCCATCGACTTTTCTTCGAGAAAACCCGCCACTTCGGGACTGACGAGCGGGCGCAGCAACAGGCTGGCAAAGCCTTTGGCCTTGTTGGGTTGAAGCGCGGTGAAGGGGAGGGTAGCCAGGTCGTCAGGGGGGGCCACGGCGGCCTCGAGCAGGCGCGCGAACACGGCCTTGGGAACCGACTTCTTGTCGGGAGGAACCGGCAGACCACCTTCGGCGATGTGGAACACGCCCTTGGTGGTACGGCGGTCGTTGAGCGGGTTGTGCAGAATGCCCTGCTGGACGCGATAACTGGTCAAGATACCCGACTGAAAACGGTTCTCATGCGGGGGCAACGACAGCTCGCGGGCCAGGCCGTAGCGGTCGAGCACCAGCGTGTTGCCCGGCACTCGGGGCACCCGGCCCAACCCCAGATCGCCGAGGTAGGCGTCGAGCCAATCCTGGATGCGCTGGTCGGCAGGAGGAAGGTAATCCTCAAGTAAACGGTTCTTTTCACGGAAGTTACGAATCAGGTCGCCGGCCATATCCCACGACGAGGGCACCTCAAAGGCACCCTCGGGAGCTTGGTAGACGCTCTGGCCCAAGGCGGCCAGCTTCAGGTTCAACACGCCCACCATCTGGGCGCGACCGGCCAGGTCCTGGGAATTGTGACCCAGACCGAAGTTCCTCTTCGCTTTCATGGGCGAAACCATAGACCAAAAAGCCTTGTGGAGGCAAGAACTTTGACTATAATGAACCCCGTAGGGGGCCATCATGTCAGACGAGCAACTGTGGGAAGAAGACGGTGAAAACACTCAGGCCAACAAGTTCCTCTTGTTCAACCTGGGTACCGAGATCTACGGCATCCCGATCTCACACGTGATCAACATCATCGAGCTTCAGAAGATCACCGAGGTTCCCGACATGCCCGACTACATCAGGGGCGTCATCAATCTTCGCGGTACCGTGATCCCTGTGATGGATCTGCGCCAACGCTTCCACCTCGAAGCCCGCGAGTACGACGACCGCACCTGCATCATCATCGTCAAAGTGGCCGAAAAGTCGGTCGGGTTCATCTGCGACACGGTGGCCGAAGTGCACGACATTCTGCCCAAGGATATCGAGCCGCCTATCGAGTTCAAGCGCAATAACGAAGACGCCCGCTACATTTCGGGCCTCGGCAAAGTTGGTGAAGACGTGCGCATCCTGCTCGATGTCGAACGCATTCTCAGCGACGAGCAGATCCGAGTCCTCGCGTCTTGAGCCCGGCCCCGCTGTACTTCCTGGCGGGGTACGTACTTTTCCGCGTGCTGACTCTGGTGGTGCTTAAGGACAAAGCCCTGCGCTCGGCGTGGGACACCCGGGTGGCCGTCTCGCTGGTGGCCGCGCTCCTGTTCTGGAAGGTCACTCCCCTTTTCACCCGTTGGGACCTTGTCCTCGACAATCCCCTGTTGTTGCTGTACATGAATGGCGGTTTCACGGCCCTTACGGGAGCGGCCTCGATGGGCCTCACCATCCTGGCCATTGGAGTTTGGCAGGTTCGCCGAATTGCCGAGACCCCTCGCTGGCGACTGCTTGTTCCGTTGGCCGCCGGCGCCCTTTTGGCCGTGGCGTTGTTTTGGGCCGAGCCGCTTTGGTCTATGCCTGCCCCGGCCGCCTCCGACTCGGCTCAGCTGTTGGTCCCCACGGTGGCTGGTCCACCGGCCGCATTGGTCGAAGCCAAGGGAAAGGTTCTGGTCGTCAACTTCTGGGCCACGTGGTGCCCTCCCTGCAAGGCCGAACTGCCTGACCTGCAAGACTTTGTCAAGATTCAGCCTCCCGGCGTGGTGCTGTGGGGCGTCGACCTGCTGGGGAGCGAAACCGGCGGGCAAAGCGCGGTCGAGGCCTACCTCGCCAACCATGCCATGACCTGGAAGCAACTGCTCGACGATGGGGCGCTGCAGCGGGCCTATTCCGTGACCGTGGTGCCCACGACGCTGGTGTTTGACCCTGCAGGCCAACTCGTGGAACGCCGCGTCGGCGCGGTCGACCTGTCCTGGCTCAAGGGCCTGGCCGCCCGCTATGGCCACTGATTCTGAGCCAACCCCCGACATCGATTTTTCCGGCGACGACGGCTGGGCCGAGTCCCGGCTGGTGTTTCTGGGGGGCAACCACCTGCCCGCACGCTGGCAAGGCCGCGAACGCTTTGTCGTCTCGGAACTGGGCTTCGGCACCGGGCTGAACGCCTTGGCGCTGGCCAAGCTGTGGACCGACGAAGGGGCTGACCATCCCGTCCCGAGGCTGCTGTTCCAGAGTGTGGAGCTTTTTCCCCGGCCCTTGAAAGCCTACCTGGCCCACGGTGATCGCTGGCCGGAGCTGGCAACTTTGGCAAAAGAACTCGCTGACGCCACGGGAGGGCTCCTCGCAACCGGCTGGCATCACTGGAACCTCAGTTGGGGTGAGTTGCGTCTGTTTGTCGGTGACGCGGCGAGCTTGCCGACCCTGACTACTTCGTTCGAGCCCGCCGACGCCTGGTTTCTGGACGGTTATGCGCCGGCCAAGGATTCTTCCCTGTGGCATCCCGAGTTGCTGGCATGGGTGGCAGGCCAAACCCTGCCGGGCGGCACCGCCGCGACCTACACCGCCGCTGGCACCGTCAAGCAAGGGCTCCGCTCGGCAGGTTTTGCCGTGATACGAAGGCCCGGCTGGGGGCGCAAGCGCCATAGGCTTGAGGCCCATAAAGATCTATAGTGAAAGCAGGGGGGATGACCCGTGGGTTCCTTTGCCTTGATTTCCAGTGATGATCGCCTGAACGCCGAGGTGCGCCGCATTCAGGAAGGCATCGCCGACAGTTTCGAAGTGACCGTCCTTCGCTCCAAGGCGGCGGCCATCCAGTTTCTCAACTACGAACTCCCCGAGATCCATCTGATCAACTGGTCGGACCCCAGCGGCTTGGGCAAGGCCATTGTCGAAGAGATCAAGAAGGACCCGTGGCTCCACTACGGGGCCTCGCTCATCGTGTTCGACGGCGAAGCTGAGGGCGACGTCGCCCGGCAAGTTCAGGGCCTCAACCTGGTGTCGCTCATCGAAGCCGGGCGCCTGAGCCACTACCTGCGCCGGGTTCTTGCCACGTTGTATTCCAACCGCAGCCTGCTCACCCAGTGGAACTTTCACCAACTGGTTCAGACCAACCTGACGGGAAGCTTCCTGCTCGAGCGCGACGCGTTTGACTTCATCACCCACACCAACCTTTTGGCCAACTATCTGTTCAACTCAAACCTCATTTCGCGTCCGGACCGCGAGAACTTGTCGCTGGGCCTGATGAACGCGCTGCGCCAGGCCGTCGAAAAAGACCGGACGACCAATCACAACTTCTTGCTGACCTACCAGATCACCCCCCGGAACTCGGTGATCGAGGTGCAGGTCGAAGGCGACACCACGATGGACTGGAGCCAACTGTTGCCGGCCCGGTCGAGTTCGGCCTCAGTGGTCGAGGTGCTGGAACATGACCGCGTGCGTTTTTCGGTCGGCCATTTGCGCAGCGCTGCCGGTTTGGTGCCCGGCTTCTTCCAGGACCAGCAAGAGACCGTGTTTGCGGCCCAGGACGTCGTGTTTTCGCAGGGCGAAGAAAGCAACCATCTGTACTACATCGTTTCGGGCGATTACGAAGTGCTGGCCAACGGGCGCCGCGTCGCGATTTTGACTCCCAAAGACGTGTTTGTGGGCGAGATGTCGTTCCTGCTCAAGAACAAGCGGACTGCAACCGTACGCGCCCTCGGACCGGGCAAACTGATCAAGATCACCAAGCAGGAGTTTGTGCAAAGCCTCAAGGACAAGCCCCACTACGGCTTCTTTCTGAGTCGCATGTTGGCTGAGCGGCTCGATAGGTTGCACCAAGGCAAAACCTGAGTGGCCTATTGCTGACCACAGCACTTGCCTTTGGGGCTGGTTTTCGGTATCTATATAGTATCCGCATGATATAGCCGGGAAGGAAGGACGACATGAGCACAAAACTGACCACAGACGAGTTCAAGAAGAAGGTGTTTGACTTCCAGGCCGGCCCCGACCAGACCGCCCCTGACTGGAAGTTCGAGGGCGACTTGCCCTGCATAGTCGACTTTTATGCCGACTGGTGCGGGCCCTGCAAAATGGTTTCACCCATCCTCGACCAGATCAGCCAGGAATACGCAGGCAAGGTGAACATCTACAAGGTCAACACCGACGAAGAACAGGAAGTGTCGCAAGCGTTTGGCATCCAGAGCATCCCCAGCCTGTTGTTCATTCCCAAAACCGGCGACCCGCGCATGAGCATGGGAGCCATGCCCAAGCCCCAGATCCTCAAGGCGATGAAGGAAGTTCTCAGCGTCGAATAGCCGCCGAGAAGCCGAAGCATGGACCACGAGGTCGTCCGCCGCTACCTAGCCGAGCAGGGGGAACTGCTGTTTTCGCGTTCCTCCGGCCCGGGTGGCCAGCACGTCAACAAGACCGCCTCGCGGGTGCAGCTTTCGGTCGATACCGCGCTGTTGCCCGGCGTCTCCGACGAAGAACGACTGCGGTTGCCGGGTCGCATGCAGGTGGCGGTGCAAGACGAGCGCAGCCAGCTTACCAACCGCGAAATCGCCGTCGACCGGCTGCTCGAGCGCATCGTGAAGGCCCTTCACCGCGACAAACCCCGCCGCAAGACCAAGCCCACCAAAGCCTCGAAAGAACGCCGCCTCACCGCAAAAAAAATCGGCTCCACCCACAGGCAGAACCGACGCATCACAGAGGACTAGTCAGGTGCGCCGAGCTGTCAGAGCCACAACGCTCAAACAGAATCCAGTGCCTACACATGGTATGGAAAAAAGTGATGGTTCTTGTTTATGTGAATTCACTATTGACCGGTTTGACGAACGGCCTTAGGCTTCTCTTTGAGAGGTAACAGTGAAGTACACCCGTTGGTGGCCAGTCTTGTCCATTTCCGTCTTGTTCCTTGTCGCATGCCAGAACCCCGCAAGTAAGATCGACTTGCCTGCGGATCCGAGGATGCTGGAGCAGAAGGCGTTGGTCCTCGCATCAAATCTCGCGGCAGTCGCAGAAGCCTTCCCAAAATCCCAGGACGTTGCCAGCGAAGTTAGTCCCGCACAGTATTTTACCAAATTGACGATTCTTGACGGGGCCGGAAATCCACTGGAGTTCGCCCAGCTCACAGACGTGGAGCGGAAGTCCCTGATGGCATTCTGGATTCAGGACTCAGCAAAAGAGTGGGCCGCATTGGCGGCTGCCGATCCCTACTTTGCCGTAGAGCTCGAAGCACAATCGGACGCCGTCGATCACGCTTTTGCGGTGGCACACTTCGGCAAGTTATCCCCTGCGACCTACAAGAGCTACTTCGACGACTTTCAGACTTCTCTAGAAGCCCTTCGAAAGGTGGGCAAGAGCAAACTTCGGCTGGGGGAACAACAAAGGTCCGCCACCGGTGAGGCCCGGGGGGTAGCCTGGAATAATCCCACCGCCCAGGCGATACTGGCAAACATAAAAGCGAACTTCAAACCGGGCAGAGTACTGATCTATTCTGGGGGAACCTCTCCGTCAAGCAGTGGGTCGGGCTCTGCCAACTATCTGGGGCATTCCGCGATCATGAATTCCCTCTCCGATACAGACCGCGCAAACCCGCGTGCTGACCAAATCTACGCCAACATGACCTCATGGGGTGCGAACTCGCCTTGGTCCGGACTCTACGGCGTACAGCGTGAGCCTCTGTCAGAATGGAACAATACGGTGGTCGGACTCGATGGCGCCGGGAGTACTATCAAGGTCAAGTCCGTTGTCCGTTCGGCAATGGTTCTTGAATGGTTCGGCTGGCACTGGGTCTTTACCGAGGCAACCAATGCTGAACACGCAGCTGCAGCTGCCTACGCTGTTTCCAAGACAGGTAGTGGGTATAACTTCGACTTCATCTTAGGCAAAGCCAACACCTCTTGGTTCTACTGTTCCAGCCTCGTCTGGCGTTCGTGGAAGAACCAAGACAGCGACGACCTTGACCTCGATTGGAGTTGGTGGGACTCTTCCGTGCCACCATCCGACCTCGACGGAACCAACCGGACTCAGTTGCTCTACCAAGGGCAGAACTGATGCCGCGAGCGTGCGCTGTTGTGACCTTCCTCGTCCTTCTGGGTTCATCCTGCCAGCTGGGGCAGTTCGACTACCCTGCCTTTGCTCCCGAGTCGTTTGCCGAACTCGACAGGCCATGGGTCTTCTACACTCCGATTGTCCCCGAGAACCAAAAAGGCCTTTACAACACGGCAACGCACCAAACTTGGCTCCAAGAACCGATGGAGGGCGATCCCGGCTACTTTGCCGTACTCAACACCGACACTCTGGAAATTGAGAAGAGGCTGCGCTGGACAGAGGGCAAATTGTACATCTTTGCCAACGGAGTGACTGACCAGAAGAAGAAGGTGACGTACTTCCTGACGAACGGGATTGCCAGCCTTCTGAAGTGGGATCACAGAACCGGTGTGTTATCACGGGTGATGAGTTTAGGAGAGCAGGTGGGAGCCTTTCCCCAAATGGCTCTGGTCGCCAGCGGGGTTTTCATTCGGGGCAATTTCTACGACGAGTCGGGAAGGCTGCACTTCTACTACGTCAATCCCGAGAAGTCGCAGGTTCTGTGGACCGGGCAGATGGATCCCAATTCCCTTCAGCTTGACTTTGCCGACCCTGCAACTGATCAAGTGCTCCTGCGGGACTTCAACGATCCTCACGGCAACAATTTCGAAAGGCTCGACTTGGGTTCCAAGACGCAAAGTACGGTTAAGCTGGGCGACGCCAGTCACGGCCACATCAACATTGTCTCAGGGGGCGATGCTATCTATGCCTCTTTTGCCGGATCTGATCTTTCGAAGGCTCCTAACGTATGGACAGGAGATAACTACCTCTCGGTGCTCGACCCCGCTACTTGGAAGGAAGTACGGAGAGTCTCGCTCCCATCGTTGGGAGGGGCTGAGTTTGTTAATGGTGTGCATCTTTTCGGTGGACGTGTGTACGTCTTTCTGAATTCACCGACCACCGAACGGAGACACCTCTATTCTGCAGATCCTGCCGTGATGACCTGGCAGCTGGTCAAGGCCGATATCGACTTTCCCGGAGGAGGTCGAGCTTCTTTTCAGAAAGACTCCGTCTTGTACGAGGTGAGTTGCAACTCGGCAGGTTTTGGCACCTGGACACTCGATCTTCTGGATGGAAGCGTCACGACAGCCAAAGTCAGTTGGGTCTACTAGTGAAGTTGTTTCTATGGCCAATATTGGCCCTCGTGGCATACCCTGCGTGGGCTACCGATCTTTCCTGGCGGCTGGAAGTAGACACCGGCCTTCAGGCGGCAGCTGGAATCATGAACGGGTTTCCGTCGAGGGAAGCTGCCATGGCCTTAGGCGAGGATGTTGTCGACCTGAAGGTGCTGACTCCACTCGGTATCCTCTTTGGCCTTGGATACGGCAGCGAGTCCTGTTTCTCGGAAGCTCTAGGGCACTCTGGCTGGATGAACCGCCTTCGAGTCGCCGTTGGATATCACTGGGGCTGGTGGGGTCAGGCTGCTGACGTTGTGGTCGAAGCTATCCCGTCGATCGGTTTCGGATCTCGGACAGCAACAAAGGGATCACTGTTCCTTGAGTCAATTAATGGCCCCGCTGTGGGGGTTGAAGTCAAAGCCAACATTGGCTTTCTCGTTTGGGGACCTTTGGGTTTCCGAGTGGGCACTTTTTTCACCCTGCAAAACTATCCCGAGTCGAGCTTCGAGTTCGCAGGCGCCGGGATTGACGCTTCGGTCTTCGCGCGCCTTGCCTTCTAGAGGCCGCAAAAAAAATCGGTTCCACCCACAGGCAGAACCGACGAATCACGGAAGACTAGATTGGCCCGAAAGGCCGGATTCCCTTAAAACCCGAAGTCTTCGCCCACGAAGATCACCTCGATGCGGCCAGGAGCGGGCTGGGCGTTGATGGTCAGCACGGTGTTGGGGTTCGAGTTGAAGGTCTCGGGCAGGCCGTAAGCCTTGCGGGCCCGGGCCGATTCCTGGGGCAGAACATGCTCCCAAAGGCGCTTCTGGGCTTCTTCGTCGTTCTTGACGATCTTCTTGGTGCTGATGATCAGGACGACCTTTTCGGCGCCAAAGGCATAGCTGGGGAGGTTGGAGCCCGACATCGAGGCGATGACAATCGAGCCTTCTTCGGTGACGGCGTGGGCCGAGCCGACGGCAATCTGGGGCGCCGAAACCAGCGCGGCGATAGCGCGGCCCTGGGTGGCGCGGTCCATGGCGTACATCTTGTTCTTGAGCGAAACGTACTTGCCGGTGTCGTTCAGTTCGGCACCAAGCCCGATCGCGTCGACGGTGATCGACGAGTTGGTGAGCACTTCGGCGCCAGCGGGAATCAGCTCGAGGGCCTTGGCTTTGGCTTCGGCGGCGGTGGCGGCAAAATGGGCACCGATGTTCTGGGCCTTCAGGGCCTCGATGGTGCGGGTAACGGTTTCCTTGGTAGCAAGGGTGGCGAACTTGGTGGTGGAACTCATAGTGGTTCTCCTTTGGTAAGTTTGTTGTTTCCTGTTAGCAGGTAACTATTAATAACCTACTTAACTTCTTGCCAAACGTCAAGTGTCATGTTATCTTTTTTTCCATGGACACTCCAAACGCCGAACCCATGTGCTCTCGAGTGGAAGCTGCTTTCGAACTTTTGTCCCGCAAGTGGATGGGAATGATCGTCCACAGCTTGCTCCAGGGTGAGAAACACTTCTGTGACCTCGAGCGCGCCCTCCCCAACCTGAGTGCCCGCGTGCTGTCGGTTCGAGTGAAAGAACTAGAGGATGAAGGTCTGGTTGTGCGCCAAGTGATGGCCGGGCCGCCGGTCAGGGTGTCGTATTCCCTCACCGAGCGCGGTCGGGCCCTCGAGCCGGTGATGCGCTCGATTTCCGAGTGGGCTCAGTCGACAGAACTCGCTGCCCTCGCGTAGTTGCTTGTGGCCCAAAGCGCGTAGTCGTATTATACTGACGTATGCTCACCAAGAACTCTGACATCCTGAACAAGATCGACCGTTTGGCCGCCCACTACACGGCCAACGTGGCCAACAAGTTCATCAAGGACGAGTTTCGCAACTTGGGCTTGGAACACCGAACCTGGAACGACATCGAGAGCCTCACCGAAAAGAACGCTCAGTTCCGCATCGACGGCTATTATATGGACGACCTGTACATCAAGCTGCACTCGCTGGCGCTGTTCGTGCACGCGGCCCGGACCAAACTTCTGCCGCAGTTGAAGTCGCTGGTGGCATCTCACGGTTCGCGGCGCAGCCCCCAGGAAAAAACGTTGGCCGACATCGCCGCCACGAACTTCGGTTCCAACCTGGGCATACTGGCCGACCAGCTCAACGACATTTTCACGCTGGCCACCAAAGACGACGCCGAGCAGTCGCGTGGCAAGCCGACGGTCCTTTCCAAACTGAGCGAACTGAAAGACTTCGGCTCGCTGCTGGTCTTGTAGAACCGCCCTCAAACGGGGTATTTTGGCCTCCCATGTCTGATTCCCTTACCGAAATCCAGCGTCGCCTTACCTTTGCCATCATCAGCCACCCCGACGCCGGCAAAACTACCACCACCGAAAAACTGCTGTTGTTCGGCGGCGCCATCCACATCGCCGGTGCCGTCAAGAGCAACAAAAACAGCCGCGCCGCCGTGAGCGACTTCATGGAAATGGAAAAAGAGCGCGGCATCTCGATCAGCAGTTCGGTGATGGGCTTCGACTACGGTGGGCGCAAGGTGAACATCCTCGACACCCCCGGCCACGCCGACTTTTCCGAAGACACCTACCGCGGCCTCAGCGCCGTCGACTCGGCACTCATCCTCATCGACTCGGTGAAAGGCGTCGAGGAACGCACCCGCAAGCTGTGCGAGGTGTGCCGAATGCGCTCCACGCCCATCATGACATTCATGAACAAGCTCGACCGCGAAGGCAAGGACCCCATCGAACTGCTCGACGAGGTCGAAAAGGAACTGGCGCTGCAGGTGCGCCCCGTTACCTGGCCCCTGGGGCAGGGGCAAAGTTTCAAAGGCGTGTACAACCTGCTCGAGAACAAGCTGTACTTGTTCCGCCCGGGCCAGGTGCAACTGCCCACCAACGTGGTGGCCATTGACGGCGTGGACGACCCGAGGCTCGACCAAGAAGTGGGCGACTACCTGGCCAAAAAGCTGCGCGACGACATGGCGCTGGTGACCAGCATTTATCCGCCTTTCGACCACGAGGAATACATGCAGGGGTTGGTGACGCCGGTGTTTTTTGGTTCGGCACTCAACAACTTCGGGGTGCAGGAACTGCTCGACAACTTGGTGCGCTTGGCCCCGTACCCGCAGGCCAAAAAGGCCGATGAACGCACCGTGGAACCTTCCGAAGCCAAGTTCACGGGGTTCATTTTCAAGATCCACGCCAACCTCGACCCCAAGCACCGCGACCGCGTGGCCTTTTTGCGCATCTGCAGCGGTAAGTTTGAGCGCAACAAGCAGTACCTGCACGTGCGTTCGGGCAAACCCATCCGCGCGGCCAACCCCACGGCGTTCATGGCCCAAAACCGCGACATCATCGACGAGGCGTGGCCGGGCGACATCATCGGCCTGCACGACACCGGCACGTTCAAGATCGGCGACACCATGACCGAGGGCGAGGCGCTGCACTTTCAGGGTATTCCGAGCTTTGCTCCGCAGATTTTCCGCACCATCCTCAACGCTGACCCCATGAAGAGCAAGCAGTTCCACAGGGGCCTCGACCAACTGGCCGAAGAGGGCGTAGTGCAGGTGTTCACCAAGCCGCACAACCAGAACGTCCGCGTGCTGGGCGTCGTGGGGCAGTTGCAGCTCGAAGTTCTGCAGTATCGCCTGGAACACGAGTACGGCGCCGCCTGTCGGTACGAGCCCATCGAGTTCACGCTGTGCAACTGGATCACCAGCGACGACAAACGCGTGCTCGAGGCCTTTCTGGACCGCTACAGCCACAAGATCCTGGTCGACGTGCGGGGAACGCACATCTTCATGGCCGAGAACCCGTGGCTGCTTCAGCGCTTCAAAAGCGACAACCCGGCGGTCAGGTTCTACCCGACGAGCGAAATGGTGGAGTCACGGGCGTAGCCGAGGTGGCCGGTTTTGCAATCCGCACTCCTGGGCAGTATCTTGCAAGCATGAAACTACCCTTGGCCCTCGCGGCCGCTTCTTTCTTGCTGCTTGCCAGTTGCGCCACCACTCCCACCCAGCAGCGGGCGCTCGATCTTGGCAGCGCCATCAACCGCGCCCAGCCGTTCCCTGAAAGTGCTTTTGTCGGGTCGCAGGGCCTGAGTGTGCACTATCGCCACTGGAGGCCCGACGCCGCAGTCTTTGCCGAGCCCAAGGGCCAAATTCTTCTGATGCATGGGTTTGGGTCGTCGACGTTCAGTTTTCGCTTTGTGGTGCCCGCCTTGCTCGAAGCCGGCTGGGAAGTCGCCGCTGCCGATGTGCCCCCCTTTGGCTTTTCGGACCACGAGGTCGCCAAGCTCAGCAAGGGCCTCAACCGGGGTGAACTGGAGTGGGCCGTGGCCGACGCGCTGGGCTGGAACAGCAACGTGGTGTTGCTAGGCCACTCCATGGGCGGGTTGTACGCGGCACTCAGCGCGCAGACGCATCCTGAGCGCACCAAGGCACTCATCCTGATGGCAGGTGCCGTGCCTGCCGACGGCAAGACAGCCGCCGGGGCTCCGTTTTTTGCCGGACTGCTCGCACCGTTCCTCGATGGGCAGCTCCACGACTGGAAGGCGGTGAAGGGCCTGCTCGAGGGTTTCGCCGTCAAGGGCGAGACGATCCCCGACGAGATGGTCGATGGCTACACCACGGCTTTTCAGGGCCCACGCGAGGGCGACGCGCTCATCGCCTGGAGCTCGTCACCCGGCGCGCCTCCGGTGGAGCCGAAGAAACTCACCATGCCGACGCTGCTGCTCTGGGGCGAAAAAGACGAGATTGTGCCCCTCGATACTGGCAAGAAGCTGAAGGCCGTGCTCCCGGATTCTCAGTTGGTCGTGCTGCCCGGGCAAGGGCATTTGCTCCACGAACTGCACTCCGAGGCGGTGAATCCCGTGTTGCTGAACTTCCTCAGCTCTCTTCCTTGACGGTGATGCTCCCCATGACCATGGTGCCCCGCAGGATCACAGTCGGCGGCGGCCCGTCGGCGGGGTAGGGTGACGCCGGCGGCGGGTCGGAGTTGCCCACGAGCTTCTTCCACAAAGAGGTCAGCACGCCCGGTTGGCCGGCCGAACGGATGTGCAGTTCACCCATCACCAGACGCGACTCGCGAACAACCCGTGTTCCCCGCGGCACTTTGACCCGGTATTCGGCCATGCACCCCGACAGCGTCACCACGAGGGTAACCCCCGACCCACGAAAGGCCCGCAGGTCGAGCACCGTGCCGCCCATGATGTTGAGGCCCCGGTAGCCGTCTTCTAGTTCCGGGTCGAGCACGTGGTTGTGGCTCGACATCACCTGGGTGTGGCGCTGTCCCGTGGCAGCGAGTTGACTCTCGCCCCCGCGAGTTTGTCGTGGACGGGTGGCTTTCTCGGGCCCAAAGTCAGCCACCACGGCTTTCAGTTCCTCGATGGTTTCGGCCTTTTGCGCCAGGTCGAGCCGCCGTTCCAACTCCCGCTGGTCGAGCATGTTCTGCCCGTAGGCCTCGCTCAGGCGCGTGGTGATCTGCTCGCGATAGGCCGGTACACCGTAACGGGTCCCTGCAGAACCCGGAGTCTTGTCCATGGGGTCAAAGTACTCCACAAGACAGGCGTTGGCAAAGCGCTCTCCCCACCCCGAATCTATGACCATTCCCCTCAGCATTTATTGCTCCGGAAGTTCAAAATATTGTGCTTTCAAGTGCAATAATCTTGACAGCAGGTCGGGTCAGGACTATAACGAAGTTAATAGCCCTAACGTTAAGGAGGATCCATGTCAGCTTCCACTCTCGAAAAGGTCGCCGAACCGGACTTTTCGCCCGCACTGACGTCGTTCATCACCGAATGGAAAGACAAGCCCGGCAGCCTGATCATGATCCTGCACCGCTTGCAGCAGGAGTTTGGTTTCCTTCCGCGCCCTGCCATTCTCAAGCTTTCCCGCGTCATCAATTTGCCGCTGGCCAAGATCTACGGCGTGGTCACCTTTTACCACTACTTCAAACTGACCAAGCCCGGACGCCATAACATCCAAGTGTGCATGGGCACTGCCTGCTACCTCAAGGGCGGCGAAGACATCATCGAAGAGCTCGAGAACATGCTCGGGATCGGCGTCAACCAGGTGACCGAAGACGGTGAGTTCAGCATCGAGTCGGTGCGCTGCGTCGGTTGTTGCGGCCTCGCTCCGGTGGCCGTGTGCGGCACCGAGGTCTTTGGCAAAATCGTCCCCGACAAACTGCCCGAGATCCTCGCCAAACTCAGGGCCCAAGCCTGAGGTAGTCGATGTCGACACATCGGACGATTTGCGACTTTCTGGTCGACCTGTACCAGAACGCCGTGGAATCAGGGGCCGATACCGTCCGGGTGACGCTGGACAACGAGGGCGGGCTGTTCCGGCTGACGGTTGGCGACAACGGTTGCGGTATGGACGACACCACCCTGGCCAAGGCCCAGGACCCGTTCTGGTCCGATGGCGTCAAACATCCCCACCGCAAGGTGGGTCTGGGGCTCCCGTTCGTCATCCAGACCGTCACGATGACGCAGGGCAGCTTCCGGATTGAGAGTTCGAACCAACCGCCCCACGGCACCGAGGTGGAGGTGGGGTTCAACCGGCAACACTGGGATACGCCCCCCTTGGGCGACCTGGCGGGCTGTTTGAGCCAGTTGATGGCCTGGGAGGGCAACCACGAGGTGGTGCTCAACCTGTACGGCCAAGAGGCGACCCGCAGCGAGTTGCGTGAGGCCTTGGGGAGCTTTGAAGACCCCGAGGCCCGCCAGTTGCTGGCGCAGTATTTCACGGATTTGGAGACGACAGCGATGGAGGCAAATGCGATGGAGGCAAAGGAATGACCCTGCAAGAACTGAGAGCCATGCGCGAGGCCGGCAAAAAGGCCATGGACCGCCGCATCGGCGGCGACAAAACCATTGAAATCACCTTGGGCATGGGCACCTGCGGCATTGCGGCCGGAGCCAAGGAAACCCTCGACGCGTTTGTGAACGAGCTCAACAGCAAGGACGTGCGCAACGTCGTCATCAAGCAGACCGGCTGCATGGGCTTTTGCCACAGCGAGCCCACCGCGCTGGTCAAGATGGACGGTATGCCCGACATCATTTACGGCAACGTCGATGCCGAGACGGCCCGCCTGATCGTCCACACCCACATCCTCGAGAAGAAACTGGTCGACAAGCACGTGTTCGACCGCCCGTCGAAAGACATCGTGAAGGAGAACTGACATGGCACTGAGCAACTTCTGCCTTGTTTGCGGCGGCACCGGCTGCGAGTCGAGCAAAGCCGACGAGATCTTCAAAAACCTGAAAAAGGCCGCCGAGGAACTCGGGGTTGGCAATCAGGTTCAGGTGGTCAAGACCGGCTGTTTCGGCTTTTGCGAAAAGGGTCCCATCGTCAAGATTCTGCCGGACGAAAGCTTTTACGTCGAAGTGAAACCCGAAGACGCGCAAGAGATCATCGCTGAGCACATCGTCAAGGGTCGCCCTGTGGAACGTCTGTTGTACAAGACGGCCGGTCAGGTCGCCGCCAAGGGCGAGCATGACATCCAGTTTTACCAAAAACAGGTTCGCATCGTGCTGCGCAACTGCGGCATCATTAATCCCGAAGACGTGCAGGAATACATCAGCCGCGACGGTTACGCCGCGCTCGAAAAGGCCTTGTTCGAAATGACCCCCGAGCAAGTGATCGCCGAAGTGAAGGCCTCGGGCCTCCGCGGTCGAGGCGGCGCCGGTTACCCCACGGGCCTCAAGTGGGAAAACACCCGCAAGACCCCCGCTGATCAGCGTTACGTGATCTGCAACGCCGACGAAGGCGACCCGGGCGCCTACATGGACCGCTCGACCCTCGAAGGCGACCCTCACAGCGTGCTCGAGGCCATGACCATCGCCGGTTACGCCATGGGCGCCACCCAGGGCTACATTTACATCCGCGCCGAGTACCCGCTGGCCATCCACCGCCTCGAAGTGGCCATGAAGCAAAGCCACGAAATGGGCCTGATGGGCAAGAACATCCTCGGCTCCGGGTTTGATTTTGAAATCGAGATCCGCTTGGGCGCCGGTGCCTTTGTGTGCGGCGAAGAAACCGCTCTGATGCAGTCCATCGAAGGCAAGCGCGGCATGCCGTTGCCCAAGCCTCCGTTCCCGTCGGTCAGCGGCCTGTGGGGCAAGCCCACCAGCATCAACAACGTCGAAAGTTTTGCCAACATCCCGGTGATCATCCTCAAAGGCGCGCCGTGGTTTGCGGCCATCGGCACCGCGACGAGCAAGGGCACCAAGGTGTTCGCGCTCACCGGCAAGATCAACAACTCCGGCCTGGTGGAAGTGCCGATGGGCACCACGTTGCGCGAAATCGTGTACGACATCGGTGGCGGCATCCGTGGCGGCAAGGCGTTCAAGGCCGTGCAGTCCGGTGGCCCTTCCGGCGGCGTGCTCCCGGTGCAGTTCCTCGACACCCCCATCGACTACGAATCGCTGACCAAGGTCGGTTCGATGATGGGTTCGGGCGGGTTGATCGTGTTGGACGAAGACGACTGCATCGTCGACGTGGTCAAGTTCTACCTCGACTTCAGCGTCGAAGAAAGCTGCGGCAAGTGCGCACCCTGCCGAATCGGCGGCCGCAAACTGCTCAACATCCTGGAAAAGATCACCAAGGGCAAGGGCACGCACGAAGACATCGACACCATGCGGCAGATCGGTTTTGCCATGCAGCGCGCCAGCTTGTGTATGCTCGGTGGTACCACGCCCAATCCCATTCTGAGTACCCTTAAGTACTTTGAAGACGAGTACTTGGCCCACATCGACAAGCAGAACTGCCCCGCCGGCAAGTGCAAGGACCTCATCACCTACACCGTGATCGCCGAAAAATGCATCGGCTGTACCGTGTGCGCCCGCAAATGCCCAGCCAATTGCATCTCGGGCGAGCGCAAGGCGCCGCATCTTATTGACCAAGCCAAGTGCATCAAGTGCGGTGCCTGCTACGACGCCTGTAAGTTCGAAGCCATCTTGGTGAGCTAAAGGAGTACCGGAAATGATCCCCACCAAACCTGCCAAAATGGTCAACATCAAAATCAACGGCAAGAGCGTTGAGGTTCCCGAAGGAATCAGCGTTCTCAAGGCCGGCAAAATGCACGGCACGAAAATCCCGAGCCTGTGCGCCCACCCGGACCTCAAGGCCTGGGGCGCGTGCGGCATCTGCGTGGTCAAGGTCGAAGGTTCGCCCAAAATGGTGCGCGCCTGTACCACCACGGTGGTTGAAGGTCAGAACTACCTGACCCACGACCCCGATATCGTCGAGACCCGCCGCACCGTGCTCGAAATGATCCTGTCGAACCACCCGAACGAATGCCTCACCTGCGCGCGCAACGGCAACTGCGAACTGCAGACGATCAGCGCCGAGTTCGGCATCCGCGACGTGCCCTTCGCCAGTGGCATCCGCCGTTTGCCCGACGACCTTTCGACGCCCTCGGTGCAACTGCACCCGAGCAAGTGCATCGGTTGCGGGCGCTGCGTCATCGTGTGCCAAGAGATGCAAGACGTGTGGGCCCTCGAGTTCCTCAACCGCGGCGACCAAACCCGCATGGCCCCGGCCGGCGACGTCACTCTGGCCGAAAGCCCCTGCATCAAATGCGGCCAGTGCTCAGCGCATTGCCCCGTGGGCGCCATCACCGAAGTCGACGAAACCCGCCGCGTGTGGAACTTCTTGCGGCAAACCGACAAGCACGTCGTGGTGCAAATCGCTCCCGCCGTCCGTGTCGCGCTCGGTGAAGAGTTCGGCCTGGAACCCGGGACTATCGTCACCGGCAAGATCTACGCCGCGTTGCGTCGCCTGGGCTTTGCCAAGGTGTTCGACACCAACGTCAGCGCCGACCTGACCATCATGGAAGAGGCCAGCGAGTTCCTGCAGCGTTTCACCACCGGCGGTACCCTGCCGCTGATTACCAGTTGCTGCCCGAGTTGGGTCGACTACCTCGAAAAGTACCACACGGAAATGATTCCCCACTTCAGTACGGCCAAGAGCCCGATGATGATGATGGGCTCGCTGATCAAGACCTACTACGCCGAAAAGGCCAAGATCGACGCCAAAGACATCATCAGCGTGGCCATCATGCCGTGCACCGCGAAGAAGTTCGAAATCCAGCGCTCTGACGACATGAAGAGCTCGGGCATGGCCGACGTGGACTGCTCGCTGACCACCCGCGAGCTCGCCCGCATGATCAAGCAGGCCGGTATCGACTTCAAGAACCTGCCCGACGAACAGGTCGACAATCCGCTCGGCGACTATACCGGCGCCGGCACCATTTTCGGTGCCACCGGTGGCGTCATGGAAGCGGCGCTCCGCACGGCCTACCACATGGTCAGCGGCAAGAACCTCGGTTCGCTCGACATCGAAGCGGCCCGAGGCATGGAAGGCGTCAAGGTCGCCAGCGTGAAGATTCCCACCGATGGGCTCGGCGCTCCCGGCAAGGAAATCGAAGTGCGCTTCGCGGTGGCCCACGGCATGGCCAACGTGCGCGACGTGATGCGTCAGGTGAAGGAAGCCAAGGCGGCGGGGAAGGAAATCCCGTTCCACTTCATCGAGGTGATGGCGTGCCGCGGCGGCTGTATTTCGGGCGGCGGACAACCCTACGGCTCCACCGACGAAGTACGCGCCAAGCGGACGGCGGGCATCTACAAGGACGACAAGAACGCGGTGATCCGCTGCAGCCACGAGAACCCCTGGGTGCAGAGCCTGTACAAGGACTTCTTGGGCAAGCCGCTGAGCGAAAAGAGCCATCACCTGCTGCACACGCACTACGTGCCGCGGCCGTTGTACGTGAAGTAAGCAAGTTTCGCGTTGAGCTGAGAGGCTGCCTTGGGGCGGCCTCTTTTTTTGCCCTGCGAATCTTGACCAATGTACCGTCCAGACGGTACACTAAATCGTATGGCAACACGAGAGAATTTGTTGAGGGCTGCGTCGGCCCTCGTCGCCAGGTCTGGGTCGCGTGCACTCACGCTCGAGGCCGTGGCTGCGAGTACCGGGGTCAGCAAGGGCGGTCTGCTCTATCACTTTCCCAATAAGAAGGCCTTGGTCACGGCTATGGTAGGTCAGGCCGTCGACGGTTTCGAGGCGGCCGTTCAAGCGGTGGTGGACCGCGGCGCAGACTGGCTTGCGGCTTACGTCGAGGCCACGCTTGCCGACGTGGGCTCCGGTGAGGCGCTGTCGGGAGTGCTGTCGGCCGTCGCCGAGGACCCTTCGTTGCTGGCCCCGTTCCGCGAAGCTCTGGACCGCTGGTACCGCCAGGGGCTCGCTGGCTACGGACCTGAGGTGCTGCCGCTTCTACTGGCGCTCGACGGTCTGTGGTTCCATGCCCAAATTGGAACCCTCCCGGCTCTTGGTTGGGCGACGTACGCCGACTGCCTGCGCGTTCTTGCGAGGTCTGTCCCCCAGTCAAAGGAGGCATCATGACCAAACCGCTCAAAGGGCTGCTGCTCTTCACCGATGTCGGCTTTGTGGTCTACTGGATGGCCACAGCCCTGCATTGGATTCCACCCGAATGGGCGTACCAGGACTACTCCAATCCTCTGCTGGTGAGTTGGAACTGGTCGTTCTTGCCGCTGGACCTCGCCGTCTCGGCCTTCGGCCTGACGGGTTTTGCCCTCGCGCGGAGGAGGCCCGAGTTGGCGTCGCGCCTGGTGCTGGTGTCGCTGGCTCTGACCGTGAGCTCGGGCCTCAATGCGTTGTCGTTCTGGGCTTTTCGCGGTGAGTTCGACGCCGCGTGGTGGCTGGCCAACGGGTTTCTCCTTGTCTGGCCTCTTCCCTTTCTGGTTCGGTTCCTGAGGAGGTCGTGATGGGATTTGCGTACCTAGCGCTCGCCATCGTGTTTGAGGTGGCGGGCACCACGTCGATGAAACTCTCCGAAGGCTTCACCAAGCCCTTGTGGGTCATTCCCCTCGTGCTGGGCTACCTCGCAAGTCTGGGCCTGCTCACGCTTTCGCTGCGGACGCTCAGCATCGGCACCGCCTACGCGGTGTGGTCGGGGCTAGGGACGGCCTTGGTTGTCCTGGTGGGGCTGGTCCTTTTTCGCGAGACACTGACCTGGGGCCAGTGGCTGAGTGTGGCGCTCATCATCGCGGGCGTGGCGGGGCTGAACCTGCTGGGGATCGCGCACACGTAGAGCGGGCGGAGGGCACCGCGCGTCCACGTTGCCCTTTTTCTGTCCTTTTGACCGGAGTGAAGAGAGCTTAACTCTCGCGGGTTTGGGGGTACAATCGAAGTGGGGGAACTCATGAAAGTTGTGCGCCTGGCTTGGTCTTGCTTGTGGTTAGCGGCGTTGGTGACGCTTTCTTCCCAAACACCCGCGCATGTGGCGGGTCGTTTGCCATCGCCACTGTCGCTGGAAGTGTCGCCTGATGTGGGCATTCCGCTTTCGGCAACGGCGGCCACGGCGCTCTACGGCACCGGAGGTGGCGGTCAACTTGGGTTCCTGTACAGTTTGCCTGGCACGCCGCTGCAGCTGGGCGGCGGGCTGCAGTACTCCTTTGCTCCCGTGCTCGACAAGGTCAGTTCGCTTTCGTTTGCCTCGACGGGGCTCAAGGCAGGCCTGCAGTTGCCTCTGGCTGGTCCGCTGGGAGTGTTTGCCTCGGGAACGGGGGGCTGGTACTTTGCGGCCCGCAATGACTTCAAGGCCACGGCCACCAACCCCTTCTTCGCCGGAACGGCGGGCCTCGACTTCGCGCTCGACCCCTCGATCAAACTGCAAGCCGGAGTGCAGTACAACTACTACGTCGCGCTGGTGAAGGGCGTTGTCGAGCCGCTCTACCAGGGGCTAGGCCTTCATTTGGGCGTCAGTCTGGCCATGGGTAACCTGGGCGGGGCGGTCACGGTGCCATCGTTCAACCTGCTGCCGGCGTACCCGGTCTTCTTCAAGCACTACGACGACCACCCGATCGGTACGGTGACACTGCACAACGGACTCAACGTTCCGGTTTCGGGCATCAGCACCCAGGTGTTCATCAAGGAGTTCATGGACGCTCCCAAGACCTTCGAGGTCAAGGGAACGCTGGCCCCGGGCGCCGACCTGCCACTGGACCTGTACGCGCTGTTCACCGACCAGGTCCTCAATGTCACCGAGGGCACCAAGGTGGCGACCGAGATCACTTTGCGCTTCAGTGCCAACGGCCAACAGTTCACCGACGCCACCGTGCAGACCATGACCGTGCTGGGCCGCAACGCCATGACTTGGGACGACAACCGCAAGGCGGCTGCCTTTGTCACCTCCAAGGATCCCGAAGTGCTCAACTTTGCCCGCAGCGTGACGAGCTCGGTACGCGCCCAGGAGAAGCGCCTGCTGAACGGTAACCTTGTGTCGGCTATTGCTCTGCATACTGCGCTCGACCAGCTGGGCGTCAACTACACCCGCAACCCCGTGACCCCCTACGACCAAGTCTACACCAACAAGGCCACGGTCGACTTTTTGCAGTTCCCGCGCGAGACCTTCCAATACCGTGCCGGCGACTGCAGCGACCTTTCCATCCTCTACGCCGCGCTGTTCCAGGCGGTGGGCATCGACGCGGCCTTCGTGACGGTGCCGGGACACATTTTCATCGCGTTCGACACCAAGCTGACTCCTGCCCAGGCCGACAAGGAACTCATTCCAGCGGGCACCTTCATCGAGTACGGAGGGACCGCCTGGGTCCCCATTGAGGTGACACTCCGCAATCAGGGCTTTGTGAAGGCTTGGCAACTCGGCGCCGACGAGTGGGCCGGGGGAACCAAGGACCGGACCGCCGAGTTCTGGCCCGTTCAAGAGGCTTGGAAGGCCTATCAGCCTGTCGGCTTTACCGGGACCGCGAATCCCGTGACCCTGCCTCCGCAAGACAAGATCCTTGCTGCCTACACGGCCGAAACCAGCAAGTGGCTCGACCAGACGATCGCCGATCAGGTGGCCAAGCTGCAAAAGACGCTCGACAAGACCCAGGAATGGACCACGAACAACAAGCTGGGAATCCTGTACGCCAAGTATGGCAAGTCGGCCGACGCCGAGGCGCAGTTCCAAGCTGCCCTGAAGGCCAAGCCCGACTACCTGCCCGCGCTGCAGAACCTAGGCAACCTGTACTTTGTGCAGTCCGACCTCGCGAAGGCGCTGGTGAGTTACCAAAAGGCCAGCCTGCTCGACCCGGTGAACCCCAAGCTGCTGCTGGCGCTGTCGCGGACCAATCAGGCCCTGAGCAACGACAAGGTGGCCTTGCTACAGTACCAGCAGTTGCAGACCCTCGACCCCGATCTCGCGGCGCAGTTTCCCCGCGTGGGAGATGCCAGCTCGGCCGGCGGCCGGGCGGCTTCGGTCGGCGACGACAGGTTGAGAGTGCTGTGGGATTCGGGAGACGGCCAGTGAAGACCGTGCGAAAAGCGGCTGCCGCGCTGGCGGTCTTGGTGGCTTTGCTCGCGCTCAATGCCTGCGAAGACACCGGGATGCTGACCGAGCTCAAGCAGGACGTGGCGGCGGCGACAACCAGTGAGACGGTAGCGACGCCGGTTGTTACGCCCGGCGCGGGCTCCTTTGCTCCCGGAACCAAGTTCGCGATCACCTGCTCGACAGATGGGGCCTCCATCCATTACACGGACGACGGGACGACGGTTTCGGGCTCGAGTCCCGATTACCTTGAACCGCTCGTTTGGAGCGCCAACGGGTCGTATGTGCTCGAGGCCATCGCGACCAAACCGGGACAAGTCACTTCGACCATCGCCCGAGTCGAAATCACCATCAGCGACGGGTTGGCTGTCGTGACCACCAGCGCCATCTCAAACTTGGCCGCCACGACAGCGACATCGGGCGGTGAAGTCGTTTCTGACGGCGGGAACGCCGTCACCGGTCGCGGCGTCTGTTGGGGAACTTCGCCCAGCCCCACCATCAGCGGAAGCTTGACGAGTGATGGGGCGGGAACGGGGGTGTTCACCAGCAATCTCAGCGGACTAGTGAGCGGTACGCTGTACTACCTAAGGGCCTGGGCGACGAACAAGGCTGGGACAACCTACGGAAACCAGGTTTCGTTTCAATACGTTCCTTCGATTTCGGGCACGCCCATGGTGACAGCCGTCGGCTACCCGGCAGGATCGGGTAAACTCTCGGTGTCGTGGACGCCCGTCTCTGGTGCGACCTCGTACGACCTGTATTACAGCTTGACGACCAACCCTCCGGCCCAAGCCAACGGCCCGACGAACCTGACCGGTTCTCCCGGGACCATCCTGGGGCTTACCAACTACGCAAGCTACTACGTTTGGGTGATCGCCAAGACCGCTTCTGCAAGTAGCCCGCTGAGCGCGATGGGCACTGGTTCGCCTGGTGTGCACGTCAGTTCGGTATCGCTTGACAAGGCTGTCGTCGGGCTCGATCCCTTAGGTTCGACCACCTTGACGGCGACCGTGCTGCCCGTCGATGCGACCGATCCTGCGATTGTCTGGTCGACCACCAACGCCAGCGTCTCTTCGGCGAACAAAAGTGGCCAGTTCACTGCCATCGTGAGTCATCCCCAAGCGGGATCTGCCACCATCACGGCGACGAGCAACGACCAAGGTTATGCAGCAACCTGCACAGTGAATGATCCCGTCGCCGTCACCGCCGTGTCGCTCCCCGGTCAGACGGCTATGTCTTTCAGGATGATTAACGACCCTGTCCAGCTGATCCCAACTATCTCTCCGTCGAACGCTTCCAACAAGGCGATCACTTGGTCAACCAACCACCCCACGGTGGCCACCGTCTCTGCCGGTGGTGTCGTGTCTCCGGTCGGCTCTGGAGCCGCTACCATCACCGCTACAACCGACGACGGCAACTTCACAGCAACGTGCGCTGTCGATGTCAGGTATGCAATTGGTGATACAGGCCCGGCAGGCGGAATTGTGTTCTATGATGCAGTAGCGGCACTCGGCTCCGGCGCCACCTTCCTCGCCAACAATGTGGCTTACCGCTATCTGGAAGCGGCACAAGTCAATGTTGGGTCGAATAATGAGGCCTACTTTCCCCATGTTCAGTGGGCTAGCGTGCCCGGAGCTCAAGGGACGGAAATCGGAGCCGGCAAGGCCAACACCGCCGCCATCGTTGCGTACTACGGTACCAACGATACGTACGTTGTGCGTGACTGCAAATACTACGTTTTCGGCGGGAAGACAGACTGGTATATGCCCAGCAAGGACGAGAATCACCTTCTTTACACCAATCTGATTCTCAATGGGTTCGGTACCTTCCCTTCCATGCCGACGAGTTTCAACGGCTACTGGACGTCTTCGATGGACCTAGATGCAGGCGCCGGGATGGACAATGTCTGGGCCGAGTATATGGACGCCTCTGGATACGTGCAGGGCCCCGCGGAGGGCCTACACGGTCCTTCGGGTTCCTATTGGGCTCGGCCCATCCGAGCGTTCAACTGACAGTGCCGTCCGCCCGGACGGTGTTGAGCCCGACGACAACGCAAGGATTGCGCCAAGTTTCTCTGGCATGGAACGCTGTGGCCAGCGCGACTTCCAACAACGTGTGATCGTCGACTGCGAGCGGCTTTACTCCTCCATCCGGTAACGAGGTACAGTCGCTTCCACTTCAGCAAAGCCGCTTGGGTATACCGTGACCTACAACGGCAACTTGTGCGTCGCTGACATTGGGAACAACCTCATCAGGCGAATCAGCTCAAACGGTGGCACGGCTACTACGTTGGCTGGGACAGGTACCAGCGGCAGTAACAGTGGTGCCGCAACCAGTGCGACTTTCAATTACCCGATGGGAATCGCCGACAACAGCGCCGGAACGACCGTCTACGTCGCAGACACGTCCAACGGAATGATCCGGCAGATCACCGGTGGATACGTGACCACGTTGGCAGGAATGTTTGGTGCGGGATTCTTGGATGGAACGGGTTCAGGAGCAATCTTCAACTATCCCGAAGGCCTGGCTCTCGATGCCAGCGGGAACGTTCTCGTCGCCGACAATAGCAATGGAAGGTTGCGCCAAGTGACCACGGTAGGCGTGGTGACCACTTTGGTTTCCGGAATGTCCAGCGATGCTGCGGTCGTCCTAGACGACGCTGGCAACTACTACCTGACAATGGCCGCTAACAACATCATCGTCAGGTACACAAAAGCACCGGCGGTGGTGCGGAACTTCTTGGCTGGATGGAGTTCCGGCTACGCGGACGGAACGGGAACTGGCGCGAGCTTCTACCAGCCTTATGGAATCGTGTTCGACGGCACCGACACGCTGTACATAGCGGACACCCACAATAATGAGATTCGGCAGATCAAATAATCCGCGTGAGCCAGGCGCAGGGTGTCAGGGGCGTCGCCCCTGACAGTCCCGGCCGCAGGCCGGACGGAACCCCGGAGCCACGGCGGCGTCGCGGTGCCGTGAAGCGGCGTCGCGCCGACACGCCCTCTACTTCCCCTGGGCCCGGGCGGCCAGCACGGCTTCGGCCTTGTTGCGCACGCCCAGCAGGGCGAAGACCTCGCCCATGTGGAACTTGATGGTCCGCTCGGCGAGGTGCAACTTCACTCCGACCTCTTTGTAGGTGAGGCCCTGGCTCACAAGGGTGAGGATCTCGCGCTGGCGGGGGCTCAGGCGGTCGACGGGGGCCAGGTGCGGGGCCTGGGGCAGGGGCTTGCCAGCGAGCGCGGCTTCGATGCACGCCACCAGGTGCGCGGTGGGTGACGACTTGGCCAGCCGCGCCAAGCCGGGCTCGGGGGCTCCCAGAACCAAGAGCCGCAGGCCGGGGGGAATATCCTCTTCGAACTCCTGGTCGACCAGGACCAATTCGGGGGCGGCCACCGCCAGCTCGGGCAAGGCAGCCTCGACGCTGGGCCAAGCCCCGGTCACCTGGTAGCCGATTTGACGTAGCAGCCCCCGGAAGCTTTCGCGGAACACGTCGTGACTGTCGAGTATGGCCAGCCGCGAACCTGGCTCGGCAAGGCCCAGCGCCTTCTGCGCCCGTCGGTCCTGGTCGAGCACGTCGCGCTCGCGGAGCACGGCCAGCGTCAAAAGTTCCTGCGCGCGTTGCTCGCGCGACTCGGCCTCGAGGGTGGCCACCAGGCGCAAACGCATCTGCCGCGCCACCAGTGCCATCAGGCTGCCACAGACCACCAGGTAGACTCCCTTGGTGAGGTGCAGCGAGGTGACGTCGAGCCACGGATCGGCCGAACCGGCGCTGGCCGAGAGCCACCACGCCAAGCCGACGTAACTGCCCCCCGCGACCAAACCCGACCAGAACGACGCGGCCGGGTTCATCCGCAGCACGCCAGCACTGATCAGCAAAAAGTAAAAGAAGATGGGCGACTGCGCCAGAGCCTCGGCCGGCGGCAGAATCTGGCCCCACAGCCACAGGAAGAACGTCGGCTGGAACGCCTCGAGAAAGGCCAGCACATAGCTCACGTGCTTCGACAGCGATCGCTGTTCCCGCAACGCCCGCCCGATCCACCACGCCACTGCGGCTTCGGCCAAACCGACGAAAAGCATATACAACTCGCCCGCGGCGTAGTTAAAACGGCCGGTTGCCGCCGTGAGATGGGCCTTGGGCGACGCGGGAAGTACCCAAAGAACGCCCCACAAGACGATCGAGGCGAGGTAGATGAGCACGAAGGCCTGAGCGGCGGTACGGAGCCCCAGCAGCAACTGGCGTTCCATGTTGGTCTGGAGAGGGTTCATCGCCTTTCATTTTGTCCCGCATCGGCGATTCCTGCAAGCTAGTTCAGCGATTCCATCTGGTTCGTCAGTTGCTCGAGGAACGAGTCGACGTTCAACGGCTTGGTGATGTAGGCGGCAAAGCCCATGGCCAAGGCCTTCGTGCGCGAGCTTTCCATGGCGTCGGCCGTTACGGCGAACACCGGGATCTCGCGCGTGGCTTCGTCGGCACGCAGTTCACCGAACACGTGAAAACCGTCCATGCCCGGCAAGTGAAGGTCGAGCAGGATGAGGTTGGGCTTGTGCTGGCGGGCCAGTTCCAAGCCCAGATCGCCCCGGTTGGCGGCCAGGAACCTGGTGCCAGGCAGACTGGCGACGATCTGCTCCACCAGGTCGGAGTTCGCAGGATTGTCTTCGATGTACAAGACCGTGAAACCTTCGCCACCGAAGTTCTTCACCGCCGCCGCGAGGATGGCGGGGTCCACTGGTGCAGGCGCTTCCCTTAAGGGCAGGTACACGTAGAATAGGCTGCCGTGACCCAGCGTGCTCTGCATGCCGATTTCGCCTTCCATCAGGTTAACCAGTTGTTTGCTCACGGTCAGGCCGATGCCTGTCCCCTCAATATCAGAGGTGAGTTCTTGGTTGAGCCGCTGGAAGGGCTGGAAGATCTTGGCCTGATCGGCCTCGGCGATGCCGTGACCGGTGTCGGCAACGCTGAACTTCACCCGTTGGTCCTCGCGTTCCACAGTGAACAAGATTTCTCCCTTGGGCCGGTTGTACTTGATGGCGTTCGAAAGCAGGTTGATCAGCACCTGCTTGGTCTTGGTGAAGTCGGCGCGAACGTGGGTGTCGTCGGGCACCAGATTGACCACGTTGAGCGCAAGGCCCTGCCTCTCGGCCAACGGACGGATCAGGTCGAGCACGCCCGCGAGCACCTTGGTCACCGCGATGGGCTCCAGCGACAGCGAAACCTTGCCCGACTCGATGCGAGCCAAGTCGAGCACCTCGTTGATGAGCGTCAGCAGGTGCTGGCCCGCCTTGTCGATTTCGCGCACATGGCGGCGCTGAGCCTCGGTGAGAGGCTCTTTCTTGCTCAGGGCCAACACCTGCGCAAACCCGAGAACGGCATTGAGCGGTGTGCGCAGTTCGTGACTCATGTTGGAAAGGAACTGTGACTTGGCACGGTTGGCGCTTTCGGCCTCGTCCCTAGCCACGACCAAGGTGTTTTCGAGAATCTTGCGCTCGGTGATGTCGCGAGCCGCGAGGATGAGGCGTTCGCGGCGGTGGTCGTACATCGACACTTTGACCAGAAACCAGCGCATGCCGGTGCTGCTCGGAACCTGGATCTCGACATGCTGGGCCTGATGGTTGCTCTGGGCCAGAACGATGAACGTTCTGAGGGTCATTTTTTCGCCCGCGACCACGATGGGCAGTTCCTCGAACCGTTCCCGGTCGGAGTTCCACAGATTGGTGATTTCGCCCGTTTCGTCGGCCTCGAGGATGATGTCATCGAGCGAGTTCACCACCGCGATCAGGTCGCTGCGGGCGCTTTCGAGCTTCTCGCCGATGAGTTTGTTCGCCGCGTGGGCGTCGGAAAGGTGTTGGCCGAGTTCGACCAGGTGACCGGCGGTTGTCTGCAGCTCGAGCACTTCGGTGTCGGGCACCGACTGGGTGAACTCTCCGCGCGTCAGCTTGCTGACGATGGTGTCCATTTGCAGCAGAGGCTGCGACAAGGCCGTCGCCATGCGCAGTGCCCGCCTTCGCAGCAGGTAGAAGAACCAGCCGTAGAAGATCAGAAGGCCCAGGCTCATCACCAGTCCTGCCGCAAGCTGTTCGATGAAGATCTGGTTGATTCCCTTGAACACCTGGCTCTCGGGCACAACGACCAGATACTTCCAGTCGGTTCCGCCGATGGTGGCCCAGCTGACGAGCTTCTTTCCGCCCTCAAGCGTGACCGGCATCACCCCCTGCGAGGATTCGGCCAAGGTCAGCGAAAAATCTCCTAAATCACGGCGTTGGAACAGATTGAACGACGAGGGTTTGAACGTGTCTTCCAACAGGGCCTGAGAGTAGTGGTGGCTCTTGAGCTCGCTGAGATTCCAGTCAGCCTCGCCACTCGTCGGAAGCGCCAGTATGGTGCCGTCGCGGTCGACCACCAAACCATACCCGCCCCAAGGCACCTCAAAACCCAGCACCTGCGTCGTGATGCGCGACACGGTGATGTCGATGCCCGCCACGCCTTCCAAGAAGCCCGACGGGCTGTACACCGGTGCGATGGCAGACGTGACCCAACCCTTGCCTGCGGGGTCGAGGTAGGCCTTGGTCCATCTGGGCGTCTTGAGCGGATTATGGGCCAAGTCGGCCTCGTAGTAGAAGTTGAAGGTGGGAATATTGATCTTGGGGGAATATTGGGTCAGCACGTCGAAGTACGGGTAGATCACGTTCAGCGAGTCGAAGGTGTTGAGGTACACTTGGTCTTCAAGAGTATTGGTGACAACGAGATCCCGCATCATCGACTCGACCGCCAGAAGCCGGGCTACCTTGTCGCGCTCGGCCGTTCCGACGGGGTGGATCCCGCTGTAGAAAACGGCAGCCCCTCCGGGGGTTTTGTCGCGCGCGGTGTAGTAGACCCCGTTGGGTGCGAGCACCAACCTTGCCTGATCGGCTGCCGAAAGCGAGGCCGGAGCCGCGAGGGCCTCGGCAAAATGGTTGGCCAGCAGTGACACGTTGCCGCTTACCGCCTCGAGTTGGCCGCTGATGCTCGAGGCCCGGGCCACGACGATGGCACCCAGACTCTCCTTGGCCGAGCTGCGCAGGTAGTCGGCTTGCGAGCTGACGGCCCAGAAACTTGACACGAAGTAGATCGTGAGAAAAAGCAGCTCCACGAACACCAGAGGAATCAGAGCCAGGGTCACGAAAGAGCGCTGAAGCCAAGTGTACAGGTTCACGACGGGTTTCATTACGCCCACTATAACAGATCTTTTGGCAATAGTGGAGATAATGAATAAACTTCAGGAATAATATATACTTGCGTAAAGCAAGAAACCATGGCAGACTTTTTGGCATGAAAAATCTCACCCTCGTTGTGCTGTTGCTCGTTGGTTCTTCGCTGTTGCCGGCGCTCGACAAACCCTGGCTCGACGCCAAGTTGCCCGTGACGCAGCGGGTTGGTCTGCTCTTGGCCCAGATGACCCTCGCCGAGAAGGCCGGGCAAATGGTTCAAGCCGAGCGCGGCGTGCTGGGCGAGGTCAACCTCCGCGACAACGGCATTGGTTCGGTGCTCTCAGGGGGCGGTTCGGTGCCCACCCCCAATACCCCCGAGGCGTGGGTGGCGATGTACAACAAGTTTCAGAAGGAGGCTCTGACCTCCCGGCTCGGCATCCCGCTGATTTACGGCATCGACGCCGTCCACGGGCATGGCAACGTGTATGGGGCGACCATTTTTCCCCACAACATTGGGCTCGGCGCGGCCCGCGACCCCGAACTGATGGAGCTCATTGGCCGGGTCACCGGGGCCGAAGTGGCCGCTACCGGCCTCAACTGGACTTTTGGGCCGGCCGTTTCGGTGGTGCAAGACATCCGCTGGGGCCGCAGTTACGAAAGCCTGGGCGAAACCGCGGAACTGCAGACGCTGCTGACAGGGCCCTACATCCGGGGTGTGCAGAGCCAGGGCATTGTTGCCACGGCCAAGCACTTTATCGGTGACGGCGGCGTCGAGTACGGCAGCGGCGAGGGCTCCAACCCCATCGACCGCGGCGATGTTTCGGGCCTGAGTTTGGAACAACTGAAGGCCCTTCACGGTCAGGGTTACGTGCAGGCCGTCGCCGCCGGGGTGCAGACCGTCATGGCCTCGTTCAGCTCGTACCAGGGCGTTCACATGCATGCGAACAAGGCCCTGCTGCAAGGCTGGCTCAAGGCACCGGTGAGCGCGGGGGGCCTGGGCTTTGCCGGCTTCGTGGTGGGCGACTGGGACGCCATGGGCCTGACCAGCGAAGTCGCCGGCAGTTACGACGACAGGGTACTCAACTCGTTCAATGCCGGGGTCGACATGTCGATGGAACAGTCGCAGTGGAAAAAGGTGATCAGTATCCTCGTTGACGGCGTCAAGCGCGGCAAGATCACCCAGGCCCGCATCGACGACGCGGTGAGCCGCATCCTGACGGTGAAGTTCCAGGCCGGGCTGTTTGAGCACCCGCTGGCCTCAACGGCCGCCTTGTCCCCGGCCGACCAGTTGGGCTCGCCCGAGCACCGGGTGGTGGCCGCGCGCGCGGTGCGCGAATCCCTCGTGTTGCTCAAGAATGACCAGGGCCTGCTCCCGCTCAAGCCCGGCGCCAAAGTGTTCGTGACCGGACCGCTGGCCGACAACGTGGGCTGGCAGTCGGGCGGCTGGACCATCAACTGGCAGGGTGGCTACGACAAAAAGAGCGGCAAGAAGATCACCCGGCTCACCCCCGGCACCAGCCTTCTCGATGGCTTTCAGGCGCTGGCCAAGGCCGCCGGTGGCGAAATCATCACCGACCCGGCTCGGGCCAAAGAGGCCAGCGTGGCCGTGGTGGTGGTGGGCGAAACCCCCTACGCCGAAGGGCAGGGCGACGTGCCTCCCGACAGCGACATGACCCTCGATTCCCGAGGACGCATCCCTCCCGGCAACCTCGACGCCATCCAGGTGGCCAAGGACGCGGGGCTCCCGGTGGTGGTGATTCTGGTTTCGGGCAGGCCGCTGGTGGTAACGGGCGAACTGCCGGGCTGGAATGCCTTCGTCGCGGCGTGGCTGCCGGGCAGCGAGGGCGCGGCCGTGGCCGACGTGATC
This sequence comes from Spirochaetales bacterium, assembly GCA_037142615.1. GTDB lineage: Bacteria > Spirochaetota > Spirochaetia > JABEVK01 > JABEVK01 > JAIFLN01. The sequence continues at coordinate 14,194 of JBAXAI010000021.1, read as the reverse complement.
TACGGTAAGGTGCCCTTCCGTGGCAAGCTGCCCGTCACCTGGCCCCGCACCGCCGACGATATCCCTGCCTCGGCCAGCACCAACCCGCTGTTCGCTTACGGTTTCGGCCTCAGCCACTGAGCCACGGTGTTGATCATCGTCTTGCCGTCGAGCGGCTTGGTGAGGTAGTCGGACATCCCCGCGCGCAGGCAGTCTTCGCGGGCGCTGGCCATGGCGTGCGCCGTGACCGCGATGATGGGGAGCGTGCCAAAGCGCGCTTGGCTCCGCAGCGCCGCGGTCGCCTCGTAGCCATCCATGATCGGCATCTGGACGTCCATGAGCACCAGGTCGAAGTCCCCGGCCTCGGCTTTGGCCACGGCTTCCTGACCGTCGGCGGCCGTGGTGACCTGGGCCCCCGCCTTTTCGAGGATTTTGCGGGCCACCAGCAGGTTGAGCGAGTTGTCGTCGACGAGCAAGAGCTGCGAGTCGGCCAGCGGCTTGGCCGGCACCGGCGGCTCGGCTGGGCTCGGGTTGGTCGACGCCGTGGAATCGACGACCGTGACCTGTTGCGGCGTCGTCAGCGGCAGGTCGAGCCAGAAGATGCTGCCACGCCCCAGCTCGCTCCTGACGCCGATTCGGCCCCCCATCAGGCGGGCGAGGTCGTTGCTGATCGACAGGCCCAGGCCGGTCCCGCCGAAGCGCCGGGTGATCGAGGTATCGACCTGCGAAAACGCCTGAAAGACCTTGACCTGGTCTTCTTGGCTCAGGCCGATGCCGGTGTCTTGCACGTAGAAGCGGATGCGCTTCAGGCGGCCTTCGGTTTCGCACCGCACCAAGAGTTCGACTCCGCCCTCTTTGGTGAACTTCACCGCGTTGCCCGCGAGATTCCTGAGTACCTGCTGAGTCCGCAAAGGGTCGCCCAGGAGCAGCTCGGGTGCCCCGGATTCGATCGTGCACCGGAAGTCGATGCCTTTTCGGTCGGCCTGGAGCTTGGCGCTGCGGGTCACCTCGGCCACCAATTCGCTCAGCGAGAACGGGATGGATTCAAACTCCATTTTGCCCGACTCGATTTTGGAAAAGTCGAGGATATCGTTGATGATGCCCAGCAGGGACCCTGCCGACCCCCGGATCGTGTCCACGTAGTCCTTCTGCTCCTGTCCCATCGGCAAAGCCGCCAGCAGGTCGGAAAAGCCGATGATGGAGTTCATTGGTGTGCGGATTTCGTGGCTCATGTTCGCCAAAAAGTCACCCTTGACCCGGCTGGCCTCTTCGGCGGCCACCTTGGCTTGTACCAGTTGCTTGGTTCGTTCTTCGACGCGCTGTTCCAGCTCCAGGTTCGCCTGGCGGATCTGCTGTTGGCTTTCATCGATCTGGACCAGCAGATTGTTGAAGCCATCCTGAAGGGTCTGGATCTCGGCGATGCGGACCTGGCCAAGGTCGATGGTGCGCTGCTTGGTCTGCACCCCGCCGAGGGCTTTCACCTGGCTGGAAAACCGGGTCAGCGGTAGCGCGATCACGGCGCGGGTGTAGGTCCACACCAGAAAGACCAGCGCCATCAGCACGAGCAACAGCACCAAAAGCGAGTCCCGAAGCCCAACGTACAGGCGTTCGGTCATCACCTCTTGGTTGGACCAAATGGTGAGCACGCCAATCAGGCGCCGCTTGTCGGAATCCGGGTCATGGTAGAGCCTTTGGGTGACCACCAGGTCGGTGTCGACGTCATGGGAGCCCGGACGCTTCCAACTGCCGAGCGCTTCGCCGGTCGGGCCGACCAGTTCCACCTGGACGGCGTAGGGGTTGGTCCCGATGCCATCAACCTGGTTTTGGGTCAGCGATGCCTGGAAGTCCCAGATGGCGGCCTCGAGGCCGGGCGAGAACGTCTTCGCCAGCAACTGCAGGTTCTCGACGACGGCCTTGCGCTCCTCGCCGTACCTGAGCACGAGCTGGATGCCTGCGACGGCAAGGGCCACCACCAAATAGGCCCCCAGAAGTTTGACCGCGAGGTCCTTGGCTAGCGGGCGCATGCTAAAAGTCCAGCACCCGGGCGACTTCGGACGGGCTTAAGTACTTGGAGTACAACGCTTTGAGCGTTCCGTCGTCCTTCATGGCCTGAAGGGTCGCGGCCCACCGCTTGGCGTCGGCCTCAGAAAACCGTCGCTTGGAAAGGGCAAAGCCCGCGAGGAAGCCCTTTTCCTTCGGCGTCCAGTCTTGCAGGCTGACCAGCGAGGCCATGTTGAGGTCGGCGAGGTACTTTTTGTACATGGGTGGCGACGAGAACAGCCCCGCGATGCGGCCTTCCTTGAGCTTGCGGAACAGGGCCTCAGCGTCGGTGCTTTCTTCCAGCCGGCCCTCGGACCGCAGGATGTCGATCCATTTGTCCTGTTCGGTGCCGTGCTTGAACGACGTCACGGCTCCCCACACCAGGTTCTTGTTTGCGTTGAACTGGTCAAACGACTTGACCGTCGAGGCTACCTGGGTGGTCACGATGGCGAGATTTTTGGTGGCAAGGTAGGGCACCTGCCAGGCAAACTGGTCGCGCTCGGGCGTGATGATGGCCGAGGTCGCCAGGTCCAGATCGCCGTTTTGCAGGTCTTGCCAAATGCGGGCGCGCGCCAACACCTGAGCGCTGAACTTGAGGCCCAAACGACGGCCTACTGCTTCGGTGAGGTCTTTGTCGAGGCCCTCACCGCTGTGATACAGCAGGCCGAACTCATAAAAGGCCACCCGAACCGGTGTCTGCGGAACCGGCGACTCACCCGAAAGCCCCCAAGCACCCAACCAAAAAAAGCCCGTCAGCAACAAGCGTCGTAGCATGGGTTCCATGTTAGCAGACCGGGAGCGAAAAACAAGGCCGTGCAGGTCGCTTTGTCACCGTTACCCCCTCATGCCAGCGGCATCACAATGGGGTTGGCCTTTTTGCCGGCCAGCCAATCGCCGCTTTCGGCCAGCGCCTCGGTCCCCAGAGCCAGCAGGATGTTCTGGAACTCCGACGGGTGCTGCGAACCGGCCCGCTCCAAGAGTTGGTTGCCCCTTGCAAAAAGCTGGCTCATCCGGCGGTACTGGCGTTCCTCCTCTTCCTGGCCGGTCACCTCGGCGTACCCCGCCAGCGCGGTGCCCAGGCCCAGCAACAAGTCAAAAAGGAACAGCAACCAGAAGTAGGCGTCGGACCCCATCACGGCGGAAAAGTCCTGCCAGTTCCAACTGGCTCCGGCAAGAAGGTGGGCCACCTGCAGGCCGAGGATGCCCAGAAAGGCCGCCAGCGACAGCGCAAACAGCGTGCCGGTCACGCGGCTTCGGAAAGCACCCTGACGTTCGCGGGTGGCGGTTGTCCGCGCAAAGTACTTCGCCTGATCCTTGACCCAGCCGGCGGTCGCGGCGTCGCGATGGACCTCGGTAGGTTCGGGTTGCTTGCGCCCGTGTTCTTCGGCTTCGAGGTCGGCCGAACGCAGCGCCATGAGAATCCATTCCAGATTGCCCCGGTACTTCTGCAGGTAGACGTCGCCCACGTGCTGTTTCACCCCTGCCAGCCTCCAGTACAGCTGAACCCGCAAACCTTCGGCCAGTGCCCGTGAGTCGATGTAGCGGTCGTTCCACGAGCTCCGATTGGCCCAAAAGCTGACAGCAAGCCCCGCCAGAACCAGGACGAGCGCGGTGGCAATCACGGCGCCGAGCGGATTCAGGTCGACAAACAACGACAGCATCGAGAAGGCGGCGGCTGCCAGCAGAAAGAGCGCCGCTACGGTACGCTTCGCCTTCGTCTGGTACCCCTGCGCCAGAGTGTCGGCCTGCGCTGCCCACTGCCACAGCTTACGCAGCCCCGGCGTGAGCAGTCCCTCTTGGCTGGGGGTGATCAGGTAGCCCGCGTTCCGCTTCACCTCGGCTGGCTCGAGTCGGTCGGCCAAGGCAACATTGAACTGGTCCAGCGACGCTACGGCCGCACCGAAGAAGTTGCCGAAGGTGTGGCGCACCTTGGGGCCCTCCCACGACGCGGGCAACAGAATGTCGTAGTCGCGCTGGGCCTCTTGAACGCAGGGAACCTCGGGTGCGGGCAACTTGGTGGTCACCTCGCGGTCGTGTCGGTCCCGCGCCGCAAAAACGTGGAAAACCGCGCCAAAATCCGGGGTTTCGAGCACGCCACGGTGCGACCCCCAACGCGAGGGTACCCCGTCCAGCTGGAACTCGACCACGTTGGCAGTGCCCCCCGGTTCGTGGTTGTTCTTGCCGTTCCACAGCGCCAGCAGAATGTGGCAGTGATCGGCCAAATAAGCGGCCAACGGCACGTAGCGGTTCTCGGGGAGTTTGTCTTGCGGAAGTTCAATCGTGAGAACGGACCGCTCCAGGAACGAATGCAACACGGCAATTCCTGCGGGGTCGAAGTCCTTTTCGTACTCGATCCGCGGGACCGGCAGCACGGCCACCAGTTCGACGCCACAAGCGAGGGCGGCTTGGGCCACGAGCTGGTCGGCCCCTTCGGCGAGGCCCGAAAGCAGTCGCAGACGGGTGTGGGGGTAGCGTTCTTGATACTCGCGAAACAGGTTGACCGTGGTTGCCTTCAGCCCCGCCAAGTCGGCTTCGCGCAGGTCGCGGTGCCCGGTGACGGCGAAAATCAAGGGCAGGGAGGCGTCGGTGTTCGGGCTCATCTCGGTCTCCTCACTTGGTGTACTTCGGCTTGGGAATCTCGCGCGAGCGGTTGAGCTGCAGCCAGTTGGCGTTTTCGGCCAGCGCCGCCAAGCCCAGCTCGGTGAGCACGGCATCGGCGCGGTCGTTGACCAGCCCCGGTTCCGAGTTCTCGTGTCCAAAAAGCCCCGCCGCGACCAGAAGAGTCGTGGCCTGACGCCATTGTTCCTGGTCGCCTTCCAAGGGAAGCAGGGCGAGGGTGGCCTCGAGGGCGAGGTGGGCCTTGTGAAAGTCGGAGTAGGAGTTCTCGTACTCGGCCGACAGCTCCGCAAACCCTTGGGTCGACAGGTACAGGCGGAACGCGGTGCCAATGCCGAGCACCGTATTGATGACAAAGCTGCCCAGTTTGGTAAAGCGCGTGAAGACGCTCTGGTTGAGCTCGGCCAGCAATTGCGGCAGGTAGACCACAAAGAACACCCCCACCAGCACCGTCAGCGCGATCGATAGTCCCAAAAAGCCCGACTGGACGAAGGGCGACTTCTTTTTGGAGTAGCTGGTGACCTTGCCCCGGTAGTACTTTTCCTGGTCCTCCACCCAGTCTTTCAGGACGCGCCGCTTGCCTGCTTCCAGAGCGAGCGGACCCTGGGCCCCCAGCCGTTCGTGAAGCGCCGGGAGACCCGTGTCGAGGTACGACAACGCCTTGCACAACCATTCCTGGGCCGCATCCAGGCGCGTGTTCAGGTGCTGGCTCACCCTTGCCGGCACCCCGGCGTCGCTCCAGTGGAATTGCACCCGCAGCAGTTCGGCAAACATCCGGTAGTCTTGAAACCGCGTTTCCCACCTGTGGAGCTTGATCCACGAAAAGACCACGTAGCCGACCACGTTCAGCAACACGAACAGGGCCAGGCCACCCTTGCTGACCAAGCCGACGGCGAAATCGGGAATCAGCCCGGCGAGAACCTCGGGAAAGAACAGGTAGACGTTGAGAAAGACCGCGCCCAAGATGCCGGCGATCAAGTTGAAGCGCAGGGCCTTGTCGCGCAAGGCCTTGTAGCGGTTGGCGAGGTCGTCGGCGAACTTCTTGTGCACAAAGATGTCGAGCAGCGGCTTTTGGTCAGGGGTGGCCAAGGCGGCTTCGGTGGCCAAGGTTGACGCCTTTTGCCAACCGTTATCCTGTTCCCACCGCGCCTGGTCAAACGTGAGCAGGTCGGCGTTGTAGCGGTCGAGCCGGACCAGCGCGGCAAAGGCCGGGTGTTTGGCGTAGTGGCGCTTCGTCCAGCGGTCCAGTTGCTTGCCGAGGGTTCCCGACGTTCGGGTGGAATCTTCGCCCGAGAACGACAGCGCAAAGTCGCGGTCCGAAAGCAGTTCAAACACGAAGCAGGATTCCTCAGCGGCCTTGCCCAGCAACCAGGGCGTGTCGCCAACGGCGCTCGACGGGCTGTCGTCGTGAACCGCCACGATCACATGGGCGTGACGCACCAGGTAGGTTCCCTGGGTAGCGGCCAGGATTTCGGGGTGGGTGCCCACGCCCGGCGGCGCGGCGAACGACACTCGAGCGGTCGAAGGCCAAGCTTTCAGAAGGGCCTCCAGCGGGCTGCCCGACGAGGCAAAGTCGACCGCCAGAAAATAGAAGGGCGAATGGGGAAAGTTACGCGCCAGTTGGTCGAGAATCGCAAAGAGTTTGTCGCGGGGAGAAACTTGCCCCGCAAGGGCTACCACGAGGGGGAGTTGGTGGTTGGTCATGCCAAGAGTCTAGGCCATTTCGAGTGTCAGTATGAATCCATCAACAGAAAATCAGCGAGGTTTCTGTGTCGGACACCGTCCACGTTGTCCTGCCAGAACTCCTCCATTGTGACGACGTACTTGGGGTAGTGATCACGGACTGCGGCAAAGGCCCCGAACTCGCGGGCGACAGTGTTTTCGTCGGCGAGCTTGTAGGCCACCTGCACGTAGACTTTCTCGTCCTTTCGCAACGCGACAAAATCGATCTCTTTGTCGCCGATGATCCCGACAAAAACCTGGTAGCCACGCCTGCGGAGCTCCAGATAGACCAAGTTTTCGAGAGTGCCACCAAGGTCCCGGTCGCGGAAGCCAAGTACCGCGAACTTGAGCGCGGGATCGCCCAAGTAGTACTTCTCGTTGATGGCGAGGATCTCCTTCCCTTGGATATTGTAGCGGGGCACTTTGTACAGGATGAACGCCTGCTCAAGGGCCGCCAGGTAGGCATAAACGGTCTCGATGTCGACCTTGCGTTGCTGGCTCTTGAAGTAGTCTGCCACCTTCTTGGCCGAGAAAAGGTTCCCGACGTTCTCGAAGGCGAACTTCACGATCTTTTCGAGCAGCGCGAGGTTGCGGATCTTGTGCCGCTGCACGATGTCACGCAGGGTCGCCGAAGCGTAAAGGTCACCGACGATCTGGTAGGCTTGATCAAAGGAGTAGTCCGACGTGTGGAGAACCGGGAACCCCCCGAGGCGCAGGAACGTCACGAAGTCGCCTTGCTTCCCCCTGGCCGCCGCGAACTCGAGCGACTCGGCGTACGACAAGGTCGAGACAGGGATTTCCACGTAGCGCCCGGCAAGGTAGGTTGCCAGCTCGCCCGAAAGCAGCCGGCTGTTGGATCCCGTAAGATACACGTCGCAGTCGAAGTCCACCAGAAAGGAGTCGATGGCCCTTTCCCAAGCCTCAACCTCCTGGATCTCGTCCAGGAAGAGGTAGGTTCGAGTGCCGGGTTGCACTCGGTCCCGCACAAAGTCGTACAAACGGACCGAGGTGTTGATCTCGGAGTGAGTCATCGACTCAAAGTTGAGGTAGACGAGGGCCTGCTCGGCAACACCCCGGAAGCGAAGCTCGTCGCGGACCATTTCGAGCACCGTTGACTTGCCACAGCGCCGGATGCCCGTCAGAACTTTGACCAGCGGCTTGTCGATGTAGGGTCGGATCTTTTCCAGATACACGGGTCGTGACACCATGGTGAACCACCTCACTAGGGAGTATAACCCGAAATCGAGGACATGAAAAGTATTTACTTCGGGTTATAACCCGAAGTAGAAGTACGACGGAATCCGGTTCCAGCCCTTTTGTCACGGCACATTTGCAAAGTACTCCTCGCGCATCTGGGCCAGGAACGCGGCGTCCAGCCGGTACCTGGGGCTCTCGGGCAATACGGAGTCGACGGGGCAGTAAGGGCAAAGCGCGGTTCGCACGGGTTTCTCCGGCCTCGACGACCCCTCCTCGACCCAGTCGACGATCTCTTCGGGGCCAAAGAGTTTGCCGCAGAAGAAACAACCACAGACTTTGGACGACCGGATGAGCGGTTCGTGCGCCGAGCTCAACTTGTGCGCAAAATGCAAAAGGCCTTGTTGCAGCGTGGCTTCGACTCCTTTCAAGTAGGCCTTGGCGTTCTCGAACCGATGGCCGCCCTGGGGGACAGTCACAATGCGAAGGCCCAGCGACTGGTAATGATCGCGGGCGACGCGGAAGGGAAGCAGCTCATCGTCTTCGGCAACCAGAACAAGGGCGGGCGCCAACGAGCGCCGCAGGGCCTCTTTTTCCCGTTTCATCTGAAGCAGGGAATCAAGGTCTTTACGGGTGAACTCGAAGGGCTCGCCCGTCTTTTGGTTCCGGTTGGTGCCCACAAAAGGCTCCAAACGCTCCGGCTCGACCAAAGGGTTCACCAACACGCACGCCACGTTGAACCGCAGGCGGGCATAGTCGGCGTAGAAGCCACCCAAGCTGGAACCAACCACGAGCAGCGGCATTTGCTCGTGGGGAACGTTGAGGATTTGCGAAATCTGCCCCCAGGCTTTTTCAGGGTCGGGATCGAGGGTAGGTGACAGCACTTCGCCGCCCGAACCGAAGGCTCGCCTCAGTTCCTCGGCCTTGGTGGCGTTCCCCGTCGAAGCAAAGCCGTGCAGGTACAGAATAGACGCTGGGGCATTCATGGGCACAAGCCTAGGTTCTTGCCCGGCAGTTGTCCACTCAAAACCCCACCCGCTGACTCTGCCCGGTGGCGCGACCGCGAGCTTTTGATTCCTCACCCAAGGCTTGCAGCACATCGACCTCGGGCGTCCAGTGCAACCGCGTTTTGACGGTGGCAAAGTCGCCCGGGGTGAGCGGCCCGAGGGTCTCCCACTCAACGCTCCCAGCCTCGACCTGGGGAAAGTAGCGTTGCAGCAAACGGAGTTTTCCCTCGTTGGTCAGCGCTTTGAACTCGACCTTGAAGGCAAAGCGCCGCAGCAGTGCCGAGTCGAGGGAGTCGAGCAGGTTGGTGCTGACCACCAGGATGCCCCGGTAACTTTCGATGTTGGTCAGGAACTCGTTGACCATCGAGGTTTCCCAGCGGCGGCCTCCGGATTGCCGGGCCTGAAGGAAGCTGTCGGCCTCGTCGATCACCAGCACGGCGTTGTCACCCCGAGCTTGGTCAAAGGCAAGGCGGATGTTCCGCTCGGTTTCGCCGACAAAGCTGCCCAACAGGTCGCTGGCCTGTTTGACCAAGAGTGGGAGTTGCAGGTCGTCGGCCAAAAAACGAGCCAACTGGCTCTTGCCGCCGCCGGTGATGCCGTGGAACAGCAGCTTGAGTCCGGGGCCCTCGGGGCTGGCTTGGCTCCGCCGGGCCGCCTCCTGCAACTGGCGGGCGGGAACCGAGGTGTTGAGCACCTCGAGGTCGTACAGTTCGGCTTCGGATGCGGGAGCCTCCGTGCGTGGACCGTGAAGAGTCTGGTGTCCTTCTAGTATCGTTTCGACCACGGAGCCAACCTCGTGTGCTGCCAGCACTTCCGGGGGCAGCTTGGCCACAAGACTTGCGGTTTGGCTGACGATGCCCAGGTTGGTTCGGTAAGTGCGAGCCAGGCGCTGCACCTGGCGGGGTGGCACGGCATCCCCCAGGCCGTGGCGGGCAATTTCGGCCGTCCAGAGTTCGAGCAACCTCGACTGGGAAGGGTCCTCGAAGCCGATCACCAGATCGAAGCGACGCAAGGTGGAAGGGTCGAGCCGCTGAAGGTGATTGGCAATGAAGATGACGCGCCCTTTCAACTGGTCGAGGAAGCGGTTGACCTCGCCCTTGTCGAAGGGCGACCGGAAGAAGCCCCCTTGGGTGTTGAGCAGTTGATCGGCCTCGTCGATGATGAGCGCGCCGCCGCACCGCCCCAGGGAACGGCTGGCCACCGCAAGGTGAGTGAGCGCTTCGTCCCACTGATGCTCGGGCCGGAACGTGCGCACTGAAACCCCGCACTCCTGCGCTATCCGCGCGGCCAGGCTGGACTTGCCGGCGCCTGGGGCACCGTGGAACAGAATGCGGGCGTCCCCCTGGCCTGTCAGCAGCGTTTTCAGCAACGCAATCTGGATGGGTTTGATCGGGAAACTCTCGAGTGGGAAAAGGCATTCGCGGACTTCCTCGGTAGCTTCGAGACCGAAATCGCCGAGAAAGCCGAACTTGAGCGCCCGCGAGGCCTCGGCGTACACCTCGACGCGCCGCTCACCGCCAAGGTGATTCCGTCGGGTGCTCAGCAGTCCCACGGTCTGTAACTCGCCCAGAGGAGAGAAAACTTCGCGCTGGAACGCTTGGGGGGTCAAGCCACAGACATCGCGGGCAATATCGGTGAAATCCAACCCCTCGCGATCTTCGAACATTCGCCAGCATAGGTGTTCACCGGCCAGGCAGTAGGTGAGGAACAGCTCGAACTGGACAACCTTGATGCCGAAAAACTCCCGGAACTCCCGGGCAAACCCAGCGGCGGACTCCAGGGCAGTCGCGTCGAACGAGGCCCAACGCACCTCAAGCTCGCTCCTGAGGGTTTTGAGTGCGTTGATTCTGCCCGCATCGTTGGGCCCCTGCGAGTTCCACCACGTCACCGAGTTGTCGACACAGCCCTCAAGTTCGGGGGTGTTGTCGAAGTATTCCTTTTGGCCCGTCCTGGTCTCGGAGTTGGAAAGGTAGATCAGGGCAAACTCGAGGTGGATCTCGGTCCAAGGCTGCGCCAGGTAGCGCTGCACCAAAGGGACTTCCAGCAGTTGCAGCTGACTGGGGGTGGCAAGGCGGCGTGGCTTCGGAAGGCGGCGTTGGGGTCGTGGCATTGCAGTGCTCCTTTTTTCGGACGCATACAATATCTCAACCGTTTCGAGGTTATTCAGTAAATCTTTGAAGATTTAAAGTGAAAATCTAGCTCGCTGTTTCGAACGCCAAGTGCTCGCTGGCGACTGCTTGCAGTTCCCAGGCCCCGCCCGGAAACTGCCAAACCTGCTGGCCTTATTGGTACGACACCAGCACACTCCGATTGAGCGTCGCCGACGCGTTGGTGAGCGAAACTCCCGTTCCCAACGTCCACGTGTCGGCACCGCTGAGGTAGCCGGCCACCGACAGGTGCCCCGCGTCGTCCAAGGTGATGCCCATCAGCACGTCATCCTTTCCGGCCCCCGCGATGGTGGCAGTTCGGGCCCAGTCGACGACACCGCTGCTGCTCAAGCGCAACACCAGAGGGTTCGAACTGCTCGCTGAGGCACCCACCATCGAAACCGAAGCCCCAAACTGCAGCGTGGTTTGACCCCAGACGTACCCGGCTGCATACACGTTGCCGTTACCGTCGACGGTCAGGGCGTAAAGGTCCGAGTCGCCGCCGTCAGGAGTCGAGGTGGTGGCTGTCGTGGCCCACAGCGCCGTGCCCGTCGCGCTGTACTTGACCACCACAGGGTTGTACGCGTTCGCCGGTGCCACGGCGCTGATCGTATCGCCAAAGTTGTAGGTGCCGTTGTAGCCGATGTAGCCTGAAGTATAGACATTGCCCTCAGCGTCCACGGCGACGGCGTCGTAGTTGGCGGTGCCACCGGCGGCCACCTTGACCCACTGCGACACAAGGGCCGAGTTATACTTCGCCACCATGGCGGTGCGGTTGTCAGCCGTGACCACCGTGTTCCCGTTGCCAAAGTCAAAGGTGCGCTGAACTTCGAGGTTGCCCGAGACGTACACGTTGCCCGAACCGTCGGCGGCTGCGCCGGTGAAGTTGACGTTGCTGCCGCCGGTGGCCACCTGGCTGGCCTGCGCCACACCGCTGGCGTCGAACCGGACGACGATGCCGTAGAAAAGACTGGCGTTGGGCGAAACCGTCGTGACAGAGTTCCCGAAGTTGTAGGTGCTGTTCCCCGAAGCGTAACCAACCGCGACCACGCTGCCGTCGCTGGCCACGGCGACTCCCGTGAAGTCAGAATCGCCGTACGTGGATACCGTCTGTGTCGAGGCCCACTGCACCACGCCTGCGGAGTTGTATTTCACGACAAAGGCGTTGTACCACACCGACCCGGGCGTCATGGTGATGCCGTCGCCGAAATTGACGGGGTAGGTGTTGTAGGTGTCCCCCGACACGTAGATGTTCCCCGAACTGTCCACGGCCATGGATTCGAAGAAGATTTGGCTGGTGGAAACGGTCTTGGCCCACTGGGCCACTCCAGCGGAATCGTACTTGACGAGCACTGCGGTGCTTCCCATACCGCTGGCCGAGACGCTGTTTCCATAGTCCGTCGACTGCATCGAAGTGCCGATGCTCCCGATCGCGTACAGGTTGCCGCTGGCGTCGTGGGCAACGGCCCGGAACGAGCTGTCACCCGTGCCTGCGGACGCCTGGGCCCACTTGGCGACCCCGGCCGACGACGGAATTACCAGAATTGGTGTTGGTGTCGGAGTAGGAGTTGGCGTAGGGGTCGGTGTTGGTGTCGGTGTCGGAGTGGGGGTTGGAGTCGGCGTGGGCAACGAGGTACCACTCGGTCCGAACACGAACGAGCAGGCACCGAGGGACAAAACAATGAGAACCGAGAGCAGCGGGAATGCGAGTTTCACGGAAGGACTCCTTGGAGGGAAATTTGCACCGTGGTGCTTGCGTGACCGTAGCCGAATCCGAGAACCGACCACCATCCTCCAAGTGATTCAATTGGACATTTCCGACAAGTTTGCTCATATTAGATCAAACGATTCAGGGCTTCCGGGAGCCTCCCGGGAGGCCCGCCATGCTACTTTCAGGTTTGTCGCTTGCTGCAGCAGCCATCTCGTTTGTGCTCTGTGGTTTTGTGTTGGCGATGAACGCGGCTTCGAGCCTCAACCGTATCGTGGCCGTGGGATTGCTCGCCTACGCTCTTTGGGCCTTGGGGGCCTCCTTCGTCTATACCGCGCCCGATTCCGTGGCCTTTTGGTGGGCACTTCGCTGGTCGCTGCTGGCCTACCTCACCTACCATCCGGTCGGAATGGCCATCACCGTGGTGCTGGCGGGGGTCCGTGGCTGGAAGGTGTGGGTGTTGGTGCTTCCGGCCACCCTCTTCTCGTTGTTTGAAGCCTACCAGTTGCTCACGGGCTCCTGGCTGTTCACCGGCTATCACACGACGGTGTGGGGCAACGTGGGGGAACTGAACCACGATTCCTTTTGGCCCGTGCTCGACAGCCTGAGCAACAATCTGACCCAACTCTTAGGGCTGGGGGTTCTGGTCTGGGCATGGAAGAAAAACGCTTCGAGCCGCTACCGATCCATTCTGCTTCAGCTCGTGGTCGTCTCGTTCCTCATTTTTGTGGCTGGGACCTTCTGTATACTTGTCGTCTGGCTGCAGTGGGGCTACCCCGAACCGACGGTGCTTCTGGGCGTCTTTTACGCACTCAACTACGTGGTGCTCATCCGGCGCTACGATCTGCTCCGGCGAGATACCTCGGCGTCACAGCAGTTTCCCCAACTCCAAGAGTCCCTGGCGTGGGCGGACCCGCAGGGGGTACTCCGTCAGGCCAGCGCCGGCCTGCTTACCCTTCTGGAAAAGGACCAAGACGACCTGTCCGGGCGGTTGATTTTCGAGGTGCTGAGTGGATGGAGCGACCTGCAGGCCGCCTGGGCCAACTTGGCGCGTACCCGGCAGCCGCAGACAGAGCTTTCTGGGCACATTGGTAACGGAACCTTTTTGCTGAGCCTGACCCCATCGTTCAATCGTTTTGGCGAGTTGTCGAGCGTTTTGGTGGCGTTGGGGCCCAAGAGCAGCCTGGACGCGGCGGCGAGGCTTTATCGTTTGTCGGCCCGCGAACGGGACACCGCCGAACACCTGCTGCAGGGCCTGGGCACCATGGAATTGGCGGTCGCGATGTTCATCTCGCCTGCGACCGTACGCAACCACCTGCACAATCTGTTTCAAAAGACCGGCACATCCAGTCGCGCCGAGTTGGTTCGCATCCTCCTGCGGTAGAAAGGAACCTGGCGACGCCAGCCTGCGGCTGGCTTACGCCTGCAGTTTCCGGCTACCGCCGAAAACTGCCACCTGGGCCCTCCACGATGTTGCGTGAGGTGGACGGAGGGCCGCGAAGCGGGCTCTTCCCGCCTCACTTCGTGCGGCGGGAAAGCGGAACCCGGCGACGCCAGCCTAAGGCTGGCTTACGCCTGCAGGTCCCGGGCTGCGCCCGCGACCTGCCACCTAGGCCCTCCACGATGTTGCGTGAGGAGCTTGGCGACGCCAGCCTACGGCTGGCTTACGCCTGCAGTTTCCGGCTACCGCCGAAAACTGCCACCTGGGCCACACCGGAGTTGCGAAAGGAGCTTGGCGACGCCAGCCTACGGCTGGCTTACGCCTGCAGTTTCCGGCTACC
>JBAXAI010000020.1:0-68180 GCA_037142615.1 Spirochaetales bacterium | reverse complement strand
CAGCAGTCGGGCGGCCAGTTCGTGGAGCAGTGCACGCACGTCGTCGACCTCGCCCGGTATCTGGTTGGCGAGGTGAAAACCGTGCAGGCTTTCGGGACCCTTGCCTTCCAGACCGACGCCACGGTGACCGTCGAAGATGCCATGACCGTCAACGTGCAGTTTGCCTCCGGAGCGCTGGGCACGTTCCAAACCGGTTGTTTCAGCCGAACGGGAGGGGCTGCGCCCGGTGTCGGCCTCACGGTAGCCTCGGCGTCGGCGGTAGCACGGTTTTCCAGCTGGGGTTTTGACGCGACGATCGACAACGGCGAAGGGGTTCAAACCCTTGCCGGCGAGCCCGACATTTTTGAGCGCCAAGCCCGCGCGTTCGTCGAAGCGGTCCGCACTGGCGACCGCTCTCTGATCGCCTGTGACTACGCCGATGGTCTGGCTTCACTCAGGGTGGGATTGGCAGCCAACCGGTCGCTCGAGTTGGGCGGGCAACCGGTCTCGCTGTGACCCTGCCGTTTCTGAACACGTCGAGCCGGCGGGTGGCGTTCTACACGCTGGTCCATAACTTGTACGGCTTGCTGGCCGGCGGCTTCGAAATCGCGCTTATCCTGCGGCTCACGGGCAGTTTTGGGCGCATCATCTTTTTCAACCTCGTCTACTTCGTCCTGCTCTATGTTTTTTTTGTTGTCGGGACCTTCCTTTTGCGCTCCGGAAAGGCTTCGCGAAGTTTCCGTCTCGACCTGGTCGTTATGGCGGCCTCGTGCTTCTACCTGATCGTGTGCTTCGGGTCGCTGGGCAATCCTTGGATCCTAGCCGGCTTCTTCGCGCTCAAGGGCGTCTCCGAGGGGGTGTTCTGGAGTACCCGCCACTCGGCGATCCTGCACTGCGTTGCCGATGAGAACCGCGACCGTTGGTCGATGCAACTGCAAACCTTGGCAATCGTACTGGGCATGATCCTTCCCCTGCTTTCGGGGTTTGCCATCAACTACTGGGTGTGGCCCGCAGGCGAAGCGATGAACAGCGTGCTCCCGTCGGGCTACTTGTCGGTCTATGGGCTCACGGGTGTGCTGGCGCTGGTCGCCGTGCTGGTCTCGCCCCCCCTCGAAATCCCCGCGCAGACGGTGCGCGTGCGTCCCATGGTGGGGGCGCTGCGGTCTCCCCAACAAGGGACCTTTCTGGTGTACCTGTTCTTTGGCGACCTTTCCTGGATTGTCGTCACCATCGCTTTGGGCATTCTCAACTTCACGGTGCTGAAGACGGAGTTCAACCTGGGGCTGTTTGCTGCCTGGATCGCTGCGGCCAGCGCCGTGTTCTTCTTCGGACTGGCGAAGTTGCTGGCCCGCTTCCCCCTTTCGCGCATCCGCATGGTGTTTTTGGGGGCCTCTGGCGACGCCGCTTCGCGCATTCTCTACCTGATATTCCCCACGGTGCCCGGCCTGGTCGCGAAGTCGCTGCTCGACAGCTTCGTGGTGCCACTCACTTTTGTGTTCGGCGAGAACATCATCCGGCGCCGCATCGAGCTGTTGTCGCAGGAACGCAGCCTTTCGCTGGCCGAGGCTGTGCTCTTCCAGGAGTCGCTGTACCTCGTTTCGCGCATCGTGGTCTGCACCGCGCTGTGGCTGGTGCTTCGGGGAACCGGTTGGGACCCCGCCTCGGCCGCCCGGGCTCTGTTGCTGGCCTTCGCTGCCTACGGCTTTGTCGATTTCCTGTTGCTTCGTTCCATCGACCTTGGAAACCGGCGACGGGAAGCATCTCCTACATTTGTGTCGAAGGAACTGGACGAAACCCCTACAAAATTGTAGACTGTGCCCCCATGGCCAAACTTCCTGCGACCACCAATTCCGCTGCCAAAGCGTTTTCGGAGAACCCGAGCCAGTTGTCGCTGCTCTTCGAGGTCAGTCAGATTCTCGACCGGACTTTTGAACTCAAGGAAGTGATCGTTTCGGTGTTGTTCCATGTGGCCTCGAACCTGCTTCTGGTCCGGGGTTCCATCACCCTGCTCAATCGGCAGACCGGCGAAATCGTCATTGAGTCGAGCTACGGACTGACCCCTGCGGAGCAAAAACGCGGACGCTACAAGCTCGGCGAGGGAATCACGGGCCGCGTGGTGCAGACCGGCGAGGCGGCGGTGGTTCCCAACATTGCCCACGAGCCGAACTTCCTCAACCGAACCGGGGCCCGCAAGACCGACACCGAGAAAGAACATTCCTTTTTGTGCATTCCGATCAAGCAGGGGGCCGAGGTGCTTGGGGCCTTCAGCGCCGACATCGTGTTTGGTGATCCCGGCATCCTCGACGCCGACGTGCAGGTCATCACAATTGTGTGCTCGATGATCGCCCAGGCCGTGCGCCTGCGCCAGGAAATGGCCGAAGAAAAGCAGGTGCTGGTCGAAGAAAACAGCCGCCTCAAAACCGTGCTGCGGGAAAGCTACCAACCCAGCAACATCATCGGCAAGAGCCACGCGATGCGCGCTCTCTACGATCTGGTGGCTCAGGTGGCACCCAGCGACACATCGGTGCTCATTCGCGGCGAAAGCGGCACCGGCAAAGAGATGGTCGCCCAAGCGCTGCACTACGCCAGTTCGCGCTCCGAGAATCCGTTTATCAAAGTCAATTGCGCCGCCTTGCCCGAGACCATCATCGAGAGTGAGCTCTTTGGGCATGAAAAGGGTGCCTTTACCGGCGCCATTGCCACCCGCAAAGGCCGCTTCGAATTGGCCGACACCGGCACCATCTTCCTCGACGAGATCGGCGACCTGAGCCCTTCCATGCAGGTCAAACTGCTGCGGGTGCTCCAGGAGCGCGAGATCGAGCGGGTGGGCGGCAACCGCACCATCAAGATCGACGTGCGGGTGATCACCGCCACCAACCGCCACCTCGAGGAATTGCTGCAAAAGGGCCAGTTCCGCGAGGACTTGTACTACCGGCTCAACGTGTTCCCCCTGCACCTGCCGCCGCTTCGCGAGCGCAAGAGTGACATCCTGCTGCTGGCCGACCACTTCATCGAAAAGTACAACAAAAAGAGCCGCAAGGCCGTCAAACGCATTGCCACCAGCGCCATCAACCTGCTGATGAGCTACCACTGGCCGGGTAACGTGCGCGAGCTCGAGAACGTTGTTGAACGCGCGGTGCTCTTGGCCAGCAACGATGTGATCCTGGGAATCCACCTGCCTCCGAGCCTGCAAAGCGCCGAAAGTACGGGTACCGCTCCTTCGGCCACGCTCGAAGAAACTATGGACCGCGTAGAGCGCGAGCTCATCCTGGACGCGCTCAAATCGTCGAAAGGCAACTACTCCAAGGCGGCCAAGTCGCTGGGCATCACCGAGCGGATCATGGGTTTGCGGATCAAGAAATATAACCTCGACAAGGACTTTCTCAAAAGTTTCATGTGACAGCCGTTGGGCCGTGGCCTAGAATAAATATTCTACGGGGGCCCTATGTTTCGTTTCAAAGACTGGTCGATCCTCACCAAAGTCCTGACCGTCAGCATCGGCGGCCTGGTCCTCCTCGCGCTCGTAATGACGACCATGAGCATCCTTTCGATACGGAACGAGGCCCAAGCTTCCATCCTGTCGAAGAGCCGTGCCATCGTGCTCAACGTCGAGGCCGTGCGCGAAAAGATGCAGGATTATTGGACCAGCGGCGTGTTCAACGCGGCCGATATCCGCACCCAGGCCGAAGCCGGACAAACCAACAAGGTGTTGTCGATGGTTCCTGTGTACAACGCCTACCAGTCGGCCATGATCAACGCCAAAGAAGGCGGCTACGAGTTCCGAGTGCCCAAGCATTCTCCCCGCAACGCCAAGAACCAGCCCGATGCCCTCGAGTCGGCAGCGCTGGACCAGCTCGAAAAAGGCGTTATCAAAGAATACTCCATCATCGACCCGGCCAAGAATGTGGTCCGTTATTTCCGTCCCGTCGTGCTCACCGAGACCTGTCTGCTTTGCCACGGCGACCCGGCGACCAGCGTGGCGCTCTGGGGCAACGACAAGGGCCTCGACCCCACGGGTGCGAAGATGGAGAACTGGAAGGTCGGCGAAGTTCACGGAGCCTTTGAGGTTGTCTCCAGTCTGGCCGAGACGGACGCGAAGGTTCTGAACTCGGCGCTGACGACAACCGGTGTGACCGTCGGCTTGGTCCTCTTGTTCGTGGTCGCCTTTGTGTTTGCCATCCGGTCGATTACGGTTCCCTTGCAGGCGTGCGCCGCGTTGGCCCGCAAGGTCGAGCAGGGGGTCCTGACCGACAGCCTGACCTTTGACCGCCGCGATGAAGTGGGCGCGTTGGCCAATAGCCTCAACGCCATGCGTTCGTCGCTCAAGAACCGGGCCGACTTCCTCGATTCCATTTCGAAGGGGGACCTCACGGTCGAACTGGGCGAGGTGAATGAGGCCGACGAGTTTGGCAACAGCCTGGCGCGCATGCAGGCGTCCTTGCGCACACTTCTGCTTCAGATCACCGAAGTGGTGGCCAAGGTCACCACCGGCGCCGGCGCGCTCAATGATGCGGGACGTTCGCTGGCCAGTGGTACCGTGGAACAAGCCGCGTCGGTGCAAGAAATCAACTCGTCGCTGGGGCTCATTCAGGCACAGTCCAAAGAGAACTTCACCAAAGCCAGCACAGGCAAAGAATTGTCGCAGCGGGCCTTGCAACGTTCTCGCACCGGCTACGCCGAAATGGAACAACTGCGTGACTCGATGGAAAAAATCTACGAGTCGTTCCGGTCCATCAAGGCCATCGTCAAGACTATCGACGACATCGCCTTCCAGACCAATGTGCTCAGCCTGAACGCGAGCATCGAAGCCGCCCGGGCCGGTTCGGCGGGCAAGGGCTTCAGCGTGGTGGCCGATGAAGTGCGCTCGCTGGCCAACCGCAGCGGCCAGTCGGTTGTCGAGACCACCGGCATGGTTGACGCCTCGTTCGGGGCGGTGCAAAGCGGCAAGAAGCAGGCCGAAACAACGATGGCGCTGTTCCAGTCTATTCTCGAAGACTCCGAAAAGCTGTACCAGATTGTCACCGAGACGGCGACCTCAGCGCAGGAACAGGCGATGGCCCTTTCGCAGGTGAACGCGGGCCTCGACCAGATCGACCAGGTGACCCAAGCCAACGCGGCCGGTGCCGAGGAGAGCTCGAGCTCGGCCGAGGAACTAGCCAACCTGGCGCAGCATCTGGGCGAGCTGGTCTCCAACTTCCGAGTAGAACGCGACGCCTGACGGGCCCAAACTGGGCCGGGAGCTACTGCGGCGACTCGGGGCCGCGTCGCGATCTCGTTCGGTCCTCACAGGCTGGGGGCTACTGCAGGTTGATCAGGATCATGGCGGCTAGGCCGGCGATGAGGCTGGCGGTCGAGACGCCTTCGGCGACACGGTGGACCAGGACGCCTTGCGGGTTGGGGCCTGCCTCGGTGTCGGCAAGGCTTGCCGATACAATCCAGCCGAGCTCGGCCAGACCCATCAGCGCGGCGTGGGGCCACACCTCGTCCAGGCGGTCGGAATAGGCGGTCAAACCCAGCGCCAAGGTGCCTGCACCAGCTAGAATGGTGCCTCCGGCCAGCGCTTTGTGCGTCACCCAGCCCCCTGGCACGTCCCAATCAAGGGCCGAAGCCACCCCAGCAACTCCGGTGGCGCCGGCCAGGAGGATGGTCGTGCCGCCCGCGATCTGGTGCAGGTGGGTGGATTTGACGAACTCGGCTGCATCGGCAAGGAGGTTGGTCGGCGCGGGGACGTCGGAAGCCGCGACGGCCTCCTGCGCCGAAAGTGGGGCTGCCAGCAACGTGGCGAACAAGGTAAAAAGCGCAAAGACAACTTTCATGGAAACTCCTGAACGCAAGATACTACTTTTTGGCGCTAGAAGGATCGGATGGGGCGGACGAGGTAAGCGAGGCTGGTGGCGCTATTTTGGTCTTGGGTACCGCTGCTGAAGTCCTGAAACCAAGCTCCGGTGCTGCTGCTGCTGCTGCTACTGGTACTGGTGTAATAGGAGGACGACCAGTAGCTCTTTGGTGAGAAGTTACCCAACTTCTGCGAAGCCAAGCCGTAGTACAGGGCAGCCAACTCATCCCTACTGGGGAGGAACCAGTCTGCGAAGCCTCCCACCGACAGTTGCGTGCACTGCTCAGCAGCCGTCACTCCGGTCGATTGTGAGTTCACGATCGTCTTCGTGTTGGCTTTGCCCGCGCCCACCGAACTCGACAGGTCACTCGAGGCCGAGGGGGTCCAACGGGTGCTCCAGGCCACCGTGGCGGCGAGGTCGGACGGAGCTGCCTCGAGGTATTGCCAACCGTTTGTAACCGAGCCCTTGTCGTAGAACACCAAGCCGCCGGCCGGGCCCGTGTCGCCCAGTTTGTACTTTCCCACATAAGTGGATTCAATCAGGTGATTGTAGGTGTCATTTGAGAAGAACAGGATTCCCAGGCTGCACGATTGGGCCAGTAGCAGGCCCACCAGTCCTGCGATGGGAGCCAGCACTCTCGGGATCATCGGAGCGCCTCGAGGTTTGCGATTCGAGTGTCGAGGTCCGACAGTCTGTCGGAAAAGGACCGCGCAGAGGGGAGCACGAGGTCGCCAGCGAGCGCGAAAACATACAGCGCATCGATGATTGCGGCGGTGACCTGCGCACCCACGAACAGGGCCTTGTCGGTGGCGAGGGTCGCTCGTGCCTCGGCCAGCGTTGCCGGCGCACTCGACATTCGCGACATAAGAGCGAGCCCGTAGGGAATTACCGCGGGCCACCATAGGACCCCATAGCCCAGCGTACCGTAGACGAGAACACCGAGAATATTCTCGGGCTTGTCGCGCCAACTCCAAAAGCCCCTCAGGTTATTGACCGACGCTTGCGAACTTTCGGCGGCCTCCCGTTCGAGCTGCAGTTGGTTGAGCTGCGTGGCCAGTGTCTGTGAGGGCTTGCTGGCCCGTACCGGCGACGATCCGGGGGTGATGTGCACAATTTGGCGCGTGGCGTAGTCGCCGGGCCACTTGAAATCGAGCTGGTAGTTCTGCGGCGGAAGTTCGATATCCAGGTTGCTCGCCTGAATCCATTGCCCGTTGATGCCAATGGCGGAAAGGGCCTCGCTCCCGGACTTGACCACCAGCCGACCCAGGGTGGGCTGTGTTCTCTCTCCTGGCAGGAACGAGAAGACTGGTTCGGTTTGGTCGGAGGCCACCACGACTTCGCCTGTGGCCAGATTTCGAACACGAAGTTGACGCAGCACCGCCGAGTAGCTCGTGCCCGACTTGGCGGTGATGCCCCAATCGGCCTCGGCTACCAGTGCGTTGGCTTTGACGGCGGCATCCAGCGCCAAAATGGCCCCAGCGGGGTTCGGAGCCCGGGACAGGTCCTTCACGTACGTGCGGGGGAGAAAGGGCAGCGAAGGTTCACGACTGAGCACGGTCAGCGGCCAAGTCTTGCTGTTGCGGTCAAACTCGCCGACAACCACCTCGAGCGCTTGGCCGGTGATGGTCCACGTCCTGCCGTACAAGGTGGTCTTGGTGGCTTCGTACTGAGTTCGGATGCTCTTGGTCTGGAGCAGCCTTTGCAGTTCGGCGCGACTGACGATGTCGGCAAGCTCACGCTCGTGGGCCGTTTGACGGGCCTGGAGCTCGCGCGACATCCGCTGGGAGAACTCGGCGTCGCTTTCGGTGATGCTGGGCTTTTCGGCCGAAAGTGACGCTTCCTGCTTCTCGTAGGCCGCTTTCGACGCCGCCAGACTGGTCACCTTGGCCGAAGCGAACTGTGCATCGACCTCCGCGAGCGCCGCTTCCAAACGCTCCACCGTGTTGATCAAAATGTCAGGATCTTCGCTGGCCGCGCTTTGAGACAGCCTTTCCAGCTCGGCGCGTCGGCTGGCTGCCAATTGGCCCAGTGCGTCCTGCTGCTGTTGGGCCTCGAGCGCGGCCTGCTGCCGCTGAAGTGCTGCCTGTTGGGCCTGAGCCACCAGCAGGGCCTGACGTGCAGCCTCGGCCGCCAGATTGTCGGCTTCGAGCTTCATGGCGGCCTGAAGGGCCTGTTGCCGCTGTTGCTCGACCTGAAGTTTCTGCTTCTCGGCGTTGGTTTTGGCCGCGTTCAACTTGGTCTGCAGGTCGCTCATTTGCTTGTCGATCGCGGCCAGCTCGCTCTGGCTCTTGGCGGCGGCAAGCTGGGCACGGGCCGAGGCGAGGCTGGGGTCGTTGAGGTAGACCGCCCGCGACAGCCCATCGTCCACGCGGGGTTGCTGCTTGCCACCGGTCGCGGCCTTCACATCGGCCTTCACTTGGGTCATCACCTCGCCCACGGTTTTGCCCGGCGTGCCCAGATTCTTGAGCACGGCGGCGGTGAACACACCGTTGCGGCCGCTCCCGTCCTGGGCCACATCACCGGGCTGGGTGGCATAGGCAATCAGGGTCTCGACGTCGCGGGGGGCGGCGATGGCGGCCAGACCTCTGGCGCCCGACCGGTTGGAGCCGGGAAACGGATTGTCGCGGCACGCGTCGAGAAAGATGAGCGCGGTGGAAACCCCGGAGTCCTTGATGCGCGCCAGCACGTCGGCCAGGGGCACTCCCCGGCTCTTGGCCTTCGCGAGGCTCGAGATATCTTCTTTGACAGGAATCAGATAGTTTTCGCCGTCGGCCTGCACGCCATGGCCGGCGTAGTAGAAGAGGGCGGTATCTTTGCCCTTGAGCGCCTTTTCAAAGTCGGCCAGTGCGGCGTCCATGCCAGCGTAGTCGGCGTCGGTGCGCAACTGCACTTCGAAGCCCTGGCCTTTCAAAGCCGCGGCGATGTCGGTGGCATCATTGACCGGGTTGGTCAGCGCGTTGCTGGCGTAGGCACTGTTGCCGATCACCAGCGCGGCGCGACCGTCGGCCGTCAAAGGCAGAGCCACGCAGAAAAGGAGGAACAGGGAGGCAGGCCCCGACTTTTGGAAAAAGACACAATTCAGCATCAGGCTGCCTCCTCTCTGACCGACGCTTCAGTTCAGCAATACCCTTCGGTTCGACCCCGCAGACTTTTCTCGACGGTATTGATCTCGAGGATGTTCGAGCCCCCATCGTGGCCGGCGGCACCGGCGAGAATCACGACCAGGTCGTCTTTCTTGAGGGCCTTTTCGTCGAGCAAGCTCTGCAGCGACTGCACAATGAGGTCGTTGGTGTTCTTGGGCAGGGGCATG
Organism: Spirochaetales bacterium; assembly: GCA_037142615.1. GTDB lineage: Bacteria > Spirochaetota > Spirochaetia > JABEVK01 > JABEVK01 > JAIFLN01. Next base: position 59,054 of record JBAXAI010000020.1, on the reverse strand, counting down.
TACTCGGCCTCGACGCCGTAGCTCAGGGCCAACTGGCGCACCACGCGGGCGTCGTGGGCCTTGACGTACAGCGGCACATCGGCGCGGTAGGTCGAAATGATGCGGGCCGAGCGACCGCTCTGGGTGTCGCAAACCACGGCCTTGATGGGCAAGGTCTCGATGGCTTGGATGGCAGCCTGGGCCAGGTAGTCGCGGATGGGGTTGTCGGTGGCATACGCGCCGTGGGCCCGCACCTTTTCCTTCACCTTTTCGATCTGCATGGCGATGCGGGCCATGGTCCCCACCGCTTCGAGGGGGTACTTGCCGTAAGCGGTTTCGCCGCTGAGCATCAGCGCGTCGGTGCCGTCGAACACGGCGTTGGCCACGTCGCTGACTTCGGCACGGGTGGGGCGGGGGTTTTCGATCATGGTGTGCAGCATCTGGGTGGCCGTGATGACGGGCTTGCCCCGGGCGATGCACTTGCGGATCATCATCTTTTGGTACACAGGGACTTCTTCTGCGGGAACTTCGATGCCGAGGTCGCCACGGGCCACCATGACGCCGTAGGCGACGTCGAGGATCTCGTCGATGTTCTTGACGCCTTCCATGTTCTCGATCTTGGCGATGATTTTGGCCTTGGAGCCGTACTGGTCGAGAATGGTCTGCACGTCCAACACGTCCTGCTTGCTGCGTACAAACGAGTGGGCGACAAAGTCGAGGTCGTTCTCGGCGGCAAACTTGAGGTAGTTGCGGTCCTTTTCGGTGATCGACGGCAGGGTGAGTTGCGTGTCGGGGGCGTTGATCGACTTGCGGTTCTTAATCTTGCCGCTGTTGCCGATTTTCAGCTCGAGGTAGTCAGTGCCCTTGCCGGTGACGGTCATGCCGGTTTCGCCGTCGTCGATGAGCACGCGCGCGCCAACGGCCACTTCTTTCACAAAACCGTCGTAATTGGTTTGAAAGCCCTTTTGGCCGGCGGGAACGGCGCCCTTGTAGATGCGGATGGTCTCGCCTTCGGTCACCTCGATCGGCTCGGCGATTTCGGCGGTGCGGACCTCAGGTCCCTTGGTATCGAGCAAAAGAGCCAACTTGTCCGACACGTTGCGGACGCTCTTGATCACCTTGAGGGTATCGTCTTCTTTCTGGTGAGCGGTATTCAGGCGCACCACGTTCACGCCCGCTTCGTAGAGGGCCTTGATGTGAGCCTCGTCACACATCAGGTCGGAAATCGTCGCAACGATTTTCGTCTGCTTTTTGACCATGAAATATCCTCCGTTGGATGCGGGCCATTTTACCGGGATTGCTTGCAGGGTTCAAGCTCCTGCGTTAACTTGGGTGAAACATGGTTATCCTTCAGACGGTTGATAAAAGTTTTCCTCTCAAGCGGAACTCGCGGAAGTCGGTTCTCCGTCAAGTGTCGCTGCAAGCACCGGCCGGGCAGATCTATGGCCTTTTGGGTCCCAACGGGGCGGGCAAGACGACCGCGCTGCGGTGCGTGGCCACGCTGCTCAAGCCCGATGCGGGACACATCAGCGTTCTGGGGCTCGACGTGCTCACCCACGCCAAACAGGTGCGCTCGCGGGTGGGCCTGCTGACCAGCGACATGAAACTGTCGGGCAATTTGACCCCGCGCGAGCTGCTGAGGTTCTTCGGCGAGCTCAACCACCTGGGCAAGCCCGTCATTGCACGGCGCATCGACGAACTCGCCGTCGAGTTTGGGCTGGCGGGTTTTTTGGATCTGCAGGTGGAAAAGTGCTCCACGGGCCAAAAGCAGCGCGCGGCGCTGGCGGTGAGCCTGATCCACGACCCGGACGTGATTCTGTTTGACGAGCCCACCAACGGGCTCGACCTGTTCGCGGCCAAAACGGTGGTCGACTTTTTGCGGGCGTTCAAGGCGCGCGGCAAGACCGTTCTGCTGTCGACCCACGTGATGAGCGAGGCCGAAACGCTGTGCGACCGGGTGGGCATTTTGCTCGAGGGGCACCTCGCGGCCGAAGGTACCGTCGCCGAACTGCAAGCGCGCACCGCCACCACCAGCCTCGACGCGGCGTTCTTTGCCATCGCCGCCCAGCAAGGAGTCAGCCATGTGGAGTGACGCGCTCATCTTGTTCCGCAAGGAAGCCGGCAACGTTTTGCGCGACCGGGGGGCCGTGTTCGCCAATTACCTGCTGCCGCTGGTGCTCATGCCCCTGATTTTTGGGGTTCTCGGGTCGATCAACAAAGTGCAGGAGGACAGCCACCGGCAGACGGTGTACCACCTTGCCTTCGCGGGGGGGCGCGATGCGGAGTTTGAGCGGATGCTGGCCCAGAGCCTGCAGTTTGTCGGCGACTTGGCCCCTGGAGACCCTGCTGGCCTCACGGTGACCTTTGCGCCCGGGCACACGACCGGCCAGCCCGGCAAGGTCGAGGTCGCGTTTGACTCCAGCCGCCAGGATCTTTCTTTTGCCGGGCAAATGGTGTTGGCGGCCCTCGACCGCTACAACCGCGTGCTAGCGGCCGACCTGCTGGCGGCCAAGGGTCTGAACCCCGAGGTCATGACTCCGCTTCAAGGCACGGTTCGCGATTTGGCAGCTCCCGAGGTTCAGGGTTCGCAGGGGCTGGCCTTCCTGTTGCCGTACATGATTCTGCTGATGCTGTTTGCCGGCTCGATGAGCCTGGGCCTGGCGGTCACCACCGGCGAAAAAGAAAAGGGCAGCCTGGCGAGCCTGCTGGTCAATCAGGTGTCGCGAACCAGCATCGCCGTCGGCAAGATCCTGTTTGTGCTGGCCTCAGCGGTCGTGAATGCGCTCACCAGCGCTGTCGGCGTGCTCGGCGGCCTGTACCTGCAGAGTCAGCTTGGCGGTTCGGGGCCTTTGGGGAGCGGAAGCCTCGGCGCCTTGTCGCACTGGGAAAACTTCGCCGTGCTGGCGGTGTCGGTGGTGGTCGCCAGTGTGCTCGCCGCGTCGATCATCGTGGTCATCGGCGTGCGGGCCAAAACGATGAAGGAGGCCGGCGGCTACATCATGCCGGTGTACCTGCTCGTCATCGTCGGTGCCGTCGCCGGGTCGAGCCTCGACGCGTCGTCGTCGTTCTGGTTGCATTTGGTTCCGCTGCTCAACACGGCGCTCGTGATCAAGGCGAGCATTCTGGGCTCGCTGCAACCCCTGACCGTGCTCATGGCGCTGGCCGTCAACGTGGCGGCCGGGGCCCTGCTCGTAGGGATGACGGCACGCGCCTTCGAGTCCGAGGCCGTGCTGAACACGGTATGAGCCACTCATGAGCACCGACCCCCGCCTTTGGTTGCTGGCCTCTTCGTTCTTCCTGGGCTTGGGCTTGGCTTGGGCGACCCGCTACAAACCGGACTCGAGGCGCAATCGGGCCTGGCTGGTTCCCCTGGGGCTGAACCTGGCGGCGGCCGGGCTGTTGGGAGCTGTGCTTTTCGCGGGGAACAGCGCTGACAACTTGGCGCATTCGCCACTCTCGTGGGGTTTGGAGTTCGGGGTCGGTGCCGTCGTGTCGTTTCTCCTGTTCCGGTTTCCGCGCGCGGCGGGGCTTCCTTTGGTGGTGGCGGGAGCGGCGCTCGGCTGGCAATTGTCGCAGGAACTGGCCGGGTACGCGCCGCTCGACGGCCTGACCTCGGTGGCGAGGGCGCGGTTAATGACCGAGACGGCCCAAAGCTGGACCGTCGAGCTGAGGGTGGAACAAGGGGCAGGTCGAGTCCAGGAAACCCTGGAAGAACGCCGGGCGGGCGACTGGCCTGTGCCCCGCGTGGAACGCCTCGACGTGCCCCTCTGGTTCCCGACGCCGCTCAGGCACTGGTTTCGCGTCAATCCTCCCACCGCGGTCAGAATACCGTTGGCGCTGATCCCGGTCGCCTGGCAACGGACTGTGGCGGTGCCGCCGGTGGTCGAACCCAAGCCCTTTGCCGTCTACCGCCTGCTTCTGGAGCCCGGTGCTCCCGCTTGGAAGGAAGAACCAGCACTGCTCAGCCCCTAAGTCCGACAGGCTCCCAGGAGTCACGTCAGCCCTGTTTGGCTTTCAGGCTGCGGAAGCTCAAGCCGTCGCCCACCTTTTCGACCGCAATCGTGTCTTCTTCTTGGAACGCGCCCTCGAGCAGAAGGCGGCTGAGCGGATTCTGCAACAAGTTCTGGATGGTCCGCTTGAGCGGCCGGGCGCCAAACGCCGGATCGTAGCCTTGGTCGGCCAAAAACTGCTTGGCTTCGGGCGTCACTTGCAGCAACATCCGTTTTTCGGCCAGCCGCTCGGTGAGAAAGCGCAGTTGCAGGTCGACGATTCCGAGAATCTGGTCTTTGCCCAGCTTGCGGAACAGCAGAATTTCGTCGATGCGGTTGAGGAACTCGGGGCGGAATAGCCCCCGCATCAGCGCGAACACCGGCTCGCGGGCGTCTTCGACATCCTTGGCGGCCAAAATCAGGTCGCTGCCGATGTTGCTCGTCAGGATGATGATGGTTTGCCGGAAGTCGACGAGTCGACCTTGGCTGTCGGTCAGGCGGCCTTCGTCGAGAAGCTGCAGCAGCACGTTGAACACGTCGGGGTGGGCCTTTTCGATTTCGTCGAACAGGACGACCGAGTACGGCCGGCGGCGGACGGCCTCGGTGAGCTGGCCCCCTTCGTCGTAGCCCACGTAGCCCGGAGGCGCGCCGATGAGGCGGCTCACCGAATGCTTTTCCATGTACTCGCTCATGTCGATACGCTTGAGCGCCTTTTCGTCGTTGAACAGAAACTCGGCCAGCGTTTTGGCCAGCTCGGTTTTGCCCACGCCGGTGGGTCCCAAAAAGATGAAACTGCCCAGCGGTTTGTTCAGGTCACTGAGGCCGGCCTTGTTGCGGCGTATGGCGTCGGCGAGCGCGGTGATGGCCTCGTCTTGGCCCACCACGCGGCGTTCCAGGATTTTCTCGAGCTCGAGGAGTTTGCTCTTTTCACTGCTGAGCATTTTGCTCACGGGGATGCCCGTCCAGGTGCTCACCACGCGGGCGATGTCTTCCTCACCCACCTCTTCGCGCAGCAGGCTGCCGTTCTTCTGCACCTCGGCCAGGCGCGAACTGCGGTCGTCGAGTTCCTTTTTGGCGTGGGGAATCTTGCCGTGCTTGATCTCGGCGGCTCCCTGCAGGTTGCCTTCGCGCTCGGCTTGGGCCTCCTGCGCGCGCAGTTCCTCCAACCGGCTCTTGAGCTTGCGGATCTCGTCGATCACCTTCTTCTCGTTTTGCCATTGCAGGGCCATGGCATCGCGCTCGGTTTGCAGGCCGGTCAGCTCGCGCAGGATGTCGCCCAAGCGGTCGCGGCTTTCGGCGTCTTCCTCGCGGCCCAGGGCTTGCTTTTCGATGTTGAGCTGCAAAATCTTGCGCTCGATTTTGTCGAGGTCGGTGGGCTGGCTCTCGATTTCGATCTTGAGGCGGCTGGCGGCTTCGTCGACCAGGTCGATGGCCTTGTCGGGCAAAAAGCGGCTGGTGATGTAACGGTCGCTGAGGGTGGCGGCGGCGATGAGGGCCTCGTCGCGGATGCGCACGCCGTGGTGCACCTCGTAGCGCTCCTTGATACCGCGCAGGATGGTGATGCTGTCTTCGACACTCGGCTCTTTGGTGAACACAGGCTGGAAGCGGCGCTCGAAGGCGGCGTCTTTTTCGATGTGCTTGCGGTACTCGTCGAGCGTGGTGGCGCCGATGGTTTTGAGTTCACCCCGGCTGAGCGCAGGCTTGAGCAGGTTGCTGGCGTCCATGGCGCCATCGGCCGCGCCGGCCCCCATCAGCGTGTGCAGCTCGTCGATGAACAAAATGATCTGCCCGTCGCTGCCAGCGATCTCCTTGATGACGGCCTTGAGGCGTTCCTCAAACTCGCCACGGAACTTGGTGCCGGCAATCAGCGAGCCCAGGTCGAGCGAGAGCAGCTTTTTGTCCTTGAGACTTTCGGGCACGTCGCCGGCGACGATGCGCCGGGCCAGACCCTCAGCGATGGCGGTCTTGCCCACGCCGGGTTCCCCGATGAGCACGGGGTTGTTCTTGGTCTTGCGGCTGAGCACTTGCATCACCCGGCGGATTTCTTCGTCGCGGCCGATGACGGGGTCGAGCTTTTCGCGGCGGGCGAGGGCCGTGAGGTCGCGGGTGTATTTTTCGAGCACCTGATAGCGGGCCTCGGGGTTCTGGTCGGTGACCTTCTGGCTGCCGCGTACGGTCTGCAGGGCCTGCAAAATGGCGTCTTTGACAACGCGGTGCTTGCGCAGGGTATCGCCGGTGGCAGTGTCGCTTTCGGCCAAGCTCAGCAGCAGGTGTTCGGTGCTGATGTAGTCGTCGCCGAGTTTGTCGGCCTCGGCCTCGCTCTTGTTGACGGTACGGGTGAGTTGGCCTTCCCAGCTGACGTTGCCGTTGCCGCCGATCACGCGGGGGGCCAGCGCCAACCGGTCTTCGAGGGCCTTGGTCAGGGCGGCCTGGTCGATGCTCATTTTGTCGAGCAGGGGGCTCACGATGCCGTCCTTCTGTTGCATCAGCGATAGGGTGAGGTGATCGGTACCCACCATCTGGTGGCTGTTCTTGTCGGCCAGCACTGCGGCGGCCTGCAGCGCCTCCTGGGCCTTAATGGTCAGTCGTTCCGTGTTCATACGGTTAAAGGTACAAACCCGAGGCGGCAATGTCCAACTGGTGCGCCAGCAAAATCACCTCGCCGCGCGCCACCTGCTCCTGTCGTCGGGCCAGCCACCACGCCAGCCCCTTTTGGTCGACATCGGCGCGGTCGGTCAGGCTCGTGCGGAAGAAGTGGAGCAGACTCAACAGGAAGGTTCGCTCGTTCGCGGTATAGGCGGCAACAGCGCCCGGAGCTCCTTCGCGAGGCGCGCGCGGGTACACCAGCCAGTCGGAGCTTCCAGCCTCGAGAATAGTCAGCCCGGCCACCGGTAGGGCGGTCAGCCAGTCGCGGCCCGAGCGGGAACTGCCTTCGCCGCCGTGGGCCGTCCGCTCGTCCATGCTCACGTGGTAGGCCCGTACCAGAGCCTCGTCGAGTTCGGCATCCAAGCGGGGCTCCCAGGCCGTCAAGCCGTCGAACAAATGCGTCAACCAGTACCGCTTGGCCCCCGTACCCGCCAGGAGCGGAGCCAGAGTCGAGGGGTCAAAAAGATCGAGGAACGCGTGCGCGATCAGCACCTCCGGCCCCTTTCCGGCGGGTTTCTGGTGCGCCGCGAGGTAGTCGTACACGTCGGCGGTTTCGGTGCGAAAAGCTTGGCCCAAACGCGGTTGCAGGCGGCCCCTTGCCACCTCGAGGCCCTCGGCGCGCTCGTCGACCAGCGTGTATTTCTCAACGCTTCCAGCTATCAGTGCAGCGGAGTCAAGCAGACGCACGGCCATAGTGCCGGTTCCCGCGCCCAATTCGAGTACTGTCAGGCCGGCGTTGCCCGGCGTCAGAACGAGGTTCTTCCAAGCGGCGGCTTGCACCCGCGGGTTGAGCGAGCGCGTGTCGAGCTCGGCCTTGGCGTCGAGGTAGGCGCCGAAGTCAAAGGGCGGAGGCAGCGCGCGCAAGACCGACGGTTGGACCTCGGCCGCCAGCGAGCGGACAAACCCGTCGAGCCCGGCAAAGCCGGTGGTCGCTGCCAGCACCTGGCCGCGCCGGAGGGCTCGCTGATGCAAGCGTTGGCGCAGCCCGGGATCGGACAGCGATTCGAGCGCTGCCGCAATGGACTCTGGCGAGCCGGGCTCGACCAAAAGGCCGGCGTTGCCCACGGCCTCGGCGCCGCCCCCCCGGTTCGCCGCCAAGGGGATCACTCCGCGCACCAGGGCCTCGGCGTACACCATGCCCCAGCCTTCGTGGAACGAGGGAACGGCCAGCACGTCGGTTTGCGCCCACTGGGCTGCGAGTTCGCTGCCCTCGAGTCGCCCCGTCCACCTCACTCGGCCCTTCAGCCCGGGCCGCAAAGCCAGCTCCCGGCAGCTCCTCGCGTGTTCCGGGTCGAAGGTCTCGCTGCCGGCAATCACGAGTGACCAGTCCAGCTCGGGCCGCCGGGCGCTCAGCAACGCCAATGCCATCAGCAGGCCAGGCAGGTTTTTGCGGGGAGTGATATTGGCCAAAAAGAACAGGCGAAGCGTGGCTGCGGTCTGCAAGGAGCTTGCGAGGGGAGCCGGGTCCACGCTCGGCGGCGGCAGGGGCGGCAAGCACAGCTGGCTGGGCATAAACCGCGCACCCGCGCCCCGGAGTTCGGCCACCGACCGCCGCGTGTCCTCACTGTTGAAAAGGTAGCCGTCCATGAGCTCCAAAAAACGGCGCTCCAGCTCGCGCTTGGCAGGAGTTTCTGCGGTCGGCTCGGGGTCTTCCAACCACGCCAGATGATGCACCAGGCCCAGCCACAGGGCTTTGGTGCCCGCTTCGTTCGCGACCCGACGCAGGCCGTCCGAGAGCTGTTCCACGACCAGCGGGTGCACCAGCGCGTCGAAAATCAGTACGTCGGCACTCCCGGCGTCCAGGCGCAGTGGCTCGCGGGTGATATCCCAAACTTCCACGGCATGGCCGGCCGATTGCAAGGCCACCACCAGGTCAACGTCGTACGAATAGCCCCCGGACCGGCGGTCCAGCGGCCCGGGAAGGACAAGGGCAAGCTTCATGGCGTAAGCTTACCCCATGAACCGACGCCTGCGCGACCTGAACCTTGACGATCTGTTCCAAGCGGCCGGTGTTTTGGAGCTGACCAAGCGGTTTCCAGCGCTCCGGCGGCTGGGCGACGGACCGGCCAACGCGCTGGCCGAGCTGCTCGAGGCCTTCGACGCCGGCGTGGCCAAGGGGCAGCGAAGCGCGGCGGCGAGGGCGCTGCTGGCGCGCCTGGGCCAGCGTGTCGACTTGGCAGGCGCGAGCCTGGTCACTTCGGGACCGCGGCTGTTTGTGAGCAATCACCCGGGGTTGGGCGACGCGCTGGCTCTCTTCACAGTGCTCGATCAGCCCGGTTTGCGCGTGGTAGCTCGCGAGCGGGAGTTTTTGGCCGCGCTGCCGGCGCTCCACCGGTCCTTGCTGGTCGTGCCCGAGAACCACAGCGCCGGCGTTCTGCGCGAAATCGAAAAGCATCTGAACCAGGGCGGGGCGGTTCTCACGTTCCCGGCCGGCCGCATCGAACCCGATCCCGCGTGGTTGCCGGTCGGGGGCCAGTTTGAGCGTTGGTCGCGCAGCACCAGTCTTTTTGTTCGGCGGGTTCCAGGGCTCCAGATTCAGCCCTTGCTGGTGGGGGGAGTTCGTTTGCCTCGCTTCATAGACCCGTGGCTGGCCCGTTGGCGCCGCCGCCCCGAGGACCGTGAGTGGACGGCCGCCGTGCTTCAGCTGGCCTGGCAAGTGTTTCGGGGGTATGGCACGGGGCCGAAGTCCGCGCTAGGGCGAATCACCGTGCTGGCCGGAACGCCGCTGGAAAGGCCTCCGGAAGCGAGCGAACTCGAGGCGCTGGTTCTAGCCCTGAGGGAAGGGCGGCGGCGGTAGTCCCGCAGCCAAGGCGGCTTTGCGGTCCTGGTTGTACTTGGTCATCAGCGCGTGGTCTTTGCGGGCCTCGAAAATCAGCTGCTCCAGCGTGAATGTCATGTTGTTCTTGGTGCTCGTGGCAAACGCAATGTCCTTGGGGTCGGGCACGTTCTTTTTGATCAGATCGACCAAGGCGAACAGCTCTTTTTTGTCGAAGCCGTGCAGGTAGATGACTTTTTCGGTGGCAGGGGCCGGGGTGTCGCTCATTTCTTCTCAAAGTCCTTGTAAAGCAGGCTGGGCTGAATGCCCTGGTTGTTCTGGTACTTTCCGCTTTTGTAGTTCACATAATCGCCTTCGAGGGTGTGGTAGAAGATCTGGCAGATCTCGACCCCCGCGTAGATGCGCACCGGCTGCACGCACAAGATCTCGAGCGTCCAGAACCCCCGGAACCCCACGTCGCCGAAGCCAGCCGTGACATGGATGAACAGGCCCAGGCGACCTACCGACGAGCGGCCCTCGAGCATGGGCACCAGATTCTCGGTGCCGGTGAACTCCAGAGTACGCCCCAGGTACAGCCTACCGGTTTCGAGCAACAACCCTTCGGGCGGAATCGAGCGGCGTTCGAAGGGGTTGGGTTTGGCCATGTCGAGCACCGGTTCGGTGTACACCAGCAGTTCGTCGCTGAGCCGCAGGTTGTAACTGTTGGGGTTGAGCAAACGCTCCTCGTAGGGCTCGATCACGATGTCTTTGCCCAGACGACGCTGGATCTCCAAGCCGGATAAAATCATGGCCCCAGAATACCCAACCCTCGGGACAGTGGCAAGGTTGCATTCCTCAGCGGCTTGACCGATAGTGGCAGAAGACCCAAGGAAGCAACCGTGGCACAAACGATTCTGCATGTCGAGGACGACCGACTCGAAGCTCTGATCACCTCGGCCGCGTTGGCAAAACTGGGTTTTGCCGTGCTCCAGGCCTCTTCCGGCCTGGAGGCGCTTGGGTTCTGCCGACAGGGCGTCCCGTTTGACCTCGTGTTGATGGACATCGACCTCCGTTCCCAGCCCGACGGGAGCGAAACGGCGAGGTTGCTGCTGCTGGAACGCCAGGTTCCCCTGGTGTTTCTCAGTGCCCATTCCGACCACGATTTCATCGACCGCATCGAGCAGATTTCCCACTATGGGTTCGTCAGCAAACCCTTCCCCCTGCTCGTGCTCAAGCAAACGCTCAAGGCCGCGTTCCGCCTGTTCACCATGCAAGAAGAGCGTGCACGTCTGGTCGCCGAGCTCCAGCGACGCAATGAAGTCATCGAACTGGTGACCGAGAACATCGCCGACGGCCTCATCCACTCCAACTCGAAGTTTGAGATCGACTACGCATCGGGACCGTACTTGACGCAATTGGGCCTGCCGCCCGGGCTGGAATATCGCTACGATGCGAAAGCTGTCGCAGCCAAGATTCATCCCGACGACCGTCAGCAAACCATGGACCGCATCTTCGCCGCCATTGGCAACAAGGAAGCCTCGCTCACCTACGAGTTCCGCGTCAAACATACCGACGGCCACTACTTTTACAGGCAGGACAACGCCCGGTTCCTCTACGACAACGGCGCCTACCGCGAGTCGTACGTGATTTGCCGCGACATCACCAAGCAGAAGCAGGCCGAGCTGGCCGCCTTGGAGCGGGAACGGCTGAGCGCCATCGGCGAGGCCACTTCCAGCGTGGCGCACGACTTCAACAACGTGCTCCAGGCCATTGCCAGCCAGCTGGACCTGACTCTTCTTGCGGCTCAATTTCCCGACGCATACCGGGGTCACCTGACGACTGCCAAGACCCTTGTCCACGACGCCAGCCAGCGCATTCGACCCCTGCAACGCTGGGCGTCGGGTCGCAGCGAGCCGCTTGAGCTGACGACGCTCGACCTGAAGCCTCTGCTGGAAGAGGTAGTCGATCAGACCCGTGCGCTGTGGGAAGGACGCGGCGGCTCAGGCTCCGTCGAGCTCGAACTCCGGCTCGAAAGCGTGCTGATCGACGCCAACGCCGGTGCCTTGCGAAGCGCGTTCTACAACCTGGTCAAGAACGCTATCGAGGCCATGCCTCAAGGCGGCGGCCTGACGCTGGAATGCGCCAAAGTGGGCCTTGGCGCCGTCGTCACCGTGCGTGACACCGGCGTCGGGATGGACGAGGCCACCCGCAAGAAGCTCTTCTTGCCGTTTTTTTCGACCAAGGGCGCCGAAGAGGGCCGCGGGCTGGGCATGAGCTCGGTTCGTTCCGTGCTCGACAGCCACGGAGCCACCATCCGGGTCGTGGCCTCCACGCCCGAGCAGGGCACGCACCTCGAGGCCGTCTTTCCTCTCGCTCAGCTTTCGTCTTCTCGGGCTCAGGTCGGCGAACCGGCGCTGGGGGCAACTCGGGGCCCGCTCGAGGTGTTGTGGGTCGACGACGACGAAATGATCGCCACCGCCGGTCAGGAGATGGTGGAGCTGCTCGGTCACCGGGCGCAGGCGGCCTTTTCGGGCACCTCGGCCCTCGAGCTTCTTTCCAAGCAAGCGTTTGATCTGGTGATCACCGATTTGGGAATGCCCGATTTGGATGGCTGGCTACTGGCCGAACAGGTGGGGCACCGTGACCCGAACACCAAGGTGGTCGTGCTCACGGGCTGGGGTGAGGCCCTCGACCCCAAACTGACCGCCGGACGGAAGGTCTTCGCCATCCTCAGCAAGCCCTGCCCGGCGGAAACCCTGCGTGAACTGCTCGACCGGGTGAGCAGGCTGTAGTCTCCAGGATGGCTGACGTACTCTTGTTCTTCCTTGCTCTCGTTCCCATCGTCGGATTGATTCTCGCGCTGGGAGTGTTTCAGGTGCCCGCCCATTGGGCCACGCCCGCGGCCTGGGTCGTCACCGGCGTGCTGGCGCTGGTTTTCTGGCAGCTGGACCCTCACCGGTGGCTGGGGGCAACGGTCGAAGGCGTGGCTTTTGCCCTGTGGCCCATCATGCTTGTTATCATCGCGGCCATCTTCACCTACCACCTGGCCGAAGAAACCGGTTCGCTCAAAACCATCGAGACCATGCTGACCGGCATCACCACCGACAAGCGCATCCAGGTGCTCATTCTGGCTTGGGGCTTCGGCGGCTTCCTCGAAGCCGTCGCCGGCTACGGCACCGCAGTTGCCATTCCGGCGTCCATTTTGGCCCTCTTGGGGTTCAACCCCGTGTTCGCAGCCGTCATCAGTTTGATCGCCAATACGGTGCCGACGGCCTTCGGTGCGGTGGGCATTCCCGTTTCCACGCTGGCCGCCCTGACAGGGCTCGAGGCCTCCAAGTTGAGCCTCGCGGTCGCCCTGCAACTGACACCGTTCATTATTCTGGTTCCCTTCGTGCTGGTGTTTCTCACCGGGGGCGGGTTCAAGGCCCTCAAAGGCGTGGTCGGCATCACCCTCGTCGCCGGAGTCTCGTTCGCGATTCCGCAATTGCTGGCAGCGGCCTTTTTGGGGCCCGAACTGCCGGCGTTGCTGGGGTCCATCGTGGCGCTGGTGAGCACGATCGCTTGGGCGAAGGTCTTTCATCACGAGTCGGCGGCCCCAGGCGGGCCCAGGATCAGTTGGCGGCAGGGTGTGCTCGCGTGGCTGCCCTACCTCTTGATTCTCGCGGTCATCTTGCTGGCCAGCAAACTGGTGCCCCCGGTGTACGGGTTTCTGGGCCAGTTCAAGTCAAGCGTGGTCTTCTGGGAAGGCGGTAAGCCGGTCGACTTCAAGTGGGTCGCGACACCGGGGGTGCTCATCCTGTTCGCCGCGTTTGTGGGGGCGCAGATCCAGGGTGCGAAGTTCAGCCAGATCGCCCGAACCTTCGGAAAGACCCTTTGGAAGCTCAGAAAATCGACCCTCACCGTGGTGAGTATTCTGGCCATGGCCAAGGTGATGGATGCCAGCGGTATGATAAGCAACCTGGCGCAGGTGCTGGTAGCCGTCACCGGCGGGCTCTACCCGTTGGTTGCTCCGATGATCGGGGCGCTTGGCACATTTGTCACCGGCAGCGACACTTCCAGCAACGTCCTGTTCGGCAAGCTTCAGTTGACGGTGGCCGGCCAGACCGGGCTGGACCCGTATTGGTTGGCGGCGGCCAACACGGCAGGCGCCACGGCAGGCAAAATGATCTCGCCGCAGTCCATCGCTGTGGCTACCGGAGCCACCGGCCTCACCGGTCAGGAAGGCAAGATCCTGCAGCAGACCTTCTTGTTCTGTCTGGGCTACGTTTTGCTACTGGGCGTGCTGGTTCTGGTTGTGTCGCTCGCCCCGTCAGCTTGACTTGAGCGCCCCACTAAGTCACTTTATGAGGAATCCCTAATCTGGCGGAATCATGAACCCTTTGCCCCATACAGCGACAAGTACCGAAGTCTGCAACAGCCTGGGGGTCGAACCGACCACCGGCCTTTCGGACCAGCAAGTTCAGCAAGGGTTCCAGACTTGGGGACCCAACCGCCTGACCGAAAAGGCCCAGTTCAATCCCTGGATGCTCCTGTGGGAGCAGGTTTCGGCCGTCATGGTGCTGCTCTTGCTCGGGGCCGCGCTCCTTTCGGGCGTGCTGGGCAAGACCCTCGAAGCGGTATCCATCCTGGCGATTGTCGTGCTGTTTGTCGCATTCGGCTTCTTTCAGGAGTTCCGGGCCGAAAAGGCCATCGCCGCGCTGAAAAAGCTTAGCGTTCCCCTGGTCCGGGTGCGCCGGAACGGCATCGTCGTCACCGTCCCCGGCGACCAGTTGGTGCCCGGCGACCTGGTCCTTTTGGAAGCCGGTTCCGTTGTACCCGCCGACGGACGACTGACCGAGGGTGCCAACCTGCGGATTCAGGAGTCGGCCTTGACCGGCGAGTCGGAAGCGGTCGAAAAAGACGCGAAGGAAGTCTGCTCCGAAGCCGCGCCCCTGGGCGACCGCCGAAACTCGGTGTACCTCGGCACGCAGGTCACCTATGGTCGCGGAGTTTTCGTGGTCACGGCGACGGGCATGGCCACCGAACTCGGCCGGATCGCCACGCTGATCCAGGACGTGGGTGCGCACGAGACACCTTTGCAAAAGCGCCTCGACAAGGTCGGCAAACAGTTGGCGGGTGCCGGTGCCGCCGTTGCGCTGGCCGTGTTGGCGCTGGGCTTGGCCTCGGGCGGCCAACTGGTTGACTTGATTCTCACGGCTATCTCGGTGGCGGTCGCCGTGATTCCCGAGGGCCTGCCTGCGGTGGTCACGCTTACCCTCGCCATCGGGGCCCAGCGCATGCTCAAGCGCAACGCGCTCATCCGCAAGCTGCCGGCCGTCGAGACTCTGGGCAGCGTGACGGTCATCTGCTCCGACAAGACCGGAACGCTGACCGAAAACCGGATGACCCTGGTACGAACCTGGACCGCTGTGGGCGAAGTCACCGAGTTTTCACCCCAGTCGCCGAAAACAGCCGCCTTGGGCCCTGTGCTCGTCGGCTCGCTGTGCAACGATGCCGAGACGCCCGAGAACGGCGACCCGACCGAGACGGCTTTTCTGGGCGGCCTGGTGCGGCTGGGCCTGACGAAACAAGGGCTTTCCGAGCTTCTGCCCCGGCTCGGGGAATGGCCCTTCGACTCCGAGCGCAAACGCATGAGCACGCTCCACGCCTCGGTGGCTCTGGGCAACCTGCTGGGTCTACAAATCCCGGCGGACTACGTTCTGCTGGTCAAGGGCGCCCTCGACACCATCCTTCCCCGCGTGACGCAGGTGCTCAACGACGGCGTGCTTGCGTCTTGGAACCCCGAACACGAGGCGCTGGTGCGCACGGCTCACGACCGCTGGGCCGCCCAGGGCCTCCGGGTGCTCACCCTGGCGCTCAAGCCGATGAGCACGACCCAACTGACCTCTTCGGAACAGGACGAGAAAGACCTCGTTTTTGTGGGCCTTGCGGCACTGGTGGATCCGCCCCGACCCGAAGTGCGGCAGGCCGTCGCGCTGGCTACAGCCGCTGGAATCCGCACCATCATGATCACCGGAGACCACCCGCTGACGGCTCTGGCGATTGCCAAGGATCTGGGCATCGCCGAGGAAAACTCGGCCGTGGTCACCGGCATCGACCTTAGCCAAGGCGACGAGACTCTTTTGGCGCGGCAGGCCGCCTCGGTCAACGTGTTTGCCCGCGTCAGCCCCGAGCACAAACTCAGGCTTGTCGAAGCGCTCCAGAAGCAGAACCAGGTGGTTGCGATGACCGGCGACGGGGTCAACGACGCACCGGCCCTCAAACGCGCCGATATCGGCATCGCCATGGGAATTACGGGCACCGATGTGTCGAAAGAGGCCTCGGCCATGATTCTCACCGACGACAACTTTGCCACCATTGTGGCGGCCGTGGAAGAGGGCCGGACAATCTACGACAACCTCAAACGGTTTGTGTACTTTGTCGTGGCCGGCAACCTCGGCAAGGTCCTTGTGATGCTGCTTTGGCCACTGCCCATCCTCTTCGCCGGTGGAAACTGGGAGTCCGCCGCCGCCCTGCAACCGCTCCAGCTACTCTGGCTCAATCTTTTGACCGACGGGTTGCTCGGCTTGGGTCTGGGCCTCGAAAAGGCCGAAAAGGGGGTGATGCAGCGCTCACCTCAGGATCCATCCGCCGGCATCTTCACGGGCCGGGGACTAAGGGTACTTGCCACCGGCGCCCTGATCGCAGCCGTCGCCCTCGCGGTCGGGTTGCTGGGCGGGGGCTCACCACAACACGCCCAGACTCTCCTGTTCGTCACCCTGGCGTTTTCGCAGATTGTTCAGGCGTGGATCAGCCGTTCGCGAAGCGCCAAGGGGCTGCCTCCGACGTTCTTCATGGCCCTGGGAGTCTTGGCTTTGCAGTTGCTGGCGATGTACCTCCCCGGCCTGTCGGACGGGTTCCTGAGGCTGGTGCCGCTCTCGCCCTTTGACCTTGGTTTGACCGTCGGCGCTGCGGTCGTGGCCGGCTTGGGAATGGAAGCGCTGCAAAGGTTCCAGAAGCCAGGGCGGAGTTAGGCGGGAAAAGCCACCGTCCGCGTCACGGGCCTGCCTTCGAGCTCGGCGGGATAGTGCGTGATGATGAGCGCGCCAATTCCGGTGGCGGCGAGGACCTCAAACACAAGGTCCCACAAGTCGTTGCGCGAGGCTTGGTCGAGGTTTTGGAATGGCTCATCGAGCAGCAAGAAGTCGGGTCTTTGCATGAGAGCGCGCGCAAGGGCCACCCGCTTTTTCATGCCGCCCGAGAGTTCGGCGGGAAAGCTGGCTTCTTCGCCGGCAAGGCCGACCCTGGCGATCAGCGCGCGGGCTTCTGCCTCAGCCCCGGGGCCTCGATTTTGCTCACGCGCCGGGAGCAGCACATTGCCCAGCACATCGCGGTGCGCCAACAGGCCGTCTTCCTGAAACAGGACCGCGGGGCGCTGGGGGCCGGTCACGCGACCCTCTTTGGGTGAAAGCAGCCCCAGCGCGAGCCGCGCCAAGGTGGTCTTGCCGCAACCCGAGGGTCCCACCAGAACCACGCTCTCGGCCGGTGCGAGGCTCAAGTCGTACCCGCGCAGCACCTGTTTGTGCCCCCACGCGAACCAGACGCCCTGAAACTGTACCCCCGCTGGGGGCAACACTTCCGGTTGTTCCCGCCGTCCCCGCGAGCTCAGTCCGCTCCCGGGGCGTCGTTCGGGCAGGAAGCGGTCAGCGGCAGCCTGAGCCCCCAGACCCACCAACGCGCCCACCACGAGGAACAGGAACACCAACGCGAAAAAACCGGGCATGTCGAACACACCGTAAAAGCGGTAGATGGCACGGCCCAAGCCCGTGTGGCTGCCAAACCACTCGCCGATCACGGAACTTTTGAGGCCGAGCACGAGACCCAGCACCAGGCTGGCACGCAGGGCAGGGGTAAGGGCCGGTAACAGCAGTTCGCTCCACACCAGGCGGCGCGAGGGTGCATACACCGCAAACAGGTCAAAGGCCGACGCGAAGATGGCCTTGCGGGCGTCGCGCACGTTGAGCACCACCAGCGGGAACACCACCAGAAACACCACCGCAATCGGGGCCTGACCATCGGTGCCGAGAATCAGAATCAGTGGAATCACCCAGAACAGCGGGGGGCAGGCCTGCAACAGGATCACCGGCAGAAACAGCGATGCGTTGGCCCCGCTCGACTTGCCCATGAAGAGGCCCAAAGGGAGACCCAAGGCAAAGGCCAGCACAAAGCCCGCAAGCGTCCGGGCCAGCGTCAGGCCCAGGTCGGTCCACGTGGACCCCAGCAAGAGGTCTGTCCCCAGGCGGGCCAGAATGTCGGGCAGCCAGGGGACAATATCGGGACTGAAGAGCCATGTTCCGGCGTACCAGAGCGCTATGACGGGAACCAACCCCAGTGCGGGGAGCGCAAACGCCGCTCGCCAAGGGCTGGTCCTCATGCTATTCCTGAAAAAAGAAGTCAGCCGCGACAGGTTTGATCTCGCCGGTCAGGCTCAGGTAGTTGGCGTAGAGTTGAGCGGCTGTGGCGGGGTTGGGCAGGTCGAACTGGGTGTTGCTCAGGCCCCGTTCGACCACCGCCGCCGGCAGGTTCAGCACCGTCGAGTACTTGGCGGCGAAGGCCTTCGGGTCGGCCTGAACGGCGGCGATGGTCTTGCGCACTTCGGCCACCAGCGCTTTCAGAAACCCGGGGTTGGCGGCGGCGAAGTCGCGGCGAGCCAGCAAGCTCACCTGAGGCGCACGGCCATCGCCACCGTTGAGCGGAGCCCAGGCCTTGGCGAAGGTCGTGATCTCGGTGGCTCCCTTGAGCAGTACCAAGGAACTCACCAGCGGCTCGGGCAGCCCGGCGGCGTCGGCCTTTTTGGCGAGCAGGAGCGCCATGCTTTGAGCGGGTTCGGCGTAATCAATCTTCACCTTGGTGTCGAGGCCCTTGGCCTTGAGAATGGCCTTGAATTGCAGGTCCAGCGGCCCGTTCACCAGGGGCAACAGCACCAACTTGCCGGCCAGGTCGTCGAGGCTCTTGATCGCGGGGTCCAGCGTCACGAGGCCGGAGACATCCCATACCGGGGTGCCAACCTGCACCAGCGGGCCACCGGCTTGCGAGTTCTTGATGCCGAGGGAGCTGCCGGTGAGCAGGACCTGCGAGTTGCCCCCCAGCAATTCGGCCACGGCCAAAGGGTGGTCGTCGAAAAACGGTGTCTCGATGGCAACGCCGGCAATCGTCTTGCCTCCCAGCTCCAGCACCGCTATGGAAGACACGGTACGCGCCACGGGAACCCTGACCTTACTGAGCGACTGCGCAGGACTCAAAACGGTCAGCAGCAGACAAGAAAGGACTGTGATAGCAAGTTTCTTCATGGATTCCTCGTTAATGATCATTAACATGTCGAGGATCGTCTGTCAAGCAACCGGTTTGCTCTTCTTCTCAAAGCGCCGCACCAGGATCTTGTCGACCCGCACGCCGTCCATGTCGAGCACCTCGAAGTAGAAGGTCTTCCACACGAAGTAATTGGCCGCCGAGGGGATGCGCCCCATGCGCTTGAGAATAAAGCCAGCCACCGTGTGGTAGTCACCCTTCTCGAGCTCCCATTCCTTTTCCACGTCGAAAAACTTGGCGAAGTCGGCAAAGGCCAACGGGCCGTCGACCAGGTACGAGCCATCCTCGCGGCGAATGATCTGGGGTGTATCTTCAGGCTGAGTAACGACTTCGCCGAACAGGCGCTCCAGAATGTTCTGAATGGTCATCACTCCCTGAATGCCGCCGTACTCGTCGACGATCAGCACCATCGTGACGCGCTTTTCTTTGAACACCGACAGCACCTTGAGTGCGCTCACCGACGAGGGCACAAAAATCGGGGTTTCGAGGTAGTCCTGCAGCTCGCCCACCTTCCCCTCGGCCATCGCCATCAGCAGGCGTTTGCATTCCACCACGCCGATCACGTTGTCCAAGCCGCTGTCGCACACCGGGAACGACACCAGGCTAGGGTTGTCGAGTACCGCGCGCTTGACTTCTTCCATGGGCGTGTCTTTTTCAAAGAACAGAACGTCGATGCGGGGCGTGAGGTACCCATGGGTACCCTTGTCGTCCAGGTCCAGGACGTTTTCGACCAGATTCTGCTCCACCTCGTGAAAGACTCCGGCCTCGCGGCCTTCGCGGAGCATTACCAGCAGTTCCTCTTCGGTAACCGGAGAGTCCTCCGCAGGTTTGACGCCCAGCACTTTGAGCACCGCGTCGGTGCAGTAGGTCAAAAAGCGCTCCAGCGGGTAGAAGATCAGCGAAAAGACCCGGATGGGAACGACGACCGAAGCCGCGATTCGCTCCGGGTTGCTCAGCGCAATGCGTTTGGGCACCAGCTCGCCGATGAACACCGACACCAGGGCGATGCCGATGACCACCACAATAAAGCTGATCAGCTCCGACCACGGTGCCAAAAAGGCCACGCTCGAGACGGTCACCTCCAAATCTGCCGACAGGGTCTTTTCACCCAAAGCCCCCACCAGGATGCCAATGAGCGTGATGCCCACCTGCATCGTCGACAAGAACGGGCCCGGGTGCTGGGCCAGGGCGAGCACCTTCTGGTACGACTTTTTGCCGTCCTCGGCCTTTTGCTTGAGCTTGGACTTGCGCGACAACAGGATAGAAATCTCGGCCATCACGAAGAAGCCATTGAGCAGAAGCAAGACGAGGAGCAGGAGAATCTCTGCGGTGATCGCGTTCACGTCCGGTCGCTCTCCGTCTTGCCACCCATCGCCTTCACCACCGCCGCAAGCTTGTCGACAACTACGTTGCTGTCTTCGGTGAAAGCTTCGAGTCGAGAGACCGCTTCCTGGATCTTGCGGGAATCCTGCGCTACGGTCACCCCTCCGCCCCGTATGGTCTCGAACGAACCGGTGATGTGACCCACCGCTTGGCGCAAGTGGACGTTGTGTTCCTTTTGAACGCCAGCGGTTTCGCGGATGAGGTTCGAGGCTTCGACAAGGGCTGCCATCGAAACAAGAATCTGCTCGGTGCCGACGTTCTGCTCCTGCATGGCGCTGGCGATTTCACTCACCAGGGCCGCCGTGCTGGCGATATCTTTGCCGATCTTGTCGAACGACTGGCCGACTTCGGTGCTTTGGTGCACGCCGTTCTCGACCAGCACGAGCATCTCGGCGATTTTTTTCTTGATTTTGGTGTTGCTCGCGGAACTCGAGGTGGCAAGTTCGCGCACTTCTTCGGCCACCACCGCAAAGCCCGAACCGGTGTCGCCGGCGTGGGCAGCCTCGATGGCGGCATTCATGGCCAAAAGGCTGGTTTGGGAGCTGATCTTGGCGATCGAAGAGGTGAGTTTGTCGACCTCGCGGCTGGCGGTTTCGATCGCCTGGATGGCGAGAACCGCCGAAGCCAGGGCCTTGGTGCCGCTTTGCGAGTTGACTTTGAGCCGCTCAGCCAAAGACTTGGCTTCCTGTGTGGTCTTGGTGACCCCCGCGATGCTCGAGGCCATCTGCTTCATCGCGCTCGAGGCCGAACTCACGTGCGCCGACTGGGCATCCACACCCACGACGATGTCGTCGAACGAGGTCAGGGCAGCATCGAGCCGCGATTGGGCTTCGTGCACCGACACGATCTCCCGGTCGGCCACCGACACGATCGAGCTCGACGAGACTTGTATCTGCAGCGCCGCTTCCTGCGACTGCCGGGTGATTTCTGGCAGTGGACGTGTGGCCTGCTCCACGCTGACGGCGGCTCGGGTCAGTTGATGAAGCCGCTGATTCTGGCTGTGAGTGAGCAGGTTGATGGCGTGCGCCAGCTGCCCGACTTCGTCGAGTTGTACGATTTCGAGCTCACGCTCCAAGTTGCCGCCCTCGAGGGCTTCCTCCATTCGGTCGCGGAGTTTGACCAGTTGCAGGGCCTGGTAGCGGGTCGAGATCCACCACCCGCCCGAGGCAAGGGCCAAAAACAGCAGAGCAACAGGCAGGAAAAAGCTTCCAGCGGTGTAGAGGGCGGGGGCAATGGCCAACAGGTCGTCACGGGTGGCAATCCCGGCCTCGGAATAGGTCTGGCGGAGGTTGTCGTAGTACTGCTTCGAGACGGCGGCCCGGTCTTCCCCAGACATCACCCTCTGCAACGCGTGAATGTACTCGGTTTGCGTGTCGGCGTACCGCGCACCGACCATCAGGCCGAACAGGATGACGTAAGCCGACAGGAAGAAGGCCATCCAGAACGTGGCGGTGTGCTGCTTTTGAGGTTTCCCCAAACTCGGGTCGAGGCGGGTCACGTGCAGCAGTTCGCGCACCCTGCCCAGAATAAGATTGAACAGCCCGAGGATGAGCGAAGCGATGAGGCCCGCCGACGCAAAATTGAACAGGATTTCGAGACCGCCAGACCAGCTGAACAGTCGCTGGGGGTACACCAGCATCTGCACCACGAGGCCGACCGTGTAGCCGACCAAGTTGATGGAGTACACCCAAAGCGGGATGGCGAGCAGATCCTTCTTGGCCCGTGAAAGCTCCTCGGGCGCTACGGGTTCCTTACGGTGCAACCGGTTGGTCACCGCGTCGAGGAACTCGAGCTTTCGCATCAAAAGGGCGCCGGCCACCAAGATGATGGGCAACGACTGCCACAGCAGCGGCACCAAGCGCGATACCAGAAAACCAACGGGGTCCGAAATGCCGAGCATGACTTCGCCCACCCGGAACATCAACCAGGTCTGCAACACCAGCGAGGCAAAAACAACCGCCGTCAACGTCAGGAACAGTCGCTGGCGGAACTTCGGCGGGGTGGTCATAACCCGTGACCGGGGCCGTGTTCCAGAACCTCGGTCGAAAGGTCAGCTTCGTAGTCCACTCCCGGGATGGCGAACCCGTTGAGCTGGAGGAACTCCTCCTCGAAACCCTTGACGTCGCACAGCTCGCGCAGGTTTTCGCCGTCGACCTTGTCCCACTGAGCCGACACTTCTGCCTGCACGTCGTCACGCATTTCCCAGTCGTCGAGCCGGATCATGCCCAGCGAATCAACGGGAATATCCTGCCCCTTGCTCAGGCGATCGCGGAACAAGCGGTCGATCTGCTCGATGCAACCTTCGTGCAACTTCTTGCCCTTCATCACTTTGTACAAGAGCGAAATGTACAGGCTGACCGCAGGAATGACCGAGCTCGCGCGGGTCACCAACGCTTTGTTGACGCTGATCCAGGCCCCACCACCGACGGACTTCTTCAGCTTGGCGTGCAGGCCCTTGCTGGTGGCCTCCAGGTGCTCCTTGGCCTTGCCGATGGTGCCCTCGCGGTAAAAGGGGTAGGTGACCTTGGGCCCGATGTACGTGTAGGCGACGGTGCGGAAGCCCTGCGCCAGCACGCCGGCCTTCTCGAGCGCGTCGATCCACAGTTCCCAGTCTTCACCGCCCATCACCTTGATCGTGGCGGCAACCTCTTCTTCGGTGGCCGGTGCGATGGTGTGAACCCGAACCTCACCCTTGAACGGGTCGATCGACTTGGCGACAAACTCCTGGCCTACGGGCTTGAGCACTGATCGGTGCATCACGCCGTCCTTGGGGTCGGTGCGCACGGGGCTGGCCAGCGAATAGATCATCAGGTCGATTTTGCCGAGGTCCTGGCGGATGGCTTCGATGACTTCAGCCTTGGTGGCGTCGGCGAACGCATCGCCGTTGAAGCTTCTGCTGAACAGCCCCGCCTTTTTGGCGGCCGCGTCGAAGGCGAGCGTATTGTAGAACCCTGCGGTGCCGGGTCCCTTCTCGCTGCCTGCCTTTTCGAAGGCCACCCCGAGGGTCTTGGCACCCGCCCCGAAGGCCGACAGGATGCGGCTGGCAAGGCCGTAGCCCGTGGACGAACCAATCACCAGCACGTTCTTGGGGCCGTTTTCGACCTTCCCGCGCGCCTGCACGGTAGCGATTTGCCGCTGGACGTCGGCGGCGCAGCCCACCGGGTGCGAGGTGAGGCAGATGTTGTTGATAATTTTGGCTTTGACAATCATGGCAGTTCCTTGCGTCAGAAATAACAAAGCGACGCCCGGGAGCGTCGCCTGCTGTATGGTACCGGACTTGGGTGTTGGTTTACTTCTTGAGGCTCATCAAGACGCGTTCGAGCACTTTTTCGCGGTCAAGCGGCTTAACAATGTAGTTCTTGGCACCCTTGATGAGGGCGTCCTTCACCAGATCCTGCTTGCCCAGAGCACTGACCATGATCACCCGGGCGTTCGCGTCGAACTCGACGATCTTCTCGAGGGCGGTGACGCCGTCCATTTTGGGCATCGTGATGTCCATGGTGACGAAATCGACGTTCGGAAACAGTTCCTTGTACTTTTCTACCCCGGCTTCGCCGTCGGCGGCTGTACCAACAATATCAAACCCTTCGCTGGTGAGGATTTGGCCGATCTGCTTGGTGACGAACATGGAGTCGTCGACGATAAGCACGCGCCAGGGTGTTCCGTCTTCTTTCTGGCCGTCGGGAGTCTTGGCGTTGATGGTGGGGAAATCGACTTTGGTCTTCATACTGTCTCCTGCATAGCAGACGCTGGCTTCACTGTAACGGATGGACCGGGGCTAATCAAGGGTTTTTGGACGCGATCTTCTCGAGTCGCTCCGCTTCGGTCAGCTCGTCAAGCGTCTTCCGACTAAGAATATAGGTGGTCGCGATGCCCCACACCCCAGCCAGGATCAGCTCGAAAATCCATACCGGAAGTTTCTTCAAGAAGAAGGGCATGACCACCGCAGAAAGCAACAGGACGGAGCTCATCGCGATCACGGCACGCTTCTTGGCTTGCCGGGTCATGCCACCGCGCACCCACAGGTCGTACACGTACTTGCCAAAGATGCGGTGGTGCAACAGCCAGTTCTCCAGCCTTCGGGAACTCCGGGCGAAAAACCACAGGGCGATCAAAAGCAAGTCTGTGGTGGGCAGCAGCGGGACAAAGATGCCGACGATGCCGATTCCCGTGAACAAGATACCGAGCGCGCGGTAGATTACGATTCGCATTGCAGAAGTGTAAGGCCACCGCCCGCAGATGACAAGCGCGCTCGATTCTGTTTATCCTCGTTAATATGAAACTCACCGTTCCTGCCAACTACGACTCCTCCATTTTGCCGTCCCTCAAGGGGTATGGAGCCGTCGAACTCTACGGAAAATTGCCGTTCGACATCACCGGGGGGGGGCGTCCAAGCGCGATGAGCACGGCGCTGAGCAAGAAAGGTTTGGCCCGCTATATTACCGACGTGCACGCCACCGGGCTGGAGTTCAACTACCTGATGAACGCCGCCTGCTTTGGTAACGAGGAGTGGACCCCGCGCTTCCACCGCGAGCTCGACAAGCTGCTCGGATGGTGTGCCGACCAGAAGGTCGAAACGCTGACCATCGCAGCCCCGTACCTGGTGCAGGTGGTCAAAAAGCGGTTTCCGCAGTTCAAGATCAAGGTGGGCATCTACGCTCAGGTCGACACCGTCAGCCGCGCCAAATACTGGGAAGACCTCGGGGCCGACACCATCAATCTCGAAAGCTTCAGCATCAACCGCGACTTCGACAAGCTGCGCAAGATCCGCGCTGCGGTGAAGGCCGACCTCGTGCTCATCGCCAACCATTTCTGCCAGCCCAACTGCCCGTATCAGATTCAACACCAGAACGGCCATGCGCACGCCAGCGGGCTCAACCCCAAGTTCTACATCGACTACCCCCTGATGCAGTGCAACAAGAACCGCCTGACGCACAAGCATCTTTTCGTCAGCGCCGGGTGGATCCGCCCCGAAGACATCGCCCGCTACGAGGAAATCGGCTACACGACGTTCAAGCTGCTCGAGCGCAATATTCCCAGCGACGCGCTCGTGGCCCGAGCAAAAGCCTACCACGAAAGAAAATATGAAGGAAATCTGGCCGACCTGCTACTCAGCTGGGGGTTCAAGAGCAAAGCGCCGAATGCCTCGTTGCTGCACACGTTCCGGGCGTTCCGAGGCTGGAAGATGCCACTGGGAATGGCCGGCACCGCGCTGAAGTTCATGCAAAAGCAGGGCATGCTGATCGCCACGCAACAGCACAACCCCGTGCAAATCGACAGTGCGCAGATTCCGGCCAACTTTTTGGATCATTTTGACAGCGCCGTCGGCGGCGAAGGCAACTGCGCCGATAAAGACTGCGCCAAGTGCGGCTACTGCCACCGCATCGCCAACAAAGCCGTGAACATCGACCCAAAGTTCCTCGAGGAGATTCTGCCAGTCTACGACGGGCTGGAGAAGGCACTGGTGTCAGGCTCGTTCCGAGCCTGACACCAGTGCGGCAAAAGTCTTCTGTAGAATCGCCCGCGATTCTACAGGACTAAGCACCGCAGGTGCGTGTCCGGGTTCGTTCCGAGCCTGACACCAGTGTGGATGGACCTCAAGCGCATGATCGTGCTGCCCACCGGAGAGCGGGCTGGAAACCCACGCTGGCGCACCAAGCCAGAACCGCAAAAACACAAACTTGTCGTAGGGATTCCTCAAACTCGTCTGGGCCGGGAGTCGCAACTGGGCGTAAGGTGGAAGCATCAAGAAGGAGAATCCATCCATGTCGAAGTTCCGTTTTTCTGTGGGCCCATGGAACGTGGCCGAAGGGGCTGATGTCTACGGCCCGGCCACCCGCACCACCATTTCGTTTGAAAAGAAGGTGGAAACCTTCAAAAAGCTCGGCTTTGACGCCGTGCAGTTCCACGACGACGACGCCGTGCCCGAAATCAATGGCAAAACCCCCGCCCAGATTGCGGCCAAGGCCAAGGAAGTGAAAAAACTGTTGGATTCGCAGGGTTTGGCCGCCGAGTTTGTGGCCCCCCGTCTGTGGATGGACGAGCACTGCGTCGACGGTGCCTACACGTCGAACAGCGCTGCGGATCGCAAATACGCCATCGATCGGTCGCTCAAATCGATCGACATCGCGCGCGAGCTCGGCTGCGACAAGATCGTGCTTTGGCTGGCCCGCGAAGGCACCAGCTGCGCTGAGAGCAAGGATCCGGTGATGGCCATCAAGCACCTCGTCGAGGCCGTCGATGCCATGCTCGCCTACGACAAGACGATCAAAATCCTCATCGAGCCCAAGCCCAACGAACCGGTCGACCGCAGCTACTGTGGCACCATCGGCCACGTCATGGGGGTGAGCGCCGCGACCATCGACCCCAGCCGCGTCGGCGGATTGCTCGAGTCGGCCCACGCCATCCTCGCGGGCCTCGACCCCGCCAACGAGATCGCCTTCGGCCTGGCCTTCGGCAAGCTGTGGGGGGTGCACCTCAACGACCAGAACGGCCTCAAGTTCGACCAGGACCGCTCGTTTGGCGCCGAGAACCTCCGCCAGGCCTTCAATCAGATCAAGGTGTTGGTCGAAAACGGCTACGGCAAGAACGGCGAGTACATCGGCCTCGACGTGAAGGCCATGCGTACCACCAAGGATGCCGCCGGCTACGAGCACCTGAGCAACAGTTTGGCCATCGCCAAGTTGCTGGAAGAGAAGGCCCTGAAGTTCGACTACGCCTTCCAGAAAAAGTGCGTGGCTGAGCGCAACTACGAGGCGCTCGAGATGTACGTGGTGAACCACCTGCTACGCGGCTAGCCGTCTGTGGTAGTCTGGGCAGCGGGAGATCCCCGTGGCCTACGAATACGAAGTGATCAAGCACGAGGAGGGCACCGATTTCCGGGTCTTCCTCGTGAGCATTGAGCAGCGGCTCCACCACTGGCACGCCGACATCGAAGTCCTCCTTATCCTGCAAGGTTCAGTCATCGTCGAGATCGCCGGGGCCAAGTCGGTTCTCCACCACGGCGACATCTTCGTCATCAACCGAAACGAAGTTCACAACCTGGTGAGGACCAAGGAAGCCAACGTGCTGTTGGCGCTCCAGTTTCACCCCAAGTTCTGCCACGCGTACGAACCCCTGGTGGGCCGCATCCGGTTCCAGACCCGTCACCTGAAGGGCATCGAACGTCCGCAAGGGTGGCTGGCACTGCGCCGGGGGCTCCTTCAGCTCGCCGTAGACTCGTTCAGCAAAGAGCCGGGGAACTCGCTCAAGACGATGGGGCAACTCAACCAGTTGGTCTTCACGCTCATCGATCAACTCGAATGGGCCGAGGATGACGAGGCTCAACTCGCTGCCGAGGGGCTGAGCGTCCTTCGCCTGAAGCGGGTGCTTGACTATCTGGAATCCAACTTCTCAGGGAGGGTCTCGCTCAGCCAGCTAGCCGAGCAGGAAGGGCTGGAAATGACCTACCTTTCGCACTTTATCAGCGACCATCTGGGCATCTCGTTCCAGGCCTATCTGACCAAGCTGAGGCTCGAGCGGGCCATCCTGCTCATCCACAGCACGCGAAAGTCGCTGATCGACATCTGCCTGGACTGTGGCTTTTCCGACACCCGCTACATGACCAAGGCGTTTCTGGCGGACTTCGGCTGCACGCCGCTGGAATACCGGCACGAGTACCGCAACAGTGCGCCCTTGTTCCGCGACCCGGTCAAGGGCGGTCAGCATCGGTTCCTCGAGCCAGCCGTGGCCATGCAACTGGTGGGCCAGGCGTTGGCCACGAGTTCCCGGTCCAGTCGAGCGGGAGCCTTTTGAGGTAGACTCAACACATGGTTGAAGTCTCGGGTTTGTGTAAGGCCTTTCACGGTAAAGTGGTGCTCAAAAGCGTGGCCCTGCGGGTTGCGGCTGGTGAGGTGCATGGACTCCTGGGTCGCAATGGAGCGGGCAAGACAACCCTGCTCCGCGTCTTCGGCCTCGACCTGGCGGCCGGCGTCAATCTGGTATGGTCCGAAGTGGCAAACGGGAGCTTTCAGGTCGTGCTTGGCACTTTGCTCGTGCTTCCCTGCCTCGTTGTGGTTTTCATCGTGGTGATGCTGGCGCGCAGCTACCTCGTGGCTCTGGCCTTCGCGGTGGGCGCTCCTCTGCTGTCACTGATGGCCCTTAACCTGGGCAACGTCGCGTTCGACATCCCCTGGCTTTGCCCGATGTTGCTGACGGCCGACACACCGACCCTCGAAAGTCTGGGGCTCGATCCGGCGGGTGCCTCGCGATCATGGCCCGTGTACACGATCTTCTCGCTGGCGGTGATCGCGCTGGCATACGGAGTGTTCCACAGGAAGGCGGCGGACTCCTAGGCGAGTCGCCCCATCAACGGGTCGCCCGGCGAACTCGGCCGCCTCGGCCGCCTGCTCAAGGTCGAAGTACTCAAAAGGCGCACCCGAGGGAAACGCGTCGGGGCAGCGGGCGCTGATGTAGCAGAGGTCGGGACGTTTGCCCATACGCTCCAATTCGCCCTTCTCGCCGCCCTTGCGTCTTGTTTGTCTCGGTGGACACGTCCTTACTGTGAGCCCAGCACTTTTGCCGCATACTCCCAGGCGTAGGTGCCAATCTTCAGCAGCAGCGAGAACGCCAGACCGGACGTGATGCTCGCCAACAGATCGGTGCGGGTGCTCACCTCGTGCTTGGACTTGCCGGCGCGGGTGATGATTTCGATAAGGAAGAAGGTGACGACCACGGACGCGACAATGCCGACAACGAGGTAGATGCGGCCCAGGTGTTCGAGTTCGCCGTAGAGCCAGTCGGTGGCCAAAAAGACGACCGAGGCCAAAATGCCACGAAAAAAGCTGCCCAGAAACTGCTTGTTGTCGACCCCGCGCAAGAGCAGCGGCACCAGCATCAGGATGACGAACAGGACCAGCGCTCCGAGCGACACCCCCGCGACGATCTGGTTCGACAGCGTGGCCCCGGCGGCGGCGACGTCCTGGTTGACGAAGGCGATGATGGGGTCAAACGGGTGCCAGATCAGCTGCACACCGTAGAGCACGGCCCCCAGCATCACCAGGATGACGAGAAAGCGGACAATGGAACGGAAAAGCGAAGGAATACCAGCCATGGGCCTGAGTTTACTTGGCACGCCAAAGGAGAATCAAGGCTGAAACGCCGACAAGGCGCTGACCAAAGCAGATCCAGAACGCGGTCTGCCAGCCCCACAGTTCGTAGGCGGTGACTCCCCAAAGGGGCGCGATGATGGCGGTGATGGTGTTCGCGGTGTTGAAGTAGGCGATGTAGCTGGTGCGGTTTTTTTCGGGGGTGGCCTCGAGCAGGGAATTGAACATCGAAAGGATGAGACCCGAGAGGGCCGCCCCGACCAGTATGCTCAGCGTTCCGATGATGTAGAGCGACAAGTCGATGCCCAGCAGGCTGATGCGCGGCAAGAAGCCCGTGAGCGCGTAGGTGAGGGGCACCAGGATGAGCGCCGAGGCCGACATCCACTGCACGTGCAGGTTGCCCTTTTTTTCGATTTGACCCACCCAGAACTTGTAACCCATCAGGTTGCCACCGGTGTTGGCCAGGGTGAGCAGGCCCAGGGCGAAGTTGCCGGCGTGGAGCTCTTTGACCTGGTAGAGCGAGAACAGCGTCCACGGCGTCTGCCAACTGAAATAAAACACCACGCTGGCCAGCAGGTAGCGCACAAAGGTCTTGTTTGAGGCGATTTCGCGGATTTTGCGCTTCAGCTTGAACACCAGCGGCAGCAGGGGGGCGGCCTCGGTGGTGGCGGGCACGTGGATTTGATCGAACGGGGGCGGGGGCTCGGGCTGGGTGGCCGAGTCGGCAAAAACCTGCGCCGGGTCGAGGGTGGGTTCCCGGAGCTTGGTGAACGACTGGACTTCGGCAAGGGCGACCAGAAACGCGCCAAAGAACATCAGCTGGTAGCCCCAGGTTGTGCCAATGACGTCGAGGGCCATGCCGGCCGTGAACGTGGTGGCCGTGCCAAAGATGTTCATGGCTTTGTTGCGGTCGGCAAACGCGTCGGCGCGCTGATTGGCCGGGAAAATGCGCGCCATGTAGCCTTGCCAGGCCGAGTTGGCGATGGCTCCGGGCGCGTTCATCACGGTGACGAGCATAATGAAGGTGGCCGCCTGCCACGCGGGCAGAAGGAACGGCACCGCTACCATGAGCAGATAGAACAGCCGGTTGGCGGCCATGAGCCACGCGGTGACGCGCTTCTTGTCGCGCTGGCGGTCGACCCAGCGTGCACCAGGAATCAGCACCAACAGGCCGGCGATGGCCGGGCCCGACGACAGCATGGCGGTCTGAAAGCTGCTGGAACCCAGCCGAAGCGCAAAAATGACAGCGAACGGCGCCACCAAGTCGGTCGAGATGCTGTTGAGAACCCCGTTGAGGGTGTTGAGTTTCTTGTTGGTCAACTTTGGGCCAGGGTCACGGCGCTGACAATGATGACGGCCAGGCCCAGCAGTTCGCCGCGCAGCAGCCACGGGATGAGTTTGGCGTCACGGTCCGAGATCACGGGAGCTTCACCGGCGGCGGTGGCCTTCGACCAGCTGAGGAATCGGATGGTCGGGTAGGCCGATAGCGCGCCCACGACGCCGAAGGTGACCATCTTGGTCCAAAACGGCACCGAGTTCAGATAATGGCTCGCCGGTTCGTCGCTGAAAAAGAACACCCGCGACAGCCCCACGGCGATGAGGGCCAGCACGGCCAGACCGTACACCGTGTCGAGGACCTGCAGACGCTTGGCGTCGGTGGCGGTGAGGTCTTTGCGGAACAGCAGGGTCTCGCCCAGAAGCGAGGCAAAGACGGTGAACGCCAAAAGGTGATGCAAACTGGCGACAATAATCGACGGCATTGTGATGGTCTCCCTGTTCGCTCTACGATAGCACAATGACCCCCGGCAAGAAAACCAACGTTTTGCGGCTTCTCGAGGCCGAAGGCATCGCCCACCAGGTGCACGTGTACGACCCTTCGCAATGGGAGACCGACCTGCGCGAGGGGGGCGCTGCCTCCCGGGCCGAGAACATTTTCAAGACTCTGGTGACGAGCGGCGGCGGCAACCTGTACTTCGTGTTCTGCCTTCCGTTGAGTTTGGAGCTCAACTGGCGTAAGGCCACCGAGGTCGCCGGTACCCGCAAGATCGGCCTGATTCCGCAGGACAACCTGCTCGACCTGACTGGCTACGAGCGTGGCGGCTGCAGTCCGTTGGCGATGAAAAAGGCCTTCCCGACTTTTCTCGACGAGACGGCGCTCCTGTTCGACACCATTTTGATCAGCGCGGGGGCGAGGGGGTTGCAAGTGGAGCTGGCTCCGGCAGATCTGCTGGCGCTGGGTGCGAGGTTGTTGCCTCGGTTCGAGGTGGCTGTAGTGACTTAGGGGTTTACGGAATGGTCCCCGTGTCTTATCTTTATTGGCATGAAGAGGGGGCTGCTATGAAGTACTTTGTTGGCGGGTTGCTGCTGGTTGGGGTTTTGCTGTTGGCAGCGTGTGGGTCCCAGGGGTTGGGTGGGTTGCCGACCGGTGGTGGCGGGATTCTCGTTCCCCTCTTCGGTGATATGGCCAAGTTTGGCAACGCTGTCTACGGGCGCGACGGAATCACGAAGTCGCTGGCGAGGGCCTCTGACGCCAGTCCGCTCACTGTTTATGTGGGAGCCAGCAAGGGCAAGGCAGCTGGAAGTCAACTGGAACCTGAAAAGATCTTGTTTCAGGAAAAGCGCGGTGCCGCCGGAACCACTCACAAAGCGGTAGTCTTCAACGACAAGGCGGTTCAGCCTTCGCCTTACCCTTTTGCCTTCACCAAGGATGGCGAGAATTACCTGCTCTACTCGGTTTCCAAGGACTTTGAGCTGTATCGCCAGAACAGCGAGAACGACGATTCCATCGTCTACAAGAAGTCGACACTCTGGGACTTTTCGGCAATCTCTACCTACGTTAAGTCGATCCTCTACAACGGTCAAAACAACGCCTGGATTTTCTGCCCCGTGTGGTCGGAAGCCCGGCAAACCCTGTACTTCACGCTGGCCAAGTGGGAAGTCAATGCCACCAAGGGCGACTTCATCCGCATCCGGGTCTACGAGTCGAAGTTGATTGGGACCCAATTCCAGACGCCCACCGAATCTCAGGGCGAGATCGACCCCTACGACCCCAGCCACTATGTCGACGGTTTGCGGCACAGCGAGAATGACTTCCCTGGCCGCATGGGCATCGGTTGGATCGGGCGCCTGTACGTTACCGCGGACGGAACTCGGGCCTACTTCAACGCGCTGAACGACTCCTTCGGTGAGGACTATGGAATTCTCAAACCCGGCGACCCGCTGATTTTCCCGACCCCGAATGTGCAGAACCTCGGGACCAGTGGTGTGACAGACGTATACGATCCCAGTCTGATCCAGACGGTGGTCTATCAAGCCGATATCGACGCCAGCGGTCGGTTTGTCAACGTGCAACAATTGCCCGCGTCGATCAACCAGGGCGGGGTCAACTTCGTGTCGGATATCGCGCCCGACGGCAAAACCCTGATGGTGTCGCATATGGAAGTCGATGACGACTTTTATGCCTTCGGTTGGGGCGCCGACGGCTTGGCCTTGTATGTTTGCATGAATGGTGCCGAGGCCACCGAACCCTGGCGTGGCTACCTTGTGGAGTACCAACAGTCCGGCCTCGACTGGCTCGAGGTCAACAGCATCGGGAAGACCGTGGCGACAACCCACTCTGCGCCTTGGATTGCCGCCAAAGCCCAGTTCGATGCCTGGGGCTCTGCCTCTGAGGCATCTTTCCGTGCCGATCGGCCCTGGCTGGCGTCCACTTCCACGGTCACCCCCACTTTCAAGCACGGGCAATTCAGCTACAACATCGTCGATCATCCCGATATGACTTTCGTGAATGATGCCGCGCTGGTCGGTACCTGGAATGTCGTCGACTTCGTGAAAGACCAAGTGGACTTCGTGCCGGGATCGAAGTCCTTTACGGGCTCGCTCTATTTCGGGCCGCAGGTGACCTTCTACCCGTATGCGACACCGACTTCCAGCGCTTCTTGGACCTCGCCCCTCGGCGGCGTCACCTGGACCAACGGAATCGTTTGGGGAGCCGACATGGGAGCCATGGAATACACCCACCTCGACACCGGGGGCAAGAACTACCTCTTCGTCCAGTGGAAGTCCGGCGACTATTCCATCATGGGCAACAAACCCTACTACTACGTGTTCCAGAAGGAGTAGCGACCGCCGCTACCCCTCCAACCTTAGGCCCAGCGCCTCAAACGGCCGAAAGTCGTCGGTATTGTCGGTGGCGAGGCTGGCCTTGGCGACGAGGGCTGTGGCAGCGATCATGGCATCCACCCGCAACGGGCGCCTGCGACCAACTCCATTGAACAGGCGGGCGGCTTCGGCCGCTTGTTCCGGCCCAAAAGGCAACACTCCACCGGTCAAGATCACCTGCGCCATCCTGTGATCCTTGGGACTGAGAGGGCCACAGCAGAACTCGTACCACGCCACCGCCGACATGGCAAGCGGCGTTTTCTGGCGCAACCAAAGCGCGACCTGAGCCGCCTCTGGCGTTCCCGCCACCAGTGCATGGATGAGGTAGTTGGTGTCGAGGCAGATCATTCGCCGCGCCAGCTCTTGCGGTCTTCACTTACCGTCGCGATATAGCTTTCAGCGACCTCGGAGTCCAGCCCGCCTTGCGAGTGATAGTACGCCAGCTCGGTGGCCGGATCGGGTTCTACTGGTGCGGGCTCAGCTTCGAGCTTTTCGAGGGCCCGGCGAATCACCTCGGACTGCGAGATGTGCCAGCGCGCAGCGAGCAACCTGAGCCTTTGGACGGCCAGTTCATCGAGTGCAAAAGTGGTGCGGTGTGCGACGTTGATCATACCATACCTTAACACCATACCTATGTCCCGTCAAGCTCCTTGGCAGCTGGTCACCTCGGCATGCTCCCCAGCCCCCCAGCGTTGGTCACGTCGGTGAAGCCCGCGGCCTTCAGCTGGGCAGTGGCCTGACCCGCCCGTGCCCCCGAGGCGCAGTACACCACAAGGGGCTTGTCGAGCGCGCCAAGCGACTTGAGCTTGCCCGCCAGAGCCTCGACGGGAATGTTCACGGCGCCCTCGTAGTGGCCGGTGGCGAACTCGCCTTTGCTGCGCACGTCGATCACTTTGGCTCCCGCTTCAATTTTGGCGGCCAGTTCGGCCTTCTTTTTTTTGCCACCCTGACTGGCGACCCAGCCGACGACGATGACGGCGACGACCACCAGAAGCGGAACGATGGGGGCGTTGGCCAGCACGTCGTTCATCGCATCGCCCCTTCGAGGTCCTCGAGCCCACCGGCGTTGGTCACGTCGGCAAAGCCGCTGGCCTTGAGCATTTGCATCGCGACGGCACTGCGGCCGCCCGAGGCGCAGAACACCACCACGGCCTTGTCTTTGGCACCCACCTCGGCCATCCGGTTGGGAAGGGTGTTCACGGGAATGTTTTTGGCGCCGGGGTAGCTGCCGTCAGCGAACTCGTCGGGCGAGCGCACATCGATGAGCGTGGCGCCGGCCTTCACTTTTTGTTGAATGATGTTATCAGCCATAGAAAACTCCTTTCATGCTGAGGTACCCGCCGGTGATGTTGAACACCTGGGTGTACCCGTTTTCGATCAAGATGCGGGCCGCGAGGTGGCCCCGGAAACCAATTTTGCAGTGGACGAACAG
Source organism: Spirochaetales bacterium (assembly GCA_037142615.1). GTDB lineage: Bacteria > Spirochaetota > Spirochaetia > JABEVK01 > JABEVK01 > JAIFLN01. The sequence continues at coordinate 24,275 of JBAXAI010000020.1, read as the reverse complement.
CACTTTGTCGTGCGGCACCTCGGCCAGGCGACCGCGCAGTTCGTCCACGGGAATATTGAGCGAGCCCGGCACATTGCCTTGTGCGTATTCGCCCAGGTTGCGAACGTCGAGCACGAGGTGAGTTTCGGCGCGGAAGGCGGCCTTGGCCTGCTCGGCGGTGATCAGCGGGCTGAAGCCCGACACATCGTTTTGCGCCACGAAGGCGGCCAGATTGAGCGGGTCGTTGGCGCTCGAATACGGCGGGGCGTAGGCGAGGTCGAGCTCGGCCAGGTCGTCGAGCGTGAGCTTACCCAGGAGCGCCGTGGCTGCGACGTCGATGCGTTTATCGACGCCCTCGAGACCAAAGCCCTGCGCGCCGAGCAAACGGCTGGTCTTCTTGTCGTACACGAGTTTGAGCGTCAGTTGCTGGCCACCCGGGTAATACCCCGCGTGGTGGTCCTTGTGAATGATGGCGACCCCGACGTCGAACCCGGCGTCGCGGGCGGCTTTTTCGCTGAGGCCTGTGCTGGCCGCGGTGGCGTCGAACAGCTTCACGATCGCTGTGCCGAGCGCGCCCTGGTACTTCATGGTGGCTTTTTTGCCGGTCATCGCTGCAACGGCGTTGGTGGCGGCGATGCGGCCTTGGCGGTTGGCGGGACCGGCCAGCGGCACTCTGACCCGCTTGCCGCTCACGCGCTGCAACACCTCGACCATGTCGCCGGCCGCCCAAATGCTCGGGTCGCTGGTTTGCAGGGTGTCGCTGACCAAAAGGCCCCCGCTTTCGCCGAGGGTCAGACCTGCCTGTTTGACCAGCGTCAGCTCGGGGCGCACCCCCACCGAGAACAGCACCAGGTCGGCGGGCAGTTTGCGTCCGTCGCTGAGTTCGACCTCGTGGCTGTCGGCCAAGACGGCCTTGAGTCCCACTCCTGTTTCGATGGTCACGCCGTGTTCCTGCAAGTGGCTCTTGGCGCGCTCGGCAAACTCACGGTCCATGGTGATCATGATTTGTGGCGCCAGCTCGACCACGGTCACTTTCAGCCCGCGGGCATGAAACGCCTCGGCCATTTCGAGCCCGATGAAGCCACCACCGGCCACCACGGCCGTCTTGGGGCCTTTGTCCTTGATGAACGCGTGAATGCGGTCCATGTCGGGCACCGTCCACAGCTTGAAGGCATGCGGAGCGTCGGCACCGGGAAGGGGCGGCAGGATCGGGTTGCCCCCCTGCGCCAGGATCAGCTGATCGTAGGCAAACCAAACCTCGCTGACGACGCCCGTTTCGTCGGTCGTCCGTGCGCGGACACGCTTGGCGGTGCGGTCGATCTCGAGGGCCTCGGTGCGCAGATGCACCTTCACGCCGTAACGGCCGTCAAAGCCCTCGGGGGTTTGAAGCAGGAGTTGCGAGCGCTTGGCAATATCACCGGAAAGGAAGTACGGCAGACCGCAGTTGGCGAAGCTCACGTAGGGGCCTCGCTCGAGCAAGGTGATTTCAGCGGTCTCGGAAAGGCGTCGGGCCCTGGCAGCCGCCGTGGCTCCCCCGGCAACGCCGCCAATGATCAATAGTTTCATGGCAACTCCTTTGATGAATATAGTGAAAGTCATATATTAAAGCAAGAGGGGGTGTTGGAATCGCCGGGGGCAGATTACACTCTGTCCATGGCTGATCCAGATGCGTCACGCAAACTCGAGGCTCTCTTGCAGGTTTCCCGCTCCGAGGTGAAGGCGGCGCTGGTCGAAGCCGTGCAGGTGCAGGTCTTGGCCACCGAAGAAAAGATCCAGCGCATTGAGATGATCGACCTGCTGGCCGAAGCGGCCCCCAAGCCCGTTGGTCCCACCAAACCGCGCGGGTCCTTGGTCCGCCCCCATGCGCCGGTCCCCGAATCCCCGACGCCTAACCCAGATCCGCCTGCTGAAGTTCTGCCTCTGGAGGAACCCTCCCGGCGGGAGCGCGCATCGGTGGAACTTGCTCGCCGGTCACTGGGCCTTTCGTCGCGCATGGGTTCCTGGCTGGGCTACTTTGCCACCGAGTATTCGTCGCTCATGCATTTTGGGGTCGACTCGGGCACCTTGAGAAAGCATTGGTTGCCGTTTCGGCTGAAGTTCAGCGATGACTTCAAAGTCTTCCTGTCGACAACACTTCCCGACCAAGTACTACCACCCCTCCAGGCTGGCCTCCCAGCGGTGCTCAAGCGGGCTTGGAGCGTCCTGCCCAAACTTGACTACAACCTCTTGGTCGCGCTCAACACGCTGGTTCAGTTGACCGCCAGCGTTCGGGCGCCGACCGTGGCCCGCACGAGCCGGGCCTGGTTTGGCCTTCTCGACCCCGTTGTAACGTCGCTGGTCCTGTTCCGGACTTCTGCCGGGTTGCCCCGCCGTACGCTTCAGGCGTGGAACCAGTCCTGCCTCAAACTGGGGCTTCCCGATGGGCAGCGCAGCGCCGGCTCGGAGTCGATTCGAACGCTGCTAGAGTCCCGGTCGGACCAAATTTCGCTCCCTGAGTCGGTGCGGGCCCTGTTCAGTCTCCGCTGTCGGCGGGTCGTCGGCTTGGCCGAGTTCTATCCGGACGACGGAGGCGACTACTTTTGCCGCGACAGTTTCGACGCCGCGCCCGACGTTCAGGCCGACCTCGACAAGGCTTTGGACCAGTTTGACGCGCAGCTCGCAGGCCTCGAGAAAGAAAGCCTCGACGTGCTGCGTGTGAGCTACTTTGTTCCCTCCGGTGAAACCCTCACACGCTTCTTCCCGGCCGATGACGCGCTGGACCCCGGGCCTTGGGCCGTCGGGTTTCTCGACCTTGTGGAACTGACCTACCGGCCACTCTTGACCGGGACAATCTCGCTGGTCACCGGCGAGTCGGTCACTTTGTTTCGCAACGAGGCCTTGGTGTCGTCGCTCGACCGGCTGGCCACCCTGAAGGAACAGTTGCTGGACCCCGCGCAGGCCAAGAAGGCCGCTCCGGTCCACGACGTGGCCCGGGTGCTCATTGCCCTGGGCAAAACCCTGGTGGTGCTGATTCGCAACCGTTCCCGCTGGGGTGAGGCCCTGATCCGGGCGGCGGACCCGGAAAACCTCACCGACCCCTTGCCGCACGAGCAAGTCAAGCTGGAGGCTCCCGCCGCTTGGGCCGGTTTGACGGTCATCGAGGCGCTGGTCGAATGCGCTCGCGTGAGTTTTCTGGCCGGGCGCTTTTTGGGCGACACGACCCTCGACGCGACGATGGACAAAGGTAAAACGCTGGCCAAACGGGCCTCCGAGCTGCTTCATCAGGTGTCCCATTTGGCCACCCCAACCCAACTCATGCGAGCAAAGGCTCGTTGGAGCTCGCTGATGGACGCCCCGCAGGAGGACGAATGACCCCGCTGATCGGCCTGACCACCCACCAATACCCCCGCGAACGGGGCGACTACGACAGCCTCAACCGTGCCTACGGCCAGTCGGTTCAGGAGGCGGGGGGCCTTGCTGTGCTCCTGCCCATGGGCACCCCGATCAAGGTGCTCGAGCGGCTCGATGGCCTGATCCTCACCGGTGGCAGCGATTTGGCTCCTCGCACGTACGGCGAAGTCCCTGTCCCGGCTCTGGGGCCCGTTGATTTCCGCCGTGACGAGTGGGAGCTTTCGCTGGCGCGGGGGGTTCTGGAGGGCACTTTTCGCATCCCTATGCTTGGCATTTGCCGGGGGCATCAGGTGATCAACGTGGCGGCCGGCGGGACGCTGTGGCAGGACCTGCTGAGTCAGAACCCGACCGGTGTTTCGCACTTTCAGCCCGGCAACTCGATGGCGGAATTGCACCACCCGGTTCACATCGATCCCTCGAGCCGACTTTTCCGGGCTTTTGGCCAGGCCACCGTGCTGACCAACTCGTTTCATCATCAGGCCGTGAAAGTTCTGGGGGCCGGGTTACGCTCCACCGCTACCAGTGCCGATGGAATCCTGGAGGCCTTCGAGGAAGACTACGAGGCCGCCCGGGCTGGTCGCTGGGTGCTGGGGGTACAGTTTCATCCCGAAAGCCTCGCCCCTGTGCCCGGATTCCTGGGCATCTTCGAGCTTCTGGTGGAGCGCTGTCAGGCCTGAGTCGCGGCAGGGGCCTCAGGCCAGTTTCTTGAGCCAAAGTCCCTTCTTCATGCGGCGCGAGAACAGCCAGGCTTTGAACACCTCTTCCAGGCTCACACCCAAGAAGGCGCCAATGGCGCCAAAGCCCAGCCCGATGCCCAACAACCAGGCCAGCGGGCCACCGACGAGCACAAAACTCAGCAGCGTGTACTTCATCACCACCACGGTGTCGCCCCCGGCCCGCAGCACTCCGGGGATCACCGAGTTGATCGTCGTGAAAAAAATCGACAGCCCGAGGATCATGGTGCAGACCACCGCGTCCTGAAACGTCTGCGGTTCGATGCGGAACAGGCTGACCAGGGGGTAGGCCAGCGCCATCACCAGCAACGCAGGCACGGCCATCACCACCACGCTCAGGCGCACGCCCACGTAGGCCTTCACCCGAGCGAGGGTCTTGTTGCCCCGGCCGAGTTCCTGGCCCACCAGAATCATCGTCGCGCTTTGCAGGCCCTGCGTCGGCAGCGTGCTCATGCCCTTGAGGTTGCGCACGATGGTGTAGGCGGCGTACGCGTGGCTGCCGATGGCGTTGAAGATGATGGTGAACGCAATGCGGGCGCCCTGCCAGTAAAAGCCGTCCACCGACAAGGGGTAACCGATGACCAAGATCCGTTTCAGCGAAGGCCAGTCGACAGACAGCAATTCGCGGGGAGTCAGCCTCAGCTTTGACCGGCGGCTGAGCACAAACAGGACCAGCGTGAGGCCCTGCAGGCTCTGCGCTCCCAGCGTGGACCAGGCCGACCCGAGGTAGCCAAACGCGGGCACCCCCAGCAGGCCGAAGATGAGCACGGCATTGCCCGCGACGTTCACCACGTTGGCCGTGAGCCCAAAGAACACCGGCGTCTTGGTGTCACCCACCGAGCGCAACACGCTGGCGACCATATTTCCAGGCACCAGAAACACATAGCTGAAGCTGACGACCTGCAGCCACTTCGAGCCGAGCTCGACCACACGCGGCATGCGGCCCAAGGTCAGCGCTTGCAGGAACAGCGTGCCGCCGAACCAGGTGGCCAGCCCGACCAGCGCGCCGATGAACACGCCGCTGACGATGATGGTGCCGGCCGTGCGCCGCAGTTGCTCCTCATTCTTGGCTCCGAAGGCCTGCGCGATCAAGATCGATCCTCCTTGACCGATGGCCGCAAACAGCAGGAACAGGAACATCTGCACCTGCGCCGAGTTGCCCACCGCCGAGATGACATCCTCGCCGAGTTGGCCGACCATCAACGCATCGACAAAGCCCATCAGCGTACCGAGCACGTTGTTCACGATCAGCGGCAGGGCCAGCGCGGTGAGGGCCTTTTCGAGGCGGCCAAAGCGCCAAATGCGCCGTTTCATTCCTTGAGCACCCTGTCGACGGCCTTTTGAAAGGCCGGTGCGGTGCGCTCCAGCCGCTTGCGTTGCCAGTCGAACCAACCAAAGTGCTCCAGGCATTCTTCCTCGCTGTTGCTGAGGGCAAAAAACCTCATGTTGTAAAGGGCGAGGGCGATCTGCAGCCCCGGCAACAGCGCGATCTCGGCCTTCGAAAGCTGGTAGACTTTGCGGTACTCGCCGACAAACCATCGCAGCGACGCGGTTTCGAGGTCTTCCACCTCGTTCAGAGGGGGGGCGAAGTCGTCCTTCCACATCTTTTTGCCGTATTTTTTGCGGTAGAACATCCGCTGCGTGAAGCCAAAGGTCCAGATGACGTCCATCACTTTGAGGTCGCGGCGGCAGAAGTCGAAGTCGTAGCAAGCCGAAAAGCGGTGCCAGCGGTAGGCGACATTGAACGCGTGAAAGTCACCGTGGATCATCACCCGGTCGCACTCGGCGACCTGTTCGGGCGGCAGAAACTCCGGCAGGCGGAGGGCCCAGTCCAGGTAGTGCGGCAGCAGCGTGAGCATTTTGGCCACGCTGTCGCGGCCCGAGGTATCAGCCTTCAGCTGCCGGTCGAGGTCCTGGACCCAAGCCAAGGTTCGCTCGGAATCGTCGGCCTTGATGCGGCCGGTGTCCAGCCCCGGGTCGAGCGTGGCGATGGCCTTGTGGTAGGTGGCCAGACCCCGCACGGCCCCCCGCTGGTGTCATTTCTTCAACCGCACGTTCCACGACGGCATGTGCCCGGGCAAAAAACCTGTCATCATCCAGTAGTCGCCGTTGTAGGCCACAAAACTTTCGCCGTCCTTGGTCTTCACCACCTCGGCGGCGCCACAACCGTTGGCGCGAAGGTGGTCCATGATGGCCACCTCCACCGCCAGCAGCTCGGGGCTGCGGTTCTTGAGGCAGTTCTTGAGCACCAGCTTGCGGCCTTTGGTGTCCGTCAGGAAGAAGACCTCGTTGGCCATGCTGAAAAAGCTGAACTTGAAGTTCGCCCGGGGTTTGATCCCGTACTTTTCGAGCACAAACTGCAGCTTCAGCTGAACCGGTTCCGTCGTCATTGGGCGAGTTAAGCGCATCTTCGCCTTCGGGTCAACGCTTGTTTTCGGGTCCCGGCGGCATTAGGGTGCTTACATGACTCCCGCTCAGCTTGTGGAAGGCGTGCTCGTCTCGCTTGGCCAGCTCATTCCCAACACCCGGATACGACAGCAAATCGAGGCGGCACCCCCGCTGACCTCGTCGGGGTTCCAGGTGACCGAAGGGCGGAACGTTCGCCTCTGGTTCTGCCCGGGGCCCGACCAGGAGCCTCTCGTCATTTCCCTGGAACGCGAAATGGGCCTGACCGACCGCGAGATGGACTTGCTCCGGCTGGTTCCGCCCGCCATCGCCGAGCTCTCGAGCGCCGGGTCGCAGGCCTTTCTCGGTCTTGGTCTCAAGTTCTCGAACAAGATCGGCTTTGGCGACCTGTTGGTGGCCCGCTTTCTCGATCCGGAGAAGGCTGACCCCGAGGGCCTCCGTATCGGTCTGTTGGCCGTGCTGCAGGACCTCAGCTTCCGGTACTACGAAGATAAGCGGTGCTCCAGCGGGTTCTGCTTTACCAGCGACCTCGAAGCCTTCACCGCCGCCTTGTCCGCCTCGGGGTTTCTGTATTCGCCTTTCGAGACCCCCGTGGACTTCCACTACGACCTGTTTTCCAGCCCGGCCAGCTTCCGCTACGTCGATGGACGAAACAGCTACTACGTGGTCGACGCCCAGCTCAAGCTCCATGGAATCGTCCGCCTGAAGAATCCCGACCAGTACAGTCTGGTGGCCCGGCTGCGCAACCAGCACCTCAAGGGCCTGCTCGCCGGCATGCCCGGTCAGCCGTGGGTGGCCTTTGTGGGCCTGCGCGAAGAGGTGTTTGTCATCGTCAGCCCCGAAGTGCAGCTCAAGTGGAGCCGCAACCACTGGCAACTGCGCGACCGGAGCCTGCTGTTCACGCTGCTGGCCCGCTTCGGCCTAGCGACTGACTTGCAGGAATTGCTGGTCAGCCTCTTCTTTGCCCTGAGCGAGGGAGGTTTGGGCGCCAGCATTCTGATTCCCGAGGACTCGGCCGTGCTTCCCACCGCCATCGGCAAGATTGACCATACCGAGGTGGGCGACCACTTGCGCGCGCTCATCCAAAAGCAGCACATCGCCGAACTCAACGCCACCAATTCCCTGCTGGGCATCGTGTCGAGCGACGGGCTGACGACCATCAGCCGCGACGGGCGCATCCTCCGCTGCGGCGACATTATCGACATCAGCCGGGCCGCACTCTTGCAGAGCCAGGGAGGGGGGCGCAGCCAGGCCGGCATCGCCGCCAGCTTCTTTGGCCTGAGCATCAAGATCAGTCAGAACGGTCCGGTGTCGTTTTGGCATCGGGGTGAGTTGCTGTTGCAGTTCTAGGCCGCCACCCGCTATAATCCGGCCCCATGAGCAGCCTGAACACTGGCCACTGGGCCGACCTGAACGCCGAAAAAGTCCTCCGCGAAAAGGGCGACAAACCCCTCTACACCTGCGCCAGCGGCATCACACCGTCGGGTACCGTCCACATCGGCAACTTCCGCGAAATCATTTCGGTCGACCTGGTGGTGCGGGCCCTCCGCGACCGGGGCAAGCAAGTGCGCTTCATCTACAGTTGGGACGACTACGACGTGTTCCGCAAAGTGCCCAAAAACATGCCCCAGCCTGAGCTGCTGACCAAGTACCTGCGCATGCCCATCACGCTGGTGCCCGACACACTCGGCCGTGGCGAAAACTACGCCCGGGGCAACGAGCTCGACCTCGAAAAGCTCCTGCCGCTGGTAGGCGTCACCCCCGAATACATCTACCAGGCCGAGCGCTACACCAAGGGGTATTACGCCGAGGGCATCCGCCACGCCTTGCTCAAAAAGGACGACATCCGTAAAACGCTCGACGAGTATCGCACCGAACCGCTGGAGGCCGACTGGTGGCCGGTGAGCGTGTTTTGCCACGCCTGCAACCGCGACGACACCAAGATCGAAGGCTGGGACGGCGACTGGGCCCTGAGCTACTCCTGCCCCGACTGTGGCAACAAAGAGACCATCGACTTACGCACGGCCAAGGGCGCCAAACTGCCGTGGCGCATCGACTGGCCCATGCGCTGGGTCAAGGAGGGCGTCGACTTTGAGCCCGCCGGCAAGGACCATCACAGCGAAGGCGGCAGTTTCGACACGGCCCGCCTGACGGTTCAAGTCTACGGCGGCACGGCCCCGGTGAGCTTTCAATACGACTTCATCAGTATCAAGGGGCGGGGGGGCAAGATCAGCTCGTCAAGCGGCGAGGTCATTGGCCTCGACGACGTGCTCGAGGTCTACACCCCCGAGGTGACGCGCTTTTTGTTCGCCGGTACGCGGCCCAACGCCGAGTTTGCCATCAGCTTCGACCTCGACGTGCTGAAGATATACGAGGACTACGACAAGTGTGAACGCATCTATTATGGTGCCCACGAGGTGAACGAAAAGGAAAAGGCCAAGCAGAGCCGCATCTACGAACTCAGCCAGATGGGGCCGTGCGAAGCCGAAATGCCCTACCAGGTGACCATCCGCCACCTGGGCACGCTGCTGCAGACCTATTCCGGCGACGTCGAGCGCACCCTTGCTGCCCTCGACGGGGTGAAGGACAGCCAAAAGGCCCGCCTGCGCACCCGAGCGCAGTGCACCTGGAACTGGATCACCAACTTCGCTCCCGAAGACTTCCGCTTCGCCATCCAGCCCGACGGCACGCCTGCGCGGCCGCTGGAGCCGGCGCAGGCCCTCGCGCTGAAGAAGCTGGTAGCCGTCATCGACGCAGAGCTCGAGGCCCTCGACGAGAAGGCCCTGAACAACCGGATCTACGCCGTGGCCGAAGAGTCGGGCGTCGATCCCAAGGCGCTGTTCCTCGTCACCTACCAAGCCCTGGTGGGGAAGGACCAGGGGCCGCGGTTGGCCAGCTTTTTGAAGATTATCGGTCGGGAGAGGCTGCTGAAGGTGTTGGGGGCGTACGAGTAGGCGCAGAGCGCGGGCACGCACCTTCGGCGCTTAGCCCTACAGTTCCGGCCTGGCGAACTTCACGTCTACGCCGCCCCGCTGACAAGCTCAAACCCAACGGCATCTGGGGTGCCCCCGACCTGGTGGTCGAAATCCTGTCGCCCTCAACCAGCCGCAAAGACCTGCACGAGAAGTACGCCCTTTACGAACGCTCCGGCGTACGAGAGTACTGGGTGATCGACCCCGTGGGGCGTTGGTTGCAGCAGTATGTATTGGCACCCCCAAGGTAGACTCGGGCCCCCGTTTCGCTCTTGAGGATTCCATGCCCCTGTGCTACCTTTTACACACGATGAAGAACACGAAATTGCGCACGAATGTGAGTCTCGACTCCGAGCTGCTGGAAGCGGCCCGACTTCAAAAGTTGGTTCTGTCGACACTTTTGGAGCAGGCAATCCGCCTGGAGCTTGCTAGGCGAGCGGAAAGCGCGTGGAAAGTGGAAAATCAGGCGGCGATCGAAGCGTGGAATCGCGAGGTGGACGCCCATGGAGTCTTTTCTGACGGGTTGCGTTCGTTTTGAGCCTCCAGTTTGACATCTGTACCAACCTGAACCCCAACACACGCGGGCTCTACCCATACCTTTTGATACTCCAGCACGACGTCGTTGCTGCCTTGGCCACGCGCGTCGTCGCACCGCTGACTCGAGCCACCTGCACAGTCCTCCCTATTGGGCGGTTGCACCCCACGGTCGCCCTCGCCGGGGACACCTACCTCGTCGTAATGCACGAGCTGGCCTCGGTGCCGATGACCGTTCTGGGGCCGGTTCAGGCCTCATTGAAAAGCCGCCGTGATGAAATGGTGGCGGCCCTCGATCTGCTGTTTGTGGGGTTTTGACGGTGTCCTTCCCCCTCGTCGAGATCAAAAGACCCTCCCTTGGGTTTCGTTCGTTTGACAATCTTGGTCCGTGGGCCGATATTTTGGTTAACCACCGCGAGGTGGCCATGAGACTAGGGGCCTGTTTCGCTAGGAGCAGGGGTACCCCAGACGTCGGTTCAGGACGCTCAAGGGGCGTCCTTTTTTTATTTCAGCGTCCGTCCTGTCTCGGCAATGAAGTCCCGCAAGGTGGCCCACAGTGCCCCATCTGCACTCCGATTTTTTCCCAACCCGTGAAGCAAACCCTCCACTTCCCCCGTCTTGTTCATTAAGATGGAGGCATGAGGAAAATGGGACTACCGGTGCGCAAAGAAGAACAAACGTACACGTACAGCGACTATCGCCAATGGCCCGAGGATGAGCGGTGGGAACTGATCGACGGTGTGGCCTACAGCATGAGCAGCCCGACGCGGTCTCATCAGGGCATTGGCTTGTTGATTTCAACTCGGATACTTGCGCATTTGGAGGGCAAGAAGGGTGATTGCCGGGTCTACGCCGCGCCGCTGGATGTGTTCTTTCCTCGGGTGCGAGAACAAAGGGAAGACGATGTCGACACCGTGGTTCAGCCGGACGTGCTGGTGGTCTGCGACTCTGACAAGCTCAAACCCAACGGCATTTGGGGCGCTCCCGATCTGGTGGTCGAAATCCTGTCGCCCTCAACCAGCCGCAAAGACCTGCACGAGAAGTACGCGCTCTACGAGCGCTCGGGGGTGCGCGAGTACTGGGTGATTGACCCCGTGGGGCGTTGGTTGCAGCAGTATGTGCTGGCACCGGCCAAGGCGGGCTTGGGCCCCCGGTTCGCTCCCGAGGTTACCTTTGAGTCCACCGGAACCGTCACCTCGGCAGTGCTGGCGGGGTTCTCGCTGGATGTCGCCCAGCTGTGGCAGGAGTAGTTCTCACGTCTCTTTGCAGATTCTTAGCCCCAACCTCAAGCAAAACCTCCCTTTCCCTTGTCTGGTCAGGTAGAATGGAGGAATGAGGAAAATGGGACTACCGGTTCGCAAAGAGGAACAAAAGTACACGTACTGCGACTACCGCCAATGGCCCGAGGATGAGCGCTGGGAGCTTATCGATGGTGTGGCCTACAGCATGAGCAGCCCTACGCGGCTTCATCAGGGCATCGGCGCTCTGCTCACCCGTCGGCTTGGCAATTTCCTAGAAGGCAAAGACGGGGACTGTCGAGTTTACCCGGCACCGCTGGATGTGTTTTTTCCTCGGGTGCGCGAGCAGCGCGAAGACGATGTCGACACCGTGGTGCAGCCCGATGTGCTGGTGGTCTGCGACTCTGACAAGCTCAAACCCAACGGCATCTGGGGTGCCCCCGACCTGGTCATCGAAATTCTATCGCCGTCAACCAGCCGCAAAGACCTGCACGAAAAGTACGCCCTGTACGAGCGCTCGGGTGTGCGCGAGTACTGGGTGATTGACCCCGTGGGGCGTTGGTTGCAGCAGTATGTGTTGGCACCGGCCAAGGCAGGCTCGGGCCCCCGTTTCGCTCCCGAGGTTACCTTTGAGTCCACCGGCACCGTCACCTCGGCGGTGTTGGCGGGGTTCTCGCTGGATGTCGCCCAGCTGTGGCAGGCTGATTGACAATCTTGGCCCGTGGGCCGATACTTTAGCTAACTACCGCGAGGTGGCCAGGTGACTAGGGGCTTACGGCTCCGAACACCCCTGACGACGCCCTTCATGCGGACTCGGCTTACGTATGCCTTGTTCCCAACTTGAGGGGCGTTCTTTTTTTTTGGCGATGCACCATTGGTGCTTTCGCGTCGACTATGCTGGGCCCATGGAGGGCCATCATGGTCAGTTCTTCGCGCACAATTCACGTTCAAGGTCTGGGAAAAGTCACACTTCCGCCCGATTGGATGAAGATTCAGCTGGACTTTGCCCTTGTCGACCGCGTGCAGGCGGCGGCCTTTGAGCGGCTGGAGAGTTCACTGCAGCGGTTTCAGGCGGCTTTGGCTGAACGTCAGGTACCGGCAGACAGCCTGCGCCTTGGGAGCATCCGTTTGCAGGCCGAAACCGAGTACCATGACGGGAAGCACCACCACATCGGGTTCCGGGCCTCCTCGAAGTGCAACATGTCGATGCGCCTAGCCCGGAACCACATGATGGCACTTCTGACACTGTCGAGCCAAGGCTTTCCTGAGCTGGCCGTAGCCATTACCTACACGTTGGAGCATCCAGAACGCGCCTTGGAACAGTTGCTGCGTGCCGCCGTCGTGGATGCCGCCACCAAGGCCAGCGTCCTGGCTTCGGCATCCGGTGTGCGGCTGGGTGAGGTCGAGTCCATCAACTTTGGCGAATCGGAATTGGCGTTCAAGAGTCATCCGCGTCCTTGGGATGCTGGAGTTGCCGACCGTGCCGACAGCATGGATGGAATGCCCGACGAGGACGAAATCGAGCAGGACGAAACCGTCAGCATGACGTGGGGGATTGTGAATTGACTGCGATATCATTTTGTAGTATCATATCGTCGTGAACAGCAAGCAGCGCAAGGTTCTCGAGTCGGTCTTTGAACGCCCCACACGTTCCGGTTTCACTGAATGGGACTAGGTCTGTGTACCACCGACCTCATCCCGATCGAAGCGCAATCAAGGGTGCCGTTGAGTCGGTGCGCGAGCAGTTGGAAAAGGCGGGTTTCGTACCATGATGGAATACAAAGGCTACGTCGGGTTGGTGCAGTTTGATGACGAGGCGAGCACGTTTTTTGGTAAGGTGGTCAATCTTTCCAAAGATGGAATAACCTTCGAAGGGGCGACCGTTGATGAACTTCGCCTGGCTTTCAGGGAGTCCGTGGACGACTACATCGAGTGGTGCAGCACCGAGAACCGGCCGGCCGAAAAACCTTACTCGGGCAAGTTTGTCGTTCGGATTGACCCGCAGCAACACGGGCGAGCGGCTCTGGCGGCTGCAAAGCTTGGCCTGTCGCTGAACAAGTTCGTGGAAAAGGCCCTCGCTGACGAGACGCAGTTGGTCCTGAATTAATGTCCTTCACCCTCGCCGAGATCAAAAAGCGCGCCTTTGAGTTTGCCCGCGAGCACGCCGACGACGCCGATGAAAAGAGCCAGGCACAGACGTTCTGGCGCGACTTTTTTGAGGTGTGGGGCATTCCCGCCAAGCGGTTGGGGGTGTTCGAGGCCCGCGCCAAAACGTTGAGCGGCAACACCGGGTTCGTGGACTTTTTCTGGCCCGGCATGCTGGTGGTGGAACACAAAAGCCGGGGCCACGACCTCGACAAGGCCCTGAAACAAGCGCTCGATTACTGTGCAACCGGCGGCATCGCCAACGAGGAATTGCCCCGCTACATCGTGGTGAGCGACTTTGCCCGTTTTCGGCTTGTTGACCTTGAGGCCGGGGAGGGCGCGCCGCCCACCGAGTTCCCCCTAAGTGCGCTGCACGAAAATATCCACCTGTTCGGGTTTATTTTGGGCTGGGAAAAGCGCACCTATCGCGATGAGGACCCGGTGAACATCCGCGCTGCCGAGCTGATGGGGGCAATTCACGACGACCTGCTGGCCTCGGGGTTTGCTGGCCACGAGTTGGAAGTGTTCTTGGTGCGTCTGATGTTCTGCCTGTTTGCCGACGACACGGGCATCTTTGCCAAAGACCACCTGATGTACTACCTGGAAGACAAAACCCGCGACGACGGCAGTGACCTGGGCATGCACCTGGCGCAGATCTTTCAGGTGCTCAACACCGCCCCCGAACGGCGCCAGTCGAGCCTCGACGACGACCTGAAGGCTTTTCCGTACGTCAACGGCGGCCTTTTCGACGAGGCGCTGACCATTCCCAGCTTTACCGGACCCATGCGCGCCACGCTGCTGCACGTGTGCCGGTTCAACTGGGCCAAGGTGAGCCCCGCCATTTTTGGCAGCCTTTTCCAGAGCGTGATGGATGCCGGGGCCCGCCGCCACCTGGGTGCCCATTACACCAGCGAAAAGAACATCCTCAAGACCATCCACCCGTTGTTTTTGGACGACCTGCTGGCCGAGCTGGAACACAGCCGCTCGAGCGAGACTGGGCTGAACGCCTTGTTGGCCAAGATCCGCAGGATCAAGCTGCTCGATCCGGCCTGCGGCTGCGGCAACTTTTTGATTCTGGCCTACCGCGAGCTGCGCCTGCTCGAAATCGAGGCTCACAAAGCCATCCAAAAGCTGACCAAGCACAAATACGCCGACCTGGGCTTTTACCACGGCATCGACGTGAACAACCTGTACGGCATCGAGATCGAAGAGTTCCCGGCGCAAATTGCCCGGGTGGCGCTCTGGATTATGGACCATTTGATGAACGTGCGGCTGGGCGAGGAGTTTGGCGAATACCTACCGCGCATGCCGCTCACCGCCAGCCCCAAGATCGTGCACGGCAACGCCCTGCGCCTGGACTGGGCCGACGTGGTGGACCCGAGCGAGCTGAGCTACCTTCTGGGGAATCCGCCGTTTGTAGGCAGCAAGATGCAGAACGAAGCTCAGCGCACCGACGTGGAATTTGCCATGGGTCACGTGGCCAACTCGGGCACTCTCGACTTTGTGGCCACGTGGTACGTCAAGGCCGCCGACTACCTTCAGGGAACCAAAATTGGCTGTGCCTTTGTGTCGACCAATTCCATTTCACAGGGCGAACAAGTGGGAATCCTGTGGAGCTATCTGCTGGGCCGTGGCGTGGTGATTCACTTTGCTCACCGCACGTTCAAGTGGAGCAACGAAGCCAAGGGCAACGCTGCGGTGTACTGCGTCATCGTCGGGTTTGGACTGGGTGAGCGCCCGACCAAACGGATTTTCGACTACCCCGACATTCGTGGCCAAGCGGTGGAGCGCCCGGCCAAGAACATCAACCCGTACTTGATCGACTCGCGGAATGTGCTGATTGGCAATCGCTCGACACCGCTTTGTGAAGTGCCATCGATGGGCATTGGAAACAAGCCAATTGACGGCGGCAATTACCTGTTTTCGGATGATGAAAAAGCGGATTTCTTGGCCAAGGAACCGCAGGCTGAGCCGTACTTCAAGATGTGGCTGGGGAGCGATGAATTTCTCAACGGGTGGCACCGCTGGGTGCTGTGGCTGGGCGACTGTGCTCCTCAAGTGCTCCGCGCCATGCCGGAGTCGCTCAAACGCGTTGATGCCGTTAGGAACTCACGGTTGGCCAGCAAAAGTTCACCGACACAAAAGCTTGCCACGACACCTACCCGGTTCCACGTTGAGAACTTTCCCACCTCGACCTACCTGGTTGTTCCCAAGGTCAGTTCCGAACGTCGACCTTTCCTTCCAATCGGGTTCATGACCCCCGACGTTGTTTGCAGCGATCTGGTTCAGCTCGTCCCCAACGCCACCTTGTTCCACTTTGGCGTGCTGCAAAGCACCCAACACATGGCGTGGATGCGCCAGGTGTGTGGCCGCCTCGAGGGGCGCTATCGATATTCCAACTCCATCGTCTACAACAACTTCCCCTGGCCGGCGTGTACTCCCGGTCACTACGACGGAACGGGGAGTTTTGCCAAAGGCAAAACTCCAGGGCTCAACGACGAAGTCGTTGAGCCGGGGTTCCGGGGTGTCCCCGGCGAAGGGGTGGCGGAAGACGCGCCAGCGGCTGAAGCCAGGGGAAGGCTTTCCCCTCCAGACCCCAAAGTCCTGGCTGTGGAAAAGGCCGCCCAGGGGGTGCTCGATGCCCGGGCGCTGTACCCGGCCAGCAGTTTGGCCGACTTGTACGACCCGCTGACCATGCCGCCCGAGCTGGTGAAGGCGCACCAAGCCCTCGACAAGGCGGTGGACAAGTGCTACCGCGCCGCGCCGTTTGCCAGCGAACTGGAGCGGGTGGAGTTTCTGTTCGGGTTGTACGAGCAGTACACGGCGGGGTTGTTGGCGAGCGGCAGAAAAACGCGCAAAGCGTGAAGCAGAACGCACTTCTTGCCTGTCTGGTACACCGAGGCCAGATTTGGGTAAAGTTCAGTTTGAGTGGGATGAAGCCAAGAAAGCCAGCAATTGGCGAAAACACGGGGTCCGATTCGAGGACGCTACAAACATTTTTGGCGACCGGTTTGTCATGTCGGTACCCGATACGGTTCACTCCGAATTGGAGGACAGGGAAGTCTCGCTCGGTATGCTCCGGAACGGTGGTATATTTGCAGAACAGGAGCTTTTATGAAGCGACACTATAACTTCAAGAACGCCGTGGTTGGTAAGCACTATCATCCCGCCGACACGCGTGAAGCAATCTCGAACGGATGATTTTTTCGCAAAGCGTGAAGCAGAACGCACTTTTGCCCCGTCTGGTGAGGTGGAAGTGATGAAGTATGCCGAACCAGTTTGCGTGGGATGCCCGGAAGGCCCGACTTAATCTCGAGAAACACGGGATCTCGTTCATCGAGGCAGCGAGCGTGTTCCTTGATCCTTTTATGCTGTCGAAATATGATAGCGAGAACTCGAGTACCGAAGACCGCTGGCTTTCGCTCGGCGTTTCGAAGGCCAGCCGCCTGCTCTTTGTCGTCCACGTCGAGCGTGTTCATGCGGTCGACGAAACCGTGCTGCGAATCATCTCGGCACGCAAGGCCAGTTTGGCGGAAACGCTCGCGTACGAGCAGAGGAGTTTGTTTTGAAAAAGAGTTACGACTTTACCGGCGCTGTGCAGGGTAAGTTCACCATCAAAGAAGAAGACATGATCCTCCCTCACTACCTCCAGCCGGCAACAGAATTGGCGTTACGGTCTTTTGCCGAGAAAGCCGGTAAAGACGCCGACGAAGTTCTCGAGGCCATCCTCGCGCGCGAGCTGCCGCGAATGGCTGCCGAATAACGCGCGTTGGTTGAAGCAGAACGCACTTTTGCCATCGAAATTTTGGGTGTCACCCGCGCCTCACCACCCCAGCGCGGGAAAAAAGTCGATCACCAACCCTGACCCCAGGATGAGCGCCGGGATGGCAAGACCAAGGGCCAAATGCGCGGCGCCCAAGCCGGTGACTAGTTCGTGCTGGCCCTGCTCGAGGGCATAGGTTTCCCAAAAGCCCACGCCGATTTCGGCCGCCATGAGTCCCAAGTGGCCAAAAAACAAATACCGGTGCAGGCGCGACTGGCTGGTGTCGTCGGTCTCGGTCGACAGCATGCTCACTCCGGTTGCGGTGTTGTACAGGTAGACCGTTTCGCCGGCAGCCAGCAAACCGATGTGCGTCCACCGAAGCCATTGCCCATCGGCCCAGGCCTGCCGCAAAACGGGAACATTGGCCGGCAAAAAGTCTTCTTGCCCGCGGGTGCGGAAGGCATGGGCCCGGCTTTCCATGTCGAGGTAGCGCACCAGCCCGGCGACACTTGCCGCAGCCAGCAGACCTCCGGAAACATAACCACCCCAGCTGTGCGATTCCCGCGAAACAGCGATTCCCAGAAAGGCAGGGTCTTTTGCCGGGGCTACACCGGCCAAGTAATCCACGGGCGCGTCCTGCGCCGCCAAAGTATCCTGCGCCGCCAAAACAGGCGCCGACCCCAACAACATCAGGGCGCACACCAAGACACTGAACCCCGCGAGATTCCGCGAGCTATCCGCCAAAGTAGACTTTCATGGGAACGAGGTAGAACTCGTTCCAGCCATGCAGGTAGTCCGCCACCTGATCGTCGGGAAAGCCGTTGTGGACGAGGGTCATGGTACAGCCTGTGTCGGTTTCTTCAAACAGGATTTCGAGGGTGGTGTCGGGCTGCTCTTCGGCGAAGTCGGTGGTACGCCAGCTTTGCACGATCCGCTTGCCGGGATCGAGCTCGAGAGTCTGGCCCCACACGTAGCCGTCGCCACAGTCGAAATGGCCGCCCACCACGCCGTCGATGTGGGCGTCACCGCCGTAGCTCATCGCCCCATGGTGGACCGGGCTCAGCCAGGCCTTGTACAGTTTTTCTGCCGGGATCGCGAAACTCGCCTTCAGTTCGATTTGGTTCATGATGAACAGAGTGTAATACTCCTTGCGTCGGGACTCAACTGTCTCACCAGAACTCGCTATCAGCGAGTGAGATCGTATCTTTTGGCAGTTTGCCAGTCAGCACTCGCGGTCGCATCATGAACTATGACCGAAACCCGGCTCAGCCTCGCCACCAACCTCAAAACCCTGAGAGCCCGCTACGACTTGACGCAAGCGGTTTTGGCCGAAAAGGCCAAGATTTCGCTGGGTTATCTGGGTGACATCGAGGTGGGCCGCAAGTTCCCATCGCCCGAACGGCTGGACCGCTTGGCCAAAGTGCTGTTTGTGCAGGCTTGGCAGTTGCTGATGCCTCCTCCGGAGTTGGCTGCGTACCGCAAGTACCTCGAAACCCTCGACCTGTACGAAAACTTCGCCGAAAGGATCGAGTCGATGCTGGAAGAAAAGTTTGACGCGTATCTGGCCCAGAAGGGCAACTAGACGCTAGACTTTCGCCATGGAAGCACAAGATCGCGGAAAGAAGGCCGCCGGCGAACAAGCCGTGGTCGACCTGGTCAAACCCGGCATGAAGCTGGGTTTGGGTACAGGCAGCACAGCCTATTGGGCTATTGCCAAGACGGGCGAATTGTACCGGGAGGGCAAACTGCCCGGGCTGGTGGTCGTTTCCACCAGTTTTGACACCGAAATCCAATGCCAGAACGAAGGGCTGCAGGTTCGCAGTCTCGCGAGCCCCGAGGTGAACGGCCAGCTTGACCTGTACCTCGACGGGGCCGACGAGTTTTCGCCCAACCTGGACTGCATCAAGGGTGGCGGCGCGGCACAGTTGCAAGAGAAGATCGTGTGCGACGCGAGCAAAAGTTTCGTGATCATCGCCGACGAGTCGAAGGCCGTGGCCCACTTGGGCACCAAGTTCCCGATTCCCGTCGAAATCGCCGCGCTGGCGCGTGTGCCCCTGACCCGGCGGCTTGAGGCCCTCGGTGCCAAGGTGGTGCTGCGCTACGGCAAGGGCAAAGCCGGCCCGGTGGTCACCGACAACGGCAACCTCATCCTCGACCTCACGTTTGCCCAGCCTGTGGACTGCTCGGCGATGGAAGCCCGCATCCAGACTCTGACCGGCGTGATCGAAGTCGGACTTTTTGGCGGCCGCGCGCAAAAGGCCTACCTAGGGCGGGCCGACGGCAGTTGTGACGTCCTCACCCCGCGGGCCTAGGGCCGTGTCGCCTTGGCTGTTCGCGGCACTGGCGGCCGGCCCGCTGGCCCTAGCGTTGTTTTGGCTGGCTTCCCTGAACTCGGCGCTGGTCGAGGCGTGGTACAGCCGTGGGTTGTTTGCCGCTCTCAACCCCCTGTGGGCGCGCGTCACGGGCTGGATGCCGCTGGCGTTGGCCGAGTTCGCCTTGCCGCTCCTGATTCTGCTGCTGATCGGCCTGTGGTTCGTCACCCCCCGCGCCTGGTTGTACGACCTGACGATCTTGTCGCTGGTGTTGGCGTGGTTTGTGTTTGGCTGGGGCCTGAACTACCAGCGGCAACCCTGGGCGGTCAGCGCCGGGCTCGAGGTGACCGGTGGGAGTCTGGCCGAGCTGGAATCTCTCGCTTCGGGCTTGGTAGCCACCGCCAACACCAGCCGCCCCGCCGTTCCCGCTTCGTGGAAAGCGCTCATCCCGGCCGCCAAACCGGCGTTGTACTCCGAGGCGCTGTCGTGGCTGGGGATCGCGGGCATCTACCTTCCCTGGACCGCCGAGCCCTTGGTCAATGTGGGCCCCCCGGTGTTTTCGCTGGTGTTTACGGCGGCCCACGAGGCTCAGCACCAGTTGGGCTGGGCCCGCGAAGATGAAGCTAATTTCTTGGCTTGGAAGACTTTGATGGCGCGTGGTGAGCCTGGTGCCAACTATTCGGCGGCCATGGGAGCACTCCCCCACGTCGCCGGGGCCCTCGTGGCTCAGGGTCCGCAAGGGGCCGACGCCTGGAAGCGCGTTTCCGCCACCCTGTCCGAGCCAGTGAAAGACGACTGGAACGCGCTGCAGGCCTACTGGCAACGCTACCAAGGGCCTGTGCAGCGTGTTTCGCAGGCCGTGAACGACACCTACCTCAAAAGCCAAGGTCAGTCCGACGGCGTCAAGAGTTATGGCCGTATGGTCGACCTGATGCTGGCTTGGGAAAACTCCGCCGCGAAACGAAGAACCCCGCCAGCGCCACCACCGCCAGCACCGTGACGATGGCACCGAAGCCCCAGAAGTCGCCCAAGAGGCCCAGCAACGGCGTCATGGTTACGGCGGAAGTCAGGTTCACCACCGTGAACGCGTTGCTGTAGGCCGCCTTGTGGTCCTCGCCTCCGGTTTGCACCACCTGGCTGTTGAGCATCGGGTACAGCACCGAGTGGCCGAGCCCGTACAGCGTTCCCGCCACCACGAGGGCCCACCACGAGGGCAACAGCAGGCAGAGCATGGCCACGAAGATGGCAAAAAACGACAGGTGCAAAAACCGCCTGGGAGGGTGTCGGTCGAATTGCTTGCCGACAAACACCCGCATCAAAACGGCTACGATCGAAAACGGCACCAGAAAGGCGCTCAAGTTGGCCTGACCGAGCGTCGCCATGGTGTGGTGGGGCAGAAAGGTCAGCAGCGCGGAATAGTAGATTCCAAACAGGGCTGTCAGCACAAACAGCGACCTTAGTTCGGGCCGGCGGTACACCTGGAACACCGAGGGAGTTTCGGCCCTCTCCAGCGGAGGGAGTTCCCGCAGCAGAAAAGACCAGACAAAGGCGGCCAGCACAAACCCCGCGCCGAGAAGGAACAGCGAGGGCCCGCCGAAGTTCGCCAACAGGGTCTCTCCCAAAAGCGAGGTCATCGGGTTGGTCAGCATGCCTGCCACGCTGAACAGGGCCAAGCGTCCCGCCCGTTGACCCGGAGGCGTCGACTCGAACACCGCCGCGATCATGATGGTCGATGAAAACACCTGCGAAACGGCGCCAATCACCCGAAATACCACCAACAAGGGCAACGAACCGCTGAAATACCACGAAAGCAAGTACGCGCCGGCGGTCACCACATAGCCCCAGCGCAAGGCTCCCACCCGGGGCAGTCGCACCAATTGCTTGCCGAACACCACCACCGTCAGGACGATCATGAGCACGCTGAGCACGTTGTAGACACCGACAAAGGTCTGGCTTGCGCCGAGCGACACCAGGTACGGTGGCAGCAACGACGTCGAGCCGTTGGCGCAGTTGACGAGGAAGTTGAGCACCATGAAACGGACAAAGATGGACAAGGGGACTCTCCAGCCCCACAATAGCAGAACCATGAGCGAAAAACACCCGATGAAAAGCCAGGCTGCCGCTTGGTACAACGCGGCCTGGGCCCTGATGGACAAGCCCGATCGCACTCCCACCGAAACGCTCGATATGCTGGCCCGCGCCAACGCCTCGTTCGCGGCGTGGCTCGAAGTCCCAGACCATACCCTCACCCACGAATCGATCGGCTCCTGGCAGGTGAGCCGTGCCCACGTGCTGGCGGGCGAGGCCCGCTTGGCCGAGGCCTGGGCATTGCGTTCGCTGGCTGCCGCCGCTGACCCCGGATCCCTCGGCAGTCCGGCCGTCGATGGCTTTTACCGGGCCTACGCCCGCGAGGCGCTGGCTCGAGCCTACAGGCTTCAGGGTCGTCCCGAAGCGGTTCTCGACCAGGTTCGTCTGGCCCGCGAAGCCCTCAAGACCAGCACCGAAGACGAGGTGGAGACGTTGCTGGCCGACTTAGCCGAGCTCGAGGCGACGCCGACAACGTGAGCGAAGCCGACGCGATCGCCCGAACCGGAGACCTCCCGGCTACCGTGACCTCACTGGCCGCCGACCTGCGGGCGCTGGGCGTGAGCGCCGGTGACACGCTGCTGGTGCACTCCTCGCTCAGTTCGCTGGGCTGGGTGGTGGGTGGGGCCCAGGCCGTGATCTTGGCGCTGGAAGAGGTTCTGACGCCGGAAGGGACCTTGGTGATGCCCACCCACAGCGCCGAGCTTTCCGACCCAGCCCCGTGGCAGAACCCGCCGGTGCCCGAAGCCTGGTGGCCCGTCATCCGGGCCGAAATGCCGGCGTTTGACCCCGACCTGACACCCACCCGGGGCATGGGCCGTTTGGCCGAGACCTTTCGCAAGCAAACTGGCGTGGTGCGAAGCGGCCACCCGCAGGTGTCGTTCGCCGCCTGGGGCCGTCACCGCGGCCTGGTGACGCGCGACCACGGCCTGGCGATGAGCTTGGGCGAGACCAGCCCGCTGGCGCGGCTGTGTGACCTCGATGGGCGGGTGCTTTTGCTCGGAGTCGGGCACGAGCGCAACACGTCGCTCCACTTGGCTGACTACCGGGTGGGCTACGCCGGTAAGTCGTGGAAGCGCAACGGAATGCCCGTGCTGGAAGACGGCACGAGGCGCTGGTCCGAGTTTGACGATCTCGAGCTCGATTGTGATGACTTTGGCGCGCTGGGCAACGCGTTCGACGCCACCGGGCAAACCCGCTTCGGTCTCGTCGGTCTGGCGCAGGCGCGGTTGATGAGCCAGCGCGAGCTGGTCGACTTTGCCACCCCATGGATGACGACCAACCGCCGCTGACACTCCCAAGGAGGGACCTATGGACATTCAGGATGCGAACGGTACAACACCGTTGATGCACGCCGTTACGACGAAGAACATCAAACTGGTGAAGGAACTTCTGGCCGCCAAAGCCGACGTCAATCTGGTCGACAAGTACGGCCAGACAGCGTTGATGCTGGCGGCGGGTCGCAACTTTCTGGGGGCCATCAAGCAGTTGATCGCAGCAAAGACCAACCTCGCCTTGGTGTCGAAAAGCAACCTGACGGCCCTGGGCTATGCCACCGACAACGGCAACTCGGAAGCGGCCAAGCTCATCCGCAACGCCGGGGGAAAGTAGGGCTTCCTATTCCTTGGGCTGACTCGACCCCAAAATGCCGCTGATCAGGTGGTCCTTGGTGCGCCATTTGGAGTTGACCTTCACGCGCAGGTCGAGCTGGATGTGCTGGCTGAAAATCTTGCCCAGCTCCTTCTGCGCAGCTTGGCGGATGGCCTTGATGCCGGCTCCGTCCTTGCCCACCACGATGCCCACCTGGCTGTCGCGCTCCACCGTCAGAAAGGCTCTCACCCAGAGAGTTTCTTTCGCCTTCTTGCCGCTCTCGTCGGCGAGGAACTCGTCGGTCTTGTCGATGAGCCCCGAGTTCGCGGTGGCCTTCACCTCGGCATCGGCCACCTCGACGTACAGCGCGTGCGGAATCTCGTCCTTGAGGCGGTTGATGGCCTGCTCCCGGATGATCTCGCTGATGCGGAAGCTGGGGTCCTGGTCGGTGTAGTACTCTTCTGGGTACCAGGCCTGACCCTCTTTCGCCTCGGCAAACACCGCGTCGAACAGTGCGTCGAGGTTGGTCTGTTTGAGCGCGCTGATGCGCACCGCAGCCGCCAGCTCCAGTTGACTGCGCACGTGCGCCTCGATGCTGTCGGCGCTCTGCAGCTTGAAGTCCATCTTGTTGAGCGCCAGCACCAGCGGCTTGTGGGCTTTTTTCAGTTTTTCGATCAGTGCGTTCTCTTCGGCCCCGGCGGGACGGCTGGCGTCGATGGTGTAAATCACGACGTCGGCGTCTTTGAGGCTGCGCACCACGTTGTCCATCATCTGCAGGTTGAACTTCTTTTCGCTCAGGTGAAACCCGGGGGTGTCGAGGAACACGATCTGCCCCTGCGGACGGTTCACAATGCCGCGCACTTGGTTGCGGGTGGTCTGCGGAATGGGGCTGACGATGCTCACTTTGTGCCCGCACAGGGCATTGAGCAAGGTGGACTTGCCACTGGACGGGCGGCCGACAATGGCCACAAAGGCGGATTTCATGTCGCTTTATAGCATAAACGGAAGCCCTGATATATGGGCGTGTCCGCACAAACCGGCCCGGTTGGTTCTCCGCAGGGACCATGGGCGCGGGCCCGGAAACTGTGGGCCTAAGGAGCGCCAGCGACGTGGCCAAGAACTGCCGG
>JBAXAI010000019.1:0-72877 GCA_037142615.1 Spirochaetales bacterium | reverse complement strand
AGCGAAGCGATGTTGAGCTCCAAAGGTGCAAGCCGCAACAAGCGAAGCGATGTTGAGCTCCAAAGGTGCAAGCCGCAACAAGCGAAGCGATGTTGTAACGCAAAGGCCCTCTCAGGGCCCACTGGTGGCCTTTGACGCGTGGCGAAGGAGGCCGTCGTTTTGGCTAAGTCGAGCGAGGATGAGGACCGGAGCCGTACTGGAAAGTACGGTGAGGACCGGAACCGAGCGAGACGACGCCAAAACGGCGGCATCCGAGCCTCAACGCTGGGATTTGGCTTCGGCGCGGTTCTTGTTCAGCCTATCCATCTTGCGGAAGTACTTGGCCTGCCGCTCGACTTCGGTCATGTCTTGAACATAGATCTTGTTGTCCACCAGCTTGAAACCTTGCGACGTCATCATTTCCTTGATGAAGATGTTTCCCTCGGCGCTCGAGAACCCAACCATGTTCAGGAGATCCTTGGGTCCGAAAGCAAAGGTATAGGACACGCCAGGCTTGAGAACTACCCGGGCCTTTTCCATCTGCAACTGCAGGGCGTCGAACAGCCTGCCGACAGGATTCTCGAGGGTGGCGTTGTACAGTTGGCGATAAAGCGACCAGATACGCTCCGCCAAAAGGGTGGTGAGACGGGTAATGATTTGAGGTTGAGTGGTAACCATGCGCTGAAAATTGGCGCGGTTGACCGCCAGCAGGACAGCATCCTCGTAGGCGTCGGCCGAGGCAGATCGGGCCTTGTTTTCGATGAGCGACATTTCGCCGAAGATATCGCCGGCCTTGAGAATCGCGAGCAACACCTCTTTGTCGCCGACAATCTTGGAGATTTTCACCTGACCCTTTTGGATGATGTACATCTCCTGCCCGTTCTGACCTTCGGCAAAGATCATGGTGTCCTTGGGATACGAGCGGGTGAACACGTCCTCTGGAGGTTCGAGGAAGGCGACCTTGGCGTAGGGCTTGATCTTTCCCATTCGGTCCTTGGCAGTCGCCGTCTGTTCACCCTGGGGATTCGCCTTGATGTACTGGTAGTAGGCAAAGAACGCCTGGTTGTACTTGCTCTGCTTGGCGTAGTACTCGGCCACGCTGAACAGGTGTGAGGCGTCACCTTCGGAGGAGTTCTTGAAAGTCAGCTTGGTGAGCGCCTCGTCGAGATAGCGAACCTTCTTGGAAAAGCCCTGGATGATCTTCATGGCAACCGGCGCATTGCGCTCAATGAGCACACCATACTGATCACGGTGCACCTGAATCAGCGAAACGTCGGTGAGTGCCTGAGTTGTTTCGATGTGGGAATGGGAACTCATTGTGGACACGACCCCAAAGAAGTCACCGGGCTGCAAAGCAGCTTGGTCATCTTCTGCCACCACCTGGACTTCCTTGCTGATACGGACTTTCCCCGATCGAAGGATGTAGAAGTAATCCGCGTTGGATTTTCCTTCGACGATGATGTAGGCGTCCTTCTTGAAGTTCACGAGCTGGAGCTGTAAAGGATTATCCATAGATGCTCTGGCGCCCCACCTTGTCAATCAGTATAGGGACGGTGCCGGGGCCTGTCAACAAACTCAAGGAGACCTCCCGGACGAAACTACACGGGGTGAACCCCACTCGGGTGGAAGGATCTCAAGCGTACCAGTGACTTCCGCCAGAAGGGTCTGCGAGGCAAAGTCTACGCGTCCGCTGACAGTCCTCGATTTCGGTTCGCGTCGCGGTGGATGAGCCGCCGCGACGGCCCATGCCAGGTGGCGGCTATCGAGGCTGCCGAACTCCTGATCGAGAATCCCTTCCTCGGAGTCGAGAAGCTGCCATGGATCGACGTCAAGCCAGCCGGCTCCGCCGATCCAGACCTGCACCCAGGCGTGCGGACGCACCGTGCCATCCCCGAGGAGCAAACCATTGACCAGGCGGGTCCCCAGTCCGGACTGCCGCCCCCAGAAGGCCATCAAGGTCGCGGCTTCCCAAGGATTGAGCCGTCGGCTAGCGAGAAGAGACGCCCCGGAGTTCTGGGTCTCCAAGCTCGTCGCCCCCCGGTGAAAGGATAGCCTGAGGCCAGCCGCCAGCCGCTTCGCCCGGAGAAACTGGTCGGGAAAATCGAGCCCCCATCCCGAGGCGAGTGCCTTGAGCGCGGCCGTCTGGGCCTTCCAAGGTACCGCAGGGAGGGGTTCTGCCACAGGGGAGGTTTGAAGTTCCAGAGGAATGACCTGACCGGCGGGCCAACCGGTCCAGCGGTGGGCCAAGGTGGTGACAGTCACTTTCCAAGTCGCCTCAGTCGAGGCACTAACGGAGGTCCAGCGAAGATTCTCGTCGGGGCTTCCCTGAACCTCCAGACCCACTTCAGCGCCAGGAAGTGGGGAAAAGATCACCAGCGAACCGGTTCCCGACACGTAGGGCACGGTTACAGGAAACTCCAGCGAAACGGTGCGTGGCTGCTCGTACGAGAGAGGCGAGACCGCTTGCAGCGCGTAAGCGGTGCTTTGTCCCTGCAGAAGGTGTACCGAGACTGTGGCATCGCCACCCAAGCCGGCAGGTAACACGAAGCGGATCATCTGGTCCGACCACTGTTCAGTTTGAAGGGGCAGAAGGCGGTGGACCGGTCCACCGTTGTTTGCGGCAAACTCCAGCCACGAGCCGCTTTCGCCGCGACCGAAGCCCCTTCCCCCGAGACTGACCAGCGATCCCGCTAGAGGCTGAGACGGGAGCCCATAGGTAATCTCGAGTGGAACCGACTCGGCCCGCGTCTTGAGGACGGTTGGAATCGTGAGCGTGTTGGTAAAAAGCACGCTGGAACTCGTACCCTGGGTATTTGAGACCGTGACCAGACCGGATGGAGCGTCCACAGGAACCTGAAAAACGATCTTCTGGTCACCCCATTCCACGATATCCGAAGGTGGCGGAGTCAGACCCGAGAGCATGAGTTGCCCCTCGCGGGCGGTACGTCCAAAGTAATCACCGGTGAGAGTAACCACCTCACCCGGTGCGGCCATCGCCGGTTCGATGCTCGAAATCACAGGCGCCTTGCGCGAGAACAGAAGCATCAGGCCAAACACCAATGCAAGAAGAACCAAAACAGCCAGGGGCCACTGGCGACGGAACGAGGACTTCACCTCTCGGGGTCGAAAACGCTGGAGGAGTGCTGTCACTGCGCAACCGGCTGAAGTCGGATTTCGACCTGCATTTGGTGCCAAGGGGTCGAGTTCGGCGCCGAGTTGGTCGACCTTTCGCGGCCGAAGGGGAAATACATGACCGCCTCACCGGCAGGGATCAAAAGAGACTGCACCGCAGTACGCAACTTGGCCCCAGAGGCGTCAGCTTGCCTCACAAGACTTTGCACCACCAGGAGAAACTGGTCGTCGGGTGCGTCAAAGGGCGTGATCGTCAGGCGGATCTGAAGGTTCCCAATCTGAAGATTGACCACGACCGGGCGCCCAGCTGTGGTGTCCTGGGTCAAGGTCTGTTCCCAGACAACCTGCACAGACGAGTCCAAAATCTGGGGAACCACCGTTACGCGCAGCAGGGGCTGATCCTGGCCGGACAAGGTTTGCCCGGCGAGCAGGAAAAGTCCCAAAAGGACCAGCGAGCGGCCGTGTTTCAGGGGGCTCCCCCTTGCAGGGTCGATACCTTGAGCAACTGTCCCTCACCGCTGAGTTGAAGGTTGAACCCGCCTGGGACCTCAACCTGAATTTCGGCGACGCTGGCGCCTGCAACGGGCGCGGAATGCGACCCCAGCCAGAAGCCAGCCCCCAAGACGAGAGCCAGGACGGCCGCCGCCGCGGGGTACGACCACCAGACGAAGGGACTCCTTACGGCTTCTGGCGGTGAAAGGGAGGCCTGGAGTCTCGACCAGACGGCGGCCTGAGACTGGGCCTCGCCGGAAACTTCAGCCGCTGCCAAGGCATTTTTGACTTTCCGGTGGAGCGCTTCTTCCTCTCGCCATTCGGGATGAGTTTCCAGAAGCTCCTCAAGGCGGTCCTTCCATGGAGCTTCGACCTCGTGGTCGACATGCGCGGAAATAAGCATCTTCGGATTCATAGAACCTCCTTTAGAAGCTTGGCCAGTTGCGTCCGAGCCCGGAAGACTCTCACCTTCACGTTACCTTCGGTGATCGAAAGCATTTTGCCGATTTCGGCGTAGGCAAAACCTGTATATTCCTTCAGTACAAGAACTTCCCTTAACTTAGTGGGAAGCCGGAGTAGCGCAGCCTGGACGTCTTCGGTCAACTCGGCTGACACGAGTGTCTCGAGGGCTGCGGGCTGCGACCGGGGAGCTGGTTCGTGGAAGACCCTTTCCAACGCACGCCGTTCCCTGCCCCGGCGCTTCTCGTAGTTCAGCGCCAAGTTGCGAACGACGCGGATCAGCCAGTATTTCAGTCCATCGTCGGTGGGCAACTGTTCGCGCCGCTCGTAGTACTTGATGAACGCTTCCTGCACGATCTCCTCAGCGGCCTCCCGCTTGCCCACCATGCGGTACACAATCCGAAACAGCAACGGGAACCAGGCCTCGTAGACCCGCTGGAACGTGCCGGCAGAGTTGGCATCGCCTGTGATGGAAAACAGCAGGAAGGACTTCACGTTACAAGGATCCTCACAGTTTCTTGAGCTGCGGACCCGCAGGCGTATCGGTGACCGCCCAGCCCAGCGCCCTCAGTTCGTCGCGGATCTCGTCGGAGCGGGCGAAGTTCTTGGCGCGGCGCACCTCAGCCCGCTCGGCCGCCAGGACAAGCACCGCAGAGGGCGCGGTTTCTGCGACGGCAACCTCAAGGGTAGCCAGACCGAGGCCCAGGACCGCATCCATTTCGAACAACGCGGCCAGCTTCTCGGCCGGGCCAATGGCAGGGTCCTTGACGAGCGCCCAAAGGGACGCGAGAGCCATCGGGGTCGACAGGTCGTTCTCGAGCGCCGCCCTCCAGGCGTCCAAATGGGGTTGAGAGGCCGCGCCAACGGTGGCCGCAGACTCCAAAGTCTTCCACTCCAGAACTTTCTCGGTCAGGTTGCGACGGGCGTTGCGGGCACCGTCGAGCGCCTCCCAAGTGAAGGTCAGCGCACTGCGGTAGTGGGCACCAAAGCAGAAAAATCGGTAGTCCAAGGGGTCATAGCCCTTTTCGATGAGCAATTGAACAGTGAGAAACTCGCCGCTCGACTTGGACATCTTGTCTTTGCCGGTCAAAAGGAACTCGTTGTGAAGCCAGTAATTGACCCACTTGTGACCCAAGGCACCCTCGCTCTGGGCGATCTCGTTCGTGTGGTGAACAGGAATGTGGTCGATGCCGCCGCAGTGAATGTCGAAGCGTTCGCCCAGGTGGTGAATGCCCATGGCCGAGCATTCGATGTGCCATCCGGGGTAGCCACGCCCCCAGGGCGAGTCCCAAGTCATCGCCTGGCCCTCGAACTTGGACTGAGTGAACCAAAGGACAAAATCGCGGGGATTCTTCTTGCCGGCATCAGCATCAACCCGGCTTATCGCGGGGGCCTCTTGGCGATCAAGGAGCGCCATTTTGCCGTAGTCAGGAAACTCGCCGGTATTGAAATACACGTTGCCGCCGGCTTGGTAGGTCAGACCACGCCCCTGCAGGCGCTCAATCAGCGCAATCATCTGGGGAATGTGGTCGGTGGCTGGAGCGACAATCGTCGGGCGCAGAAGGTTCAGCCGAGCCGAATCCAGAAAGAACGCCTCGGTGTAGAACCGGGCGACGTCCCAAACGGTCTTGCCCGATTCGCGGGCCCCCTTGAGCATCTTGTCTTCGCCCTGATCGCCGTCGTCGGTGAGGTGGCCCACATCGGTGACGTTCATCACGTGGGTAACCGAGTATCCAGCCCCGGCGAGGGTCCGCCTCAGAAAATCCTCGAACAGGAAGGCGCGGAAATTGCCCACATGCGCGTAGTTGTACACCGTGGGTCCGCAGCAGTACATCGACACCTTTCCCGGCTCCAGCGGCACGAAATCAACGAGTCGGCGGTCGGCAGAATTGTACAGTTTCATGGACAAGGAAAGGCTCCCAAGGCTAGGATGGTCGCATGTCGCAACACGGGAACAAGATAGACGAAATGCTGGCAAAGTGCAACCTGAAGGGCGGTTGGAAGGCCGACGAACCGTTGGCAGAATACTGCACCTTCCGCACGGGTGGACCCGCCGATGTCCTGGTTTTTCCCGAGTCGGTGAGTGAGGTTTGCGCGGTGCGCAAGCTGGCGCGGGAGCAGGGTCTGGAGGTGACACTCCTCGGTCGCGGAGCCAATCTTCTGATCTCTGACCAGGGGATACGGGGGATCACTTTGGGAACGTCGCACCTGACAGGCTGGAGCCACAACGCCGGGCTTTTGA
The DNA here is from genome assembly GCA_037142615.1 of Spirochaetales bacterium. GTDB lineage: Bacteria > Spirochaetota > Spirochaetia > JABEVK01 > JABEVK01 > JAIFLN01. The sequence goes on along the minus strand of JBAXAI010000019.1, from coordinate 66,573 downwards.
CCCTCGCAGCCGGGATGGACGTCAGCGAGGCCGCCAGAATTGGCCGCGACAATTCCTTCAGCTGTCTGGAGTTCCTGAATGCGATGCCGAGCACCGTTGGCGGGGCCGTCTGGATGAACGCCCGCTGCTACGGTGCCGAGATCGCCTCGGTTGTCGAGAGCGTCGATATCCTGGACGAGGACAACCAACTGCGTACCATCGGGTTCGAAGCCAAAGACTGGTCGTACAAGCTTTCCCCGTTTCAAGGCAAGGATTGGATTATCGTCGCGGCTCGTTTCCGTACGCGTCCGATGGCCAGCAGCATGGTCGAGGGCGTCATGACGGCCAATGAAAAGGACCGCACGGACAAGGGGCACTTCCGTGCCCCCTGCGCCGGAAGCGTGTTCAAGAACAACCACGCTTTCGGGGCGCCGAGCGGCGTGCTGATCGACCGCTGCGGTCTCAAGGGTTTGCGCTGCGGCAAGGCCGTTGTGTCCGCCTGGCACGCCAACATCATCGTCAACGAAGGAGGTGCTCTGGCCGCCGATATTCGCAGTCTGATCGACGAGGTGAAGGCAAGGGTGTACCGCCAGACCGGTTTCCTGCTCGAAGAAGAGGTTCTGTACAGCGGCCAGTGGTAAACGCCTCACCACTGAGTCGATACCGTGAGGCGGGTATGGTTGTCGGGGCCGAACCACTCGGTGGCCAAACGAGGGGCGGTCAGGGCCAGCTCAACGTTCCAGGGACCTTCCTTTTGCTTCCAGGAAAACTTCAGCTCCCCTTCGACTTCCGGGGTGGTCAGTTTTCCCTTCCAGCCGGTCTGAAGCTTCCAAAGGGCCAAGGAGTCCTTCCAGGTTCCCGCCACCTGGGCCTCCCACGGCCCAGCGTTCCAGGGCCTACTCGCCGCGAGTTCCAGGGCTGTCGGCCCGCCGCTCCAGTTCACCCGAACGGCGCAGCCCCACGCGAAAGTGCTGGAACGCACGAGGTCAACTCCGCCCGACCATCCCAGCCAACGGCCTTCGAGCCCTGCCTGGCCATTCCAAGCGTCGAGCCCAGCCAAGGGCCCATCGGCTTGGGCGTGAAGTCCCGACCAACGGCCGGAAACGGCAGCGGTCGGTGGGCCCCAACCGGTCGACAGTCCTTCCGGCCAGTCGATTTGAGCCGTGACCCGGAAGTCCTGACCCGCGAGGGGTGCCGAAAGTTTGCTGTCCACCCGGGCCGACCACGACGGGAGGCCGCTGGAAAGCGCCGCCTGCACGCGGCCCCTGACTTCAGCGTTGGCGGGCGTCCATGCCACCTGCGCCCTGAACGTCTCGTCAGCGCCCCATCGATGGTCCCAGCCCGCCGCCAAGGAGCCCAGTTCCCCCGCCCAAACGAACTGGCCGCCGGCCCGAACGGCCTCGGGATTCTGAGCAAACCAGAGTTCCAAGGGTCCGAGCCCCTGCCAGGCTGCGGCCCAGGTTCCCGGGAGGGCCCGCGTGTCCAGCGTCCATTGCCACGTTGAGTCCTTACCCCAGCGTGACTGCAAGGGCCCGAGAAGGACAGGGCCGAGTTCGACGCCTCCACTGGCCCAACCACCCTCGCGGCCCCAGAGCCGCGCGCTGAAGGCCTCGGCGCGGATGCCCCAATCCCACCGGGTCAGGCGACCGTCGTCGAGCACAACGCTGGCCTCGGTCTGCGCCGGGAGCACCGTGACCAGCCAAAAGAGACCTGAAAGGAGTCCCCATCTGTAGGTTTTCATGGGAATCAAGACAGCGGTGAAGGCCGTTCTGCTTGAAGTTTCAGCACCTTCGTGACAAAATGGATCCGGTTTCGTTTCCAAGGGAGGTTTTCAGTCGATGGTCATCCTGACATTGAATTGCGGCAGTTCTTCGGTCAAATACCAGGTGTACAACTGGGAAGAGAAGATGGTGATGGCCAAAGGGCTGGTGGAACGCGTCGGAACGCCCGACTCGGTACTCGAGCACTCGACCCATCACAACGAGACATTGACGATCAACCGGGAGATCCCCGACCACGAAACGGCCATCCAGATGATTCTGGAAACCGTGGCCGACTCGAGGGTTGGCGTCGTCAAGAAGATCGAAGATGTCAAAGCCGTCGGACACCGGGTGCTTCATGGCGGGCAGAAGTTCGGTAAATCGGTCCTTGTGACCCCGGAGTCGCTGCAGACTTTCCGCGAACTTGTCGATCTTGGTCCTCTCCACCTTCCTGCCAACATCTCGGGCATTGAAGCCGCCCAGCGGGTGCTTCCCAATGTGCCGCAGATCGCGGTGCTCGACACCGCCTGGCACCAGACCATGCCCGCCTCCAGCTACATCTACGCCGTTCCGTACAACTGGTACACCTACTACGGCGTGCGCCGCTACGGCTTCCACGGCACGTCGTTCCTGTACACGGCCAAGCGAGCGTCGGTACTTCTGGGCAAAGACCCGATGGAAACCAACCTCATCATTGCCCACGTGGGCAACGGAGCCTCGATGAGCGCGGTCAAGGATGGTTGCGCCTTCGACACGTCGATGGGCTTGACCCCGCTGGAAGGCTTGATCATGGGGACACGCTCGGGCGACATTGACCCGGCCATCATCAACTACATCTGCCGCCGCACCGGGATGACAAGCCAGCAGGTCGAGAACGACCTGAACAAGAAGTCGGGTTTGCTCGGTGTCACCGGGCGATTCTCGGACCGGCGTGACGTCAACCAGGCGGCCGACAACGGCGATGCTCAGTCGCAGCTGGCCCGTTCGATGGAAGGCTACCGCCTGAAAAAATACATCGGCGGCTACATGGCCGGCTTGGGCCGCGTGGACGCCATCGTGTTCACCGCGGGTGTCGGAGAAATGAGCCCTGCCACGCGCGAGGAGGCGCTCAAGGGCCTTGACAACCTGGGGATCATTCTCGACCCCGACAAGAACAAACTCAGCCGCACCCGCAACGCCGAGACCTGCATCAGCGCCGACCACTCGCCGATCAAAATCTTCGTGATTCCAACCGACGAAGAGTTGGTGATCACCGAGGACGCCTACGCCATCAGTGCCGGCACCTACGACATCCACACCAACTTCAAGTACTCGTTTGAGGCGAAGGACTACGTCAACAAAGAACGGGTTAAGGGCCTGGAAAAGGAACTGAAAAAGAACCCTGCCCTGCAGGATATTCTGGCGTGACCCTGCTCGGGGTGGGGCACGCGCTGGTCGACGCTTACGCGTTTACCGCCGACGAGGTCCCGCTCCGACTGGGTCTGCACACCGGTTCGTTCAATACGGTGCCCGACTATCGCATGAGGGCCATCCTGCTCACGCTCGGCCAAAAGCACCTGACGGCAGGGGGCAGTTCGGCCAACGTCGCCAAGCTTGCCTCCGGCTTGGGTCTTTCCACGTTCTTCGTCAGCCAGTGCGGAAACGATGATGAAGGCAGCCTGTTCGAGAGTGAGCTTCAGGCGGCGGGCGTGACTACCCTCCTTCGCCGTACCGACAGCCCAACAGGCATTTGCGTGACGTTTCTCAGCCCTCGGGGCAACCGGACCATAGCCACCTACCGTTCGGCCTCGGAGGGGTTGCCGGCTGCTTTGGTCAGCGATGCCTTGCTGGAGGCCGCCGATATTGTCAGCCTCGAAGGCTACCTCTTGGAAGAGACCGGCGTGATGGAGTCGCTCCTGGAGCGTTGCCGTGCCAAGCAAAAGGCGGTGGCTTTCGATACCTCTGACCCGGTGCTCACCACTCGTCACCGGAAACGTCTGGAGCGCTTCCTCAGGGCCGGAGACATCCAGTATCTATTTGCCCAGGAAGAAGAAGCCCGTTGTCTGTCAGGATCGACCTCCGACGAGGCATTGGTGAGTTTTTCACCGCTGGTGAGGAGCTTCGTCGTGAAACGGGGTGAGCTCGGTTGTCGACTTTATGACGGGGGCAACTTCATCGATGTTCCGGCTTCAACAGAAGAGCCCTTCGACACCACGGGGGCAGGCGATGCCCTGCAGGCTGGGTTCTTCTGGGGCTTGGACCGCGGACTGACTCTCAGGTCTGCCTGCGAATGCGGGTGTTTGGTGGCCGAGACCGTCCTCCGTCAACCCGGAACAAAGGTCGATCAGGCAACCATGGCAACACTGCTCAAGGACCTCGAAACCCGCTACTAGGAAATACCTCTAGTCTGTCGAGCAGCTGGGCGACCAACACCCGGCTTTCATTTGTCAGATTCTCGGGCTTGTCGTCCGGGGTATGCATGGTGCGCCAGGCCGGAGGCAAGGGACCAGCTTCCCGGCCTTCCAGTTCGCCGGGAGCTTCACGCGCCTTTCGGTAGGCCAAAGCCTGACGCCTGGGCAGAAGGCTCACCTGCACTGCAGGGATTCCCGCCAGGAAGAGACCAAGGTCGTCGGAAAACGGGGTGTTTACTTCCAGGGTGTCACCCGCCCCACAGGTCGCCAGCCACCGCAGCGCGCCCAACCGTTGGCGGGCATACGCGTCGAGGTCGGTAGGAGGCCCGCCTGGACGGGTCTTTCGTATCAGGTGTTCGCCAAGATGTCCCAGCACCACGGTATCGCCGATTCCTGTCATGTCGAGAACCACAGGAAACACGCCCGGGAGCGGGCCCCAATGGTGTGCCAGCGCAAAGGCACCTTGGTCGGAGGCCGGAACTCCGGCGGGGAGCTCTTCTCCGTCAGTGAAAACCACCCTGAGGGGAAGACCCTTGCGGGGCTGCCGGAGGTACTCCACCAGAGCCAGAACGCTGGCACCGTTGTCGTTGGCGCCCGGACTGCCGGCAACCCGGTCGTAATGGGCCAGCACGAGTTTTTCGCCGGCCTCAGGCTTCGCCGCTCGGCCGGGTCGCACCTGAACATGGCGAAAGGCACCGGTCTTGACGAGCTCGAACGGCACGCCCGCCGCGTGAAGCACCTGGGCCAGCAGAGCCAACCGGTCGGCCCCGGGAGTGCAGAACTGGAGAAACCAAGCGGGAAGGGCTCGGGACGCCCCGGTCGGACCGGTCATGGGAGGGTTATAGCATGGCCCCCCGGGTTTGTCTTGACCGCCGGACGGAGCCTGGGTAAGGTGGGTACTTCCATGCACAGTCCCCTCGCCCTTGCCCTCTTCAGCGTTCTCTGGCTTTGGAGTTCGGCCCTTGCCGAAGACCTTGTCCCACCCGTGCCTGGCGCCGCGCTGATGGACTTCACCACGGGCCGCCTTCTTTTTCAAAAGAATCCCGACTGGCAGGATCCGCCTGCCTCGCTCACCAAGCTGATGACGTTGCATCTGGCCTGGAAGGCCCTCGAAGCCGGAACTGTCCAGCCCTCGACCAAGGTTCCGGTCACGCCCGCAGTTCTGGCACTGGTTCCTGCCGGCTCATCGCTGATGTTCCTCGAAGCGGGCCAGCAGGTCACCGTCAAGGAGCTGATGCTCGGGCTCGCGGTGGACAGCGGCAACGACGCGGGCTTGGTGCTTGCCCAGTTTCTTGGTGGCAGCCAGTCCGGCTTTGTGGGGCTCATGAACGCGGAGACAAAGGCGTTGGGGCTGGCTCGGACCGAGTTTCGCGATGCGTTCGGGTTCAGCCCCGAGAACCGGACCACGGCCGCAGACTGGGCACGGTTTTGCCGCCTGTACATACAGGCGCACCCTCAGGCCCTGGAGCTGTTGCACAGTGTTCGCCAACTCGCGTATCCGCTGGAGGAAAACCGAGCCTCTGGAGACAGGCGGCCCGTCAAGACGATCGTGCAGGCCAACCGCAACTCTCTCTTGGAGTCGTATCCCGGCGCGGATGGACTCAAAACCGGCTACATCACCGAATCCGGCTACAATCTGGCGGCCACGGCCCGGCGCGGTTCGCAGAGGCTCATTGCCGTTGTTCTCGGCGTGCAGGCTGCTGACCTCAACGAAGGCAGCCGGGTTCGGGCGGCCCAGGCCTCGAAGCTGCTGGATTTCGGATTTGCCAACTACCCGCTCAGGCCTCTCCCTTTGCCCGTTCTTCCCCCGGTGCGGGTGTGGTATGCGCAAGAATCGCTGGTTGATGTTTCTGTGGCCCAGGAGGCCGTTTACCCGCTTTCGACCGAGGAAAGCCCGCTGGTACAAGCCCGGGTGGTGCTCGATGAGGCCTACCTGGGCCCTTTTCCGCCGCACACACCCTTAGGCCGGGTGGAATGGTCGCGCGGGGGCAAGGTGTTCTACAGTCTGCCCTTGGTGTCGCAGAAACTACTTCACGAAGCTCCGTGGTGGCAGGGCGTTGCCGACGCGGTTTCGCTGTTCTTTCAGGGCCTTTTCGGGCAAAAGGCGCCGGTCAGGCCTTCCGCCAGTAGCTGATTCGGTAGTCGACGGCATCACCGAAACCCAGCGAGTAGTACAGATTGACGGCGGCCAGGTTTTCTTTCTTGACGAAAAGACAGGCTCCCTGGCCTGCAGAGGATAACTTCGCCAGCAAGTACGAAAGCAGTTCCTTCTGAAGGCCACGGCGCCGTTGTGACGGCACGGTGTAGACTCCCCCAATCTGCGCCCAGGCCCCAAACCGGGCGTTGGTGCGAGCTTGGGCCACGGGTTGCCGCCCGTTCCACCGGATGACAACCAACTGTTCCTTCAGCGTCTTCTGGAAGGCCAGCCAACTGACCACGCGTTGAAACTCTTCAGGCGAAAAGAGCACTTCTTCCTTTTCGTAACCCTCCTGAAGCGGAAACAGAACCCCCGCGTCAGCCGGCCGGGCCACCGTCAACTGGGGATCCTCGGGCACCGGTTCGCCGCGCCAGGGCCGGGAAAGGAAATCGTAGTCAACCGTGCGCATTTCGCGAAAGCGTGGTCCGCTCAAGCAGGCTTCGGCACGCGACACCCACGAAAGCGGCCCCATCAGGCAGAAACTCTCGTGGAGTCGGGAACAGAGGTTCTGGAAAGCGCCCTGCTCGCTCACCGACAAGGAATCCGGGAAGACGGGATACACCACAGCCCGATCGCGAACCGTCGCCAGATTCCAACCGGAAGCGGAGGGCGCAACCAGAAGCTTGGCGCCCTGCTGTGCCAACAGCCCCGTGGTCAAGGGCCCCTGAGCCTCAAGCCAACGTCGCACCTCTCTCGCTAGCTGGCCTGAAACCGGCTTCACGGAACCTCGGCGACGGGAGAGAGCTTGAGGGGAAGAACTCCCCGTGGCGCAAAATCGCCGGCGAGGACGGCAGCCGCCACTTCGAAGGCCGCAGCGTTGGTACCGTAGACGGCCACCGCATTGCGCACCCAAGGCACCTCGCGCAGGTAGACCGGTGAAAGCAGCGAAATGACGGCCAGTTTCTCCTTCCAAGGTTCCAAGGCCTTGAGGTAGGCCATCGCACCGGGTACGGCCAGCACAAAGACCAGTCGGCCTTCGGAGGGAGCCCTGGCGACCAGAGCAGCCCGGAAGTCGGGGTCAAATCCGGTGAAACGATATTCGTACGGCAAGGCCCGCGCCGCTGGAAACCTCAGGCCCAGCGCGGGAAGAGCTCCCTCATACGGAGTTACGACCAGCAGAGGGCCGGCGGTCGACCAAGGCAGGTCCTTGCCGGCAAGCAGGGTCGCAGCGCGCGCGGTCGACTGCAGGAAGTACTCAGCGGCTCCGGCCGTGGGAAGCTGAAGCTTGGCGGGTGTAGGGTTCAGCGGCACGGCCTTCGGTCCCTTGAGCTGCCGCAGTTTGAGCAGAAGCACGCGCCGGGCGCTTTCGCGGAGGCGGTCCATCACGGCGGGGTTGGAAGCCGCAGTAGCGACCAAAAGGTGACGCGCCTCCAACTGGGCCGACAGGGGTTTCGAGATGAGAAGCAGATCGTTTCCGGCCATCAGAGCCTGCAGGGCTGCCTGGGATATGCTGAGGTCGCCCGGCCTTGCGCCTTCCATCAGCAGGTCGTCGGTGATGACGACCCCCCGGAAGCCCAAGTCCCGGCGGAGAAGTCCCTCGATCAATTGGGGCGAGAGCGAGGCAGGCAGGTCGTTCCCGCTGATTTTTGGAAAGGCCAGGTGGCCGCTCATGATGGCCGGCAGCCCTTCGGCGATCAGCAAGCGATAGGGGACAAGTTCGCGTTTGGTGAGGACCTCGAGAGTGTCTTGGAGAACCGGAAGCTTGCCATGGCTGTCGTCGGCGGTATTGCCGTGTCCAGGAAAGTGCTTGGCCGTCGCAATGACCCCGACGCTTGCCAGACCCCGGAAGAAGGCCGCTCCCAGCACCCCGGCCTCCAGCGGATCCGCCGAGAACGAGCGCGGACCGATCACGGTAGAGTCCGGATTCGTATAAAGATCAACCGAGGGCGCGAAGTTCATGTTGACGCCCATTTCGCGCAGTTCGGTTCCCAAGAGTTGCCCCGTCCGCCACGCGTCCCAGGGCAAACGTGAAGCTCCGAGGGCAAGATTGCCAGGGGAGGTACTCGTAGCGCCCTTGATGTGGCGCACCCACCCGCCTTCCTGATCGGTCGCGACGAGCAGCGGAATGCGCCAACGGGTCCGCTGACTCTCGGCCTGCAGCGTGACCACCGCGGTCGCCACCGACTCCGGGCTGGCGGCGTTCCAGCCAAAAAACTTGATACCCCCGAGCCCCATTTCGGCCGCCCACTGGCGGATTGCGGCGTCGGGCTGCGGTTCGGGAAAGGCAACCATGATCACCTGCGAAGCCAGTTCGCCGGGGCTCATGGCCGCGACCAGCGCGGTGGCAAGCAGGTCATCGGGAGTCTTGTCCCAGAAGTCGAGCGCTGGGCCCGAAACGGCTGGAAAAACAAGAAAAACAAGGGGCACAAGGCGCCGCAGCAGACTCATTCGGATTTCTTACCCTATCGCCACCGAAAAATCCAGTTCCATGGTTTAGAATGCCCCCATGAGAATTGGGAAGTTTCTCCTGCTGGCGCTTGTGTTCGCGCCGAGTCTGTGGGCTGCCACGACCGACCGGTTGCGTTTGGAGCCCCTGCCCGAAGTTGTGGCGCTGGCGGCGGTCCAGCCCTTGCCTCCGTCGTCGCAGCTCGAGCTGGCGCTCATTCTTTCGGGCTTGCCCCCGGCCAACACGGGTTCGTGGCATCAGGAGTTTGCCCGTTGGCAGGCAGAACTGGCGGCCAAGCTTCCACCGGGACTCAGCGAGGAAAAGACAGGCGAGTTTGTGCTCGAGTTCCTTCACCAGAACCACCTGCGCCGTTACCAGACCTACCAGACCCGCCTGGATACTCTGATCGAGAACGGCCAGTTCAACTGCGTTTCGTCGGCGGTGGCCTACCTTCTGCTGGGCCGCAGTGTCGGCCTTGACGTGCAGGCGGTGGCGACCACCAGCCATGCCTTTTGTCTGGTGAGGCTCTCCGATGGCCGCGAAATTGACGTCGAAACAACGACTCCCTACGGGTTCAATCCGGGAACCAAGACCGAGTTCACCAACAGTTTTGGGGCCACCGGTTTTGCCTACGTGCCTCCCGGAAAGTACTCTGCCCGCAAAACCATCACCGACCGGGGGTTGCTGGGCCTGATCGTGCAAAACAGGATGGCCGCGTGGCAGAGTTCGGGCAATCTGGTGGACTGCGTGGGGGCCGCCCTCGATCGCTGGGCTCTGGATCCTTCGCCGGAATCGAAGGAAACGCTCATCGAGGGGTACATCAATCTGGCTGCCGACAACAACGCCCGCAAAGACTACCTCGCCGGTCTGAGTCTGGCCGAATCGCTGCTGAGCTACCTGGGGCCCGTTGCCGAGGTGAAGAACCTGGTGAATGCCCTGCTCAACAATCACATCAACACCCTGCTCGACAAGAATGACTTTTCGGGGGCTTTCGCTTTGGCAACCCAGTGGAAGAACCGCGAATGCCTGAGCCAGGACCAATGGAACCAAGTCTCCGGCGTTATCCTGGCCGCGCGGTTGGTTACCGACGTCAAAAACCTTCCCTATCTGGAAGCGGCCCGCAACGTGGAGACGGCTTTTACCCAGGGAAGTATCGGGGCGCCGAGGCGGCAGGAACTGCTGAGCGCGATCTATGGTCAGGAGATCCAGCGGCGAGCAACCTCTGGCAACCTCGCGGCCTGGCAGTTCATCGACAGTCTGCCGACCGACGTGCGCAGCCAGCCGACCGTGACGAAGGCCCGAGAAATCTACGTCTACAACTGGAGCGTTGACGTTCACAACCAGTTTGCTTCTCTGTGGAACAGAGGACAGAAGGACGCGGCCAGGCAATTGCTTTCCGAGTCTCTGAAGCTTCAGCCTGAGAACGCCCTTCTGAAGAAGGACCAGATCCTCAGCCAAGGCAAGTCCTGACTGTGTCCGCTGGAGATTTTTGCAATTTTATGCAGCGATATTGCATTTTGTTTCATTCAGTGGTAGGTTTTGGCGATGAAGAGCAGGGATGAACGCCTCAAGGCCGTCGCGAGAACCATCAGCAGCCATGCCGTCTCGAGCCAGGACGAGTTGCTGGTCCTGATGGGTGCCCAGGGTCATGACATCACGCAGGCGACGCTCAGCCGCGACCTGCGGGTTTTGCGCGTGGGTAAAGTAAGCGCTCAGACGGGGGGCTACGTGTATGCCTTGCCGGAGGAGTCAAACCGCAACCGCGACGAGCTGGTGCGCGACTTCCAGCGGGGCTATCTGAGCATGGAGTCCTCGGGGAATCTGGTGGTCCTCAAGACCCTGCCCGGACACGCTCAAGCCACGGCGTGGGCTCTCGACAACCTGGAGGTCCCAGCCATTCTGGGCACCGTCGCGGGGGACGACACCATCTTGATCATCCTCCGGCAGGACTTTACTTTTGAGACCCTGCAAGTTCACTTGGTAAAGTTGATGCCGGACTGGGAGGCCTGATTTGAAAGTTGCTGTCATCGGAGCTACCGGCTACACGGGGATGTTGCTGCTGCGCCTGCTCGAAGGCCACCCGCGCGTGAGCGACCTTCTCGCGGTGTCGAGTTCGAAGCCTGGGGAACCCATCGATTCCGAGGATCCTGGTCTGGGCGGCGTCTCGGGGAAGTACGCCCTCTCGGGTGGCGTCTTCCTGACCACCGATCGGACTGCGGAGCTCAAGCCCGACGTGGTGTTCTCGGCGCTTCCGCATCTTGCCAGCGCACGAGTGTGTGCGCCCTTCTTCGGCAATACCGTGGTGATTGATCTTTCAGCCGATTTCCGCATCAAGGACCGTGCCATTTTTGCGCAGGCCTACGGGCAGGAACCACCTCGCCCCGACCTTCTCGACCAAGCGGTGTACGGGCTGGCCGAATGGCACACCGAAGCCATCCGCCGAGCAGACCTTATCGCAAATCCCGGCTGCTACACCACTTGCTCGCTGACGCCCCTGCTCCCGCTGTACCGCGACGGAGTAGTCACGGGCCGGGCCATCATCAGCGCGGTGAGCGGCATCTCGGGAGCCGGCAAAAAGACCGACCTCAAGTACAGTCTGGTGGAACGCGCCGAAAGCGTGGTCTTGTACTCGCCTGGTCATCAGCACCGGCATAGCCAAGAGATCGAAACCGAGCTGAGGTTTGTGGCTCCGGACGCCTCGGTGCTGTTCAATCCGCATTTGGTGCCGATGAAGCGGAGCATGGAGGCCACCCTGGTCGTCGACCTGGCACCCGGGAAGACTCTGGCCGATGCCGAGGTCTCGTGGCGCAGCGCCTACGCAGGCAGGCCTTTCGTACGCTACACGGGCGCCCGGATGCCCGCGAGCGGCGAAGTGTGGGGCTCCAACCGCTGCGATTTCGGGGCCCAGCAGGACGGGCAGAGCCTGATCATCAGCAGCGTGCTCGACAACCTGGTGAAGGGGGCTTCGGGCCAAGCGGTGCAGAACATGAACCTTCGCTTTGGCTTCGACGAAACGCTGGGCTTGCCACTCAGCAATCAGGTCTAGGAGGGGTTCGGTGAACATCATCGTGATCAAGATCGGCGGACTCGTGGCACAAGACGGGCAGGTACTAGCAGCCCTGCTCGAGGAACTCGCCCAAGCAGGCAGTACTTCCAGGGGCCCAGACTTTGTGCTCGTGCACGGGGGTGGCAAGGAAGTCACGGCTGTCAGCCAGAAGTTCGGCTACGAAGCCGAGTTCAGGGATGGCATACGAATCACCAGCCCGAGCGAGCTTGAAGTGGTCGACATGGTGCTCGGTGGCAAGCTCAACATCGACCTGGTTCGCCGCGCTCAGGCTGCCGGGCTCGACGCCGTCGGGCTGGGCGGTCAGGATGGTCACATCTTCACCGGCGAAGCGCTGCCGGTCGCCGATCGGCCTGACAGCCGCACCGGCAAGGTATCAGCCACCGACTCCCGCCTGCTGGAAACCCTTCTCGAGGGCGGTTTCTTGCCGATTCTGCACTCGACCTCGATGGATAGCGAGGGCCGCGGACTCAACATCAACGCCGACGAGGTCGCCCAGGAGGTGGCCATCGCGCTCAGGGCGCGCACGCTGCTCTTCCTCTCGGACATCCCAGGAGTGCTGAAGGACGGTGCGGTGCTTAAGCAACTCGACCGGGCACAGGCTGAAGCCGAAATCGAGGCGGGGGCCATAACCGGCGGGATGATTCCCAAGGTGAACAATGCCCTGGCCGCGTGTGAGCGAGGCGTGGGCGAGGTGCTCATCGGCGGCTACCGGGGTTCGGGTGACTTGGCCCGTTTGCTCGCCCATCAGGCTGGAACCGCGATTACCGAATAGAGTCCCTAAGGAGAACCCATGCCGACCATTGATCCGATCGCCCACAAACCCCCGTTTCCTCAGAACTACGCCGACGAGTTCTTGGTGCTCGACCATGGCAAGGGCACCGAAGTCTGGGATCGCGCCGGCAAGCGCTACCTCGATTTCACCGGGGGTATTGCCGTCAACGCCCTCGGTCATGGCCGCAGAGATCTCGCGCAGATTGCCCGCAAGCAGATGGAAAAACTCACCCACGTAAGCAACCTTTACACCACCGAGCCCGCCCTGTTGCTGGCCGCCAGGTTGGTGGCCACCGGGAACCCTGGCCAGTTCGCGGCGGTTCATTTTGGCAATTCCGGCACCGAGGCTAACGAAGCGGCGCTCAAGTACGCCAGGGTCTACGCGCTGCGTACCAAGGGCGAAGGCCACCACAAGTTTGCCAGTTTCACGGGGGCCTTTCACGGACGGACCCTGGGTTCCCTCAGCCTCACCCCGACCGAAAAGTACCAGAAGCCCTACCATCCACTGATCCCCGGTTGCGAGACGCTGCCCTACAACGACGTCAAGGCCTTGGCCAAGCTCGACCGAAGCTTCGCCGCCGTGCTCATCGAACCCATTCAGGGCGAAGGCGGTCTCGACAGCGTCAGTCCCAGGTTCGCTCAGGCGCTGCAGAAAGTCTGTCTCGACAACGACATCCTCATCATTGCCGACGAGATTCAGGGGGGCTACGGCCGCACGGGAACCTTTTATGCCTGGCAGCAGTTGGGCTTGACTCCCGACATCGTCACCCTCGCCAAACCCATGGCAGGAGGCCTTCCCTTGTCGGCGACGCTGATTCCAGCCCGTGTCAACGCGGTCGTGCATGTGGGCGACCACGGCACTACCTTTGGTGGCGGGCCCGTAACCACCGCGGTGGCCAATCGCGTGTTCGAAGTGATCGGCGAGCCCAAGTTCCTCGAAAATGTCGCCCGGCGCGGCAAGAGCTTCGAGCGGCTCCTGAAGGGTCTCAAGAATGACTTTCCCTTCGCCAGGGAAGTCAAGGGCATGGGCCTGCTCCGGGGCTTGCGTCTTGACTATGATTCCACCAAGAAGGGTCTTTTGGGTGAGGTGATTGCGGCCTGTCAGGCCCAAGGACTGTTGCTCCTGCGGGCCGGAACCAACGTTTTGCGCTTTGCCCCCCCCCTCACGGTGAGCCGAAAAGAGCTTGAGGAAGCCGTCGGGATTCTCCGAATCGTGCTCGCCGCCAAGGCCAAGGAGTTTTCATGAAGACCAACATCGAGTTTGACGACGCCAACCTCACCCAACTGCTGAAGACGGTGTTCTTCGGGGCCTGGATGAAAAACGCAACCAAGACCGCCGAAGAACGTGATTCTGCCATGGATAGCTTCGTGCAGTACGTGCTCGGCATGGCGTGGAACTCCGGTGAGAAGACCCGCATCCGCGTCAACGATGAAGGGCTGTACGCCTTTTCGCCCGAGCTCGAAGACGTGCTGTTTGAGCAGGTCGATGAGTACGACCAGGACATCTTCTGGGACGAGCTGACCGATCAGCTGGCCCGCCGCGATTATTACCAAAAGAATCCCGCCAAGATCGGAAAAATACCAGAAGGAAAAGCCGCCGAAGACCTGGTCGCGGCGATCGAGCGCGAACAGGAGAAGTACGACAAAGAGTTTGAAGACCGGGGCGTGGAGCGCCTCCGGATTGTCCGCTAGGAGAACCCCATGAGTAACAAGACCTACAGAAAAATCGCGCTGGCCTATTCCGGCGGCCTCGACACGAGCATTATTATTCCTTGGCTGAAAGAGAATTACGGTGGCGCTGAGATCATTGGCGTTTCGGTGAACGTCGGCCAGAAAGAAGACTGGGACGCGGTAAAAGCGAAGGGCGAAGCCAGCGGTGCGAGCAAGCTTTTCATCGTGGATGCCAAACAAGAGTTCGCGCAGGACTACCTGTTCCCCATGCTCCGCGCCGGGGCCATGTACGAGGGCAAGTACCTGCTGGGCACCGCCATTGCCCGACCCATCACGGCCAAGTACCAGGTGCACTACGCTCTTCAGGAAGGCTGCGACGCGGTCGCGCACGGGTGTACCGGCAAGGGAAACGACCAGGTGCGTTTCGAGATGACCTACAAGGCCCTCGCCCCGCAACTGGGCATCATCGCTCCCTGGCGCGAGTGGGACATCACCAGCCGTGAACAGGCCATCGATTACGCGCAGGCCCGGGGCATCCCGCTAGGCAACATCACCAAACAAAACATCTACAGCCGCGACTGGAACGTCTGGCACATGAGCCACGAGGGCGCCGAGCTTGAGAATCCGCTGCAGAGGCCGCTGGAACCCATGTTCCAGCTGACCAAGAGTCCCAAGGAGGCCCCCGATGCCGAAACCGAAGTCACCCTGGACTTCGAAAAGGGCTTCCCAGTGGCCATGGACGGCAAGAAGCTCTCGGGCATAGACCTGCTCGACCTACTGAACAAGCTGGGCGCCGAAAACGGCATCGGCCGCAGCGACCTGGTCGAGACCCGCACGGTGGGAATGAAGAGCCGGGGAGTCTACGAGACCCCTGCCGGGACTATCCTTTACACGGCCCTGCGCGAGCTCGAAATGCTGTGCCTCGACGGCGAGACCCTCGAGATGAAAAAGAACCTCGCCAACACCTACGCGCGCCTGGTGTACACCGGCAAGTGGTTCACGGCGTTCCGGGTCAACCTCGACGCGTTCTTCGAGAGTTCGAGCCGCTATCTGACCGGCACGGTGAAGGTCGTGCTCTACAAGGGCAATGTGCTCATCGGGGGGCGTTCGAGCCCTTATTCGTTGTACAGCGAAGACTTGGCCAGCTTCGGCAAGAGCACTTACGACCACCACGATGCGACCGGCTTCTTGAAGCTCTACAGCCTCTCGACCGGCGTCCAAGCCAGCGTGCAGAAAGATTGGAACAAGGCATGACCCCCGCGCTTGGGGTCGGGCTCTCCTTCTTGTTTGTGTTTGCCGTTCTCGGGGTTGGCATGGCCCTGCTGAAGTTCAAGCTGGTCGACAGCTTCACCAGCCGGAAGATCATTCATATCGGGGTCGCCCACTGGTGGTTCTTTCACCTGTTCTTCATCCAGGAGCCGGTTTGGGGTCTCGTTGGTCCGTTTTTCTTTGTGCTTTTCAACGTTCTCGCTCGTCAACTGGGCTTTCTCAAGGCCATGGAACCCGGCAAGGGCGAATCCAACCTGGGGACGATCTACTTTCCGGTCAGTTTGATCGCGATGGTTTTGTGGTCAGGCTGGGGCGGTTTGCCTCTCTGGGTTGCCGGGGCCGGAGTCTTGGTGCTCGGTTGGGGCGATGGGCTGGCGGCCCTCACAGGCAGGGCGTGGGGAAAACACCCGCTCCCGGTCCGGTGGTCGAACAAAAGTTGGGAGGGAACGGCCGCGTTGTTGGTTTCCTCGATGGTCGTCGTGGTGGCCTTTCTGGCTGCCTTTGCCCTGCCGGCCAGTGCTGACCTGGGCTGGTGGGTTGGCGCCTTCGGCAAGGCGGCGCTGGTCGCTGTGGCGGTGGCGCTGGTGGAAGCCTTGACCCCGTTCGGGTTGGACAACCTGCTTTTGCCCGCCGTCGCAGCGGGAGTCTTGGCGGCTGTACTTTGATCGACATCGGTGGCTCACCGTTCGTTGACCTTCTCGTCCCGCGGCTCCTTCCTGCAATCCTCGCCACCGCGCTTCTGGGGCTTTTGGCCCTCATGCGGGGTTCGGTCAGCCTTTCGGGGGCTGCGGGAGGCCTGGTAGTCGGCATCCTGCTCTGGTTGGGTGGCGACTGGCCGGTCTGGCTGATGCTCACCGTCTTCTTCGTCAGCAGCAGTCTGCTGGGAATCCCGGGCAAGCGTCTGCGACCCAAGGTCGAGGGCAAGCACCAGCGAGGCAGTCGCAGGTCTTGGCAACAGGTGGCAGCCAACACCGCGCCCATGGTTATCGCGGCCTTGGCTCTTCCTGCGGCTCAGATCTCCGGCAGCGCGCGGGTTACGCAGGCCCTTCTTGTGGCCATCACGGCGGGCTTCGCGGCGGCAGCGAGCGACACTTGGGCCGGCGAGGTTGGCGTGTTGTCATCCCGCCAGCCGCGACTACTCTGGGGTTGGACAACCGTCGAAGCCGGCCAGTCCGGTGGGGTCACAATGCTGGGTCTCCTGGGGGCGCTTCTGGGAGCCGCGACGCTGGCGTCGATCGGCTTCTTGGCAGGGCTGACCTGGCCGTTTGTCGGGCTGGCCCTCGCCTGCGGTTTTGCAGCCTCGCTATTGGACTCACTGCTGGGGGCTACCGTACAAGCCCTTTACCAGGATTCTTCGGGCCAGTGGACCGAAAAGCCCTTCGGCACCCAGGGCAACGCGCACTTGAGGGTCCGTGGCTGGGGTTGGATGAACAACGACGTCGTCAACGTGCTCTCGGTCGCGCTCAGCACGCTGTTGGCGTTTGCCATAGCCCTCATCTTGACCTAGGCGCAGGGGTCGGTTTGTTTTCTGACTAATTTAGTAGTATATTACCTCCAACATTTCCTGAGGAGGAATAGATGAAGAAACTTGCCCTTGCCCTGCTCTTGGCCCTGAGCGGTACCCTCGCCTTCGCGGCGGATCTCGTGCCTTACGATTCGAACGCGGTGAAGGACATCATGCACATCAACCAGTCCACGGTCGGTGCCGTGACCAAGGCCATCGCAGCGGCCGACTGGGTGGCTGTCGCCGACGGCTTTCTCCAGTTCAGCACAAACGCCAAGAAAGCCCTGACCTTTGCTGCTCCCAAGGGCGATTCGAAGGAATGGACCCGCCTTTGGACCGACTTCCTGTTCGCTGCCTACCAAGGTGTCGGTGCTGCCGGTGCCAAAGACCCGGTCGCGGCCAAGAAGTTCCTTGACCAGATCACGGGTGACCGAAACCAAGGTCACCCCCAATTCCGAGGCTAACACGACTTTGCCGCAGGAGATCCTCGACCGCCGAGGTCGTCCGGTTTCCCTGCGGCAAAGAGCTCGGCTCGGCTGCCCTCAGACCTCCAGGCGGCAGCGAAAACCGCGTACACCGTAGTACGATTCAGCGCCGTTGTAGTAGACGAACACGCGGTGATACTGGCTATTGCAGAAGAGGGCACCGCCGAGGTCCCGTATCGCCGTCGGGGTTTTCACCCAACTCGACGTTTTCCGGTCAAACTCTCCGAGGGCCTGCAAGTCCCGGTATTGCTCCTCGGTAAGAAGCTCCGCCCCCCAAGAAGCCGCCAGCTCCACCGCGTTTCCGGCGGGTTTGTTTTCCTTGCGCCCGTCGAGGGCCTTTCTATCGTAACAGAGGCTCCGGCGCCCTGACGGCGATTCGGGTGAAAAGTCCACAAAGACAAAAGCTCCTGACTCAAGCCCAGAACCCGCCACATCTGGTTCACCACCCGTGGCTTCCATCTCGGCAAGTGCCTTCAGCTTGGAAGCAGCCGCCTCGAGTCGCGACTGCACTTGCCCCCATTCCACGCCCGGGTGGCGAGCGGAGTTGACGACAAAACGCTTTTGGAGGGTCTCGAGAAGGGTAATCTGCTGGTCAGTCATGGGGACTCCTTGGTTGCAGGGAGAGAGGTCATTGGCTGCGAACTTCGTTCAGGATAACTTGAAGGGCCGGCACTTCGTCGCGGCTGACCTCCGTCGCAACGCCGTCGACAATACGAAGGTATTGGGAACCCACGGCATAGTAGGCCAAATAACTCAACTGTGAATGTTCCACATCGAACGGTGCCGGATAAGCGTACTTCGTCAACAGAAGCACAAAGCCACCGGGCACCAACGGTACCTGACCCTGGAGTTGACCGGTTTCGCCGAGCAGGCGCAATTCCAGATAGCGGACCTTGCCGCCTTGGCGAAACTCGGTAAGCGTACCACCTTCGGTAGAAAGTCCATTGAGCTCCTTGTCGGTTAACGAGAACGAACCACGCAAAACGGCGTTGGCCTGGGAAATCAGGAGCGGAACTTTTGGCCCAGCCGTCCCCGGCGAAAACAGAGATTTCCAAAGTTGGGGATCAGCGATCCCGTTCGGGACGAAACCGAAAAACCGCTGTACCCCTTTTACCGCCTCGGCAGACTTCGGTCCGAAGTACCCATCGGCTTCACCGAGCTCGACAAACCCGAATTCCAACAGCTTCTTTTGCAGCTGCACCACTTGGCTGCCATGGGTTCGAGGAGTGGTAAGCGCGATGGGAGCCGCTAAGTCTTGTGCTGCGAGTAACGGCAGAGCGAAGAGAAAAAGGCCTGGCACCAAACGGAATACAAGACTCTTCATAGGACACTCCTGAATCAAACTACACTCAAGGAAAGCCCGAGACAAACCATCAGGCCGAATCGGAAAAAGCTCGTTGCGCGCCACATCATCGGAAGTTCCCCCTAGGCAGTCTGAACGAAGAAACTCCCTTGCGTCTACCAGCGGAACATCGCGTTGGCCACGTCGCTAGCCGGGGCAAGGCACCTAGCCCGGGGCAAGGCACCTTGCCCCTGGGTACGTTTTTCCGTATACCTTTGTCATGCGCGCGATGAGTGACTTGGGGCTCAACCCCGAACAGGACGAAGCGGTCCATACGATCGAAGGTCCGCTGCTCATCATTGCCGGCGCGGGCAGCGGAAAGACGCGTGTGATCACGTTCCGCATCGCACACATGCTCGAGTCTCACATCCCGCAAAGCGCCATTCTGGCCCTCACCTTTACCAACAAAGCGGCCCGCGAGATGGAAGAGCGCGCCAAGCAGCTTACCGGCCGCAAGCTGACCAACCTCACCGTGAGCACCTTCCACGCGTTTGGTGTGCAGATTCTGCGCGAAAAGGGCGAAACGCTCGGCTACCGCAGCAACTTCACCATCTACGATACCGACGACTGCCTTACCCTGCTCAAGGAATGCGCCCGCGAGCTCGAACAGGTTTGGGACCCCCAGGAACTGCAGGCCATCGCGCAGCAGATTTCGGCGGTGAAAAGCCAACGCAAAGGCTGGACCGACGAACCCAGCGAGGTCAAAAAGCTCTACAAGGAATACGCCGAGCACCTGATGCTCTACAACGCGGTCGACTTCGACGACCTGATCACCAAGCCCCTGGAGCTGTTTGAAACCCAGCCCGAGATCCTGGCCGAGTACCGCGAACGCTACAAGTACGTGATGGTCGACGAGTTCCAAGATACCAGCATCACGCAGTTCCGCTTCGTGGAGCTGCTGGCCCGCGAGCACCGCAACCTGTGCGTTGTGGGCGATGACGACCAGAGCATTTACAGTTGGCGGGGCGCGAACTTTGAGAATATCTTGTTGTTCGAAAAGAACTTCGCTGAACGCAAGGAGATCAAGCTCGAACAGAACTATCGTTCTACGGGAGCCATTCTGGCCGCTGCCAACGCGCTCATCCTCAACAACACCAACCGCAAGGAAAAGGCGCTTTGGACCGAGGCTGACGCAGGCAAGGCCATAGAGCTCGTTCACCCGGACGACGAGACCAAGGAAGCGCACTTCATCACCGACACCATCAAGACGCTGGTGTTCCGCGAAAACCGCAAGTACGACGACTTCGGAATCCTGGTTCGTACCAACGCATTGACCAAGAATATCGAAATGCAGCTACTGGCGCAAAATATTCCCTACAAGATGTCGGGTGGCACCAGCTTCTTCCAACGCAAAGAGGTCAAGGACGTCATCGCCTACCTGCGCGTGCTGACCAATCCCCGTGACAATGTGAACTTTTTGCGCATCCTCAACACGCCCCGACGAGGGGCGGGGAAAGCGCTCCTCGAACTCCTCAACCGCGTGAGCCAGCTCAAAAGCATCTCACTCTACGATGCGCTCAAAGACATTCTCCTGAGTGAGCAGGCGCCGCTGGGCGATCAGGCCCGCGCTGACCTGTCCGAGTTCCTCGAGCTGATCACGGACTACCGCGAACGTGCCCGCCGACCCAAGGTCAAGTTCGCTGCCCACCTGAAGGAACTGCTGGAAGACATCCAGTATTGGGAGTTCCTGCTCAGCGACAACCCTACCAGCGACAAGGTCGCCAAGTGGAAGTGGCAGAACATCGAGAGTCTGGTCAAGTTCCTCGACGACTGGGAGAACGACCCGGAAGCGCCGCGCACCGACCTGCTCAGCTTTCTCAACCGCATCCAGCTCATCACCCGCGATGACCTCAATGACAAGGAAGAAAAGGGTTCCGTGAGCCTGATGACCATCCATGCGAGCAAGGGACTGGAGTTCAACGTAGTCTTCTTGATGGGCGTGGAGGACAAGATTCTGCCCCACGAGCGCAGCATTGAGGAAGGCCCGCACATGATCGAAGAAGAGCGGCGCCTTTTCTATGTGGCCATTACCCGCGCGCGTCAAAAACTCTACATGACGGCCTGCACGACCCGTCGCACGCTCAAGGAAACCTTTCACCCCGAGCCCAGCCCGTTCTTGGCCGAAATTCCGGGAACGCTCCTGAACGTCACCGATGGCACTCCCGAAGAAGAAGCCACCGTGGACGACCTCGAGACCTTGATGGCCAACCTCAAGAAGGCGACCGGCGCCTAAGCCCGCCTCAGGACATCCAGCGGGCGCTGTCGGCTGGCCCTCCAGGCAGGAACCGCGCTCGCCAGCGCCGCCAGGGCAATGGTACCAAAGGCGACAAGCACCAGCAGCGGCACATCGAACTTTACCGGCAAAGACTCAAGGTAGTACGCGGGGTCAAGCAGCCTCGTAGCCGTGAACGGCTGGCCGCTGATCCAGGCCCGCAGAGCCGAAAGCCCGTTGAGGACGGTTTCAAGCCCGCTGATAAGCCCGTTGATCCCCAGCGCGACCGCGACCCCCGCGGCCATGCCGACCGCGGTTCCAACCGTGCCCGCACCCAAACCAAGCACAAGAAACTGGCTGCGGATGAGCCCCGTTGAACCTCCGAGAGCCTTCAAGATGGCGGTTTCCTGTCGGCGCTGTTGCACCAAAGTCACCATCGAAGTCGATATGTTCACCGCCGATACCAGAAGGATGAGTGCCATCACCACGAGAAGAAGAAACCGTGTGGCCTGGTAGTTGAGGAACTGCGACCGCCCGGTCGACTGCCAACTGTAGACCTGCCAGTCGCTCCCCAGCGCCGAGCGCACCTCGTGAAGGAAGGCAGCGCTCTCGGCCAAAGGTCGATCGCTCTTGAGGCCCCAGAATACGGGGTTCTCGGCCGAATCGAGCAGAGTCAGCGAGGTCTCCACGGGCACGAACACCCACAGGCGGTCAAGTTCCTCGTAGCCGACGCTGACAATGGCCGCGACCGTCAGTGATGTCACCCGGGGAGCGCTCAGCGTTCCCACGCTTCTCGTCGTCAGCAGTTTAACGGTGTCTCCGACCTTCAAACGCAGTTTGACGGCACTTTCGCGGCCTACCCACGCGCTACGTGCATTGGGAAACGTGAGGGAACCGCTGTCGGCCTTCAAAAAGCGGCGGACGCCCGGATCGAGGGCCCAGCGTGCCTCGACCCCCCGCAAGCTGACACCCAGGCGTGCACCGGCCGAAAAGGCCAGAGCGAATCCCTGCTGTTCACGAAGGGCGCTCCGGAACCCGGGAACGACCTTCAGCGCGGTTTCGGGGTCTACCTTTGGCGTGGAAACCAAAGGCCAGGCCTGATCGTGACTGAGCGAAGTTTCTATCGTACGAGACGAGATGCCCTCGATCATGCCGTCGGCGATGGCAAGCACCAGCACGAGCGGTACCAGGCCCAGCGCCAACGCCAGCGAACTGGACCACAAGAACCTCGCCTCTCCCCGGCCACGCGACCGGAACGCTGTCCAACCGAGCTTGAGCCCCAGGCCCGGACTCATGGCCTGACCAACTGCCCACCCCGCAAGTGGAGGCAATATCCGGCCCGGGCGGCAAAACTCCGATCATGGGTCACCAGCAACAGAGTCTTCTTCGCGTCGGCCGAGAGTTCCAACAGCAGATTCTGGACGAGCTCTGCGTTTTTTTCGTCAAGGTTGCCGGTCGGTTCGTCGGCGAGCAGAAGCGGCGGGTCGTTGATCAAGGCCCGGGCCAGCGCCGCCCGTTGACGTTCGCCCCCGGACAACTGGCCGGGGAAATGACCCAACCGGTGAGAAAGCCCCACGCGCTCGAGCAAGGCCAGGGCACGTTCGGTGGCGGCTTTTTTCGGGGTTCCGGCCAGCCAGGATGGCAACAGCACATTCTCGAGTACGCTGAACTCCTTGAGCAAGAAGTGGAATTGGAACACCAACCCGACACTCCTTGTACGAAGGGGGCTGAGCGCCTTTTCGCCCATTCGGCTGATTTCCTGACCCTCGAGCCATACGGAACCGCTGGTGGGTTGGTCGAGGGCGGCGGCAAGGTGCAACAACGTGCTTTTGCCGGTGCCGGACTCGCCCATGATAGCTACTGAGTCCCCCCGGTTCAGCGACCAATCGAGCCCCTGAAAGAGCGTCACTGGCTCGGCGGTTTCGGTGAACACCCGGCCAACCTGCCGGAACTCCAAAATGACATCACTCATGCGTTTTTCAGAACCTCCCCGGGTTGGACCTTGAGAACCTGACCCGACGCCCACCAGGCCGCCAAGGTTGCCGAGGCGAGGCAGGCCAACGCGATGCCAACAACTTCCCCGGCGATCATTCTGGCCGGGACCTCGGGGATGTAGAAGGCCTCGCTGGAAAACAGGCCCAGCGACGAAACGCCCAGCGATACCCCCCAGCCTGCGAACGTTCCGAGAAGGGCCGCAGCCAGCCCCACGATCAGGCCCTCCAGCGCGAACACCCAGCGCAGGCGCGCGGCTGTTGTTCCGGTGGCCACCAGCAACGCCAAGTCGTCCCTGTGCTCCAAAACCGCCCTCTTTTGCGAAAAGGCGATATTGACGCCGACCACCAAGAACATCAGGCCCACCAGCAGCATCATGGCCGACTTTTCGGTCCGCAACGCCTGAAAAAAAGCCCGGTTGAAGTCTTCCCAGGTACGAAACTCTGCCTCTGGGCGCCCCGAGGCCCGGGCGAGCGAAGCGAGCATCCACGAGGCGTCTTCCGGATGGTTCAGCTTGACGGCGAAATAGCGGTCGGTGGCACCGGCCAAGTCAACCTTGGCGTCGCTCAGGTTGGCAATCACCCAATTGGCATCCAAGTCATAGTAGCCCGTGCCAAACACACCGACGACGCGATACTCCAGGACCCGCGGCTCCAGCAGCGAAAAACTAGGCCCCGAAAGCGAAGTCAGTTTGACCGACGAACCGGGAAAGGCACCCAATGAGGCCGCCAAAGCGCTTCCGAGTGCCACCTCTCCACGCTGGGGCAGACCGCCCTCCTGCCACTTCAGGTGCGTTCGCAGGCCCGGGTCCTTCTGCAGCGCGTCGGAAGGCAGTCCGCGGACAAGGGCTCCCCGCTGGCGGCCGGCGTCGCTCTGAACCAGCGTCTGGCTCTCGGACTCCTCCAGAACGGAAACCACACCCGGAACCCGCGACAGCAAGGTCGAAACCTCGATGGAATCGGGCTCGTCGGCCACAGGGAGCCAGCGCAGGTGTGACGACGACACTTCAACGAGACTGTCGATGTAGGTCATCTGGAAACCGTTCATCACCGAAAGAACCGCGTTCAGCGTGAGCACACCTGCGGCCAGTCCCAGGAGCGAGAGCATGACCGACCCGAAACCGCGATGACGTCGGCGCGAAAGAACATAGCGGAAGGCCAAAAAAAACAACGGGAGGCCCTTCACAGCTTTCGCTCCCGAACCAGTTTCCCATCATCAAAGTACCGCTCGGCAGTTTTTCGACCCCCATTCCAAGCTTCCTCGAGGAACTTCTTGCCGCGGTCGAACAGTTCAACCAGCACCTTCTCGCCATCTTCGTCGGTCTCTCGTGAACTCAGTTGGTCCAACCGGCGTTTCTCGATCACCGTTGTCTTGTCGCTGTAGACCAAGTCGGTGGTCTCCATCCCGCCGGGGATATCGATCTCCTCGTGAACGACACGGTCCTTGTCGTCCCATTGCCAGCGGGTCTTGTGGACAGGCTCTCCTGGTATGGTCACGGTTTCGCTGACCAGGCGGCCGCGGTCATCGCGGGTGCGTTCGGTCACGCCCTTCACCGCAGAGCCTTTCTCGGTCTCCAGGGAATAGCCATCTTCCCGTTCCGTCTTGAGTACCGAAACCAACAGGCTCACATCGTCCCAGAGGTCCTCGCGAAGGCCTTCGGCGCTGTACGAAACCACCTTGTGTCGGCCGGAAACCTTGAGGTCCTCGTCGGCGACCCAAACCTGAGCAAGCCCCGACGCGCCGTAGGTCCACGAAACCTCGGCGAGTGGGCCCTCGGCTGAGTTCCTTTCCAACCGCCTCAGGCGACCGTCGGGAAGTCGGAAGATCTTGTCTTCGAACAAGTTCACTCCGTCGGCAGTTTCGACCTGACGCTTAAGCAGACCGGCCGAGCCCCAGGTATAGCGGAACACGTTCCGCGGTTCGCCATCGGTGAAAACGGTTTCCGAAACCGGCAGAAGGCTGCCTCCCTGATACGCGAGGTCCTGAACCAGCTGACCGCTCTGGAAGACCCGGGTGCGCTCCAAGCGGTCGGCCGAATCGAAGTCAGAAACAAGCACCCGTCGTTCGGCGCCGTCCTGCACAAGGGTCTGTTTTTCCTGGCGGTCAAGGCGCTCCACGCCGAGGAACCAGCCGGTTCCCGGACTGCTGCGGGGGGTGGCTTTTGCGCTCCACCGGCCCAGCGAATCCGACGGAACCCAATCGGTTTGGGCCGACAAAAGACCGAAACAGAGCAACAGTCCCAAGGGCGCGAAACGTAGAGGGGTCATTCGGCTCCGAGCAGTCCGTCGAGAAACCGCTCCAGCTCAAACGGTGCAAAGTCCGACGGTTTTTCACCGGTACCAAAGAAAAGGAACGGCAGACCGAGTTCCGAACTGATCGCCACCGCAATGCCCCCACGGCTGGAGGAGTCGTACTTGCTGAGAATGATGCCGTCGATCCCGATGGCCTCGTGGAAGACCTGAGCCTGCACAAGGGCATTCTGCCCCGTTGTGCAGTCAAGAACCAAGATCTTCTGGTAGACCCCACCTGCCAGTTTGGACTTGGCGATCTTGTCGATCTTCTGCAATTCCTTGACGAGATTAGCTTTATTGTGCATCCGACCTGCCGTGTCGGCCAAAATAACCCGCTCTCCCCGGGCTACGGCGCTGGTGAGCGCATCGAACAGGACGGCCCCCGGATCGGAGCCATGGCCTTGCGCGACCACGCGGAGCTGCTGTCGCTCGCCGTGAAGCTGAAGCTGCTCGATGGCTGCGGCGCGAAAGGTATCACCGGCGGCAAGAAGCACCGGACCGCGATCATTTTGGTTCAGCCAGAAGGCAAGTTTGGCGATCGAGGTGGTCTTGCCCACACCGTTGACCCCCAGCACGAGGTACAAGTTGAGCGTGGCGGGATTCCAGGCCGGTAACGCGGTTTTCACCAAAGGCCGCAGGATATCTTTCAGCGCTTCGCGGAGTTCTTCACGGGTTTTCAGGCGGCCTTTCTTGGCTTCGTCGCGCAAGGCGGACGTGACGAACTTCGCGGTCTTGTAGCCCAGATCTGCTTCGAGAAGCAAGTCTTCCATCTCTTCGAAATCGGCCTCGTTCCCCGTACCGAAGAACTTCTCGCGGAGCTGCTGGAACAGGCCTTTTTTCATGGTTCACCTTAAGGAAGTGGGGTCTGTGCGGCAGCCAGAAAGTCCCCGAGTGAAAACATCATCCAGACAAAAACGCCAGTGGTCAAGGCCAATCCCGCCTGGGAAGTGTACCAGAACAACTGGTATTGGCCGACGGCTGCCGTAAAGTTCCCAGCCTGGGTTCCAGAAGAGTAGGCAGTCGCCAATCGGTAAGCTTGGTCGGCGGCGTCCTTCAGAAAGACCGTAGCCGCAAGCGAGGCGGTGAGCGCCGTCACCGTCACGTAGAAGCGGTCGCGGGCTGCCACGGTGTCTGGGGGCAACTGGGGAGGAAGCAGGACCACGTTGAGATTTTCGACGGTTGTTGGCTGCACTTCGATCACCTGAGGCGCGTACCCATCCAGGCGCAGTTTCACCCTGGTGACGGCCAGCGGGCGAGGAAGTTCCAAGGGCGTGATGCCCAGAGCCCGGCTGTCGGCGGTGACGGTCGCCCCGGGAGGTTCACTGGTCAGCCTGAGCATTTGCCGAGCCGCTGCGGTGGTATCAGAAGCGAGTGAAAGGGTGTTGGTCTGCCCCGCCGTCAATGTGACAACCCGTTCTTCGGGGGGCAAGCCGGGGCGGAACACAGTCATTTTGTGATCGCCCGGTACCAGAAACTCGCCAATCCAAGGAAGCGTCTTCCGGCCTTCACCCTCAAGGCTCACCACCGTGCCTTCCAGTTCGTCCCGAAAGTCGACTGCGGCCCAAGGTCGACCCAGCAAAGCCTCCTGCAAAGCCCTTCGCGCCAGCAGCATCTGCTCGGGAGCCTCGTCGGGAGCAAAGACCGCATTCCAGTGGGCCAACACCCGATGTTCCAGCGTGCTCGTGAGCGACACTGTGACGTTGAGGTAGCCGGCCACGAGCTTGAGGGTTCCTGTGACAAGGAAGAAGGCATGGCTTTCCCGCTCAAGCGCAGCCGGTGCTGATGCTGCCGAGGGCAACCCCGGCCTCGAACTCGGAGCTATCAACTGAAAGGGAAGAGAGTCGGCCAAGCCGCCTGGAGGCGCAGCATCCAAGCCAGCCAACTGGGCGTCCAAAGCCGCCAAAGCCTTTTCGCTCGCAGCCGGCTCTCCAGTTGGGAGCACCGGCTGGAGAACCAGACGGCTCAGATCGAGCGCCTTTTGATCCCGCTGGCGCGCGAGCTCGCGTCTACGGGTTTCCTGGTCGACGGCCAGCCACGCCTGCCGCTCTGCGTCGCTGATGGCATGTGAGGGAAGATGGTCCCATTCCTTGACCAGAAGTTGAGGGAGCGCCGTCCTCCAGGGGGTATCGGCCGGCCCGGAGGTATCGACCTCAAACTCGGCGTACGCCCACGTCCAGGCGGTGGGAACCGTGCCCCCCGGGGTGGCAGGGGCAGCAAACGCAACCACGCTCGAGGCCAGCGCCAAGAGTATGGCTGTCAGGCCGTGTCGGTGGCCTACCCTAAAGGTCGTCATCACCATCGGGAACAAAGGTCTTGTTCTCCCACGAGAACTTAAGAAACTCTTCCATAAAATCGTCGATGTCGCCGTCCATCACCGCGTTCACGTTGCCGGTCTCGTGCTTGTTGCGGTGGTCTTTCACCATGGTGTAGGGCTGGAAGACGTAGCTGCGGATCTGCGAGCCCCACTCGATGGCCTTCTTGCCCGCGGTGTATTTCGACATCTCTTTGTCCTGCTCGGCCTTGTAATGCTCGTACAGACGGCTCTTGAGGATGCCCATGGCGGTGGCCTTGTTCTTGTGCTGGCTGCGCTCGTTCTGGCACTGCACCACGATGCCCGTGGGCAGGTGGGTCAAACGCACTGCCGAGTCAGTCTTGTTGACGTGCTGCCCGCCTGCCCCCTGCGCGCGGTAGGTGTCGATGCGCAGGTCGTCGTCTTTGATCTCGACCGTGATGGTGTCGTCGATAACCGGGTGCACCGAGACCGAGGTGAAGCTGGTGTGGCGGCGGGCGGCCGCGTCAAAGGGGCTGATGCGCACCAGGCGGTGCACGCCGTTCTCGGCCTTGAGGTACCCATAGGCGAACTCGCCTGTGATCTGAAGAGTAGCCGACTTGACGCCCCCTTCGGCCTCAAGAAGGTCCACCAGTTCGACCTTGAACTTGCGGCGTTCCGCCCAGCGGGTGTACATGCGCAACAGCATGCTCGCCCAGTCACAGGCCTCGGTTCCGCCGGCTCCGGCGTGGATGTCGAGGTAAGCGTCGAACGGGTCGGCTTCATCCGACAGCAACTCTAGCACCTTCCGCCGCTTGTAGAGCTCTTCGACCCGAAGCAACTGCCCGATAATTTCAGACTCCTGGGATTGGTCCTGCTCGGACATCGCCATTTCGTACAACACTTCGAGATCTTCCAAGTCTTGGAGCAGACCTTTCCAAGGTTCCAGCCGCCCCCTCAGGCGTTTGAGGGTGGTCATCACTTTCTGAGCCCGCTCCTGATCATTCCAGAAGTTCGGGTCGTGAGTGACGGCTTCTTCGTCTTCTATTTGCTGGTTGACGGCGTCGGGGTCAAAGACGCCTCCAGGTTTCACGCGCTTCGGTGGCGATCTGGGCGATGCGGTTTTGAAGGTCTTCGAGCATGGGGTTCTCCTAGGGTTTGAGCACGGACCGCTTCCACTTCTTACCCTCAAGTGAAGTAATAACCAGAGTGTTTTCCATAGGAAACTGGTACAGGCGGAGGGTATCGTAGAAATCGGTCAGTTTGTCGCATTCGAGCTTGAGTCGGGCCAAGTTTTTTTCCGACAGACTGGTCGACTCGTAGAGGTTTTTCTGAACCTTGCGGAATCCATACTGCAGAAGCAATTGATCGACCTTGATCCGGCTGTCTTCATTTCCATAATCGCAGGCTGCCGAGACAAACATGGTGTCAATCTAGGGCTTAAGGGGTTTCCTGTCAAATGGGATTGATTTTCGACCCTTTTTGACCGACAAATGAACTGGGAGACCGCCAATTTGACCTGCTTTCGTCTGCTCTTCGCCGCCCTTCTCACTCTTGCAGCCACCGCAGTCGCGGCGCAAGAAAGTCCGGCCTACGTCACCAAACTCGACGCCACCGTCGGCGTCGGACACATTCAACTGACTTGGAAAGATGCCGACGGCTGGGCGGGCGCCAAGTACGAAATCTGGCGCTCCGAAAAGGAACTCGTGCGCGACTCCCTGCCGAGCGCCAAACTTGTCGGGACGGTCGACTCCGGGGTGATGGCTTTCGACGACACAACGGTCACCGGCCCGTCGTTCTACCTGGTGCTCCTCAAAGACACCTCGGGCACTCGCCGCAGCTTTTACATTCCGGGCAGGAACAAAACCTCGACCGCCCTGACCCCGATCGCGGCCAATCCCAAAGCTACGGCCGTCATTCGCAACCTAGCCGTCACCCTTTCAGGAAAGAACCTGCTGTTAGCCTTTCAGGCGATTCCCGCCGACCGCAAGCTCAACCTGTACCGAACGACCACCCCGGTGAAATCCGTCGCTGACCTCAAAGGCGCGACACTTCTGGGGCAGACCACGGGGACGAAATCTCCTTGGGTCGATACTCCGGCTCCTGGGCTGGAGTTCTACTACACGGTGGTCGATGCCCTGGCCTACACTGAAGGGGCTGCCGACGCCTTTGCCTCGCAGAACACGACCGATTCGGCGTATGGTTTCGCCTTGGTGGCGGGTGCTGAAAGTGCCGCAAGCACTGCCATCGCCGCCGACTTGCGCCCAGTCCTGGATCAGTCTCTGCGCCCGTTGCCACTGCCTTTGATGAGCCTGTCACTTGATCCCGTTTCTGGTGAACCGATGGCCCGACCACCTGCTACACTTTCCTCGCCGCTCCTTCTGGCCCCGGCCACAGAAAAAGTGCTTTCGGCCTGGGCGCGTGGCGGCAAGACAACCACGCTCCCTCTTCCCCTCCCGGTTGTACTCCCAGAAGAGAAACTGAAGAACCTGACTGGGTCACCCAAGCTCTTGGCTCAGGTCATCCAGTCGTACTTCCTGCAAAAGGATTGGACCAGCAGTTCCGAGCAATTAGCCCTGCTGGCCAAGCTCGAACTCAGCACGGAAGTAGCGGCCCGGGTGAGTTTCTACCGTGGACAAGCCTACGCGATGCAAAAGTCGTACCGCTTGGCGTTCCTTGAGTTCCTGAGCGCCAAGGATGCGCTACCGAAAGAAACCCAACCTTGGCTCGACAGCCTTTTCACTCTGCTTCCGACAATTCCAAACTGACGCGGCACTTCCAAACTTCACCGGGATGCAGAATAAGCCACCAGCGTGGCAGGAGCGCACCATCGAGCGAAGTCAGGCGCGCCGGCCACGACCAAGACCAGGTGTGCAGGGACTTTTGCGCGGAATCGTGGAGAACCACGCGACTGGTAACCCCGGCTTCCTGAGGCTCACGGCAAGTGACCAAGTCGGGCTCAGGATAGGTCAAGTGGAGCTCGCTGCTGAACCAGCCTTCCCAGGAAGGGCCGCCCAGAAGCTCAAGCTCGTACTCCACCTCAACCTTGTCTCGGCTAAACTGAAACGTCTTTCGTAGCCTGAGGGGTTGCTGGCCCGTTTCCCCTTCGAGCTGATCGACAGCCAGAAGCTGAAAGGATTTGCGATCGCGATTGTAGTCCACCAGTTTGTACTCGCGGGAAGCAAAGGTGCTGGCATCGGCCTCGGGCGCCCCGGTGCGGAACAGCCTGTCCACAAACACCTGCTGCAGTTGCCCCGAACCCCCGGAAACCCCGACATAGTTCCAAGGCCTGCCCAGATGGTCCCATTCGAAAACCTGCCCGCCGACGGGATCGACATACACATTGAAGTTCTGGCCCTGAAACAGAAACTCCTTCATGCCGTCCAGGTCAAAGTCTTGGCTGCTCAAAACCTCTGTAAAGGTGTTCTGGTCGCGTAGCAAGACCTCGGCGTTCAGGAGTGCGCCAAAGGCCTTCTTCCTCTCAGCATGCAGATCGCCCCTTCCTGGCATTCCCAAGAAGCCTGAGGCTGTCTGCGCTTTCCAAAGGTCCTCGTAGGCCGACTTCTTCTTGTACTTGTCCCCTCGGAGCGAAGACACCAGAAGATTGACGTAGACCATTTTGTTGTACAGGCTGTTCGCCGAAGGATCGTCGGCCAGGAACTGCTTCCAGCTTTGGAGTGAAGCCCTCGACGGGGCGGGAAGGCCCAGACGCGAGGTCAGTTCCTCGTAAGTCGTACCGGTGAAGTAGCTTCGTTCCAAGTTCATCGGCCTTTTCAAGAGGGCCGTAGGGGTTACGGTTTCCACCGCCAGATTCTCAGAACGAACCGCCTCCAAGAAAGCCTCAAAAGCCCCCAAATCGCCGCTGAACTGACGGCCATCCTCCGGGTGTTCCAGGCATTGGAAGAGACCTTTCAGGCCTGCGGACGAAGTCGCTGGCTGCCGGCACCAAGCCTTGAAGCTGTCGAGTTGGCCCGTCGCAACTTCGGCAGAAAGGCGGCTGTGGAATGGAATGATTGTCAGCAGACGTCCCTGAAACTCCGTCAGGCGTGGCAGGTGAGCCGTATCGGCCGGAAGGCCCAGACGTTCGAACTCTCTTTCTTCGAGAAACGTGAACTCGAGGCCGCTGGCCGCAATGGTCGAAACAAGGACCGGGTCCCAGACGCCTTTGGTCAACCAAAGTCCGCGGGGACGCTTACCGAACAGCTTGCGAACGACCGTAGTCAGCTCCTCAATCTGGCCCAGGCGATCACCGGAAGGAATCAGCGGTAGCAAGGGTGCGAAGAAGCCTCCCCCGAGGACCTCCAATTGCTTGCGCTTGAGCATTTCCGAGAGCACGGCAACGTACTCCGAATGGCGCGATTGAAGCCAATGCAACAGGGGCCCGGTAAAGAAAACCGTGAAATGGACGTCTGGAAACCGGAAAGCGACTGTCAAGAAAGGCTTGGCCACCAGTTGATAGTAGGTCTCAAGTTCCTCGTCGCTCGCAAAGACCGAGGGAGTAAAGCAATATCCCAGAATGAGTTGACTCCGTTCCAACGTCATCCGGCATTCCCGGCGAAACGGAGGTCCAAGCCGCTGAGGACGAGCCAGACCAAACCTAAGGTGAAAAGCTGAAAAGGAAGCCCCTGAAAGGTGATGGGAATCCGTTCACGCGCCATTCTTAAGAATACGGCGTGAAGCAAGATGAGGCCCAAAGAATAGCCCAAAACCGACGCCAAGGCCACCGCGAGAAACTCCAGCGGATCCCTGGAAACCCCGACAGCCAGAAGAACGCCACCGAACAAAAGCGTGTGAAACAGGAACTCCTGCGGGTCGGGTAGCGAAGCCTCGCGGCCCGTAGAGCGGCGCAGCCAAATGTACAGCCAGTAGCCGGCGGCTAGCGAGGCAACAGCCGTGATCGTTGTGAGAAAAGAAAGATGAAAAGGTTGCAGAACCGCCCAGGAAAGCCCCCAAAACAAACCGCCGCTGAAGACCATCAAGACCCCAAGAATGAGGGAACGGCGGGCAATCTTCTGAAAAGAAACCGGACCGAGGAGCTCGCTCAGACCGAGAAAATGCGAAAAAAGAACGTTGTTTGACAGAAGAAACGCAAAAATGAGATCAGCAATTCGCACGGTTATTCCTTGGGGCAAGTGTAGCACGCTCAGCGCAAATCGTTAAGGACTTTCTTGCGCAGAACGAGGTCCATCCAGGGGACAAGAAAGTTCATAAACAGGATGGCGTAACCCACGCCCTCGACATGAACTCCCCAGGTTCTCAAGACGAAAGCCAGAACACCGGCGCCCAAAGCGTAAAGGGTTAAGCCCCTGGAAGACAGGGGGCGGCTCGAAGTGTCGGTTGCCAGAAAAAAGATCCCCAGGAGAAAAGTACCCGAAAAGATCTGGAAAAGGACATCGCCTGAAAACAGCCCCTGGCCCGCTGGCAAACCGCCGAATATTCCTACGGGAACAGCAAACCCGAGGAAGAAGAACAAGGGAATCTGCCAGGGGATGGTTCCCCGTACCAGGAGGAAGACGGTCGCGGCGAGCAGGAAGAAGGTTCCGGCTTCCGCATTCCAGGAATGCGATTGCAGACCGACGCCAGTCACGAGATCCACGTAACCCGCCGGAACTTGTAAATTGAGCCACGAAAAGATGTTGCCATTGAGCCAGTCCGTGGCACCCTGGTCAAGGGAACTCCGGGTCGCGAGCATCGAAGTGATCTGCGAGTCCGAAGCTCCGGAAAGTGAAACGGCTGGTCTCATGGCGGCAGGCCAACCCGCCTGGCAGAAGGCCCAGGCAGTCAGCGCCGGGTTGAGCCAGGAAGCTCCGCTTCCTCCCAGCAACCCTTTGGCAAGGATACTGAACAAAATCCCGGCCCAGGGAATCCAGAACGGGACCAAGGGGGGCATCACAAGGGCCAAAGTGAGGCCCCACAACAAGGCAGAAGAGTCCTCAGGTTCGCGCCGGGGACCCCAAAATCGAAAGACGGCGTCGGCAAGCCAAGCAATTGACATGGTTGATACTATGACAAAGGCGACATACCACCCCCCGGACAGGCAGGCAAAAAGAGCCACAGGCGAGAGGGAAGCGATAAGTGTCAGATGCAGCCTCAGGCTTGTCAGACTATCAAAGGACTGGGGGGTTCTATCCACGGGAAGTCTCCTCTTGAACCCGCTGAAACGTCTCCACGAGCGGCAACCGAGACGGACAGACAAACGAGCAGATTCCGCAACCGATGCAGAAGTCCAAACCGTCATTGCGCGCTTGCACGACGTTGTCCTGGCGCAAAAGCTTGTACAGGTTGAGCGGTTCCAGTCCCACCGGACAACTCTTTACACAGGAACCACAGCGAATGCAGGCCCTCGAGACTCCGGTGTTTACCTCGGACTTCGCGAGCACAAGAACGGCCTGGGTGGACTTGACGATGGGACTGGCCAAGTTGTCGGCGAGGCGACCCTGGAAGGGACCACCGACGACAATTTTCTCGCTGTTGGGCTTGATGCCGCCGGCATCCTTGAGGAATTGAAAAAGCGGTGTCCCGATCCGTACCCGGTAGGTGCCGGGGTGCCGAGCCCCCTGCCCGGAAAGGACCACGGTCCTCTCGATCTGGGGGCGCCCCTCCACAACCGCATCCCGCACCGACAAAACTCCGTTGACATCGATAATCAAACAACGGGGCCCGGTGCTCAAGGTCTTCGCCAGCAGACCGGCCTGGGCCTGTGGAAACTTGTACTCCAAGGAAACCAACTCTACACCTGGCAATGAAATAGCTGACACTGCCTGCCATGGCGAGGTGTCGTCCCTGTCGGTGACGAGCAGGGTATGAAGCGGGCTGTAAATCTTTCGCAGGATTTCGATGCCCTCAGCCAAGGCAGCAGATCTCTCATCGAGAAGTGCAAGTGCGAGCGTGAGGTAAGGTTCGGGTTGCAATCCGTTGATCACCAGATCATCCAGGCCGACAGAAGCCTCGGGAAGGCGGACGGCTTTGTCGAGAGTGCTCGACTCCAAGTAGACCCCGCAGGAGCGGATATGTTCCAGAAGTTCGGCCGGAGACCACCCGGACCAGTCACGAACGGGCACGTCGCGGCCGGTCCGATTGAACGACCCGTCGAGGCGGATCAGCGCTGCGCTGGAAACGCCCCCCCCCGGCACCGGGACCTCCCTGAACTCCTGGAGAATGCCTGGCGTGGGCGAATGCACGTCAAGATCACCCGGCCCCAGGCCTTTTGCCAGCAATTGCTCCTCGCGGATGCTCTCGCCCACGGCCACCACCCAAGTTGCACGCGCCCCGTGATACTGAACAAGTGGAACCACGGCAAGCGAAGGAAGGGACAGGGACTGCACGCCACGGTTTTCCGTCAAAGAGCGGAAGGAATCCACCCGGATACCGCCGAACGGAAAGGTCTTGCTTCGGTTCATTTCAGGGGTACCTCTCCCGGTTCCGCTCAAAATAGCCTGTCACCTGAGGGTAGTCAAGGGACGCCAAGAGCCAGCGAACGGGCCACGTTCCGCTCGGAAATTTGAGCGAGCCATCGGCCTTCCCAGGCGGCGTCGGGAACCACGACAGGAGTCTGCTCCTCAACAAGCCGACCGGCACTCCTTCGATACTCTGGAAGGTTAATCGGCTTACCAGGCGCATAGTCATCCCAAGTTCCGCCATAGGGAAACGCGGCCTGAAACCAAAGATGGTGGCGGTACAGTTCGGCCAAAGACGGCGGAGGTTGAGCGGGGTTGCCACCGCCGCCGCTCGTAACCAAGACGAGCCCGATTGTGAAGACTGCGGCACAAGAAAGCCACGGGCGCCAGCGGCGGCGGGAAGACGATAGAGCCACCAGCAGAGCAAAGAGCATCCCACCGCTCAGAAGTGCCACCCCGGCTACAAAACGGGGGGAATCCACACTAAGTTCAGGTACGGGTTGACGTTGGTCCAGGAGCAGTGCCTCGAGCCAAGGGTCCCAGCGGGGGTCCTCGGGAATGAGGCGGACCTTGAGGCTGGCTACCGGCACCTCTTCCAGTCCCGAAAAGCCTGAGATCTCGGTGGTAGCAAG
This sequence comes from Spirochaetales bacterium, assembly GCA_037142615.1. GTDB lineage: Bacteria > Spirochaetota > Spirochaetia > JABEVK01 > JABEVK01 > JAIFLN01. Next base: position 30,959 of record JBAXAI010000019.1, on the reverse strand, counting down.
ATCGACTTGGGCTGGTTCTTCGGCGGACGCAACACCCTTGAGGGTCAAGACCGCCAACAAACCCAAGAGTCGAAACACTAGAGGTTGCAGAAAGCCGCCGCCAAAAAGATCCCAAGAATCATGCCCACGACGACTTCTGAGCCCTTGTGACCGTGGATTTCCTTGACCGGCTTGTACGAGGTTCCCAGATGGGTGTTGAGATCTGGAAGCACTTGATTAAGTGTGCGGGCCAGATTGCCCGCCGCTTGACGAACGCCCAGAGCGTCACGGATGGCCAACGCAGAAAAACAAAGGCTGGTAAGAAACAAGGGCGAATCGAAGCCCGTCTGAAATCCCAGGGCAGTTGTCAGTGCGCAAACAACCGACGAATGGCTGGAGGGCATGCCCCCGGTGGTCCAAACCATGGTCATCAGGAGGTCCCGCTTGCTACCATGCGCCCGGTTACGAACCAGCGAAATCAAGGCCTTGATGAACTGCGCCGAGAACCATGCAAACACCGTGGAGAGAAAAATTGGGTTGGCGATGATGGATGCAAGGGTTTCCATGCAAAGGTGAGTTTCACTCGGTCACCGCCGTTTGTCAAGGTTGACCGCCTTCCCCTCCCCGGTTAGCCTGAGCCATGAAACAGGAGTTTATTGCGGGGAGAGACGACGCCGGACGGCGCTTTGACGTACTCTTGCGACGGTTGCTGCCCTCACTCGGGCTCTCGGCGCTGCAAAAGGCCGTGCGTCGAGGCGACATCCGCCTCAATGGACAAAAAGCCTCCGGGGAAGCACGGATTGCCGAAGGAGACTTGATTTCGGTGTGGGACAAACTGCTTTCCCAGAACCCTCATTCCGACAGAAAGGACCGTCATTCCTTGCTCCCGCCAGGAGCTATCCTTTTTCAAGACAAAGACTTTCTCGTGCTCAACAAGCCGTCGGGTGAGCTAGTGCAGGCGGCCCGCAGCGGCGAGATCGCTCTAGACGAAAGGGTGCGTGACTACCTGGCAGGTACCCTCTCGGCAAGCCTCTCCTTCCGACCGGGTCCGCTGCACCGCCTTGACCGCTTCACTTCGGGTGTGCTGGTATTCTCGGCCAGCCTGGAGGGCGCCCGCCACTTTTCCGGGGCCCTCCAGTCCGGGTTGGTTAGCAAGGAGTACCTGGCCCTGCTGCAGGGGACGCTCCAAACCGAGGTTCTGGTGGATGCGCCGCTGGAGCGTGAGGACGGACAGGTCACGACCGTTGCAGACTCCGGCAGGAGTGCACGCAGTCTTGTGACCCCCTTGGCGGTGGTCGCGGGGCGGACTCTGGCCCGGGTCAAAATTGAGACCGGACGCACTCATCAGATTCGGGCCCATTGCGCGCACTTGGGACTGCCCCTCGCCGGTGACACGCGCTACGGTGCAACCCGGCTGGCTGAGGGTCCCGTTCCTTGGTTCCTCCACGCCTGGCGCCTGAACTGCCCGGGTCTGCCTCCCCTGGTCGCCACGGTCGACCCCGCGACTTCGCAGTGGTTGCAACAATCCTTTCAAGTATTTTTGCCGAACACCGATCACTTAAGGTGAGAGGGTCGAATGGATTCGGCCCCACTCAAGATTGGTTTCTGACGTCTCCCAAACCTCGGTTTGGGGCTCGAACTTCGGTTCGGGCAGGAACGTAATATTCAAGGAGGAATATTATGATCATCAACCACAACATGAGCGCTATCAACGCTCAGCGCGTTCAGAGTGACTCCGTCAAGGAAGTCACGAAGAGCATGGAGAAGCTGTCTTCCGGTCTGCGGATCAACCGCGCCGGCGATGACGCCTCGGGCCTGGCCGTATCGGAGAAGATGCGTTCCCAGATCCGCGGGTTGAATCAGGCTTCCCGCAACGCTTCCGACGGGATCTCGTTCATTCAGACCACGGAAGGCTATCTGCAGGAAAGTCAGGACATTCTCCAGCGTCTGCGCGAACTGTCCGTGCAGTCCTCAAACGGTATCTATACCGCCAAGGACCGCCAGCAGATCCAGGTCGAAGTCAGCCAGCTCGTGGATGAAATTGACCGGGTTGCCAGCCACGCCCAGTTCAACGGCATGAACATGTTGACCGGCTCGTTCGCCAAGGCCGAAGGCACGAACACGATCACCGCTTCCATGTACTTCCATATCGGAGCCAACGTGGACCAGCGCACCCGTGTGTACGTGGGTACGATGAGCGCCACTGCCCTGGGTCTGAAAGACATCGGCACCGGCAAGAAGATCGACCTCGCCACGCCCGACGAAGCGAACCGCGCCATCATGACCTTCGACGCTGCCCTCAACAAGGTCAGCAAGCAGAGGGCCGACCTCGGTGCCTACCAGAACCGCCTTGAGTTTGCGGTGAAGGGTCTGGACATCGGAGCCGAGAACATGCAGGCCAGCGAAAGCCGCATCCGCGACGTCGACATGGCTAAGCAGATGGTTGACTACACGAAGAACCAGATTCTGGTCCAATCCGGGAACGCCATGCTCGCGCAGGCCAACCAAAGGTCACAATCGACCTTGCAATTGTTGGGCTAAGGGTCTATTCTATAAGGCAGGGTGGTCTTGGGCGACGCGGAAGCGCCTCCTGGGTTGCCCTGCCTGTTTTTTTTCCGCTCTTTGACAGTGCTCTTCTGGTTCACCTGCCCAGGTCAACAAGGACGTGGGGTTTTGGCCGTCATCCGTGACGTGACGAAACTCCAGCTCCTTGTTCGACCGGTTCCGCCGAAAAACGACGCGTGGTTTTTTGCGGTTCCTAAAAGCAAGGCAAAGGTAAAGGAATACCTTTGATGAATCCAGGAGGGTAAACATGATCATTAACCACAACATGAGCGCCATCAACGCCAACCGTGTACTTGGTACCACTCAGTCTGAGATCCAGAAGGACCTTAGCAAGCTGAGCTCGGGCCAACGCATCAACAGCGCTTCTGATGACGCCTCCGGACTGGCCGTTTCTGAAAAGATGCGTTCCCAGATCCGCGGCTTGAACCAGGCCGGACAGAACATCCAGAACGGGATTTCCTTCATTCAGACCACCGAAGGTTACCTGCAGGAAACTCAGGATATTGTTCACCGCGTCCGGGAACTGGCTGTTCAGGCATCCAACGGTATTTACACCCAGAGTGACCGCCAGCAGATTCAGGTGGAAGTCTCCCAGCTTGTCGACGAAATCAACCGCGTCGCCAGCCATGCACAGTTCAACACCATGAACATGCTGACCGGAGGCTACTCCCGCGACAATGCCAACGCCTCTGTGATGCAAATCCAGGTCGGTGCCAACGCAGACCAAAACAAGAGAATTTATATCGGGACCATGACCGGCCTCGCCTTGGGACTCCAGAGCGAAACCGCACAGGGCCGACAGACGATTTCTCTTGGTTCCCCCGACTCGGCCAACCTGGCTCTTACCAAGCTGGACGCCGCCAATGAGAAGATCAGTAAGCAGCGCGCCGACCTCGGTGCGTACCAGAACCGCTTCGAAATGGCTTACAAGGGTGTGCAGATCGCGGGTGAAAACCTCACCGCCAGCGAAAGCCGCATCCGTGACGTCGATATGGCTGGTGCCATGGTGAACTACACCAAGAACCAGGTCTTGTCGAACGCCGGGAACGCGATGCTCGCTCAAGCGAACGTCAATACCCGCTCTGTCACCCAGCTGCTCGGTTAATCAGGTTCCAAAGAGAGAATTCTGGACGTCTTCTCTTCAAGAACTTTCGTCGACAGAAGGAGGGGCCGCGTCCCCCTTCTTCTTCCTTTCAGGAGGAAACCATGGCCATTGATATTTCCAGCACGCTTCATGCCTCCCGCCTCAGTCTTCATCCAGCGAGTGCCTCAGCCGCTGAAACCCGAGTCGTCCAGGCGCAAGCCCAGGCCCCTGCCGAGATTCAGCATACCGTCACCCAGATGAACTCGTTGAGCCAAGTGATGAACCACAGGCTGACTTTTAGCGTCGATCATGACACCAACGATGTGATCGTTAAAGTCATTGACGCAGATACCGACAAGGTTATCAGGGAGATGCCTGCTGTTGAGCTGCAAAAACTTCACAAGAGCATCAAAGATGCTGTGGGGTTGCTCATCAACAAGCTGATCTGATCCGGGTAGACCGCGCAAGGCGAGCCTCCCGGAGGACCGGTACCTGGAGGCAGCGGCAACAGTCATGTCCGACATCAGTATTCCTGGCGTCAACAGCAAGTACGGTACTCAAACCATCATCGACAGTCTTGTCAAAGTCGAACGAAACAAGCTTGTCAAACTTCAGGCCGATCAAAAGACACTGGAAGACACCAAAGTTGTCTGGCAATCCACGAACAAGTACATGCAAGATGTTCGCGATTCGGCCAAAGTGCTCTATGGGTTCAATACGCCGTTTGGCAGCAAGGTAGGCACCTCCGGAAACGAGGATGCACTCACCGTCTCGGCGACGCGAGCGGCCTCGAATGGCAATTACAACGTCAAGGTACTCGCCTCGGCGGCAAATGACCGTCTTCTTTCAGGCTCGCTCGCGCTCGACAAGCAGATTCCCTCGGGAGACTACCTGTTCAAGATCGGCGACAAAGAAGTCGCGTTGACGTTCAAGGGCGGCAAGCTCAGCAGCTTTGTCGACGCCATCAACCTTAAGAAACCCGACCTCCTGAAGGCATCTCTGATCAAGGACACAGCCGAGACCCAAATCCTCCAGCTCGAAGCAGTGCCCGTAGGTGCCAAGAACTCCCTGAGTTTTCAAAAGGCGGCCGAATCAACCCTGAAGGACCTTGGAATGATCGGCTCGCCGGCCGGATTCCGAAAAGTGCTGCTCGAGAAGGACACCACGGTGGTTCCGGGGGCCAGTCAAACCTGGGCACCCGAGAGTCCCATCAGCGTGGCTGCGGGGACTGAGCTCCGTATGACGGTTAAAGTTCAGGTCGCTCCGGCACCTGCGGCAGCTTCGACGAACGCAAAGGGCTTTGTGCTGCCGGATAGCCCTGCTGTCACCTACGAGGGAATCACCATCAGTGGGGCCGCCATGAAGGGCGATATTCCACTGCCACCGCCGGCAGCCCCGCCGCCCGAGGTCCGGAGCATGAAAGGTCTGTCGGTGAAAGTCGAGACGGGGGCGCTGACCTTGCCCGAACTCCCCGATTCGGAAACCGCAACGTCCTATACCTATGTCTTCCCGGCCGCAACCGTGCTGAGCTCGGTTGACCTTGCCAATGGCAACAGCGCACGTTCCATCACGGTTTCGGGCATCAGTCTGGTCGATCCCAAGGTTCCCAGCGGCTTGGTGGCTACACACCCTCTATCCAAGGCCTCCGACGCGGAGCTCGACTTTGAAGGCATCAGGGTCAAACGGGATTCCAACGCTGTCTCGGACCTCATACCGGGCGTGACCCTCAACTTGAAGGGCGCCTCCGACAAGCCGGTTTCGGTCAAAGTAGAACCCGACAAAAAAGCGATCAAGGACGGAATCATCTCCTTTTTGGCCAGCTACAACCGACTGATCACCGACATTTTGGTGCTGACTTCGATTCGCGACACGAATCCAGCGGCTTCCCCGATTATCACCGAGGCGAGCTACCTGACCGATGCAGAAAAGTCCAAGGCAGAGGCTAACCTGGGGCGATTTCAAGGGGACATCGCCCTGAACCAGACAAAGAACGGCTTGCAGCGAATACTCATGAACCCCTACCCCACCGACGGATCTCCCTTTTCGCTGCTTGCGCAGATTGGTATTTCGACCAACGCGGCCAACACAGGCGATAAAGTCAACGTTTCGAAACTCAGGGGCTATTTAGAGGTCGACGAGCCCAAGCTCGACGAATCCATCGCCCGAGACGTCGATGGGGTGCGCAAACTCTTTGGGAACAGTACCGATGGGTCGCTCATTGTGAACACCGGGGCCGCTTTCGGTGTCGACGAGCTGCTCAAACCCGCTACGCAGCTCGGTGGCTTCAATGCCATGCACATCAGCACCATCGAGGGCGACCTCACGGCCAAGAAGAAAGAGATCTCGAACTACAACGACTACCTCACCCGTTACCAACAGGACCTCAAGACGAAATACGGGAACATGGAAGCCTCACTCAACGCGCTGAACAAGAACTCTGCCTCGCTGAACGCACTCAACTCCAACACCTCCGGACAATAAGGATTTTCCATGACACTTCTGATCAACCAGACCAAGGTCGACCTGACGCTTGAGCACGAAGTCACCGTTGCCGACCTCTACCGTTCGCTGGAATCTTGGTCGCTGACTCAGAATCACGCGGTGCTGGGTTTTCTTGTCGATGGCGTTGCTCCAGGTCCGCAAGAACTCGCGCGGAAGCTCGAACTGGTAGCCACCATCGAGTTGGAAACAGTTCCTGCTGAGACCGGCACTTCAGCACGCTTGGGAGTCGTTCTTGAAGTCGTGGAACTGGCAAAAGCAGCAACACGAGCGGGCGACAAGGCCGTGCTCGCTGATCTTCGGGCTGAGTTCCCCGCGATACGAGCCACCTTGCTTCCTTTGGCCAAACAAGCCGGGAGGAGCGCGGAGAAGGAACTGGCCTTACTCGACGCCGCCTGGGACGACCTTCCGCGGTTGGCCGAGGCCTTGCAGCACCTTGAGCGATTGACTCAACAGTTGCGCTCCGGGGCGGGCACCCCGCTGCAAGCCCGTCAGCGGGCGCTGGTCCAACTTGGCCTGGAACTGGAAAAGGTCGAGCAGCTTCCTCTCCTGTGGCAAAAGGGTAAGGACAAAGAGGCTCTGGATCAGGTCGTTGAGCTCCTTACGCTGGTGGAACAACTCGACGCGCTCGAGCCCCTTTCGGGGCCGGAAACGGCAGAGTCTGGACTCTGGAGAGCCTTTCGACGGGACCTCCAGCCGTTCTTGGCCGAGGTTGAGCTGGCACTCAAGGCCCAGGACTTTGTGTTGCTGGGCGACCTGATCGAATATGAACTTGCGCCGAGACTTCGGAGAGAACACGCTCGTCAGGTGTTGGATTTCCAGCTTGACCGCTAGGTGGGGCCTCCTTTAGAATGGGCTTATGAAATTGACCGAGATCGCCGACATCGTGAAGAAGAACGTTCCGCTCCATTACCGGAACGAATACACAGCGCGCGCGGTTTTTGAGTCAAGCGACAAGAAGACTTTGTCAAAACGGATCGAGTTTATCGTCGAAATGACGCCAATCGGGTCCAAGGACATTCGCATCAATTTCGTCGACGCGATCGAATACCCGCTGGTTCCCATTCTCAAGTCCCTCAAAGACGAAATCAATCTTCTTGACCGGAAAGGCTCGTTGCTCTGACGACGCCGGTTTCAAGGTCGTTCTCGAGCTCAAAAGCGTTGCGGCATTGGGGAGAGCGTTTTGGAGCGAGTTTGAGCGCGGGCCAAGTGGTTTGCCTCAGCGGTGAGTTGGGCGCGGGCAAGACGACGTTGGCAAAAGCCATCGCATTTGGCCTTGGCGTCCTCGAGACGGTGACCAGTCCAACCTACACTTTGTTAAACACCTATGAAGGGCGATTCGCTGTGGCCCACTTTGACCTGTACCGACTTTCGGGACCTGAGGAGTTTGCCTCCATTGGCGGGTGGGAAACACTCGAGTCCGGTGCCGTGTGTCTGGTGGAGTGGCCTCAAAGGTTGGGCCCAGAGCTCCCCTCCCTGCGCTGGGATCTGGTCTTGGAAATTACGCCCTTTGGACGAAAGCTTTGGGTGTCGAACACGTTCGAAGGAGTAACGCCATGACCCGCTTGGTGATCGACACAGCCACTGAGAAACTCCTTCTCGGGTGGAAAACCAACGATGCGTTGCGGCTTATCAACGTCGCGTCACAAGGCAATCACGCGGGAGATATTCTTCCACGGTTGAAGGACCTCCTTCAGGGACAGGTCCCTGACCAGATCGGCGTCGCAGTTGGACCCGGGAGCTTCACCGGACTTCGAATCGGTCTTTCGACGGCAAAAGGCCTGGCCGAGGGCTGGGGCTGCCCCTTATGGCCACTCGATAGCCTGAACGCGATGGCTACGACCTGGAACCGCCTCTACCGTCGGCCGGAGACTGCGGTCTTCGCAGCCATCGATGCACGCAAACAGCGGTTCTACGGTACTCTTGTGCACGGCGACCGAGTCTTGATTCCCGTTTCGGACTGGTCCCCGGACCGCTGGCTCGACGAGATCACGAAACACTGGTCCGGGTCGGTCGCGCTCTCGGGTTATCAGGGTCAGCTCATGGCAACTCGACTTGGGGAGCTCCCTTCGGGGTGGGATGCTATGCAGATCGACGACTGGACCCCTGCACTCATGGCACAACTGGAGTCGCGATCGTCCGTCGAACCACCCATGAGTCCTCATGAGGGCCCTTTCTACCTGCGGCTCAGCGAGGCCGAGGAACATCGGCTCGCGGGTCAGCGGCTCCAGTAGGCCAGAAAATACTTCGCTGCGGTGTCGAGGGGGTTGCGCCGGAGCACTTCCAACAGGATTTCCTGCGCCGCGGTGAACTTCTGCAGGGCTGCCAGTATCATCGCGTCTTCAAACAGGGAGAGGGTTTCCCTCTTCAGCCGCACTTGCGGGCCCGTTTCCAGTTCAAAGAGCTCGATTTCGGAACTCGAGTCAGATATCAGGCGGTGGTCTCGCCAGCCACCAACTACCAAACCATCCTTGAGGCCGGCATCCAGAACCAAGGTCGCTCCGCAGTCTCGTGCGCGCCGGTGCAGTTGAGCCAGCCTTTCCAGCGGAAGCGGTTCCACCGAAGTCAGCCAAAGCACCCCGGGCAGGATCCTTAGTTCCACCACGCCTCGGACGAGGACCTGGCGATACTCAAAGCCCAGCGCCTGAAAGCACTGCCTCAGTTCCAGCGCGAGCTCGAGCGCGTTCTCGGAGCGAGCGTCCGTGAGCCAGGTCGTCACGTTTCCCTGTCGACGAACGTGAATGCCCTGGCGCTTGGTGACGATGTCCTGAATCACTGGAAGCCAAAGCTCTGGCGAGGCGGCGCAATCGAGCTCCAGAAAGATCCCTTCCGAAAGGCGCCGGTCACCGGCCCTTAGGTCCTCTGTTCGGCTGTGGCCGAAGCGCTGGGCGAGATTGGGGGGAACAAAATGCCCGAGCACCGCCAGTTCGCCAATCCGAATCTGCAGGAGGCGCTGCTGTTGTTCGCTGGAACGGATTTCCAGGCGAATCAGGTCGGTCGTCACAACCAGGAGAAACAAGAAGACTCCCCAACTCAGGAAGTAGGAGAACCTGACCTCAAGAAATACGCTGAGAACGACAGGAAACAAGGTGAGCAAACCGAGGAGGGCCCCTCCCACAAAAAGCGATCGAGCGACCGGTTTGCCAGTCCGAAACACGGCGTAGAGGCGTTCGAAAAGCACCAGGACCGTTACGACGGTGAACAAGTTGAGGGAGAATTGCCACGCTCCGGCCAGCACCGCGCGGTAAGGTGTGTCAAAACCATTGGCCAGCGCCACCAGCGGAAACAGCTCCCAAATCTCGAATATTGCGGTCAGAACTGCCAGAACTCCTAGGAACCAACGGCTAATTTCAAGAGGGAACTGCTTGTGAAGAAACCAGACGAAGAGCGGAAACGGCAAGAAGTTCAGACCGTGGTTGAGGAACAAGTAGACCCGACTCCCCGAAGGTACCGTCAGAAAGTACAGCAGGGGCTGGGCCTGTTCCACGTTGAAGACCGCCTTGAGCATGCACATCAGCAGGAAAGCCCCAAAGGGAATCAAACTTCCCACCTGGCGCTTCAGGAATCCGACGAAGAAAAAGCCTAGCAAGGTGACACCAAGCACAGCGACCTGAAGAGCCCGCAAAAGCTCTTCTTGACTGGAAGCCTTCAGCTGGAGCTCAGTGGCAGCGACGTACCATCTACGTCCGAGTTCGGGATGCAAAACAAGTGGGTCGTCGCTTACCAACTGGGCTACGATTTCCAAACGTCCTTCCTGGGGTTGAACGGTAACGAAACTACCGAAGCCGTCGGCGCGGTAGCGGTCCGGTTCGGTGCTCACCACCCCACGCGACAAAACCAAAATACCGTTCACCCAGACGCTCTGCGCGCCTGGAAAGGAACCGATCTGCAGGGCCAAGGCCTTCCCAGGGGGTACAAGCAGAGTGACCCAGGCCGTTGCGGAGGTGAGGCCGCCACGCTCGCCAGGCCGGTAGGGCCGAACGAGGTTCTGCACGAGGGTACCCCCAGTTTCTGGTCCGCCGAGAAAGACAGCCGGCAGCAGCGATTCCGGACGGCCTTCCCGACCGGGGACCCAGAGAACGCCAGCGTCCCAGCCCCAGCCCGTGGGCTCGACGGCGACTCCCGAGTCGAAGTCGTACGAGCGCAAGTTGACGACGCCGCTCAGGCCTTGGACTTTCAGCGGCTCACGGAGATCGAGCGAGCAAGCCCCCAGAGTCGCGAGCAGGAGGAACATCCAGACGTTCCTCACGGATACTTCCTCTTGAAGCGGGCAACCCGGCTTTCGGCGTTGAGTTGGTTTGTGCTGCGATCACCGCGCAGCAGCGCGGCCCAGGCCCAACCGGCGATCATGGCGGCATTGTCGGAGCACAGCGCCAACGAGGGAAACCGAACGGTCCAGCGTGGATGGGCCGCGGCCCGGCTGCGCAGGTAGGAGTTCGCGGCCACACCCCCGCCCGCCACGACCCGTGTCACACCGGTTTCCTTGACAAGCGCCTCAAGCTTGTTCCACAACACATCGACCGCCGCTTTCTGGAAGCTGGCGCATAGGTTTTCGAGGGAGGCGGTCTTGCCGGGCTGGAGGAAGCGTTCCTTTTGGTTGATGACGGCAGTCTTGAGCCCGGAGTACGAAACGTCCCACGGGTGGTTGCCCTTGTCGAGGCGCGAATGGGGAAACTTGTAGGCGCCCGAATCGCCCGACTTGGCAAGATCATCGATGGCCTTTCCACCCGGATAACCGAGCCCATAGTACTTGGCCACCTTGTCAAAGGCTTCCCCCACGGCATCATCGATGGTAGTCCCGAGCACATCGACCTCATCAAAGGCCCTGACAAGCGTCAGGAGCGTATGCCCACCCGAAACGAGAAGGCCCAGATGGGGGTACTCCACGGGTTGTTCCAGATTCGGGGCGTACAGGTGTGCCAGAATGTGATCGACGCCCAAGAGAGGCTTGTCCAGCGAGAAGGCGAGAGCCTTCGCGAACGACACTCCGACGAGCAGGCTGCCGACGAGTCCGGGGCGGTTCGTAACGGCGATGGCGTCGAGCTGCGCGGAACTTAACCCAGCTTCTGCCAGCGCCTGACGGTAGACTGGCGTTATGGCTTCCACATGGAGCCGTGAAGCGAGTTCGGGTACGACCCCATCATAGGGTTGGTGTGCAGTTACCTGACTGTTGATAACCGAGGAAAGGATGGTCTTGCCGTCCCTGACCACGGCGACCGCGCACTCATCGCAGGAGGACTCAATCCCGAGGACCGTCATTCCCGGGCTCCTGAAGCATCTGGGAGAGTTCTTCCAGGCTGTAGCCTTCTTCAAAGAGGTGGGGGTAGACCTCCATCAGTGTTTCAGCGAGAGGGCCCGACCAAAGCGGGCCGATCTGGAAGGCACGGCCCTTGGTGAGCGACATTTTCCGACCGTCCTCAATCGCCTGCAGGATGGTGTCGCGTGTCTTTTCGATATCTTGAAACAACGGCCGCTCCCCGGGCCCAGGAAGGGCCGATCGGTTATCATAGTCGGACCTCTAGCCGGGGTCAAGTTAAAGCTAGTTCGCGTGGTAGAGGTGCTGACCTGCGTACTGACTGCGGAGCTTTGCGAGCGCCCTGAGTTCAACCTGCCTGACGGTTTCTGCCGAAATACGCAACTGGCTGGCAACGGTCTTCAAGGTGCCCTTCTTGGCTCCGTCAAAGGCAAATCTTGCCCGGATAACGGCTTGTTCACGACCCGACAGAGAGCCGAGCACCCGGTGCGCATCGTCGTGCAAAGCTGAGGCGAGGCAAAGGTGCTCAGGTTGATAGGAAGAGTCTTCCACGTGGTCCATCAACGTCATGGAATCGTCACCGTGCTCTTTGTCCAGCGAGGCGACGTTGCCCGCGAGTTCCAACAACTGGAGCACGTCACGGCGGCCCAGATTCAGACGGGTCGAAAGCTCGTCGACTCCGGGGGCATGCGAACCGGCTTCGGCCAACAAACCGGACATACGCCTCAGGGCCTCTTCCTTGCGGTGCGGCAGGCGGATCATGCGGTTCTTGTTGACAAGAGCGCGGACGATGGATTGTTTGATCCACCACGAAGCGTAAGTCGAGAAGCGGACGTTGCGGTGGAAATCGAACTTCCCGGCGGCGTGGATGAGCCCAAGATTTCCTTCCTGGATGAGATCGGAAAACGACATCCCGTAGCGCGTGTAGGCTTTGGCGATCTTGACCACCAACCGGAGGTTTGCCTGGATAAGCCGCTGTTTTGCGGTGCGACTGCCGGCCAGAACCTGCTGCGACAGCGCCTGCTCCTGCTCGAAATCGAGCAGCGGAGTACGGGAGATTTCTTCAAAGTAGCGGGCCAAGGCATCGTCAGATTCCATAAGAAGGGGGATGGTGTTCACAACAGCCTCCACCCAGAGCCAAGCAAGAACGGTGCCAAGTTCTCTGCAAGAGAAGTCCTTCTCTAATTCCTTTTCTGACATACGCTTAAAAGAACTCTTGTCTGTACTTGTCAAGAGAAACAAGATTCTGTCTGATTTTGTAGACAGCTACCTTTGCGAAAAGAAGAACCTTCGCTAGACTGTGACCATGAAACTGAATGACTATCAGGCGCAAGCCAAGACCACAGCCGTTTACACCAATCCTGAGCAGCGGCTCATCTGCACGGTTCTGGGTCTGAGCGGCGAAACCGGCGAGGTGGCCGAAAAGTTCAAGAAGATCTACCGCGACAAAGGCGGTCAGATTTCGCCGGACGACAAACTGGAAATTCAAAAGGAACTTGGCGACGTGTTGTGGTACCTCGCGGTGCTCAGCGACACGCTGGGGCTCACCCTGGAAGAGGTCGCAGCCCTCAACCTTGAGAAACTCAAGGCCCGCCAGCAGCGGGGTCAACTGCACGGAAGCGGCGACAACCGCTAGAGATTGGTGTATTCTGGCGGCATGAGTTCTCCAGTCGCCAAGAGCCAGTTGATCGAATCCCTGCGTTCCGACCCGACGTTCATGGCGCAGGTTCAAACTTGGCACACTTTTCCTGCCCGCGAAGGCGTCTATTCTCCCTTTCCCAAGGGTCTCGACCCGAGGCTTGTGGCGGGTCTTCGCCAGAGGGGAATGACCCAGCTCTATAGCCATCAGGCGCGGGCCTTCGAGGCCTCGGTAGCGGGTCGGCATGTGCTGGTCGCGACACCGACGGCCAGCGGCAAGTCGCTTTGTTACAACCTTCCGGTGATGCAGACGCTGCTCGAGAATCCCGAGGCCCGAGCGCTGTACCTCTTCCCGACGAAAGCGCTGAGTCAGGACCAGCAGAGCGAGCTCAACGAGACGACACTCGGGGCCGACTTGGGCCTCAAGGTGTCTACCTACGACGGCGACACTCCCACGAGCCTGCGGGCTTCCGCGAGGGAGACCGGCCAGATCATCATCAGTAACCCTGACATGTTCCACTCGGGCATTCTTCCCAACCACCCCAAATGGATCAAGTTCCTCAAGAACCTGCGTTACGTCGTGGTCGATGAAGTGCACACCTACCGGGGAGTTTTCGGCAGCCATGTCGCCAATGTGCTTCGCCGGCTTCAGCGTGTGGCGGCCTTCTACGGGGCCCACCCCCAGTTCATCGTGTGCTCGGCCACCATAGGCAATCCCCTGGAACACGCTCAAAAGCTGCTCGGACTCGAGGTCGAGTTGATCGACCAGTCCGGCGCACCAACCGGTGCCAGGCACTTTGTTCTCTACAACCCGCCGCTCGTTGACCGGGTCCAGGGCATCCGGCGTGGCACGGTCAACGAAGCGCAGGCCCTCGCGGTGCGAGTGCTCACGAGCGGACAAAAGGCCATTGTTTTTGCCCGCAGCCGGGTTCGGGTCGAACTGATCGCCAGCTACATTCACGACAAACTCGACAACCTGTACACCGACAACCAACGGATCCGCGTCGAAAGCTACCGGGGCGGCTACTTGCCCAACGAGCGACGCGAGATCGAAAAAGGCCTGCGCGACGGCACCATTCAGGGCGTGGTCAGCACCAACGCGCTCGAGTTGGGCATCGACATCGGCGGCCTGGACGTGGCGATTCTGGCAGGGTTTCCGGGGAGTGTGAGCTCGGTGTGGCAGCAGGCGGGCCGTGCGGGGCGGAGGCAGACCGAGAGTCTGGCCATCCTCATCGCGAGTTCTGCGCCCCTGGACCAGTACATGGTGACCAACGACCGCTATTTTCTCGAGCGCCCGCCCGAAGCGGCCTTCATCAACCCGGAGAACCCGTACGTGCTGATGGAACACGTCAAGTGTGCGGCCTTCGAACTGCCGTTCCAGGGAAGTGCAAACGCGACGGTGGACCGCTGGTTTCCTGAGGTGACCCCCTACCTCGCGGTGATGGAAGAAGAAGGCACGCTGCGGCACACCGGGGGCCGTTGGTATTGGTCGGGCCTTGCCTACCCAGCCGAGAACGTGAGCCTGCGCAGCGCGACGGCCGAGAACATCGTCATCATCGATACCACCGGCGGCAAGAACCAGGTTCTCGGCGAAATGGACCGGCCGAGCGCCAAGGAAATGATCTTTCCGAACGCCGTTTACCTGCACCGCGACCGGCAATTCCTCGTGCTGGAACTCGACCTGCAGGAGCGCCGTTGCTACGTCGAGGAACGCGAAATCAACTACTACACCGATGCGGTGGTCAAGACCGACCTCAAAGTGCTGCATGAGGACCGCCGGTTCCCCGGCCCCGGTTGCACGCTGGTGCTCGGCGACGTCCTGGTGCGCAGTCAGGTCAGCCGCTTCAAGAAACTCAAGTTCCACACCCACGAAAACATCGGCTACGGCGAGGTAGCCTTGCCCGAAGAGCAAATGCATACCCGCAGCCTCACCTTACTCCTGGAAGGCGGCCCGGCGGCGGACGCGTTGGAGGCCCTGACCGAAGAATTGAAGGGACCCGCGATGGCCCGGATGGGCCACCTGTTGAAGGCCGTGGCCCCGGCCTTTCTGCTGTGTCAGAGCCAAGATTTCGGCGTATCCGAGCGCTTGAGGGACCCCCATTTCGACAAGCCGGCGATCTTCGTCTACGATCAGTCACCCGGAGGCTCGGGGCTGGCAGAAAGCCTGGCCGACCAATTGGGCAAAGTGCTGGCAGCGGGAGCCTCGCTGGTGAGGGCCTGCCCGTGCAGCGAAGGGTGTCCGAGCTGTATTGGGCCCCGCGATCCCGAGCACGAAGTGGGATTGAACCCCAAGGAAGGCGTGCTCGCGCTGCTTGACGGCTGGCTCGGTTCTGGGACTCCCGGAACATGAGCGACCTGTGGGAGAAGCTTCAGGCGGCCCGAAGCCGGGTTTCGGACCAAAGCCAGACCCTGCTGCCGCCGCAACGTTTGCCCGAGGACGAGGAGGCCCCCACCGGCTGGAGTTGGTTTTCGCCCCTCGTCGCGTGGCGTGAGTTCACCTTTGAGTTGGAGGTCGGCTTTTGGGAACTGGTGGGCCCCGGATTGGAGCCCGCCGACTGGCAGGGTCGGCTCTGCTTTGACACTGAGACGACCGGTTTGTCGGGCGGAGCCGGAACGGTGGCCTTTTTGGTCGGCTGGGCTTCGATGCGGCCCTCCGGAGGCACTGGCCGACTTCCGAAGGTCACGGTGACCCAATGGTTCCTGCGCGACCTTCCTGGCGAGCCCGACATGATCGCGGCTCTGGACCCCGTTTTTCACGCGGCTAAGGGGCTGGTCAGCTTCAATGGGGCCTCGTTCGACCTGCCGCTGCTGCGCAGCCGATGGGCCCTCGCCGGCCGTGAGTTCCCAGACCTGGAGCACCACGACGACCTGCACATGTCACGACGCCTGTGGAAGCGGGTCTTGCCCACCTGCAAACTATCGGAGCTGGAGCGCAGCGTGCTCGGCCTCCATCGGCTCGATGACGTTCCCGGTGCATTGGTTCCGGCGCTGTGGTTCGACTACCTGAGGCAGGGCGCGGCGGCCAATTTTGCCGCACCACTCGAGGGTGTTCTGCGTCACCATGCTCAGGATGTTTACTCCTTGCTCTGCCTCGACCTCCTGCTGGCGGCGCTCAAGGGTCGCCCCGAGGACTCCCGCTGGGTGGGCACTCACCGGCTTTTGTCACCCCGAAGGGGTCTGGCAAGGCTTGCGGCCGAAGGCCTGCTTCACCCGGATCTCGCACCGGCCATACCGGTCGATTTCTGGGGACTGCTGGCCCTGCTGCCCACCGAGGCCGGCGAGAAAGCCCTCGAGGCAGCTTGGGAACAACAAGGCACCGAAGCCCTGGGGCTCGCCTGGGCTCAGCGCCTCAAGCGGCGGAGGGATCCGCGCTGTTTGGCTCTTTGGGAGCAGTTGTGGCACGAAAACCGTTCGTTCCCGGCCCTGATAGAGGGCTTGAAGTGGCTGGAACATCGCGATGGAAGCCCCGAAGCCATTGCGTCGGCGTTGAACTGGATCGAAGGGGGCCTCGCACACCCCCTCTGGCCCGCCAGTTGGCGCGAATCTCTCTTAAAACGTCGTGAACGCCTGTCGACACGAAGACCTCAAACGTTCCATAATGGTTGAGTGAGGCTTACATGACAGAACAGGATCAGGCATTGCTGGACCGCTGGACGCCCGAGCGTATCTCGACGCTGGAGCCCCTTGAAAGGGCCGGCTACCTATTTTCGGGAGAACTGCTTCCCGATGCCGCGCACGAAAAGAACTTCTTCCTCCATCGCGAACTCGATAGCGATCACGTTGCCTTCCTGATCGGCGAACTGGTCGGTGACGGCTTGACCGCGCTCGTGTTCCGTGCCCAGCTGTCGGCCCTCTTTCTGGCCCACTTTTCGCGCTGGCACGTGAGCGACAAGGCGGAGCGCCAAGACGTTCGCGCTCTTGCGTGCCATATGAACGACCTCACGCACACGATGAAACTGGCCGGCTGGGCCAGCCTCAAACTCGGCTTGGTCACCTTTTCGACCGGCGAAGTAGCGTTGTGTGCTCCGGGATGGAAAATGCACCACATTTTTCGGCACGAAACCCGTTCGCAGATGATGCTCCGGGGCTCGTCGACGCCTTCGGTGGGTACGCACCCGGCCGAGGACTTCGACCCCGTTTGCCAGGCCAACCGACTGACCCTGGCACCGGGCGACGCCTTGCTGTGTCTGGGAGAACATCAACCCCAAAAAGGGTCACAGAATCCGGTGTTGAACGCCAAGATCTTGCGCCACATGGAGAACCCAGACGCAACTTTGGCGCGCACTTTTCCTTATTCGATGGTCTGGCTGTTGAAACGGCGCTTGTAGGGTCATCTTGTCGGGGGTTTCTTCCGACAAGGAAAGAGCGGCCCCAAAGCGCAGGAGACACAGCAGTGCAATTGCAGGACATGGAACTGGAAAACCTGATGGCCTTGGGCCGGGAACAGACTCGGGATGTGACCTTCTACAAGATGGTGTTTGCCGCTCTCGAACGGCTGACCTGGGAAAACTCGGCCAGCCACGACGAGTACCGAAACTCGCTCCTGGCGATGGTTTCGGGGTTTCTCGCCAGCGTCAGGCCTGAGCTACTGCCCCAGGCCCTGGCCGCCAAGAATCTGCTGATGAAAAAGGCCCGCTACTGACAGGCTTCGCAGTCTGGGTCTTCGATCAGGCAAAGTTTTTTGCCTTCGCTGTTGGTGACCTTGTCGTCATCGGCGTCCCAGTCCTCCCAAGACTTGATGAGATTGACGGTCTTCTTCTTTTCTTCCGTTGTTTCCATTCACCCTCCCAGATGTGACGATCAAAATACACCCTCTGTATCGGCTTGACAAGTCACTTTCACGCGGGTTTTCGTGTTCCGACGACGGTCAGCTCGGCGCGGTTGGAAGGCAAGTGCGTGCAGCGAAGGGTGAACCCAAGCGTATGCAGCGCATCAAGATGCTTTTGGAGCGTGGCCATCGGAATCCCTTCTCCCCACTTGAGCGTATAGAAGAGCCGGGAGATTTCGGGATGGAGATGGCAGAGCTCGCGTAGTTGGGGAATCGCCTCGACGGGGCTCAAACCCAGGTCACAAAACAGGGCATCGATACGAACCGGCAGATGTTTTTTGCGCAGATCGCGCACCGACAGGGCCACGTGCGTGTAGCCCGGGTGACTGAGGCATACGTCGTTCATGGCGGCCACATCCACCCCCGTTAACTGAACGCCGCGTTGCAACAGGGCCCAACTGGCTCCGCCCGGGGCCGAACCAAGTTCGACGGCGACGGTTGTCGGTTCGGGAGCCCAGCCCGACCACAACAGCACTTCTTCGAGCTTGAGCCAGGCCCGGCTAGGGGCTTGGACCGGCAAGACCAACAAAGGCAACCCAGCAGGAATTGACCACCGGTAAGGTTTGACCGTCCTGTGACCGAGCCAAAGCTCGCCATCGCCGAGGTCCACGACGTCCAGGATCTCGGTCTCGGGTCCGGCAGGTTCCCCGGTGGCGGCTTTCATCAGCAGATCAAAAAAGTGGACCACCCGGCCCGAGCTGTGCTGGTCAATCAGCGCCTTTGCGTCGGCCGCCTTGCCCTTGGCCAAGAACACTCCGTTAGCCCGGGCGAACCAGAACGTCGGTACCCCGTGCGAAGCCGGTCCCTTGAACGTGACGTAGCCCGGGCGGCTGAACGACGGCGTGAACTCGGGATGCCGAAAAGCCACTTCGGCCTTGAGCAGGGCCTCGTAGCCCGGGTTGACAAGACTGTACAGGAACATGCGGGGGAGTATACTCCTTTCAAGGAGTTTATATGACCGTTGCCGAACCCGAAGTCGTCGACCTCGACACCCCGCGCGGGCCGATGCGAACGACAGTCTTTCGCCCTTCCGCCCCGGGTCGCTACCCGGGACTTGTGATGTTCTCGGAAATCTTTCAGCTGACGGGGCCTATCCGGCGCACGGCGGCGCTGTTCGCCGGCCACGGGTTTGTGGTGGCCTGTCCAGAAATCTACCACGAACTGGAACCCGCCGGCACGGTGCTTGCCTACGACACCGCCGGCACAGAACGGGGCAACGCGCACAAGACAACCAAGGAACTGCAAAGCTACGACGATGACGCCAAGGCGGTCATCCGGTTCCTAAAAACCTCCCCCCACTCGACGGGACGGGTCGGCACGCTGGGCATTTGCATCGGCGGTCACCTCGCCTTTCGCTGCGCCATGAACCCCGAGATCCTGGCCGCCACGTGTTTTTACCCCACCGACATTCACAAGAGGGGTCTGGGCAAGGGGATGAACGACAACTCGCTCGACCGGATCAAGGACATCAAGGGCGAATTGCTCATGATTTTTGGCCGTCAGGACCCGCACATTCCCAAGGAGGGCCGCTACCTGATTCACAAGGGGCTCGACGACGCCGAGGTAAACTACCAATGGCACGAGGTGAACGGTGCCCACGCGTTCCTGCGCGACGAAGGCCTGCGCTACGACCCCGAGAACGCCCGTATTGCCTACGGGATGGCAATCGACCTGTTTCAGCGCAAGCTGCACGACGGCGACTTGCCGGTGACGCCGGTTGCCAGCACCGAAACACGGCACTAGCCAAAGGTCTGTTCAGGCCTTCGGGCGGATCGGGATCCAAACTTCGCTGAGGTTTTCGGGACTGTCGGGATTGCCCCTCGGGTCTCCTTCGGGAAACGGGGGGTAGACCTCGAAGTCAGGGGTCCCGGCGTGTTCGTAGCCCGAAGCGGGAAACCACTCTTCGAACGCCTGCTTCCAAACGTTCTGGATGGCGTCGGGCATCGCGCCGATGGCCGTGAAAACCACATACTTGGCCGCGCCCAGTCGGACCGATCGGGTTCCCTCTGGATAGGTGACCCCAACCTGCTGCTCGACAGCGATAAAGTAGGTGAACTCCTGTTTGGCAAGGTCGGCCTCGGCGCACAGGCCCAGAACCCCGAGCGGACTGCAGCCCTGGGCCAGGACGGCCACCCGACCCTGCGCGTGGTTCTGGTTCCAGAACTCGGGAATCACGCGGAAGTTTTCGCCGCCAACGGTCGAAACTCTCAAAGCCCAGCCCACGGCCTCGAAAGCTTGTTTGTCCACAAATCGATACTGCATCGTTGACTCTCCTGTTTTATCATGTCTGGGAAGAAGTTGCGTTCCTGCGGCGCCAGCGCACTTGAGCGGCCACCATACCGGCCAGCATCAACGCGCATCCCAACAGCTCGCGGGCACCCAGGAGTTCGTTCAGCATCAGCCAACCGCCCAAAGCCGCAAACACCGTTTCGAGGCTGAGGATGAGCGCTGCCGGCCCCGGAGCGACGCCCTTCTGCCCCACCACCTGAAGTGTGTAGGCGATGCCCACGGAACCGAAGCCGGCGTACAGCAAAGGAACCAGGCCCGCCTGCAGGCCCGACCACGACCAAGGTTCCACAAAAAGTCCTACGGTCAGGCTGAGGAGGGAGCAGAAGGCAAACTGAACCACCGAAAGCTTGAGTGGATCCAAGCGGGGGACAAAGCGGTCAATGACCAGAATGTGGCAGGCCCAGAAAACGGCGCCGGCCAACTCGAGCAAGTCTCCGGGCTCGACGGTGAAGGCGGCGCTGACGCTGAGAAAATAGAGCCCGACCAAACCGAGCGCCGCGCCGATCCAGACGCCCAGGTGCCCGCGACGCTTGAGGAAGAGGCCAAACAGAGGCACCAGCAGAATGTAGAACCCCGTCAGAAAGGCGGCCTTGCCCGCCGTGGTCCAAATGAGGCCCACCTGCTGAAGGTTTGCCGCCGCAAAGAGGACCACCCCGGCAAGCAAGCCAGGCAAAAACGCTGACTTCCAGCCCGCCTGTACCTTGGTGATTCCCGAAGGTTTGAGGAGCAGCGTGAGCGGCAACAGCGACAGCGCGCCGAGAGCAAACCGAAGGCCGTTGAACGTGAAGGCTCCGATATGGTCGAGGCTCACCCGCTGGGCGACAAAAGCCAGGCCCCAAATGAGGGCGGCCCCAAAAAGGGCCATAGACGAGCGCAGGGGGTGGGATGGAATGGCGGACCTCCAGAGTGAGGTTTGACAATACCGGGACAAAGCGCCTAGGATCAAGCCGGTTCTGGCTCACAGGACCGCAACGCGCAGTTCGCAGACCTCCTGCGCGCAACAAATGAAAACCAGGAGACCTCTATGACCCGTTCCCGTTTCAGCCTTTTGGAGCCGATCATCGCCGCGGCGGTGTGTCTGGTTCTGGTGTCGAACATCATCTCGCAGAAGTTCTTTTCGTTCCCTCTGTTGGGCCTGCCGGTCACCACCGACGTGGGCACGCTGCTGCTGTTTCCCTTTACCTACATTTTGTCGGACGTGCTCACCGAAGTGTACGGCTATGCGGCTTCGAGGCGGGTGGTTTGGTACGCGTTTGCCGCCAACCTTTTGGCGGCAGGTCTGTACACGGCCTCGGTCGCGCTGCCCTTCAGCCCTGAGTTCACCAACCAGCAGGCGTTCAGCGCCGTGCTCGGCCAGGTGCCAGGCCTCGTGGTGGCCAGCCTCGCGGGTTCGTGGTTCGGCAGTTTCGCCAACGATTCGGTGCTGGCCTCGCTGAAAATCTGGATGATGGACTGGGACCCCAGGCATCGTTGGCTACCGCTGAGAACCATAGGGTCCACCATCGTCGGCGAACTGGTCGACACCTCGATTTTCGTCGGCGTCGCGGTGCTCTTCGGCGTCTTTCCGGCCACGGCGTTGGTCAGTCTCATCGTCAGCCAATGGCTGATCAAGAATCTGGTGGAGGTCGTCTTCACGCCTCTGACCGTGCTCGCCATCCGGGCCATCAAGAAATATGAGGGAAAAGACATCGTGGGCACCGAAACCTGGAACCCCTTCGCCTTTGGGCGCGACGGCGGGTCTAACCGTTTCGTCGAACGCGGAAAATAGACCGGGCTACGCAGAGGTTTTGGCTGCCATCCGGAGCTGCGAAGCCTCGGAGGTGTAGCGGGCAAGGTCGGCCAGGTTGACCCAGGCAAGGTCGTGACTCTCATCGCTGATCACCAACGGCACCCGGTCGTCGGCCTCGACCAGGAACCGCAGGTCGTAGTGGTCGTGTGCCGCCTGACCTGGCCGGGCAGGAATCTCGTGCACATCGAGGTCGAAAAGCCCCTCCTGCGCGAGGCTCAGGCCCTGCAAGCCCGACTCCTCGTGCGCTTCGCGGAGCGCCGCCGCCGTCCAGTCCTCACCCTCGTCGGTGTGGCCGCCCAACTGAACCCACTTATGCAGCTTGGCGTGGTGGGTCAACAGAACACGCGTTCGGGCTCGGTTGACGATCCAGGTGCTGGCCGTGATGTGGCGGCGCGGGTTGGCCTTGCCCTGAAGCGGTTCGCCGCTGGCGGCAAAAGCCCGGAACTGGGCCGCGGCGGTGTCGTCGGGAAAACGACGCTCGTAGTCGTCCAGCAACACCAGCAAGCTTCCGAGCACGGCTGAACTGCCAAAGAAGGCCCTCACGCACTCGAGAAGGTACGCCGCCAACCTCGGATCGACTTTGTCGTAGTTGGCCTTGAACCGCTCGTCCTGGTTGTACATTTCGGCGAGCCCCAGCAAACCCTCGGGGGTGGTCGGGTAGAAGAACTCGATCTCTTCCCTCCAGCTTTCCACGAGTTTGTGGGCGGCGGGCGACGCCGGGTCGGTGCCGATGAGCGCGGCCCACGAACGGTTTCGCGCCTCGCCTTCGTCCTTTCTCTTCTGCTTCTCGGCCGGGGTCAGGCGGGCATAGCGCCGGTTCGATTCCTTCACCACGGCGGGGTCCCACTTCTGCCCAGCCTCGTCGGCGTACGCTTTCTCTTGGTCCGACAGGCCGTCGAACCAGGCTTCCTTGTTCATTTTGACGTCTCCTTTTTGCTGCGCGATCGTGTTGTCTACGGTCTGAATCAACCTTTGCAGCCTCTCAATGCGTTGGCCCAGAGCCCTGCGGTGAGACTCGAGCGCCTTCACCACCGAAAAGCCGTCTTGGCGCATCAGTTTGGCGATGGCCTCGAGGTCCAGCCCCAGTTCCCGGTAGAACAGGATCTGTTGCAGGAGCAACAGTGACTGCTCGGTATAGTAGCGGTAGCCGTTGGCGCCGGTCCTGGCAGGAGGGAAGAGCCCGAGGGCATCGTAGTGATGCAGCGTGCGGACTGTGATTCCGGCGATTGTCGCGACCTGCTTGACCGTGTACATAAGCCATCCTAAACCCTGACGTTACGTTATACTCAAGCACTTTTCAAAACTTTCTGTTCCGGCATCGGATTGATCGGTTCGACAATTTTCTGTATTTTGATGGGCAGGAGGGACTATGTCCAACTTTTACGTGGCTTCCGAGAAGGCCGCCATCGAACAGAAGAAGTTCCTGTATCAGGTGTACTCCTGGATGGGGCTCGCGATTCTGCTGACGGCTGTCGCTTCGTTCTTCACCTCGCAGAACCAGTTCGTCATGAATCTGGTGTTCGCCACGGCGGGAGGTTTTCCCGTCGGTTTGATTGTGCTGATTGTCGCTGAAGTGGGCCTGGTTTGGTACCTGTCGTCGAGGGTCTTCGATCTGAGCTTCGAGACCGGGTCGGCGCTGTTCGCGCTTTACGCCTTCCTCAACGGTGTGACCTTGTCGTCGATCTTCCTGATCTACTCGCTCGGCAGCATCGCCAGCACCTTCTTCATCTGCTCGGCGATGTTTTTCGCGGTGAGCCTGTGGGGATACGCGACCAAGAGCGACCTTTCAAAATGGGGCAACATCCTGTTCATGGGTGTCATCGGCATCATCATCGCCAGCCTGGTAAACCTGTTCCTTCGCTCGACCCTGATGGGCTACCTCATCAGCATCGTCGGCGTGCTGGTGTTCACCGGCCTCACTGCCTACGACACCTGGAAACTCAAGCAGGCCCAGGAACAGATGAGCGGCGACACCGTGGCCCTTCGCAAGCTGGGTCTTCTCGGAGCACTCCAGCTGTACCTCGACTTCATCAACCTGTTCCTGATGTTGCTGCGCCTGTTCGGCGGACGGCGGAACTAGCACTTGCCTACCCCCTCCAAAACGAGCGCTTCCGAGGACCCCGGGGCTCGCCAACTGCTCTTGGAGGGGTCGTTCGACGAGCTGACCCGGGTGCTGACCGCCAGCGGTGACCCCCAGCTCGTCAAGGCCTTTCTTACCAGCCTCTTGACGCCCAGCGAGCGTTTGGATATTGCCGCCCGCTGGGAACTTGTGAACCGCATCAACTTGGGCGAAACCCAGCGGCAGGTGGCGTCCGAGCTGGGCGTCAGCCTGTGCAAAATCACCCGTGGCAGCAAAGAGCTCAAAAAGCCTGACTCGGCCTTCAAGGCCATGTTAAGATTGAGGGACGAGCTCGGCTGAGCCGATCGGCTGAGCCGGGCGCAAACTTCCTCAGGAGTCTTTTCATGTTTCAGAAACCCTATCCTTCCGTGACGAGCCTCATTTCCTCGGAATCTCCCTTGGGGGCCCTCAAGGCGGCCGGCTGGGTAAGAACCAAACGTGATGGCAAGGGTACGGCCTTTCTGGAGCTCAACGACGGCAGCTGTCAGGGCAATCTTCAGGTTGTCATCGACAAGACCCAGCCCGTCCCCAACGGCTCCGCCGACTGGGATGCGCTGTTGGCCACCATCGGGACAGGAGCCAGCGTCGAGGTTTCGGGCGACCTGAGGGCCAGCCCCGCCGCCGGCCAAAAGTGGGAGCTGGCCGCGGCCACGGTAGTCTTGCTCGGCGCTGCCGATGCCGAGTCGTACCCACTGCAGAAGAAGAAACACAGCCTGGAGTTTCTGCGCGAAATTGCCCACCTGCGAGCCCGAACCAACACGTTTGGCGCGGTCGCCCGAGTTCGCAATACCCTGAGCTTCGCCATTCATCAGTACTTCCAGAATCTGGGCTTTTACTACGTGAACACGCCCATCGTCACCGCAAGTGACGCGGAAGGCGCTGGTCAAATGTTCCAGGTGACGACCCTTCCTCTCGAAAAGGTGCCACTGGTCAAAGAAGGCCCTGGCGCCGGCTCGGTCGATTACACCCAGGACTTCTTTGGCAAGAAGGCCCACCTTACCGTTTCCGGGCAGCTGGGTGGCGAAACCTATGCCACGGCGCTGGGAGGCATTTACACCTTCGGCCCCACCTTCCGCGCCGAAAACAGCAATACCACGCGTCACTTGGCCGAGTTCTGGATGGTCGAGCCCGAAGTGAGCTTCCTCGACATCGTGGGAAACATGGACCTGGCTGAGGACTTCCTCAAGTTCGTCTTCGGCCGCGTGCTTGAGCGCAACCCCGACGAGATGGCTTTTTTTAACCAGTGGGTCGAAAAGGGCGTGGTCGAAACCCTGCAAACCGTTGTGCAGAAACCCTTTGCGCGAATCACCTACACCGAGGCCGTCGAGACCCTCACCAAGAGCGGCCAAAAGTTCGAGTTCCCCGTGCACTGGGGCATCGACCTGCAAAGCGAGCACGAGCGCTACCTGACCGACGTTGTGTACCAGGGGCCGGTGATCGTCACGGGCTACCCCAAGGAAATCAAGGCCTTCTACATGAAGCTCAACGACGACGGCAAGACCGTGCGCGCCATGGACGTGCTCGTGCCCCGCCTGGGCGAGATCATCGGCGGCAGCCAGCGCGAGGAAGACCTAGGCAAACTGGAGAAGCGCATCACCGACCTCGGCATGAGCGTGGAGGACTACCGCTGGTACCTCGACTTACGCCGCTACGGCACGGTCGTGCACTCCGGTTTTGGCCTCGGCTTTGAGCGCTTGGTGCAGTACGTCACGGGCATGGGCAACATTCGCGACGTGATTCCGTTTCCGCGCACTGTCGGCAACGCCGAGTTTTAGCAACCGCTTTTGCTTCGCAAAGAGCCGGCCGCTCGCCTATGGCGAACCGCACGCGGTTCGCCGGCTATAAGGGCGCTAGCGCCCGTGGGCCGGCGAACCAGACTTCCACGCAGATGCCCTGGTCGGAACAGGTGCTCCAGCCGCCCTTGAGCTGGTGGCTGAGCGACTCGATGAGCTCCCAGCCCAACCCGTGGTGTTCCCCCGTCGTTGAGGTACCGACGCCGTTGTCAGAGACCGAGAGTTTCAGGTTGTCGCCCTGCCTCTCGAGCACTACCAGGATGCGACCCACGCGCTGCGCCGGAAAGGCGTATTTGAGCGCATTGGTGACCAGTTCCGTGATGATGAGGCCCAGCGGAATCAGCTGTGTCGTCGGCAAGGGTACGGCGAGTACCCGCTGCTCCAGCGTGATCCCGGCCGGCAGGTTGTCCCTCCAGGGGTTCAGGAGCCGTTCCACGTACCCCGAAACATCGACCGTCTCGTGCTCGTCGCTGCGGTAGAGCAGGTCGTAGACCGAGGCCAGGGCCTGCACCCGGCAACGCGCCTTTTCAAGCACTTCGCCGGCCGGTTCGTCGGCCGACGTCGCTTCGGTGAGTGTCAGCAGGCCGGTGACCAAGGTCAGGTGGTTCTTCACCCGGTGTTGCAGCTCGCGCATCAGTAAGTCTTTGTCCTTGAGCGCCTGGTGAAGCTCCTCGGTGCGCTCGGCGATCTGCTCTTTGAGCCCCAGCCGCAGCCGCCGGAGGTCCCACTGCGCCGCTACCCGCGCCAGCACTTCGGCCTCGCTGAACGGTTTGGGGACAAAATCGACGCCACCGGCACGGAAGGCCTCGAGCTTGGCCTCGGCGTCGGCAGCCGACAGGAAAATCACCGGAATGTCGCGCGTCGCGGGGTCGGCCTTGACCCGGCGACAGAGCTCAAATCCGTCCATGCCCGGCATGCTCACGTCGAGCAGAAGCAGGTCGGGCTGGACGCGGGCGATGGATTGCAGGGCCAGTTCGCCGCTGTTGGCCAGCAGCGTCTTGTACCCGTTCTGCGTCAGCACCTCGTAGAGCCACTTGAGCGAGTCGATCTGGTCGTCAACGATGAGCACGCGCGGGGCGGGCATCATGGGGTTCCTCCTGAGGAATGGGAGCTCGGCCGCAACGCGTCGAGCTTGGCCCGCAACCCCGTGTAGTCGAGACTCTCGACCGACAGACGGAGATAGGAGCCGAGTACCGGGTTACGCCGCTGGAACGCCTGAATGGTCTGGTCGATGAGCTCAGGGTCCAGGGAGTCCAGGGCTTGCCGCACCGCCAGCGCCTCCTCGGCAGGCAACGGTGGCAGGTCTCCTGGGACGCTTGGCACGATGACCGGCCGCGGCACGACGAACTCCAAACCCAGATGCGCCGTCATGAGGGACCGGATGGCCTCAAGGGGGTACGGTTTGGTGAGCATCGCGTCGAACCCCTGGGCCAGCAGCGACTCCTGCTGCTCCACGAACACCGACGCCGTCACGGCAATAATGGGCAGGTTCCCGCCCGGAAGGGCCCGGATGCGGCGGACCGCCTCGATGCCGCCCATGCCGGCCATGCGGACATCCATCCAAATCAGTTCCGGGTGCCACTGGCGGAACACCTGCACGGCCTCCTCGCCATTGGAGGCCAGACGGCACTGCTGGCCCAGCTCGTCGTGGATGGTCTTGAGGAGCAGGCGGTTGTCGCTCTGGTCGTCAACGACCAGGAAGCGGTGTCCCTCGCTTCCTGGCGCGACCTGCACCTGGGCCAGCAACGACGCGGTCGCCGGCGGCAACCCTTCGATGGCCAAGGAGCTAACCGGTTGAGCCGGAAAGGCCACGTAGAAACAGCTCCCTGTTCCCAACGCGCTTTCCAGGCGAACCGTGCCTCCCAATGCACGCACCAACTGGTCCACGATGGCGAGTCCCAAGCCGGTGCCCTCGCCTGCGTTCGGCGGCCCCACCTGCTCGAAGGCCGCGAACACGCGGGTCTGGTCTTCGGGCGCGATGCCAGGGCCGGTGTCGCTCACCCACAGGCCCAGCCACGGAAAGTCCCCGTCGCGCCCCGGTTCGGGCCTCAAGCCCACGCGGACCGTGCCACGGTCGCTGAACTTGATCGCGTTGCCAACCAGGTTGGTCAGAATCTGCCGGAACTTGAGCGCGTCGGTCAGGACCACCGGTGGTGTGCCGGGCTCGACTTCGACCGTGAGACCAAGCCCCTTGCCTTCGGCCCGCTCGCGCAGCAACTCGACCACTTCGGCCACGAGGTTTCGCACCCAGGTCGGTTCCAGGCGGAGCGTGGTCTTGCCGGCCTCGATGCGGCTCATCTCGAGCACGTTGTTGATGAGCTCCAGCAGGTGAGTCCCGTTGCGGTGGATGATGCCCAGGATTTCCTGCTGGCGGGGCGTGGTGTCGGGCGCGTGCAGCAACACCGAAGAAAAGCCCAGCAGGGCGTTGAACGGTGTGAGCAATTCGTGGCTCATTTGGGCCAGAAACACCGACTTGGCACGGTTGGCAGCCTCGGCCTCCTGACGGGCCGCTTCGGCACGTCTGCGGGCCCGCAGCATGCTTTCAGCCACCAGCGACATCATCAAGCCGTTGAACAAGAACACGCCCACACCCAACTGGTCGGCGAGCGCCGCCACGAACGGCTGGGGACTCAGCAGCGGCCACGCGAACAGGGCGAAGGCCGCCGAAAGGAAGGCGGTGGCCAACCCCGACCAGACGCCGCCAAACAGCGCCGCCAGCATGACCACGGGGTAGAACGTGAGCCAGATCAGCTTCGTGCCCATGACCCCCTGAAGGACCAGACGCAGGACCAGACCCAACGCAAAAGACGCGAGCGAGAGCCACGCGCCACGCCACACCTTTGGCCACTGGAAGGCACTCATGCTATAAGTTTAACCCGCATCAGTTAATTTTCCACGCCATTGCTTGACCACGGCGGTTGGTCTCGTTATTTTTCTTGATTGAACGTTCATTCAAGAAAGGAATCACCGTGTCGCGACAACCGGACGAAGACAAGCAGCAACGCATTCTCAAGGCGGCCATCGAGGTTTTTGGTACCCAGGGACTCGAGCGCGCCACTATGAAAGATATCGCCGACCTGGCCGGGGTTGCGCCTGGAACCCTCTATACCTACTTTGCCGACAAGGAAGCCCTGTTTGTGGGAGCCGTCGACCGCGTGTGGGACGATTTTTTCGCTGGAACCGAGGCGATCTTGGCCAAGGGTTCGGACCCACGAACTTCGTCAAAGGCCCTGCTCGGTTATGGCCTCGAGATGCTCAAGGCGCTGTATCCGCTGGTCCGGGGCATGATCAGCGCAGCCAATCGGCTCGACCTGATGCACGCCCGTCTGGACTCGCTCGCCCTGCTGATCTCAAAGTCCATGAGCGGCCTGCCCAACGCCACCTTCGAAACCATGCGCATCTGGATCAGCGGCGTCCTCTTTCTGCTTGCAACGGTACCGCACAAGGACATTGACCACGAAATCGATCGCGTGAAGGGCAGTCTGCTGCGCCTGCTGGAGGCCCCATGAAAGCCTCCTCCGGGAACTTTTGGAAATCGCGGCGCTTCCTGATCGCAGCCGCTGTGGTTGTCGTCGTTGCGGGCGTGATTATCGTTCCGCGTCTGTTCAACGAGTCACACGGCGAACTCACCGGTGAAGTCTACCCGCCGGTGGTACTCGGGCCGGCCACCATCGCGCCCCTGACGCAAAAGCTGACGTTCAGCGGCCACCTCAAGCCGGCCGATACCACGACCCTGGTCGCAAAAATAGGCGGCAAAATCCTCGCCATTCTCGTCAAAGAAGGCGACAAGGTGGTCGAAGGGCAACTCCTCGGCCGCCTGGAGGACGACGTCGTGCGTCTTCAGGCCGAACAGGCAGCGGCAGCCTACCAGGCCGCGAAGGCCCAACTGCAGAAAGTGACCACTGCGGTGAGACCGGAGGAGCTTTCGAGCGCCAAGGCCTCGCTGGCTCAGGCAGAAGAAGATCTGGTCAACGCCAAGACAACCCTTGACCGCACCAAGAACCTTTACGATTCGGGCACGCTGCCCAAAAGCAAATATGAGGATGCGCAGAGCAAGGTGAAAGCCGCCGAGACCTCGATCGATAACGCCCGCCGCCAGGTCAAGCTGATGGAA
This sequence comes from Spirochaetales bacterium, assembly GCA_037142615.1. Classification (GTDB taxonomy): domain Bacteria; phylum Spirochaetota; class Spirochaetia; order JABEVK01; family JABEVK01; genus JAIFLN01. The sequence goes on along the minus strand of JBAXAI010000019.1, from coordinate 1,008 downwards.
GACGGCGCCCGGTCGGAAGACATCCAGATGGCTCAGGCCCAAGCCAATGCGCAGGGCAAGCAACTCGAACTGGCGCAACTGCAGCAGGACTACGCGCAGCTGAAAGCCCCCATCAGCGGTCGGGTTGCCGTCATCCACGTGGAGCGGGGCAACACCATCGGACCGGGGATGCCGTTCCTCACCATCGTGAGCGACTCCGACATTTTCGCCTCGGTGATGATCCCTGAACCGTACTACGGCGCGTTCTACACCGACCCCAGCGGGTTCGAGGTGAATGTGACGCCCATCGCCTGGAAGGATCACCCTCCCTTCCGGGGCCGGATCACCGAAGTGGCCAGCATCATCGACGGCGCCTCGCGCAGCTTTGACGTCGAGATGGCCGTTGATAACCCCAACCACCTGCTCAAGCCCGGCATGTTCGCCGAGGTCGAGCTGGTGCGAAAGACCAAGGACAACGTGACTCAGGTACCCGAAAAGACCCTGCTCAACCGCGACGGCAAGACTGTGCTGTTTGTCGCTTTGCCTGCGGCAGACCCGGCAAAACCCGCTGTCCGGGTGGTCAAGATGGTCGAGGTGAAGACGGCAGCCAAGGGCGCCAATATGGTACAAATCGTTTCGGGAATAGAAACTAACACTCAGATCGTCTTGCAGGGAAACACGTTCCTCGAGGACGGCCAGAAGGTCACCGTCGTGAACCAGGACGCTGCGAAGTGACGCCGACCCCGCTGGGCAAGCCCAAGAACAGCATTGCCCGCCTTTCCGTGAACCGGCCCATCACCGTACTGATGGTGTTCATCGGCCTGTTCACCTTCGGCCTGGCTTCGCTGCCCCAGATCGGGCAGGAGATGTTCCCCAACATCGGACTTCCGACCATCGTCGTGTACACCATCAGCCCCGGCGTGGGCCCCTACGACATCGAGAGCAACATCACCAAACCGGTGGAATCTGCCGTCGCGAAGATCAACGGCGTCGAGTCCATCGAGGCGAACTGCTACGAAAGCGTCAGCC
>JBAXAI010000018.1:0-75393 GCA_037142615.1 Spirochaetales bacterium | reverse complement strand
AACTTCAGCTCGACGATCTTGGGGTCGACCATGAGAAGCTTCACTTCGTCGGGGCTCTTCTTGTACAGGATGGAGCACACCAGGGTGTTCACGCTGACCGACTTGCCCGCCCCGGTGGCACCGGCGATGAGCAGGTGGGGGGTGCGCGTCAGGTCGATGATTTGCGTGTCGCCGCTGATGTCTTTGCCGATGACGATGGGGATGGCGGCGGTGCTTTCCTGGAACTCGCGGCTGGCGACCATTTCGGCAAACCCGACCAGCGTGCGTTCCTTGTTGGGCACTTCGATGCCCACGGCGTGTTTGCCGGGAATCGGCGCGACGATGCGCACGCTGGTGGCGGCCAGACCGAGGGCGATGTTGTCGGCCAGCGCGACAATCTTGCTGAGTTTCACTCCCGCTGCGGGAAGGATTTCAAACATAGTGACGACGGGGCCCTTGCGGATTCCGGTCACCTGAGCCTCGATGTTGAACTCCTTGAGCGTCATCTGAAGGATGTGCCCCGCCCGCTTGGTGGCGTCGTCGATCTCGCTGAAGTTGCCCTGCTTGTACGCGGTGAGCAGGCCCTCGATCGGCACGTGCCACTGCTGGAACTTGGGGCGCTGTGCCCAATGGCCGGGTTCCGCCGCTTGGGGGACAGACATCGGCTCGCGGAGCGTGGGGTCGACCAGATCGGCTTCGGCATCCAGCTCGTCGTCCTCCAGCCGGTCGCCGCCGATAGCGACTTCCGGCGCTGACTCAAAAGGGACGGGTGTTTTTTTCTCCCGGACGTACACGACTTTGGACGGGAAGTTGCCACCCTCGAGCGGTCGAATGAGCGCCGAAGGCTGCGCAAGAACTTGAATCGCGGCTTCGGCGTCAGCCTCCATCTCGGCCTCAAGCTCCAGCTCGTCTTCGTCGAGCTCCAGATCGGCTTCAAGCTCCGCCTCCAAGTCGGCTGGCTCATAGGCTTCGAGCTCGGTGTGCGCGGTCGCAGTACCGGCCAATACCAAGGAGTCCCAGTCCACCACGGCCTCGACGTAATCGGAGTAGCCGGCCTCATCTTCGTAGACCTCCGGCGGTGGCGTCGCATCGAACTCGTGCATGTCTACATCGACAAACGAAGACTCGTCGATATCCTCCGCCGTTGCTTCCTCGGGCGGCATGTTCGCCAAGGTTCGGTTGAGGGCGGCCAAGGCAGGCGAGTTGGACACAAACTCTTCGGGGATCTCGAAATACGGATCGTCCTTGAGCGCACGGACCGAGTTCCATTCCTTGAGCACTGGCACCTGCAACGGGGCCTCAGGATCCACGGCTTCCGACTCGCCCTCGACGAACTCGGCTGTTTCCTCAGGGGACACTTCGGCGGTGGGGCTCGCTGGCGACTCGACGTCTTCCATGGCGGCCGCCCGGGGAGGAACCACAGGCTCGGCCGCATCGTCAGCGGTTCGGGGATCCAGCTTGGGCAAGGTGGTCAGCTTCAGCGCGGCTCCACCAAAGGCCTCCACCACCAGCACCAACACGAGGAAGAACGGCGTGGTGGGACCCATCCACTGCGTCAACTGGCTTACCAGCAGCGTGGAATCGGTCGGGTCGAAGCTGCGAACCAAGGCGGCGACGGTGAAGAACGGCAACAACGAGTACAACAGCGCCGTGAGCACGGTGCGGTTCACCGGTTGGGTCGACACAAAGGCCAAAGTGCCCAGCAGAAGGGGCACGTAGAGCGACACCCAGCCGAAACTCTGCACCAAGAAAGCGCCCGGCCAAGCCAGCAGCGAGGTGACGACCCAGTCGCCCAACCCGGCCGCGTACAGGCCCTGCGACAGGACCAAAAAACCGGCCAGCGCAGCTAGAGTGATCGTGGTGCCCGAAATCTGCTTGTTTTCCATGGATAGTCTCCCTCTATCCTTGTCGGCGTACCGGGAGATTCCTTGAGCCGGGAGGCTAACCCTACGGGGCAAACCCCGGGTACACGAGGCGCACCATCTCGCCGAGCGACTTGCCGTCGTGGAGCACCCCATACATCACGGTGCTGACCAAAATTCGCTTCACGTAGTCGCGGGTTTCGGCGATGGGGGCGGCCTCGACGAAAATCTCAACCGGCAGGCGACCGAGCTCGGCCTTCCAGGGTTTGATTCGCCCTCCACCGGCGTTGTAGGCCATCAGAGCGAGGAAAATTTGCTGCTGACTTTTCACCATGGTTGCCAAGTAAGCCGCGCCAATGGTCACATTGTCTTCGGGTTTCGCCAGATCGTAGGTCTTCATTTTAAGGCGCTTGGCCGTTTCGGCGGCCGTGACGGGCATCAACTGCGTCAAGCCCTGCGCACCCACCCAGCTCTTGGCAACAGGATCGAACGAACTTTCTTCGCGCATCAGGCCGAACAGCAGGTTGGGGTCGAGCTTCTGACGTTCCGCCTGAGCCTCAACCAGACTTTGGAACGCGAGCGGATACAACAGCTCGGCCAGGGGTTTCGTCAGCACAGCCTCTTGGTCTTTGAGCGACCGGTACACCAGCAGAAGCGAAGGCCGGTAGAGCCCACGTTTTTGCAGGGTGGTTGCTGTGCGGACCACAAACTCGGGGTCGAGCGGATCGGACGAGGAGAGCACTTGGTCGACGACGAAGCGGCCCAGACCGTAGGCCACCAGGCCTTCCCACAGGGTCTCGCGGTCGCGCTGGTCGGTGCTGAGGTTGGGGCGGTGGGGCTCGGTGGGCCACTCGAGGTCTTTACCGAGAACAGCCTTGGCCATCACCGACTCGTACGTTGTCGGCGACTGAGCCAAAGGATCGGCCAGCAAGTCGGCGGGACTGGCTTCGATGCCCAGTTGGTCGAGTTGGACAAACTTCCCGGCGGCGAGGCGCGAGAGCACAAACCCAACCGTAGCCCGATCCGCAGCCGGCAAGCGGTGCCCGAGGTCCCGCCAGACGGCCGATAACAGGCGCCAGTTACGATTCTGCACCAAGCTGGTCATCCAATCGTCGAACAGGTCGTGGAAGTACGCCGGATCGGTGGTCTGTCCGTACACCTGAAGAAAAGGCCCTAGCGCGCCCTCGGGCTCGAGCTGGACCCACGCGTTGAGCCAATTCCAGGCCGTCTTCTGCCTGTCGTCGTTGGTGAAGGCCAAAGGCAGCGCCACCTGGAAAGCGGTACGGGCCTCCAGCCAGCGGCTCAAAGCCCGGTACAGGCGGCCCCGCGCGTATTCGGCGGCGAAGCGTGCCTCACCGGTGACGTGAGTACGGAAGCCCTCGAGAATCCTCAGGCCCGTCTCGGCCCTTGCCTCGGTCTTGAAGAGCCCTTCGAAGGTCTCGACCAGCGCACGGTGGTTCCAAAACTCGGCAGGAAGCTTGTGCTTGGCCAGCCAGTCGAGCAGGTTCTGCGGTACCGCCTGGTACGCGAGCGACTGAAACGCGACCGCCTCCCTCCCCCACGGACCCAACAAGTCGTAGCGCGACGGATCCTCTTCAAAAAAGCTTTCGAGCCGGAAGTGCAAGATGGAAGCCGGTTCGTCGAACACGATCGCCTTCAGGCCGGTCGAGGCCACACCGGTCTGGCCCGCGCGCGAGGCCATCACCGCCCCGAAAAGCCGGTTCTCGGTTTCTTCGCCGTCAGAAAAGTCGCCGGGCTTCCAGCGCTGAAAGATCTCTTGGGCTTTTTCGTCCTTTTTCTGAAAGTAGTAGGCCTCAAAGAGCAGGCGCTGGGCCCAGAGTTTGTCACCGTAGTCCTGAACGATCTTCTTGGCGACAGCCTCGGCCTTGGGCCAGTCGCGGTCGCCGGAATACAGGCCATAAAGGGCTCTTCCCGCCTCCTGACGCCACGGTGAGGGGTCGTTTTGCAGGCTTTTTTCCCACATCACCCGGGCTTCGTCCCAGCGGTGTGCCTGCGAAAACACCTGGCCCAAGTTGTAGGCCGCACCCGCACCCAAGGCGCTGACATCGGTGCTTTTGAGGTCTGCCAGAGCAAGCGACAGAAGGTAGGTGGTGTCGCCGCGCGCCCAGTCTTCCTTGAGCGTCTCGACGGGCTTATTCCACAGCGTTGCCCCGCAGGAAACGAACATCCACAGCGGCAGCAGTCTCAGCAAGTAGAGCATCGAGGGGGTCTTCACCAGGACAGCAGGTCGCCTTCGACGCGATCCGGCGCCCCGAAGCGGCGGGTGGCGTCGGCAAGGTTGGTGCCCGCGAGTTGCAGCGTGACGGGCACGGCCAGAAGGCCGGCTGGAACTTCCTGAACGTTGGTGGCCTGAAACTCCGGCCAAGGTGTGCGACCTAGATCGACAGAACTCACCGCCGGCAGGCTCTGAGTTTGCTGGGCGGTTTGAGGCCCGGTCGGCCAGGCTTGAACCTCGGGCTGGATGGCTGGCACTTGGGGCGGGCGCATCACATTGAGCAACAGCAAGACAATCAGCGACGCCACCAGCAGGCTGAGCGTGATCATCGAAAGAACCAAGGCCGTCTTGTCGATGGCCCCGACACCCTCGCGGCGGGGAACAGGCTTGGCGGGCTTGGGTGCCTTGGCCTTCGTCTCGGGCTTTTCCTTGGTTTTGGGGGCCTTTTCGGGGCGCGCTTTCGAGGGGGGCACGTACGCCTCGTCGGAAAGCTCCGGCGGAGGAAGGAAGTCCTCGTCGAACCCGGCGTCATCCATAGGACTGGGGCCCGCCTCTTCGCCAAAGGAGGGCAACGAGTCGGACAGGTCATCGAGGTCGCCAAAGTCATCGCCCAGGGGGGTGTCGTCGGAAAGATCGAGCGGGGCCTCGTCGTCCATCGAAAACTCGCTGGCGGCGGCCTTAGCCTTGGCCTTGGGAGCCGAAATCACGTCGCCGGTGTCGAGAAACTCCATGGGTTCCATGTCGTCCATCGAAAAATCGTGCCAGGACTCGTCTTCGTCATCACCCTTGGCTGCGGGCTTGGCGGCGGGTTCGTCCAAGGGCTCTGCGTCCAGCTCAGCCTCGTCCAAATCGGGAACCTCGTCCATGCCGAAACCGGCATCGAGGTCGTCGATCTCGAACGACTTGTCCAGGGGCTCTTCGTCGTCCGGGAGGTCCGGCAGGTCGTCGGGACTTTCCGGCAAATCCATCGACAAGGTGTCGCCGTCTTCAGGGATGTCATCGAGAGTGTCAGCGCCAAAGGCGTCGTCCAAGGTGTCGAGTTCGGCGTCGTCAAAGGTGGAGTCGCCCAAAATGTCGCTGTCGGTGCGGCTGTCGGCGCGGAACTCCGAAAGGTCCAGGTCGACCGAACTCGATTGGCCGTTCGGGAGCGTGGCGGTGGCGCTGAGTTGGGCCTCTTCGTCAACCGAGACTTCAAAGGCGATGTCCTGAAACTCCAAGGACTCGTCGCTCTCCAGGTCGAGGGAGCCGATGAGCGCAGCGTCTTCCATCAGGCCGTCGGTTGAGCGGTACAAATCGATGCGCACGGAATGCTGATCGGCCCGCGCCGCCGAGAGAACAAGTCGCTTTCGGGGGGTTCCGGAGTCTTCCATGATGCCGTAAAACGAGCCATCTGCCTGACGGATCCCAAGGATCGGTTTGTTCAAAATCTTACCCTGCCCACCTGTTCAACCTAGTCCGTCCGACCTTCCTTGACAACCCCCCGACCCCGACCGATAATTCCGACTATGTTTGACTACCTTCCTGTAGCTATTGCTGTGATAGCGGTTTTGGCGGCGATCATCGTCATCTATTTCATCATGATCGTTTTGCCCAACCGGCAGAAGAAGCCCGGTACAGGGAAGAAAAAAGACAGGAACGCCCAGCTGAAAGACGCCACCCGCCGCTTGGCGTCCAACCCCAAAGACCCCGAGGCGTTGCAGACGTTGGCCGACATTTACTTTAATGACAACGACTACGAAAAGGCGTCGAAGACCTATAATATGCTGTCGGCCATGACGAGCGCCAATCTGGGGCTCGACGCCTACCTGATCAACCTTCGCGCCGGCTTATGTTCCATCAAGCTCGGTCAGAACGAGGAGGCCTACAAATCGCTTCTGATTGCCAAGGCGGTGCGAGGCGACGGCTTTGAGGTCAACTACAACATTGGCTACCTCGAATACCAAAAAAAGGCCTACGAAAAGGCCGTCGCCGTGCTCCGCCAGTCGGCTTCGATTTCCAAGGACCACGCACCGACGATGAAGTACTTGGGCCAGAGTCTTTTCAAGCTCAAGGCCCATAAGGAAGCGGTAGCCTACCTCCGGCGGGCGATGGACTTTGAGCCCAACGACAAGGAGTGCCTGTTCTTCTTGGCCCAAACCTACTTTGAGTTGGGGCAGGCCGAAAACGCGGTGCAGATCTTCACCCATCTGCGACCCGACCCCGAGGTGGGTCCTCAGGCGGCGCTGTTCGCGGGCACCATCCACTTCAATGCCCGCCAGTATGACCAAGCCATCGACGACCTCGAAATCGGGGTTCGTCACCAAAAAGTCACGCCCGAAATCATGCTCGAGATGAAGTACCGGCTGGCCACCGCCTACACCCAGAAACAAGACATGGAAGGGGCGCTGCGGCAGTACAAGGACATCCGCAACATCAATCCTAACTACCGGGATGTGAACGACCAGATCCGCCGACTTTCGGAGTACAACGCCAACAAAAACCTGCAGATTTACATGATGGCCCCAACGTCGGACTTCATCGCGCTGTGCCGCAACCTCATCGGGTCGTTCTTCCCCAAGGCCGCGATCAAGGTCATCGATGTCACAGTCGAAAAAAACGACTACGCCGACATCACGGCCGAAATCAGCACCAGCAAGTGGGACGACACCATTGTGTTCCGCTACCTGCGGTCCAACGGTCAGGTGGGCGAGCTGTTTTTGCGCGACATGCAGGTGCGCCTCAAAGAAATGCACGCGGGCCGAGGCTTTTGCATCACGGCGGGCACGTTCACGCCGACCGCCAAGCAGTTTGTCGAGGCACGGCTGATCGACCTCGTCGAAAAAGATGCGCTGCTCAAGGCCATGAACGCGCTGAACTGAGCCGTCCGCGACTCACCAAGAGAAGGTGACCAGGTGCCGCTCTTCCTCGAGGAACGGCACGGTTACCGGTTCAACGCGCATGCTGACCTCTCGCTCAGCCACAAAAAGCCCCGCCAGCGCCGCCAGCTCAGCGTCGATCACCTCGCGCCGCCCTTTGTAGGCGACCACGACGCCGCCGGGGTTGAGCAGCCGCAAGAGCTTTTTCACCAGCTTGGGCTCCAAGGGAAAAACGGCCCGAAAGGTGACCAGGTCGAACCTGTCCTTGACTTCCTCGAAGGTGCGCTGCTGCACCGTAACGTCGGTGCGGTGAAGGGCGATGAGCGTGGTCTCAAGAAAACCGGCGCGGCGTTCCATGCGCTCCACCAACGTGGTGACGGCACGCGGAAACGTCAGCGCCAGCGGGATTCCCGGGAACCCGGCCCCGCTGCCCAGGTCGGCGAGCGACTTGGCGGGTGTCCCCCCAAACGGCGACAGACCCAGCTCGGCCAGCCACTTCCACGGTGCCAGACTGTCGAGCACGTGCCTCACGACCAGATCGTCGGGCCCGTTCACCGAAACCAGGCCCAACCGCTCGTTCCAAGCCTCGACCTCGGCCAAAAAAGCACGCAGGGCCACACGGTCGCCGGGCCACTCAAGCTGGTCGAGGCCTTGGTCGAGAAGGTCTGTCCCCCGTGGCAAGGTCATCGGCGGCTCACTGCCATCATCAAGATGGCCAAGTCGCTGGTGCGCACCCCGCTGATGCGCCCTGCTTGCCCCACCGAACGCGGCAGAATCTTTTTGAACTTCTGACGGCTCTCGGTGCTGATTCCTGGCAGCGCGTCGAAGTCAAACCCCTCGGGAATCTCGAGCTCTTCCATGCGCTCGGCCTTGGCCACCTGGTGGTCCTGACGGGCGATGTAGCCTTCGTACTTGATGTCGAGCTCGGCCAGGCGGACCCACTCGAGGGGCTGGCCCAGCGCGATCGTGGGCTCCAACGTGTTGAGGTCCTCGATGCTGAGGGTGGGGTCCTTGAGCGTCTGGTAGAAGCTCTGGCCCGCATGGTTTGCGAGTTCCACTTTCGTCAGTGACTCGGTTCCGGTGACTTTGCGGGTTCGCAGCAACTCTTTGATCGCCTCGATGGCGGCGCTCTTGGTCTGGAACAGCTGCCACTGCTGTTCGCCCACCAGCCCGATGCCGTAGCCTTTCTGGGTCAAACGGCGGTCGCAGCTGTCGTGGCGCAAGCTCAGGCGGTGTTCGGCGCGGCTGGTGAACATGCGATAAGGCTCTTCCGTACCGAGAGTTACCAAGTCGTCGATGAGCACGCCGATGTAGGCCTCGGTGCGGCCCAACACCATTGGCTTGCCGCCTTGCAACTTCATCGCCGCGTTGATACCAGCCATGAGTCCCTGGGCCGCGGCCTCTTCGTAGCCCGAAGTGCCGTTGGTCTGGCCGGCGACGAAAAGTCCGGCGAGGCGCTTGCTTTCCAGGCTGGGGAACAGCTGGCTGGGATCCATGTAGTCGTACTCCACAGCGTAGCCGGGGCGCAGGATGACGGCGTTCTGCAGGCCGGGGATGGTGTGGATGTAGGCTTCCTGCACATCTTCGGGCATCGAACTCGAAATACCATTGAGGTACATCTCTTCGGTGTCGGCGCCTTCGGGCTCGATGAACACCTGGTGGCGGTCGCGGTCGGGAAACTTGACCACTTTGTCTTCGATGCTGGGGCAGTAGCGGGGTCCGTTGCCGACGATTTTTCCGCTGTAGAGGGGCGACCGGTGCAGGTTGTCGCGGAGCACCTGATGCGTCGCGTCGTTGGTGTAGGTGATATAGCAACTGAGCTGTTTGCGGTCGATGGCGAGCTTGCCGAAGCTGAAGGGGATGATCTCGTCGTCGCCAAACTGCTCTTCCATCTGGCCGAAGTCGAGGCTCGATTTGGCCACACGGGCCGGCGTGCCTGTTTTGAGACGACCCACCGAGAAGCCCTTTTCGCGCAGCACACGGTCGAGGCCAAAGGCAGCCGGCTCGCTCAGGCGGCCGCCGGGTGCGGTGTATTCCCCGATGAAGATTTTGCCCGCGAGGAAGGTGCCGGTGGTGAGCACAACGACTTTGGCAGTAAAGCGTTTGCCTCGTTCGGTGACCACGCCGGTGACCGTGGTTCCGCGCGTGTCGAGCAGAAAATCAACCACCGTGTCCATGAACAGAGTCAGGTTGGGTGTCAGTTCGAGCGTCTTCTTGGCGAGGGCGGCGTAGGCAAACTTGTCGGCCTGGGCCCGCGGCGCCTGAACAGCCGGCCCGCGCGAGCGGTTGAGCACGCGGAACTGGATCATGGTGGCGTCGATCAGGCGCCCCATCTCGCCCCCGAGCGCGTCGATCTCGCGCACCATGTTGCCCTTGGCGAGGCCACCCACGGCCGGGTTGCAACTCATGCGGCCAATGGTGTCGAGCGACTGTGTGACCAGCAAGGTGCGGTGCCCCAAGCGGGCGAGAGCTAGTCCAGCTTCGATTCCAGCGTGCCCGCCCCCTACGACAATTGCGTCAAAATCGGCAGAAGTTCCCATGAACGGGAATATAGGACTTTTGTGGTCAGGTTGGGAAGTCCAGCAGTTCCTGGCCTTCGCGAAGGGCGGTCTCGATGCGGGTAACCACCGCGTCGAGGTGGTCGGGGTGCCCCGGGATGTCCAATTCGTCGGTCTCAACGGCCAGCACGGGTGCCAACTGGAAGCTCCCGATCCAATCTTCATAGAGCAAGTTCAGGCCTTGCAGGTAGGCCTCGGGAATTTCCTGCTCGTAGGCGCGGGCCCGCAGGGCGATACGCCGACGCAACGTGGGCACCGAGGCGCGCAGGTACACCACCAAGTCGGGGTGAGGCAGGAGCGACACGAAGACCTGATAAAGGTCCCGGTACACTTGGTAGTCCCGTGAGGAAAGTTGGCCCTGCATGAAAAGATTGCGGGCGAACACCTCGCAGTCCTCGTACATCGAACGATCCTGAACCACACTCCCCGGCTCGAGCGACAGACCTCGGTGACTGCGTGCGCGATGCATCAAGAAGAACGCCTGACTGTGAAAACCCCAGCGCTCCATGTCGGCATAGAAGTCCTTGAGGTAGGGGTTTTCGGCCACAGGCTCGTAGTAGGGAGTCCAGCCTAAACGTTGGCAGAGTAGTTCGACAAGGGTAGATTTGCCGACTCCGATGTTACCGGCGAGGACAAGGTAGCGCTTCACCCTCCCAAGCCTAAGCGGGCGAGGGCGCGGGTGCAAGATCGAGCTACCAACCAAACGGAAGTTCCTGCGTCTCCTATAGTGAACAACAGAGAACCCCAGGTTCTGCTGGAGGAGAAAATCAGGCCGGAACTCGAAACCAGAAGGCTCCGAGCTCACGTTTTTGAACGATTGTCGCTGGCCGGCCCGTGATCACGGTGGTGTGAGCGTCAACTGAACCACGGCGAAGGGAACTCCAGCGTAAACGGGTTGGCCAGCGCCACAGCCGTTGGTACGGCGACCAGTGCCACGGCGACGGCCACCATCGTCGTGGTGCGCCAACCGGGCCGGTAGGGAGTTCCTGCCGCGCGGGGGTGCCAGGCTTGGGCGGCCCGCAGCAAGGGGCGCTCCAGCAAGTACCACGACGCCGTCGCCAAAGCGAACGAAACCACGAGCACGACGGCCGAGGCCACCAGCCACTCGGTCAGGTTGGGCATTCCACCGTGGGTCAAATGCGGGAAGACCGTAGCGCTGAGCACCTCGATGACAAAAAAGTGCCACAGGTAAAGCCCGTACGACACTTGGGCCACGTAGCGCGAAACCGGGTTGTCGAAGGCCTTCCCCAGCCAGCGGCTCTGGGTCAGGCAGGCCAGAAGCAAGCCGGTCGTCCCGGCGAACAGCGGAAAGTAGTACGGCTGGTGCTGAAACGACAACGAGAAGTCACGGGCTCCGCCCTGGCTCACAAGAATTGCGAGGAAGCCCAGCAACAACAGGACGGCCAGCGCGTCAAAGACCCCCCGGCGCTTCCAGAGAGCGAACCGTTCGTCGCGTGACCAGACGGTCGCCAGGCCACAGCCCAGAATGCCCATCGAGAACTGGGCAAAGAACCCCACCGGGTTGTAGCGCGGCATCCAGTATTTGGCGCCGCCGACCAGGCCATACTGCCAGCCGTTGCCCAACGCGTTGCTGCGAAGAGCGTCGAGTAGCAGCTGATTGACCCCAAAAACGGCCACCAGGACCAGGAGCCACCACCCCAGAGCCCGGGGACGCCCCCTCGTCTGGCCCGCCACCGCGAAAAGTCCCACCATGGCTAGCGGCAACAGCGCGTACGAGACGACTTCAAAGCCAACCGACCACAACGGCCCGGTGATGCCGGTCGGAAACAGCGTCGCCCAATGAAAACCCGACGTGAAGGTCAAACCCGCCAGGTAGCGCCAAAAAAGGGCCGGCTCGCCTGGCAAGAACGCCACGCTGGCGAGGTAGCTCACCAGAAGGATCACGTAGAACGCCGGCATGATTCGGCCCGCCCGGCGAACGGTGTATTGGCGCAAACTCGGCAGCGCGGCGCCCGTGGCGTAGGCCCGCCAGAAGGGTGCCGAAAGCAAAAAGCCGCTGAGCACAAAAAAGACCGCCACCCCGGCTGCTCCCGTCTGGACCATGCCGCCCCAAAAGGCCCAGTCGTCGCCGGGGTGCTGAAAGTTCAGCCGCTGGCCCAGGTGGTGGGCGATCACCATCAAGCAGGCCAGCGCCCGCAAGCCATCCGCGCCCGAAAGTTTCTTCATGGCAACTCCTATTTTCCCACGCAAAAGCGGCTGAACATGTGGTCGAGAACGTCGGCGGTGGTCACTTCGCCCGTGATCTCACCCAAAGCATCGAGCGCGTCCTTGACGTCGAGGGCAATCAAGTCGAGGGGCACCCCGAGGTCTGTCCCTGTTTTCACTTGGTCGAGCGCGGCGATGGCGCGGTCCAGCAGGTTCTTTTGGCGCAGCGAATCGATCACCGGTTCGTCGCTGCCCACCCTGTTGGCGCCCGGGACCAAGGCCTTCACCGCGTCTTCCAGGGCATCGAAGCCTTCGCCGGTTTTGCTCGAGAGCGCCAGCGAAGGCAGGCCCAAGTCTGATCCCAGGGTCGCGAGGTCCGCCTTGGTGAACACCACCAACAGGCGCCCGTCCTGGGCCTCACGCAGGAAGGCCAGGTCCTCGGCGTCGGGCCCGACGTCACCGGCAATCAGGTACAAAATCACGTCGGCGGCGTCGAGAATCTCGCGGGTACGGCGGATGCCTTCGCGCTCCACCGCGCTGTCGGACTCCCGCAGGCCGGCGGTGTCGAACAGGCGCACCGGTATGCCACCCAAGCTCACCCAGCTTTCCAGCCAGTCGCGCGTGGTGCCATGCTCGTCGCTCACGATGGAGCGGTCTTCTTTCAAGAAAAGGTTGAACAGGCTCGATTTGCCCGCGTTGGTGCGGCCGGCCAGCACGAGGCGGATGCCTTCCTGATACACCTGGCCTGTGCGGAACGTCGCCGCCAAGTTCACCAGTTCGGCCTTGACCGCGTCGAGCAGGGCAAACGGAACGGGCGTGGTTTCCACGTCGTCTTCGGCGTAGTCCAGCTGGATGTTCAAAAGGGCGGTCAGGTCGAGCAACCGCCGGGTCAGTTCCCGGATCCGCCCCTCCACCGAGCCCGAAAGTCGATGCAGGGCCAGGGTTTGCGCCGTTTGCGTCCTCGCCGCCACGAGTTCTTGCACAGCCTCGGCCCGCGTCAGGTCGAGCTTGCCGTTCAAAAACGCCCGCAGGGTGAACTCGCCCGGACCCGCGGGTCGGAAGGGGCCTTTTGCCCCGCCCTCGCCCGTCAACGCGGCCACTATGCGCGCCAACCCCGGAAGGCTGCCGTGGCAGCTGAGTTCCACGCTGTCCTGACCGGTGTAACTTCGCGGGGCTCGGAACACGGTGGCCAGCACCTCGTCGAGGACTTGCCCGCGGCTGTCGATCAAGTTCCCCAAAACCACGGAGTTGCCGGGGGCCGAAGTCAGCTTCGCCGGACGCGAAAAACAGGTCGCCACAGCCTCAATGCAGCCGGGTCCGGAAACGCGGATGACGGCAAGGGCTGAGGGAGCCCAAGGGGTTGCCAAGGCGACAATGCGGTCGTCCGTGTCGTATTTCAAATCCTGCATGATGGCCGAGTGTAGCGGATTTCGGGTAAATTAGGAAACATGAAGACCCTGCCGATTCTGCTCGCTCCCCTGCTTCTCGCCTCGTGCGTCACGATGAACAAAGTCCCCTGGACCCCACCGCCTGCCCTCCCCGCCCAAGCCGTCCCCGGAACGCTGCTCGAGGGGACAGACCTCGAACGACGCTCGGGCCCAGAGGCGGGGCAACTGCTCAACCTGCTGAGCAGCTGGACCCTCGGCTTGCAGATCAACACCTCGATGCTGGCCGCCGAGGGCCTCGACGCCTGGCGCGATTCCCGGCTCAACAACCGCGTGCCGGTGCGGGCGGTTCGGCTCCGTTTTGTGGCCTTGACGCCCCAGGGTGAGCCTGATCTGCAGTCGGGACTTCTGTTGTTGCCCACGCCGAGTTCCGGCCCAACGCCGCTGGATTGGGTCATTTACGACCGGGGCAGCGAGTTGCAGCGTGCAACCCAGCCCTCGCGGCTGGCCAACGACGAAATCGAACTGGGCTGGCTGTTGGCCAGTTTGAACCACGCGGTCTGGATGCCCGACTACGGTGGCGTCGGCGACAGCCCCGGGCAACAGCACTATTGCCTGACGCCCAGTTTGGCCGCATCGTCGCTCGACGGACTCGAGGCCGCGCGCGCCTGGGTGAAGCAGAACACCGGCGACACCGAGTCGGGCCGGCTTCGGGTTCTGGGTTACTCCGAAGGCGGGCTGGCCACCATGGCGACGCTGAAGGCCTGGAGCGAAAACCCCGCGGCGACTCCCGGCCTGACGCTGACCGACGCCTACCCGCTGGGTGCGCCGCTGAACCTGACTCTGGGGGTCGAAAACGTGGCCAGCGGAAAGCAAGTTCTGACCCATCCGCACTACACCCTTCTGCTGGCGTTGGGCTGGGCCAGGGCCTACCCCGACCTGGTGCGTCCTGAAGAGATTTTCCGCCCCGAGATCGTTCAGAACATCGTGCCCCTGCTCGACGGCGAACATTCGCGCGAGCAAGTGCAGGCCGCGGTGACCAAGCTCGTCGGCAAGCCTGTCGGAACCGTTGCGTCGGCCGATGTGTTCCGGGCCGATTACCTGCAAAAGCTCGGCACCGACCCGATGTCGTTGCCGTACTACCGCCTTCAGCAAGAAGCCAGGCTCGATACCTGGGTAGCTCCCACGTCGGTCCGGGTCACCCTGGCTGCGTCGCCGGCCGATTTGCTGGTGTCGCCCGAAAATGCCAAGGCCTCGCTGGCCGCTATGCTCGCGGCCGATCCTCGGGCCCCGGTGAGAGCGCTCACGCTGGCCTCGGGAACGCACGCGCTGGCGGGGGTCGAAGCGCTGGTCTACGCCATCATGGACGTGGATCGGCGAACAACGGCTCCGTGAACCGAAGCCTCTTCGCCACCGGGTCCGTCTCGACCTCGATGCCGAGTGGGAGGACCCACCGGGGATCGGTGTGGCCGAAGTCGAGGTCCATCACGAGGGGCAACTCGGTCGCGCCCCATTCCTCACCGACGACTCCCGCGACAACCCGCAGGAGTTCGGCCCGTTCGGCCTCGGTGTAGTCCTTGGGCCGCCCCACCCACAGCGCCGACAAGCTCGAAAAGACGCCCATCGCGCCGTAGTTCCTCAGCCAGTACATCACCTGCCGGGGAAGCGGCTTCTCCTCGCTGGTCTCAAGAAACAGAACCCGCTGGTTCCAGAAGTCCGGCCCGGGCCACCAGCGCGTGCCTTTGAGCATTTCGAGGACTTCGAAGCAGCCGCCCCACAACCGGCCCCGGGTCACCGCTTTGCCACCGAGCCAGGTGAAGCCCGGGTTGGCCTGTGGCTCCAGAATCTCGCGCGAACTGGTGTTCCAGTCGCGGTAACCGTTGGTCCAGAGCGGAAAAGGCTCCAAGGGCGGGAGTTCGCCGGCAAAAAAGGCCCGGTGCCAGTCCATGGCCGGTGGGAAGCTGGCCATCTGTGGCCAGCCGGACATCACTGTGTTGCCATAGTAGCTGCAAACGCCGTTGAGACTGAGCCAAGTCAAATAGGCTGTGGCGTCGGAGTACCCGAGGACCATCTTGGGGTGTCGGCGCACCAGGTCGGCGTCAAGGTAGGGCAACAGACGCACCGCGTCGCTCCCTCCGATCGAGGCGATGATCCCCTCGACTTCCGGGTCGGCAAACGCGGCGTTGAAGTCGGCAGCGCGAGCCCGAGGGTCGCGGTCGAGCTCGGCAGCGGTCCAGCGGGTGGTGGGAAACTCCTTGAGCCGAAAGCCAAACGCTTGCGACAGCAGGGTCTTCCCGGCCTCGAACACGGCTGGATAGGCTGCAGGCCCACCCCACGAGGGACTCAGCAAGGCCAGGGTCGCGCCCGGACGCGGCAACGGAGGCTTCATGTCGGACCCACGCGGACGCCGCCGATGGCCTCAGCCACCAAACTGGCCGCTTTGCGGGCGCCGGGAAAGTTTCGCGCGGTGGGCCCCACCGAAAGTCCCGCAGGCAGGCCCAACAGGTACAGCGGCAATCCGGGCCAGCGGCAGCCCGAGTCGAGCACGGGCAACCCATCGTACAGCTGCAGCGGGTGGGTCTTCCACAAATCTCGGAACAGCGGATGCGTCTTCAGATCAAGCTTGCTGCCGGTACACATCCAGACTTGGTCGGCCAACAGAAACCTGCCCCAGCCGCAGTCGGCCCTCCACCGGTCGTCCACCACGCTGAGCGAACGAACTTCGCACCTTGGCTTCAGCTTGAGTTGCCCACCCGCGAGAAAGGGCGCCAACTGTTGCCTTAGCTCTTCGGTCATCGCTCCCCCGCCGCGGGCCTTGGCAATCATCCGGCGACGCCGTTCCCACCGCTTTTCGCGCAGAAAACCCGCCAGGTGTTTGGGGCCAATCCAGCCGGGGGCCGAATCAAAGAGCTTGTACGTGATCCGTCGGCGGGCGAGCAGGGCCACCTTCCAGCCGCGTTTCAGGGCCCCGAGGGCAAGGTGGCCAGCGGTGAGTCCGGCTCCCACGATGAGGACAGTTCTTCCCACGCCCTCCCCGAGTTCCGTCAAGTCGACCTCTTCGGAGTGAAGCAAGGGCGGCGTCTCGCCAGCGAGGCGGAAAGCACCCGAACCTTCCAGCCACTTCTGGTAGAACTCCGGGTACCTGCGTTCCCCTCCGCCCAACGAAACAACCACGTGGCGGGGACTCAGCACTCCCTGCGCGCAATCCTCGGTCCCGGACAAGTGAGCCGTCAACCGCCCCTCACGAGCTTCCAAGCGCAACACCCGGGCCTCTTCCGGCAGTGAACCAACGTCAAACCGGTCGATCACATCGGCACAGAACTGCCCGAACAACTCGGTGCCTGGCAAAAAATATGGTGGGTAGAACTCGTCGTAGCGCCCCTTGGCAAAACGTCGCAGAGCGAGTGGATCTGGGTCAGGATGGTGCACCGAACTCGAACGCAAGTGAACGATTTCCTGGGCCCGCATCTGAGCGTTCCACCGCTTGAGCCACGCTCCGGAAGGGTCGAGCACACGCACCTCGCCCTTGAGTTCAGGGCGTCCTTGCAAAAGGAAGGTCAACGCGGTCAGATTGTGTGGACCGCTCCCGATGAAGAGAATGGACATGGTGGTCTATTCCTTGGGCGCTTGTTCCTTGACGAAGAACTGCATCAGCTGAACGAAGTTGTAGATGAGTTTATAGGTGGTGGGCAGCCAATCCCGCAAGATGTTCTGCGTGCCGCCTTCGATCTGCTTCCAGTTGAGCACCAACTCCGGCTTGGGCTTCGCATAGTCATCGATGGCCATCTTGAGGTGCTTGCCAATCACAATCAGGTGGGTGGCACTTTCCACGATGAGGGTCCTCGCCGTGGCATTCACTTCCTTCACCTGCACTTTCAGCGACGTCGCGGCGTTCGGATCTTTGTCGGCCCGGGCGAGCAGCACGCTGATTTTTTTGCCCCGTTCGGCGTCATCGCCCAACCCATCGTCAAAAGCGGTCAGCTGGTCCGACAGTTCCATCAGGTGGTAAAACGAGTCCGACATGGGCTGGGCCAGGGCATTGCTCACCCATTGGCCCTTTACCAGCAGCAGGTTCACCAGCTCGCGGATGTCGCGCTTGTAGTAGTCGAGCATGAAGGCCTTCAGATAATTCACGGGTTCGACCAGCGAGTACCCGGGCACGCGCTTCTTCTGAAAGCCGAGATTGGCCTTTTCGGTGTAGTTCTTGGTGCGGCTGATGCCGGTGGTATTGAACACCTGCTGAACCAGCCCCGTGAGCTTGTCGTTGCGCTTCTCCTGGCTGATCTTTTGCAACACCGACTCGACCTGGCTGCGGATATGGCTCAAGTAGGGGTCCACGATGCGTTCGCTCGGTACGTAAGCCTTCACCTTATAATAGGGGTCACCGCCAAGGTACTGGGTAAGTTGCAGCAGAATCCCCGACTTCTTCAGGGTGACGAAGTTGGCCATCATCTTCTTCCAGTTGGCGCGCGAAACCACGTCCATGCCCTTGTAGGACTTCAGAACATCGAACAGAGCGTCCCACTCGGCTGCAGGATTGACCGCAGCGATGGCCGTCAAGAAGTCCTTGAGGTCGTCGAGCACGTACTCTCCGTTGATGGCTTCAAAACGGGGCAGGTAGCTGAAGTCGCCCTCGGGAAGGCTCGAATCGAACTTTTTGAGCATGAAATAATAGTTGAAACTAATAAAATCGACAAAGATCAGGAAGAGGTTGTACTGGGTGTCGATCTTGCGCTGCATTTCGGCCTCGAGCGCACTCGAGAACTCAGCCAGCATCTCTTTGAACATCGAGACCAACTGATCGACCGGCATCGTCGGCGCGACGCTGCGAATGTGCTCTTCGTTGAGTTGGGTCTGCAGATTGCGCTGGGCCTCGCTCAGTACTTGCTCGATGAAAATGGCCTTGAGCGCGTTGGAACTCGCGGCATTCTGCAAAAGCGTGTTGGCGGGCCCGACGACGGCGTACATTTCATGGACGGCTCTGGCGAGCCCGGTATCCACGAGGTCACCGTTGGGCTGAAAAAACTTTCCCTTGGCTTTCTTGAGCGTAAGCTTCAGTTCCTTGAGCAGGGTTTTCCGCTCGCGGTCCGGGTCAGGCTCGACGCCGAGCAGAGCCAAAATCCGGTTGAGGAGGCTGGCAGGTTGATCTGAGGCCACAGCCCCTTTTGAGCTGCTAGACGTCGGTTTGGACGGTGTTTTGGCCATGAATTCCTCTCAGGGGAGTATGATGAACGCCTGTGCTCCTGTCAATTGACACAACAAGTCGAAACCGTCAGTCTGTTGCGATGCACCCGATCGCTGTGGAACTCAACGCCCAACTCGCGGGCACCGTCGTCGACCGAACTCTTTCACGTTTTGGGAAAAGGATTTACTTCCCCAAAGGCATCGTGGCCCAATCGACCGAGGCCAAAAAATCCGCCACCACCTTCAACGCCACCGTGGGGATCGCGCTTTCCGACGGCGAGCCGATGATCCTGCCCACCATCCAAGACAATCTGCCTCGCCTGTCGCCTTCCGAGGCCATCGACTACGCGCCCCCTGGCGGCGACAATCGCCTGCGCGTGCTGTGGAAGGAAGAGATGCTCCGCAAGAACCCTGGCATCCTCGACAGCAAGGTCTCACTCCCCGCCGTGGTGCCTGGCATCACCGCCGGCATCTCGATGGCGGCCGACCTGTTCATCGACGAGGAAGACACCGTGGTCTTCTCGGAACTTTGCTGGGACAACTACCCGCTGATTTTCGAAACGCGCAACCAGGCCCACTGTTTTACGCATCCGGTCTTCACGGCCCACGGCGGTCTCAACGTCGATGGCATCATCACAACCCTGAGGGACAACGCCCGCAACCACAAGGCCGTGCTCCTTTTGAACTTTCCGCACAACCCGACGGGGTACTCACCGAGCAAGGCCGAGGCCGAAGATCTCGCCGCCAAGCTGGTCACCCTGGCCTCGGGCGGTTTGAATCTGGTGGTTTTGTGCGACGACGCGTACTTCGGCCTGTACTACGAGGAAGACATCTACCGACAGTCGATGTTCACCCTGCTGCACAATGCCCACGAGAACCTTTTGGCCGTCAAGGTCGATGGTGCCACCAAAGAAGACTACGTGTGGGGCTTCCGTGTCGGGTTCCTCACCTTCGGGGCCTTCGGTCTGCGCGAGAGTCATTTCGACGCGCTCAACCAGAAGGTGCTGGGGGCCATCCGCACCACGATTTCGAGCTCAAGCCGGGTCGGACAAACGCTGCTGTACAAGGAACTTTCCAGCCTCGTCTACCACGGCATCAAAACCAAATACGCCAAGGTCCTCGAAGAACGCTTCAAAACCGTCAAGAAGATTCTCGAGACCCGGGAAAACGGCAAGACACTGAAGGCCCTTCCCTTCAACTCAGGGTACTTCATGACCTTCGAGCTCACCCGGGGCTCGAGCGAGGACCTGCGAAAGTACCTGCTCAAAACCGAGGGCATCGGCACCATCTCGCTGCAAGAGAAGTACCTCCGGCTCGCCTATTCGTCGGTCGACAACCGTGATCTCAAGGCCCTTTACGCGGCGGTCTTCCAGGCGGCCGACACCCTCGCGGGACTCTGACCGATGAGTTCACGGGCGTGGCCGGTCGGATTGGCGCTGCTCCTGGGTGCCCTATGCCTTGCCACCTCGTGCAGCCAGCCGGACCGGAGAACCTCCGTGCTGTGGACCGACGCTCCCGAGATTTCGGGGGCTGTGGAGCGCTTCAATGCCGAGCAGTCGTCGTGGCAGATTCTTCTGGAATACCACGCCAACTTGACCGAAGCCCTCAGCGTGCCGGGAGTCATTGCCGACCTGGTGGTGGGCCGGTCGATCGATCAGGCGACGACACTCGAAGCCTCGGCCTCCCTCGACTTTCTCTTTGAGCGGGGAGAGATTTCGCGGGCCTCCTTCTACCGCGACCTGATCGAGCAAGGCTCGGTCAGAGGCGAGCTTAGGCT
Organism: Spirochaetales bacterium; assembly: GCA_037142615.1. Classification (GTDB taxonomy): domain Bacteria; phylum Spirochaetota; class Spirochaetia; order JABEVK01; family JABEVK01; genus JAIFLN01. Next base: position 55,391 of record JBAXAI010000018.1, on the reverse strand, counting down.
GGTTCCGCTGAGCTTCGATTTACCGGTGCTTGTCTACTCAAGCCAGAGGCTTCCCGAACTCGACCCGCTCACCCTGACGCCTTCCAAGGTGCGCGAACTCTCGGCAGCGTTTCAGGCCGAAGGGAAGAACAGCAGCCTCACGCAAAGCTTTTCTCCGCTGTGGGCCGACTTTCCCCTCACCTACCTCCATTTGACCGGTGCCGACTTTTCGGCCGACTTCCAAGGCAAACTCGTCTGGAATCTTCCCGGCTTGGAGGCCGGCCTCAAGACCCTGTCGGAGTGGACGGCGGTCGAAGGACGCGGCTGGAAAACCCAGAAGGAGTTCACGACCAAGTACCTGTCCACCAGCCCTTGGCCTCTTCTCACACAGGGTCGTGTCCTCTTCTACCCGGCAACGCTCTCTGAGTTCGTCACCTTGCCGTTGGACGAAAGGCGCGGGCTCGACTTCCGCTACCTGGAACTGGACGGCCAAGTCGCGGTGACCGACAACGTTTTGTGGGGTGGTATTCGGGCCAATTCTGCCTCGCCGGGTGCAGCCCGCGAGTTCCTGGCCGACTTGGTGAAGCCGTCGAGTCAGAAAAGTCTGATCGCTTGGTCCCGGTCCAGCGAGTTCCGGCCCTTTGGCCTCCTCGGTGGCCTGTCGGCCGTGATAGCAACCAACACCTCCGACCTGCCGGGCTACTACCCCGAAGTCGACCACCGGATTCCGGTTGCCGCACAGCTGAAGTTCTGGAAGCCCCTGCCGACCAACTGGGCCACCTTGCGCGACAAGGTCGTCGTTCCTTGGTTGGGGACCGATCCCACGCCGGACAAGGTTTCTGCCTTGCAGGACCAACTCACCAACTTCGGCAAACCCGCCGCCAGCACCCAAACCACCCGTTGAATTGCCTTGACAGGCAATTTAAGTGGTCCCATACTCGGGGGATAATATAGTCCTAACGGAGGTTTGTATGGCTGAGGTTATTCTGAAGAATATCACCAAGATGTACGAAGGTGATGTCAAAGCGGTCGATAATGTGAATATTCACATCAACGACAAAGAGTTCTGTGTGTTTGTCGGGCCCTCGGGCTGCGGCAAGTCGACCACCCTGCGCATGATCGCCGGGCTCGAAGATATTTCTGGTGGCGAACTGCTCATCGACGGAAAGCTGTGCAACGACATCGCGCCGAAAGACCGCGACATTGCGATGGTGTTCCAAAACTACGCTTTGTATCCCCACATGAGCGTCTTCGAAAACATGGCCTTCGGTCTTCGCATCCGCAAGTACCCCCAGGCTGAAATCCAGAACCGCGTCAAAGAAGCCGCAGCCATCCTCGACATCGAGGCCCTGCTCGAACGCAAGCCCAAGGCCCTTTCTGGTGGTCAGCGCCAGCGCGTGGCCGTTGGTCGCGCCATTGTGCGCAAGCCCAAGGTGTTCCTGTTTGACGAACCCCTGTCGAACCTCGACGCCAAGCTTCGTGTTCAGATGCGCGCCGAGATTTCGGCCCTCCACACCCGTCTGCAGTCGACGATGATCTATGTGACCCACGACCAGGTCGAAGCCATGACAATGGCCGACAAGATTGTCGTGCTCAAAGACGGCCTGATCCAGCAGATTGGTACCCCGCTCGGGCTGTACAACCACCCGATCAACCGCTTCGTGGCGAGTTTCATCGGTTCGCCCCCCATGAACATCCTGTCGGTCAAGGTTGAAGAACAAGCCGGCAAAATCATGATCAACGAAGGTTCGTTCGTGTTGCCAGTCGAAGGCGTTCAGGGTGAGGCCCTCAAGGCCTATGTCGGCAAAACTGTCTTGTTTGGCGTACGCCCCGAAGACCTCAACCTTCAGGTGAACGCCGGTTCCAAGAACAACATGACCGCCACCGTGGAAGTCGTTGAGCCCCTCGGCGCCGAAATCCACCTGTACGTGGGAACCGCCAACCACCAACTGATCGCCAGCGTCGAACCCAACCATGCGTTCCATGTCGGCGACGAAGTGCACTTTGTGCCCGACATGAACAAGGTGTGTTTCTTCGACGGTGAAACTGAAAAGTCGATCCTGTTCAACGAAGAAGCCTCGCGTACCCTGTAATCGGGGAAAGAGGTTCGATGGAAGGCCGTCCTTGGGGACGGCCTTTTTTATTCCCATGAAAGGAAATGCAACAACCGATGAGCGATTTTCGGGTCGGGGAATTGCGCGAGCGCACGCTCCACCGGCAACTGAAGGCCCACTTCTTACCCAGCGACGGCGAGGTGGAGGTTCCGGTGGATTCCTGGGTGGCCGACATTGTGTCTCCGTCGCAGGGAATCATCGAGATCCAGACCGGGAGCCTAGCCAAGCTCCGGCCCAAACTCCGCAGTTTCCTCCAGCATTCGGTGGTGACGGTGATCCATCCGGTAGCCGTGCGAAAGACCATCGTGACTTGGACCGCGGACCGTTCGCAAGTGCTGCGCGAACGCCCGTCACCCAAAAAAGAGAGGATCGAGGCCTTGTTCCGCGAGATCGGCTCACTGTGGGAGTTTCTGCTTCATCCCGGCTTCACCCTGGTGTTCTGCCTCATCGAGGAAAGGGAACACCGAGCCGACGACGGCCAGGGCAGCTGGCGCAGAAAGGGCGTGTCAAAGGTTGACCGTGAACTGGCGACCATCTTCGGGCTACGCGAGTTCCACGGCGCAAGGGACTGGTCGGCCCTGCTTCCACCGGCTTGGTCGGGCCCCTCCACCAACAGCGAACTGGCAATAATGCTGAAGTTGCGCCCTGCCGAGGTTCAAAGTCTGACGTCGTGCTACAAGAAGCTGGGCCTTTTAGTCGATGTGGGAGCCAAGGGCCGCTCCCGGTTGCTCCAACCACCTAATTGAAAAAGGGCGACTCGCGGGTGACCTCGGGAAGGGCCCGTGGCGAAGGAAAATCCCCGAAGTTGCGGCGAAGATAGGCTTTGTGCAACCAGCGTGCGGTCGCCAAGCGCGAGGCCGAAGCCTGGTCGCGATCAAACTGGCGGTAAAAGTCCTTGAGGGTGTAGCCTTCTGCGACTTCCTGCGATTCCGACAGCAGGGCCGGAAGGAGCCGCGAACGCAAGGCCACCAGGCGGAAGCTGTCGCGTTCCAAAGCGAGCGCCTGGCGCCGAAGGGCCACCGCCAAACCTCCCACGGTTTTCTTTTCCAGAACAAGCTGCTCGGCCGAGCTGACGGCGCCCGTTTCGTCTTGCTTCGCCCAGAGGGCCGCAACCGTGGACCCCTCGCGGAGCCAGCGGTCCCAAGTGCGCTGAAGCTGACCGGCGGTCTGGAGATAGTGCGAAGTGGAAGCTTGAAGGGTCTGAAGCGCACGATTACGGATATCGGCGTCGATACCGGCCTTCCAAGTCTGGTTCCAGGAATCCAAGGTCGATGCGTTGGCTGGCAGACTGTGACCTTCGAGTGGATCGGGTGTAATCACCACAACTGCCCCCGGCTCCGATTGGTAGGAAAGCTCGCCCACCAGGCACTGAACCCTGCCGGCCGACGTCGAAACCGCCAATTCTCCGCCCAAAGCCGTCATCAGCCGGAACGTCGCCGAGCGAGTCGAGAGCAGAGCAATTCCGGTGCGAACTTCCAAGCTGGAGCTCCCCGAGACGGACGTCAGCTTGACGGCCAAGGAGCCGCCGATAAACTCGATCGCCGCCGCCTGTTCGCGTTTGAGCGCGGTAATGTCCAGCGAAAGCGAGGTCGAGGCGCCCAAACTGAGCGAGGCAGGAACGCCGCCGGCCTTGTCGAGGATGAGCTCGACCTTGCCGTTGGGGCCCGTTGTCAAAGAATCGTCGGTTTCAAGCTCAAGCCCTTCGGCAAGGCGGGCGGCCTCGAGAGGCTTGCCGTTGCGCGTCAGGGACGCGTCGCCTTCGACCAGCGTGACACGCCCAATAGAGGCCGCCACCAGATTCGGAGCAACAAGCAACAACACGGCAAAGAGACCCCACGCGGGAAGAAGACGGTTCATGAGCCCATCATAGCCGTGGGGCCCCGATATTTCTAGATTTTTTCGCGCCACTCCGGTACATTGGTAACGTCGTCTCATCTTGGGGAGGTTTGCCTGATGCTGTTCGTTCGATCGCTTGCCCGCTGGGCCGTGCTGGTGCTCTCTGCTGTGGCACTTGCCCTGGTCGTCAGTTGCGCCTCAGCACCCGCCAAACCGGTTGAACCTGCGGTAACCCCCGAGCCGGCACCGGTCGTGACCCCCGAAGTCGTGCCGGTCGTAACTCCCGAAGTGGTTCCCGTGCCCACGCCCGTTCCTGTCGTCGAACCAGCTCCCGAGCCGACGCCCGAACCCGTCCCAGAACCCGTAGTGGAACCGACCCCCGAGCCAACGCCCGTTCCGGAACCTGTCGTGGAGCCGGCCCCCGAGCCGGTGGTCGTGCCCGATCTTCCCCCCCCGCCACCGCCGTTGGAAGCCTCGGAGTTCGACGAAGCCCAGCAGGCGATCGCCGACGCGGAGGCGGCAGAAGCCGACCGCTACAGCCCCGACCTGATCAACGCCGCGCGCCAAGACCTCGACAACGCCAAGGCCAAAGCCACCAGTGACCCCGACGGCGCCCGCGAACTGCTCAAGTCGGCCGCTGAAAAGGCGGTACAGGCCCGCGACGCCTCCCTCGCCCTCAGACTTCAAAACACCCTCGACAAGCTGGCAAAGGCCTCGGAATTGCTCAAGGCCCTGAAGGCCGACAAATGGCGAGCTGACGACACCAAGACCCTGGAAGACCAGCGTGCCGAAGCGGAAGCAAGCCTTCAGGAGGACTATGCGACGGGTCTGCCCAAGGCCCAAGCCGTGATCGAGGCGATGACAACGCTGCTCAAGGAGCTGACCGAGCGACTAGGCACGGTCCAACGGTTGCAGAAGTCGGTCCTCGGGGCACTCGACGAGGCCGACAAGGCCGACGCGTTTGTGTGGGTCCCTGACCAGTTGCAGGAGGCCAACGACACCTACTTCGCCGGCACTTCGCAGTTCAAGAAGTTCCAGCTCGACAAAGCCGAAGAGACTTGGACCGCAGCCCTGTTCCAGGCGCAGGCGGCAACAGCCAAGGCCATCCGCGAACTGGCTCGCAAACAGACCGAACAACTGATGCTCGACACGATGCGCAAGCTCGAAAAGGCTTCGGGAGCCACCATCGTGGATCCCCAGGACAACATCATTGGCCCGCAACCTTGGAACGGCACGGAACAGCTCAAGGCGATCAAAAAGCCGCAATCGGCCGTTTCCGGGCAACCCGTGGCCAAGATTCCTCAAGAGGGCGTGGTGGTTTTGGGCGACAAGCAACGCGTGACCTACCTCGACGACGCCAAAGAGGCCTGGCGCCGTGGCGTCGAAGCCATGGACGATGAGGACTACCCCCTTGCCAACCAGGAGTTCCTTCAGGCGCAGAAGCTGATTGACGCCTACCTGGCGCTTGCCGTTGAAAAGGTGTACACGGTGCGGCTGATTCCCGATCGGCGCGACAGTCTGTGGCGCATTTCCGAATATGACTCCATCTTTGGGAGTCCGTGGGAATGGCCCAAAATCTGGAAGCGGAACCAGAAGCTCGTCCAGAATCCGGACCTTATCTATCCCGGCTGGCAGCTCATCATTCCGCCGCAGTAATCCGGGTCAGCGAGTTAGGGTTCAATGCCAGCCGACCAAGGGCGCAATCCACGGGTCGGCCAGCACGAACAGCACCGCCAGAATCAGGCTGGGAAAGAAGTTTCCCGTGGGGATCTTCTTGAGCTCAAGAAGATTGAAAGAAATCATGACGACCATCAGGCCGCCCACGCCCGAGACTTCCGCGAGGACCAGTGGATGAAGGTCGACCCACGGCTTGACCCAGACAGCCAGCAGGGTCAGCGTTCCTTGGTACAGCAAGATGCTGAGCGCCGAAAACCCAACGCCGATTCCTAAGGCCGCCGTCAGCAAAAAGGCCATAAAACCGTCCATCACCGATTTGACGAGGATGATGTCCATCTTGCCCTCGGCCCCGGCCTGAAAGGATCCGAGGATGCTCATGGCTCCCACGCAGAACAGCACGCTGGCGGTCAGGAACCCCTGAGCAAAGTCCTGCCCTCCAGCCTGAACTGGCAGGAGCTTTTGGAGCCGGTCACCGAAGCGGAGTATTTTGCCCTCGAGGTCGAGCGCGGTTCCAATCAGACCACCAAGAATCATGGACAGCACCAGGTACAAAATCCGCTCGTCTTTCCAAGCCATTTGAAGACCAATGAGCAGGGTAACGAGGCCGGCGCCGGTAAACACCAGGGACCTGAGTCGTTCCGAGGGTTTTCGGCCGAGGAGGAGGCCTGCAGCCGAGCCGACGAGCACGGTTGCGACGTTGATAAGGACAGCGAGCACGGGGGTCTCCTTGGAACGATTGACCCTTCACCGGGGGGGTATGATAGACTCCGGCCTATGAAGTTCACCCCGCTTGCGGTCTTGTTCCTGTCCACAGTGTTGGTTTCGTGTCAGACTGTCAACCATGACATTCCCGAAGGTTCAGCCCCGGAAATCTACTTTCAAAAGGCTCAGTCCGAGACCGATCTGGGGCACCTTCCGCAGGCGCAGGCCATCTTTGAGGAGTTCTTGTCGGCAGCTCCAGCGGATGCTACCGAAGAAGTTCTGAGCGCACGGTTCGAAATAGCGCTGCTGAAGGCCAAGCAAGGCGAACGCGAGGCCGCCACGAAGGACTACGAGGCAATTCTTGCCGACTTTCAAGATGTCGCCAAGTCGGCACAGTACCCGGCCTGGGTCAAAGTCCTCTCGCAAAAGAAGCTTGACGAGCTCAAGGGCGCCCCGCAGCCCTGACTCGCACGTTCAATAGAGCGTTTGGGGCAGGAGGATGAGCTGAAGCTCGACCTTCTTGTCGTCGGCGACCTTGTGCATTTGAGCTTCAGTGACCGACCCGCGCGGAGTCGGATGCTGGGGTGCGTCACCCAAAAGCAGAATGACCCGGTTTTCGGCCTTCCAGTCAAATTGAGTCAGGCCGGCGTAGAGCGCTTCGACGACGGCCTCGGGGATGTCACCGCCTCCTTCCGCCTTGGCCTTGTCGAGTTCCCTCTGCACCGCGTCGAGATCGCTTTGAAAGCTGACGACGCGCGTCAGGTAGTTTTCCATGTAGTCGCAGTAGAAGACCAGACCAATTCGGAAGGTCTTGAAGCGTTTGACTTCCTCGCGGATCGGACCGAGGAGGTTTGCCTTCACGGCCTTGAGATTTTCGAGCATGCTCTTGGTGGTATCGATCGCCAGGACCATATCCAGGCTGTCGCCGCTTCGGTCCACGGCCCGGTTGATGCGATCTAGGGCATCCTTGATGTCGCTGGCTTGGTACGAGTCGCCCAAGCGGGAAAAACCTTCGACCAAGCCCTTCTCATACTTCTCGCCGGTGGGGACAGACCTCTGCACCTGCAAGGTTTTCAGCTCGAAGGCATTGTCGCGGTAGGTTCCCGTGTAGTCGGCAAACGGCTTCGAAAACCCGCGGATCGAGAACCAAAAGCCGGTGCCGTTGGCCGACAACTGAGCACGGACATCGACCTGGCCCCACCGGGTGTTCGGGTTGGCCTTGTTGCCGTACTCCACCACGGGCGGAATCAACAGGTGAAAGGCGGTTCCGAGTACCGGGTCCGACACCGGCGTCGAACTGATCAGCGAGTTGTGCGGCTGGGTAAGGAACTTGCCGTTGAGCAGGCGCTTCTCGTCCTTTGCCACGGCCGTCGGGGCCTGCGATCGCAGGGCGTAGGTCGCCAGACTGTGGTTGGGCAGTTCAAACGCCTCGGTCAGAAGCGCGCTGGCCAGGCCGGCTGCCCGGACAAACACATGGTAGCCATCCTCGCGGGCCTCTACCCTCACGTCGCCTGCTTTGATTTCCTGTCCTGGCAGGGTCAGCGATCCCCAAAGAAACAAAGCAGCGGCGAAAGTCCGAAAGAGCAAGTGGCATTTCATACCCTTCTATCGGCGTTTTGAGACGATTTTTCAAGGTTGGCGCAAGCAAACCCCTCTTCTGCCCCGTCTGTGGCATCAAGGAGAATCCAATGCGCAACTTCATACCTGCTCTTGCCCTGGCGGTCACGCTGGCAGCCTGCGTCGGAGGCGAACCTCGTGACACTCAAGGCCCCAAGCTTCAGCGGCATCACCTCGCACCCACCACACCCGGGGGCACTGGATGGTCCCTGGTTCTGGAATGGGATGAGCCGCTGGGAAAGGCCACGGCAGACGGCGACTTTGCCCCGCAGGTACCTGTGAAGCTCGAAGAGACCCGCCTGTTACTCGGGCTTCCCTCGGGCCTGCGACCAGGAAAGGAGTACCACTGGTCGGTCTCCGTTGGCGACAAGGCCGGCAATCCGACCAGTTTGCAAGGTAAGTTGCTGGGTCCCAACGAACATCCGGCCGGGGTGCGCCTCAACGAGGTCAGGTTTGCCGGCACCGGTGACAAGCCCGATGCCGTCGAGGTGCTGGTGACCCAGGCCGGCAACCTGGGGGGCCTGACGCTCGACTACCGGGGGCCAGGGACCCATCAGGATTTCGTCTTTCCTGACACCGAGGTAGCCAAGGGAGCTTTACTGGTCGTCCTTTACAAGCCGGGGACTTCTGCCGCCGGGAAAGTATTTTTTCAACCGGCTGGCAAGGGACTTTCTGCGGTAACGGGGTTGCTGACGCTTCGCACCGGGCCGGGGGAGGCGCCTCTCGATGCCTTTGCGTGGGCGCTTCGCGCCGGTGAGGCCCGTAAACTGGCAACAGCGGCCGGGGTCCCCTTGGGCGAAGGGCAGGAGCGAAGCCCTCAGGGCACCACCGCGACACGAACCTGGTGCAGAGGGACGGCAGATACCTGGATGATCGTGGCCTCGGGCAAGTCGAGTATCGGCCGGGCCAATACCTTGGTTCCGTGGAAACCTAAGCCTTCCAGCCGGAAACCGGTTCGAAGCTCCAACTCAGCGAAGTCGAGCCGGTCCAGACGGTCATCATCGCCCATTTGCCCCGTCGCCAGGTCCAGACGGGGGCTTCGCCCCAATCCTCCGCCGGCCGGGGCACCTTCCCTGCCTCGACCCTCCACGCTTCGGCCAGGCGAACAAGGCCAAGAAGTCGTTTTCCCTCAAACAGCTCGAGAAAAAGACCCTCTGGGGAATCCACCCAGGCTCCGGTGCGAACCGGAGACGTTGGACGCGGGGTTCCCTCAGGCAGCATCAGGTGAGGCGGCCGGGCGCCAAACTCGGCGCGACCGGAGGAGAAAGCCAAGTCGTCCTGCAGGGTGGTAAGTCGGGCATCGCCGTCGGGAGGCATCCAGACAAGGTAGCGTTGTTTCATCGGGTTTCCACCCGTGATAGTATGGCCTCATGCGACGCAAGATCAACCTGCTGCTTTTGGGGTGCCTTTTGGTCCCCCCGGCGTGGGCCCTTTCTTTAGGAACGCTGACGCTCGGCGGGGCGCAGAAATCGGTCTTGTCCCTATCAGCGGACGAGGCCAGTCAACATCCATGGGTTGTCATCGGCCCACTGAGCGGAGCGCTTCAAGTTCACCTGCTGCTCGAAGGCGCCGGCTTCCGCACGCTCGCCGAATTGCCCCTCGTCGCGGGCTTGCCGGTCACCTGGTCGTGGCCTCTTCCTCCCGGCACCCTCCGCGTCAGCGTGAGCGGTGTCTGGAAGTCTGCAGTGGCAACGCTTCGAACCACAAAGAGGCCGGCAGAGGGCAACGAGCTTCAGGTAACCCGCCTGAGGTCCGGACATCCCTTGTACCAGTTTGAGTTTCCGGCCTGGAATGCCGCCCCGTCTTTCACACCGCAACTGATCCTTGACGTTCGGGCGAAAGGCCCGTGGGAGGCGACAGTCAGTGGCGAGGGTGTGTCAAAACGCTTTGAACTGGGTCCGGAAGTCACAAAATGGGCCTATTCGCCGCAGGCGTGGGGCGTGCCCCCCCGGCTGGTCACGCTCAGCGCGGCCACCGACGCGGATTTTTCGCCTCGTGAGCTCAGAGCCACGGGTATCGCCGGCGACCAACCCTTGCCGGCCGACACGGCGACGCTGCTCGTCTGGCCGCATGCCCAGTGGCGCAATTCCGCGCGCGAGTGGTTTGCCTGGGCGACCGCGCCGAACGTCCTGGTGTTGGTCACCGCCTCGTACGCCGTGCAAGACGATTATTTCAAACGGTTGGCCTTTTTTGTCGAAAAAACGGGCACCCGGGGAACTTTGGTCAGCGACGAGGCTCTGGCGGGGCAGCACGGCTGGAACGCCCATGACTACGCAGCGAGCGATCTGGCCAACTTCTATTCGCTGGCCGCGGTCCGCCAATTTCCGCTGAATCCGAGCGAGCTCGAGCTTCGGGAGCGATTGGTGGCTTCGGGAATCCTGCTCGTCGAGGGCGGGGGCTGGAAGGCGGGCCAAGGTGCCGTGCTGGGCGTCAGTGCCGAGTCACCGCCGACCCTCCGAGGGTTTCTGTTCACTCACGAAGGCTTCCATGGCCTGTATTTTACCAGCGACGAGTTTCGGCGGGGGGTGCGCGACCGCTGGAATCAGCTGAGCGAAGGGACCAAAAAGGCCTTTCGGAGCTTTCTGGCATTCTCCCAGTATGATCCCACCGATGAGCCCCTGATGATCAACGAGTTCCAGGCCTACGTGCTTCAGCAGGGGCGCGGTGCGTGGCCCTCGTACTTCGGCAACCGGGTTCTGGCCCGCAGCACCAACTTGAGTCCGGCTCAGCGCGCACAGGTTGTAGCGGAACTCCTCGTCGCCAGCGCCGACCTCGAGGCCTTGGCAGGGCGACTTTTCGGGGTCATTTCCGGAAACTTGGAATCGGTCACCGCCCTATCGGGAACGAAAGAGTGACCCAGGCCCCGCCGTCGGAGGCGTTGCCGCCGCTGGCCTTTCCGCCCAACGTGAGCAGGATCACATCAACCAGAGCCAGCCCCAGCCCCATTCCCTCGGAATGGTGCATGATGTTTCCTGACATGAAGGGCGTGAACAGTTGCGCGAGCGCAACAGTGTTGAAACCCGGCCCATGGTCGCGTACGGTCAGTTCCAGCCAGACCGAGCGGGCCACCAGACTGACCTCGACCTGAGGGTGTTCACCACCATACTTGATCGCGTTCTCGAACAGGTTTCGTACGGCCTCGGTCACCAGGTCGCTGTCGCTGAACAGGGATCGACCTGCGACGGCGTCGCAATTGAACTGCGGCCGATTGTCGGGGTGGAGCGACTCCAGCACCTGGCCCCAAACCTGGGTCAACAGCGGTTGGACCGGGAACTCGTCGAGGTGGATGCTCTTCTTGCCCGTCGAAAACTGACTGAACTCCAGAGCCTTCTGGGTGGACCGATCGAGCCTCCGTGAGGCCTGGTCGATGAACTGGAGGTAGCCCAAGGCCTCCTGGTCAGCCGCCAAGGCGGGCCGCACCAAGTCGAGAAACCCCAGGATAGCGTTCAGGGGCGTTCGCATCTCGTGACTGATCAGCGCCAGCATGTTGTCCTTGGCCTCGCTCAATTTCAGCACTTGTTGTTGGGCCTCGTGGAGCTCGGCCGTGCGCAACTCCACTTCTTTGGCCAGCCTCTGCTGATAACGAATTTCCTGCTGGGCCGACAAAGCCATCGAGAGTTCCTTGTACAAAGTCGGCAACAGCTGCTCCCAGTTGAGCGGCTTGAGGAGGAAGCTACCGACGCCCAGGTTGAGCAACGGAATGAGGTTGTTGGCATCGCTGTACGCCGAAGTCACCAGAATCGACTGGTGAGGTCGAAAGGTACGGACTTCGGCGATCATCTCGATACCACTCATCACGGGCATGTTGATATCGGTGATCACAAGAAGAAACTCACGGCTGCGCAGAAGTTCCAGCCCGTCGCGACCGTTGGAAGCCGTGACCACCTCGGGAAAAAGCGAGGTAAGGATCTCGGTCATCTCCTGCCGTATCTCTGCCTCGTCTTCGACGTAGAGGACGGTGGCTTCGCGGGAAAGCGCCAAAATTCGCTGGAGGAACGGAGACGGTGTGGTCGAAAGGCTGATCATGAAACAGGAACCTCCGTGGGGAGCGAAATCCGGAAGAGCGTCACATCGCCGTCACTTGAGGCGCGGATGGTACCGCCGTGGTGGTCTTCGATGATGACCTTTACCATGTGGAGACCCATACCCGTACCGGCCCCTTCGGCACTGGAAGTATAGTGTGGCAAAAAAATCTTGGGGAGAACATTGTCGGCAATCGCCCCGCCGTTGTTCGACATTTCGAGCACGGTGTCGCTGCCTTGCACCGACCAGACAATCGAAACCCAACCCGAGCGTCCACTCAAAGCGCTGCGGGCGTTTCCGATGAGTTCGATGATGACCTGCATGAGCTCGGCCCGGAACACGGTGGACCAAAGCGGTGGCTGCGGTGGATCGAAGCGGACCTCAAGAGTCTCGGTCTTGAGGACGGGCGCGAGCAACTCCAGGGCCTTCGAAGTCAAATCACCAAGGTCTGCCTTGTCTTTCTGTTTGGCAGGGGCGTAGAACAACCTTAACGTGTCGATCGTGTCGGATAGATTCACCACCGTCTGGCCGATTTTGGCCAGTTTTGGCATTAAGTACTCCGAGTCGAGTGATGCCAGCTGCGCCTTGAGCTGAATGTTGCCCACCAGAGTGCTAATCACCGTCAGGGGCTGGCGCCACTGGTGCGCGATCAAGCTAAGCAACTGGCCCATCTGAGCCATCCGGGAGTTAAGGATGAGGCGTCCCTGTTGGGCCTCCAACTGGGCCTGGGCAGACCGGAGTTCACTGACATCATCGACGAGAACGAAGAAGCCCTGAATCGTGCTGCCGCTCAAGTCCGGAATGTAGTGGATCCACAGTTGGGCCGATACACCGTGCGCATTCTCAGACGTGGCCTGCAACTCGCTGGGCAAACCCGCCTTCGCCTGCTCAATCAGGGCCTTGCGTTGCCCATACAGGTTTTCACCGAGGATCTCCGAAATGGTCTTGCCCAAGAGTTCCTCGGGCCGCCGTGCGTGTGAAAAAGCGTAACCGTCGTTGGCGAAGCGGCACACCTCGTCAGCGTCGAAATAGGCGATCATCGTCGGGATCTTCTCGGTGATCGTCTTGAGGAACCGTTCACTGGCCACGAGGTTGTTGGCGCTTTCGACCCGAGCCGTGATGTCTTCGTTGATGCCGATCACGCGGGCCGGAGATTCCCCCTGCTGACGGTAAAAGCGGGCGTTACACTGAATCCACCGCACTTCACCACCCCGGTGGATACGGAACGTCCGATGCGAGGGTTCACGCGTGTTCACGCAGATCTGAAGCTGCCGTTGTGCCAACGCCCGATCCTCTTCGACGATCATCGCCATCCACGAGGCCATTTCCGGAGGCGGCCCCTTGGGGTCGGCACCGTAGAGCCTCTGCATCTGGGAATCCCAGGTGAGCACGTCGGTAGCGGGGTTCCATTCCCACACGCCCAGCCTCGCCGCTTCGGTCGCCAGTTGAAAACGAAGGGAGGACTCTTGAAGAAGCGCGGTGAAGCGGCGGTTTTCGTTTCGGTGCTTCCTTTGCCGCCAGTTGTAAAGTACCAGAAGAACCGCCGCGACCGCGACCCCCAAAACAAACAGCAACCAGACCATCACTTCTCCGCGCTGCAGTTGAGCCAAAGTCGGCCTCAGGTCCTCACCGACCTCAATAATGAGCGGGTGGTCCAATGCGAGCCCCGTTGGGTTGATGGTTCGAAAGGCCGCGACCCTCGGAAGTCCACTCGCCGGCGGCGAAGGTTCCGAGACGGTCCACGCTGTCAGGCTGTGCAACCGGTATTGCGCATAGTCGGTTGACAAAGCAACTCGGCTTTCTTGCGAGGGAGCCTGACCGTCATTGAGCTCAAGGTAGAGCAGGTCAGCACCGTGGTAGAGGCGGACCCACATTTGCGGGTCGTCGCGAACCGAGTCCAGGAGGTTCCGATAGTACTCCGGGTCAAACGCGACCGCGACGATACCGGCGAAGTTCCCCTGGGAGTCGGTGACCTTTTTAACACCGAAAATGATGGGAGTGCCGCCTAGCGATTCGGCGGGTTCACTCAGCGAAAAACCCAGCCGACCGGTGGCCTCGCGAAGCTCGCGGAACACAGCCGACTCGGCCAGACTCGTGTCCATCAACTCCGGACGACTCGACGCAATGACCCGGCCCGAGACATCGGTTTGAAGAATGGTGCGGATGCCCGGCAACGTCGAGGCCAACTGATTGATATCCTGCGAATGCACGTAGACACCGTCGCGGAGCGAATCGAGCACGTGAGAAGCCAGCACCAACTGATTGGAAATAGTCTTGTCGATCACGCGGGCCAACGTGCCCATCCATTGCGCTTTCTCGGTAACCACCCGGTCGCGGTTGTTCAAACGGTTGAGGGCAAGGGTCGACCCCACGGCCAAGGTGATGAGGAAGAAAGTGAGCCACACCATCAGGGGGCGGGCAGAAAGACGCTTCATCCTCCTAGTCTAAAACATCCAAACCTGTTTTGCAGGACTTTACACGCACCTCGCTCTCATGCTAGGTTTTTGCCCTAGAGTTTCAGGAAGGGGTATTCTTATGGCCAGAAAATGTGAAATTTGCGGAAAGGGCACCATGTCCGGGAACAACGTTCCTCGCAAAGGTCAGCCGAAGAAGCAGGGTGGTGCTGGTCAGCACGTTGGTGTGCGCACCAAGCGGACCTTCAAAGCCAACATCGTCAAAGTCAAAACGGTTCTGAACTCCACCGTTCAGCACATCAAGATCTGCACGTCTTGCCTCAAGGCCAACAAGATCGTTAAGGTCTGAGGCTTTTGCCCGGCAACCGCTGGGACAAGCGAACCGCTCCGTTGGGGAGCGGTTTTTTTTTGCCCTGGGTCTTGCGCCGGTACGGGATTGCGGCGCCTAGAATCTCAGAACGCGGGTCCAGGTGAGCAAAGCGGGCCCGGGCGCAAGAGGCATTCCGTCACGCAGCGGCACCGGAACGGTTTGGCCCTGAAGCTGAACCTGAAGTACCCGGCGCCCTCCGAACGCAAGGTCTGCACCTCCAAGGACTGTGACCGGCAGAAACTCACTCTGGGGGGGCCGATCGGCGGCCAGTGAAGCCAGCGGTAGGATAGTCAGGTCGTGGGGACGGAAGCCGACCGTCTCACCCTCGAATTGCAACCAGATCATTGCCGGAAGCAGGGGATCGGGATTCCAAAACTCGGCCACAAACCGGCTGACCGGTGACTCGGTCAACTCGCGCGGAGAGCCTTCCTGCACGACGCGGCCTTGGTCCATCACGAACAGTCTGTCGGCTAGCACCGACGCCTCCTGCTGATCGTGGGTCACCAGCACCGTGGTGATGTGGAACTCTGTGAGCAGTCGGCGCAGTTCGACCCGGTAACGTTCGCGCAGCGGCGCATCCAGGCTGGAAAACGGTTCGTCCAAAAGAAAAAGCCGGGGATCCCGGGTGAGGCATCGGCCAAGGGCAACCCGCTGACGCTCACCGCCGGAAAGTCCCTTGGGCATCCGTCCGAGCAGACTGGTAAGCGACACCCCCAGCAACTGCGCGGTTCGTTCCAGCTTGAGGCGTGCTTCCTCGGCAAGCACCGGCGTAGGCTTACGGAACGCGAACCAACTGAGCACGTTGGTCTCGGCCTTGAGGTTGGGGTACAAGGCGTAGTCTTGAAACACCATTCCGAGCCCGCGTTCCGAGGGCCTGGACCGGGTCATGTCATTTTCGCCAAAGAAAATACTCCCGCGATCGGGGGGCTCGAACCCCGCCAGCAACCGCAAAAGGGAGCTCTTGCCGCACCCCGAGGGCCCCAGAATCACCGAGGTCTTGCCGGCGGGAAACTCGAGGTTGAGGTTGCTCAGGGTGAAGGAACTTGCCGTACCCGACACCATCTCGCGCAGCAGGTTGCCTTCGACCACAGCACCGATGGCCGACCCCGGCCCGACCCGATCGGCGGAGCGGAAGGTTTTGGAGACATTCACGAGCCGGACTGAGGCAGAGGGGACAGGCATGCCCCATGGTACACCCGATGACAAAAAAAAGGCCGCCCCGAAAGGCGGCCTTCGTTTCAACGCAGGGGACTAAAAGCGAAAGAGCATGTCTTCGTAGGTCGGGTACGGATAGAAGTCGGCCGGCATCAGGCGCTCGAGGGCGTCCACCTCCTTGCGCACGTCGCTCATCGCCGCAAAGACGCTTTCACGGAAGGCCTTTGCCTTCTTGTGGATGTCGTCGATGGCGCGGGTCTTGGCAAGCTTGCTTTCGAGCGCGGCCAGGGCCTTGTACGATTTTTCGACCAGGGCCCCGGCTTCCTTCAGCTGGGCGGTGGCGCCCGTGGTGGGCACCTTGGCCGACTCGAGCACTTCGATGCTGCCCGCCAACCCCGTCAGCCAGTCGATGGCCGAGGGAAGGATGTTCTTCTTCACCATTTCGACCATCACGCCGGCTTCGATGTTGATCGTCTTGGCGTACTTTTCGAGGTAGATCTCGACGCGGCTGTGCAGTTCTTCCGCGCTCAACACAGCGTGCTTGCCAAACAGGGCGACGCTCTTCTTCGAAGCCAGCTCAGGAATACAGTCAACCCAGGCCTTCACGTTGGGCAAGCCCCGCTTGGCGGCTTCGTCCTGCCATTCCTGAGCGTACCCGTTACCGTTGAACACCACTTTTCGGTGTGCTTTGTAGCTTTCGGCGATGATCTTGCGGACTTCCGCCAGCTTGTCCTTGGCCTTTTCGAGGCGATCGGCAAACTGAGCCAGACTGTCGGCCACCACGGTGTTGAGCACCACGTTGGGACCGCTGATCGAATCGCCGGCAGGAACCATGCGGAACTCGAACTTGTTGCCGGTAAACGCGAACGGGCTGGTTCGGTTGCGGTCGGTCATGTCCTTGGGAAGGTCGGGCAGGCTGTTGTGCCCCAACGCCAACTTGGTGCCTTCCTTGGCCTTGAGGTCCTTGCCGTCGGCGATGGCGTCGAGAATGTCGCTCAACTGGCTGCCGAGGAAGATCGAGATGATGGCCGGGGGAGCCTCGTTGGCACCCAAGCGGTGGTCGTTGCCCGGGTTACCCGCAGCGGTACGCAGCAGCAAAGCGTACTCGTCGACGGCCTGGATCACGGCGGTGGCGAACAGCAGGAACTGGGTGTTGTCCTGGGGGGTCTTGCCCGGATCGAGCAGGTTCTTCCCGTCGTCGGTACCCATAGACCAGTTGTTGTGCTTGCCCGAGCCGTTCACGCCGGCAAAGGGCTTTTCGTGGATGAGTCCAGCCAGGCCATGGTGCGTGGCCACCTTGCGTAGGGTTTCCATCACCAACTGGTTCTGGTCGGCCGACACGTTGCTGGTATCAAAAATCACCGCAATTTCGTACTGATGGGGTGCCACTTCGTTGTGCTGGGTCTTGGCGGTGATGCCGAGCTTCCAGAGTTCCTCGTTGAACTCGCGCATAAAACCGGCCACGTTGTCGGGGATTGCGCCGAAGTAGTGGTCTTCGAGTTCCTGCCCCTTGGCAGGGAGGGTGCCGAGCACCGTGCGGCCGGTCAGCAGCAGGTCGGGGCGGGCGTTGAAGTATTCCTCGTCGATGAGGAAATATTCCTGCTCGGGGCCGACGGTGGTGGTGACGCGACTGCTGGTCGTGTTGCCCAGAGCTTTGAGCACGCGGACGGCCTGGACGTTCAGGGCTTCCATCGAGCGGAGCAGAGCGGTCTTTTTGTCGAGCGCCTGGCCGTGGTAGCCGACGAACGCGGTGGGGATACACAACGTGACGCCGCTGGCGTCGCTCTTAAGAAAGGCCGGCGACGAGGCGTCCCAAGCGGTGTAGCCGCGGGCCTCAAACGTGGCGCGCAGACCTCCGGACGGGAACGACGAGGCGTCGGGTTCACCCTGAATGAGTTCCTTGCCCGAAAACTCCATGATGATGGTGCCATCGCCGACGGGGCTAATGAACGAGTCGTGCTTTTCGGCGGTGATGCCGGTCAAGGGTTGGAACCAGTGAGTGTAGTGGGTAGCTCCGTGCTCGAGGGCCCAATCCTTGAGGGCGTTGGCGACGACTTCGGCCACTTCGGGGGTCAGCTTTTTTTTGCCTTCCTTGACTTGCTTCAGTTCCTTGTACACGGACTTGGGGAGGCGGGCGCGCTGGGTGGCATCGCCAAAGGTCTTGCTCCCAAACAGGGCGGGGACTCCGGTCGGAACTTCGTTGGATTCGGACATGTTTGTACTCCTATCAAAAGGGTCTATGAGATCTATTGCCTTAGCAAAACACGTGCCAAGAGGCAGACCGGCGGAATTCTGCCCGGAAACTGCGGTTTTGGCAAGGGGTTGATCGATGGCAGACACGGCTGGCTACCGGACGGTGGGATGATCAGACAAAAATGTCGCTTTACGCCGGGGGTGCTTTCTCCACCCGGTACTTGCGCACAAAACCGACAGGCCGATAGGTCTCTTTGGCCTGCCGCAGGCCGGGGTCGCCGAGGTCCTGCTCGCGGTTAATCAGCGCGAAGCGGTCCTTGAGCAGCCCCGCCCAATCGAAGAAGATCGCCTGGTAGACCCCTTTGTACTCGAACCCGTCGGCCTTCTCAAAATGAATGGTAAACGTCTGCCCAAGTTGGGTCGGTTCGCCTTGGGCAAAGCCCACGGTTCGGCCGTTCAGCGTCCAGATTCGCCCGGCCAGCTCGAGTTCGTCGCGCAAATAGATAGCATCTTTGGAGGGCAGATAGTCGGAACGGTCTTCGCGGCTGCTCTGCCAATGCTCCAGGACTGCCAGGGCCGCTTCGGTATCGGCGGCGGCGCTGGTCATGTCACGACCTTCAAAGCCGGCAGGGTAGGCCGCGAAAAACTGATGGATGTGGTTGCGCTTTTTGTGGAACTTCTTGCCGTCCAGGGTGGCCATTTCGGTACTATCGTACAGGTAGTCGAAGTTGTCGCGGTCTTCGACCAGTTGATAGCCCGCCGCCTCGTACTCGGGCCCGTGCTGGGCCACCTGACTCTCGTTAAGGTTCTTGTAAAAGTCCACCTTTCGCAGGAGTTCCTGGACAATTTCCAGCGACGGGGGCCCCCAGGGCGCAGAAAAGAACGTCCGCCCATTCTTGGCACCGAGGATCAGGTATTTACCCTCGGCAAAACGAGAAAGCTGGTAGTCGTAGTTGTGCCGGAACAAGAAAATGTTCGAAAAAGTGAACTCGGACAGGCCCGCTTCCAACGTCTGGAACCAAGGGTGCAGTTCGCCCCGCATGTCCAGCGTGATCGGGGCAAAATCGGGGTAGGTCGGAATAGGCATAAAACCCAATGTAGCGACGATTGTAGCCGAAGGCAAATCCAAGTTAGACTCATCGGATGAAGATTGTCACTCTGCTTCCCGGTCGGGAGAAACTGGCGCTCAACCGCCATCCCTGGGTCTTTTCGGGCGCAATTTCCCGCGTGGAAGGTCAGCCTGCGGCGGGCGAACTAGTGACGGTGCGAACTGCCGAGGGAAAGTTCGTGGCCACGGGCCAGTTCAACCCGGGTTCAAAGATCCGGCTGCGTCTGATGGAATGGAACGAGGGCGTGACGATCGACGACCTGTGGTACCGAACCCGTTTGGAGGAGGCTTGGGCGTTGCGCCAGCCGGTGCTTGTCACCACCGACGCGTTGCGTGTGTTCTTTTCGGAGTCGGACGGGATTCCTGGGCTCGTGGCCGACCTGTTTGGTCCCTTTTTGGTGTTGCAGTTCCTCACGAGCGGGGCCGACCGCGAAAAGGCGCTGATCACCGGACTCTTTCAGCAGAACATTCCCAACTTACGTGGAATCCTGGAAAAATCGGACGGCGACGGACGCCGAATGGAGGGACTTCCGGAAGTGACGGGGGTGCTGTGGGGACAGACCTCGGGAGAAATCGCCATTACCGAGAATGGTGCCCGCTTCCTGGTGGACCCGACGGCCCAAAAGACCGGCTTCTACACCGATCAGCGGGACAACAGGGTGGCAGTGTCCCCCTATTTCAAGGGACGCACCGTGCTCGACGCGTTCACGTTTACCGGGGGCTTCGCAGTTCACGCCCTGCGCGCCGGGGCGGCGTCGGTCAGCTTGCTCGATTCGAGTGCCGACGCGCTCGCGCAGGCCGCCAAGAACTTGGCTGCCAACGGCTACAGCGCACAAGAGGTCTTCGAAGGCGACGCCTTTCAACTCCTGCGGGATTTGAAAAAGCAGGGACGAACCTTTGGTGCCATCGTGCTCGACCCACCCAAACTTGCCACGGCGCGTGAGCACTTGGAAAAAGCCATGCGAGGCTACAAGGACCTGAACCTGCAGGCGCTCAAGCTGCTGGAAAGTGGCGGCTATCTGGCGAGTTTCAGTTGCAGCGGTCTGGTGAGTTTCGGCGCCTTCCGTGAAATGATTGCCTTCGCGGCCAAGGATTCCGGCCGACGGGTCGACGTGGTCCGACAGTTGCACCAAGCCCCCTGCCACCCCATCCGAACCAGCATGCCCGAGGCTGAGTACCTCAAGGGCGTGTTGCTGCGGGTCCTGTAACCTACTCTTCCTCGCGGAGGATTTTGTTGGTGGGTACGCCCAATTCGGTGACAAAGTCGACCGTAGCGGTTTCAAAGTCCTCGGGTCCGCAGATGTACACCCAGTCGGTGGCGGGCTTGAGGAGCTTACGGATCGCCGACAACTTGATCCGCCCAACCGTGGGAAGGTAACCCGCGTCGAGCAAACGGTGAAACTCGTCGTCATAAAACGTGTCGTGCTCGGTGGTGTTGGCCCAGATCAAGCGGTTGCCTGCCAAACGGCCATCGGACGCGAGCTGGCGAAAAATGGACAAGAACGGCGTGACGCCAGTTCCGCCCGCAAGAAAGAGTCCCGGCCCCTTGTAGTGGAAGCAGTCCCAAGGATCACCAAGCAACAACTCGGCGTCTCTCTTGAGCGTGTCAAAAATCGAAGTCACTCCACGAGACTCACGGTACGACTTGATGACAAACTCCAGCTCATGGTCCTTGGGAAGGCTCACGGGGCTGAAAGGCCGGGGTTCTTTCTCCCAGCGCTTCTGGTTCACCGCCAATTCGACGGCCTGTCCGGAGGTGAACACGAAGTCGGCAGGTTTCTCTACCTTGTAGGACTTGATATTGTGGGTAAGTTTAGTAATGGAAACAATCTTGACAACCTGCTCCGACATGAGGACTCCTACGAGCAGTGTAACCGATAGTGCGAATCACTTGAAAGCGAATTCGTTGATTCCCGTCCAGCCTTCGGGTTTTCCGAGCCGAACCATCTCTTCGGTTCGTCGCCGATAGATCCCGTAGAGCACGTCTTGCGGGTCCAAATAGGCCAAACGCTGAAACAGGATACGCGCTTCCTGAAACTCACCGCGTCGGTACACGATCAGAGCCTCGGCTAAGTGCGCCGCGAGGTCCCTTTTGAGGAAAGCCCGCGGGTCAAACCGCTCGTCGAGGATTTCGAGCAGTTCCACGGACTCCCGGCGGCCCTTGACCCGGACCAAGTCAACCGGTCGAGTCATGTACGGCAATGGATCCGACTGAGCCTCAAAGGTCGAGCGGGTAAGAAGGATTCGGCAATCGTAGTACTTCGTCAGTGACTCGATGCGACTGGCCAGGTTCACGGCGTCGGCGATCACCGTGCTTTCCATCCGGTCGATCTCGCCGATCACACCCAACATCAACGGCCCGCTGTGCAAGCCCACACCGATCGTGATGGGGCCAAACCGCTGGTCCTTGAGATTCAGGTTGTAGTCGGCGGTCGCCAACTGGATGGCAACAGCGGCAGCGATAGCTTCGTCTACCGGACCATCGAAGAGGGCCATGATGGCATCGCCGATGTATTTGTCGATGAAGCCGTATTGTTCCCGTATGACGGGGCCTATGCGACCATAGTAGTCGTTTAGGAACCGGAAGTTCTCTTCGGGAGTCAAGTTTTCGCTCATGGCGGTAAAGTTGCGGATGTCGGCAAACATGACGGTCATTCCGCGAGCAACTTGGTCCCCCAGACGTACCTGCGCGACCGACTTGCGCTCGAAGTGCCGCAGAAACTGCTCGGGGAAAAAGCGACTGTAGGCGTCGGCGGCCTCGATCAGGGCGAGTTCCGTGTCAGTGAGCTTTTGGTTCAGCTCGACCGTTGAAACGTCGGCCTGCTGAAACCACCTTCGGGCCAGCGCGAAACCGACCACGAGGTAGCCCAGAAGCACCAGCGGCGTAACAGGAACGGCAACAAGTCTATGCCACGGCGACAGATCGAACGCCAGGCCCGCCAGGCAGAGCACGACGCCCACCGCAAAGGTGGGCGCCAAGGCCCGCTGACTCGCGGTGACAACGGCCTTCAGAACCTCTGGATCCGGTGGACTGGCGACAGGCACAAGACGAAGGTGCCCGATGGTGGGTTCCAGACTGGTGGGCGGATCCGACTTGACGAAGGGTCGGCTCACTTGAACGCGAACTCGTTGATTCCTGTCCAGCCATCGGGGATTCCCATGCGAATCATCTCGTCGATACGACGCCGGTAGATGCCGTACAGAATATCTTCGGGGTCCCGGTAGGCCAGGCGCTGGAACAAACTCCGGGCTTCGATCAGATCTCCGCTGCGATAGACAATGAGGGCTTCGGCCAAGTGAGCGGCCAGCTCGATCTTGAGTCGTGCTCTCGGGTCGAAGCGAACGTCCAGGATTTCGAGCAGTTCGACGGCCTGGCTGCGGCCTTTGACCCGTACCAAGTCGACCGGGCGGGTCTCGTAGGGCATCGGGTCAGTCTGCGCCTCAAAGGTTGTGCGGGTAAGGAGAATCTTGCAATCGTAGTACTTTGTCAGCGACTCAATTCGGCTGGCAAGGTTGACAGCATCGGCGAGGACGGTGCTTTCCATGCGGTCGAGTTCGCCGATCACTCCGAGCATCAACGGACCGGCGTGCAGGCCGACACCAATATGGATGGGCCCGGGGCCGTAGTCGGAACGACTTCGGTTGTACTCTGCGGTGGCCAGCTGAATGCCGACGGCGGCGGCGATCGCTTCATCGACAGGACCGTCGAACAAAGCCATGATAGCGTCGCCGATGTATTTGTCGACGAAGCCGAACTGTTCGCGGATCACCGGCCCGATGTGGCCAAAGTAACTGTTGAGGAGCGAGAAGTTCTCTTCAGGGGTGAGATGTTCGCTCATGGCTGTGTAGTTGCGGATGTCGGCAAACATCACGGTCATCCCCAGGGCGACCTGATCGCCGAGGCGAACCTGCGAGATGGACCGGCGCTCCAGATGGCGAAGGAACTGTTCGGGAACGAAGCGGCGGTAGGCTTCGGCGGCCTCAAGCAGAGCCACTTCCGTTTGGGTTACCTTTTGGCCCAGCGCTGAACTTTGCGCATCGGCCTTGCGGAACCAGCGCTCGGTGAGCAGGAACTCCGCGATCAGGAAGCCCAAAAAGCAGAACGGACTGATGGGGATCAGGGAAAACTCCCGCGAAACCAGCAGGTCCCACAACATGGCGGTGAGGCAGAAGACAAGGCCCACCAGGAAGGTCGGGAGCACCCCTTGGTTGGTCGGGTGAACTTCGGCGGGCGCGACTTCGACCGGACGGGGAAGCAAGCGCAACTTCGAAGGAGCAGAAACACCCTCTTCCGAGGGGGCAAACGGTTCGGCTACGTTACTCATACTCCTATTATGTCCATTATTCCTAATTAATCCATACAAACTTTGATTTTTGAGACCAAAAGTTCGGCCGTGTCACAGGTCTTGGTAAAAGGCTAACTACTCGGTTGTCACCGACTTCGCGAGAATCCGGGCGACGCCGACCAAGGTCGGCTTACGCCATCGCAATCTCACTCACTCGGTTGTCACCGACTTCGCGAGATTGCGCGGCCTGTCCACGTCGACACCCAGTTCAACGGCCGTGTAGTACGCGAACAACTGGAGAGGTATGAGCGTCAGGAAGGGCGCCATCAATTCCTCGGTGAGTGGGACCTTGATCACGTCGTCAGC
The DNA here is from genome assembly GCA_037142615.1 of Spirochaetales bacterium. Taxonomy (GTDB): domain Bacteria; phylum Spirochaetota; class Spirochaetia; order JABEVK01; family JABEVK01; genus JAIFLN01. Next base: position 31,551 of record JBAXAI010000018.1, on the reverse strand, counting down.
GAGGGCAGCGACGCGCTGGTCGTTACTATTGGTGACAGCGATAATCTTCCCATTTCGGGCCTTCACCTCCTGCATGTTGCCGAGCACCTTTTCGAAGGTTTCGCCCTCGGTGATGATAAACAGGCAGGGGGTGTCGGGGCTCACCAGCGCGAGCGGACCGTGCTTGAGGCCGCCCGAGCTGAAGCCCTCGGCGTGTACGTAGCTGATCTCCTTGAGCTTGAGCGCGCCTTCGAGCGCGATGGGAAACTGAATGCCACGCCCCATGTACAGGAAGTTCTTGTGCTGGATGTACTTGCGCGCCACGTTCTGGATGTGCGGGCTCTGCTGGAGGGCGATGTCCATCAAGGCAGGCAGCGCGGCCAGGTGTTCGATGATCTCGCGTCCGCGCGCCAAACTCAAAATGTGCATACGCGCGAACAGGACAGTGAGCAGATTCATCACCGCCATCTGGCCCAAGAAGGCCTTGCTGCTCGTCACCGAGATTTCCGGGCCGGCGTGGATGTACACCCCGCCCTTGCACAGGCGCGCGATGGTGGAGCCAACGGCGTTGACGATGCCCAGCACACGACCGCCGCGCTGCTGGATCTCTTGCATCGCGAGGATGGTGTCAGCGGTCTCGCCGCTCTGGCTGACGGCGAAATACAGCGTATCTTTTTCGACGATGGGGTTGCGGTAACGGAACTCGGAGCTGTCTTCGGCGGTGGCGGGAATCCGGGCCACGGTTTCGAGCAGGTAGGCGCCGACCTGGCTGGCCAGCAGCGCGGAACCCATGCCGATGAACACCACGCGCTTCACGTCGAGCAAGTCACGGCTTTCAAGGTTGAGGCCGCCGAGCTTGGCGGTCCCGAAGTCGGGCATCAGGCGGCCGCCGTGACCCAGCGCTCGGCGCATGGCCTCGGGCTGCTCAAAAATCTCTTTGACGAAGTAGTGGGGAAACTCGCCCATCGAGGCGGCTTCGGCGCTCCAGTTGAGGGCTTCGGCCTCGCGGGCCACCACCACGTTGCCCAAGGTCTTGGTCACCCATTCATTCTTGCGGATGACGACCATTTCGCGGTCTTCCAAAAAGGCGGCGTTGCGCGTGTAGCCGATAAACGCGGCCGGGTCGCTGGCGAGGAAGATTTCGCCGTCGCCCTGCCCTACCACCAGCGGCGAGCCGTTCTTGGCGCCGATGAGCAGGTCGGGAAAGTCGGTGAACAGCACGACGATGCCGTAGGTGCCCACCAGCCGGGCCAGAGTCTTGCGAACGGCTTCCTCGGGACCAGCGGCGGTGTCGGCGTCGAGGTATTGCTCCACCAGATGCGCGATGACCTCGCTGTCGGTCTCGCTCTTGAAGACCACGCCCTTGGCCTGAAGCTCGTGCTTGAGCGCGTTGTAGTTGTCGATGATGCCGTTGTGCACGATGGCAATTTTGCCCGACTGGCTCAGGTGGGGGTGACTGTTGAGGTCGTTCACCTTGCCGTGGGTTGCCCAGCGGGTGTGCCCGAGCCCACAATGCGAGGGGGCCGATTCGGGCAGCACACTCTCGAGGTTGTTAATCTTGCCTTCCTTTTTGTACACCTTGATGGCGTTGCGGTGCAGGTAGGCGATACCCGACGAGTCGTAGCCGCGGTATTCGAGCATCTTGAGCCCTTGCAACAGCACTTCAGCGGCCTTGCGAGGCCCCACGTAACCAACAATTCCACACATAAGTAGTCTCCTATCCGTAAATCAGACGCCTGACTTGGCGCACGCTCAGCTCACGAGCCCGGAAACGCCCCCCGCGGGTCTCGCGTTGCAGTTGCTCGTAGATGGCCTCGTTCGACCAACCGGCCCGCTGGAGTTCCTGATGGCGGCGAACGACAAACTGTTCTACCGTCTCGGCACTCAACGCGCGGAACTCTTCGTCCAGACGACGAACCAGGTCTCGGTCGAGCGAGTAGGTCTGGCTGATGGCTTCGATTCCGCGTTCGTTCGCCGACTCGCCGTGTTCCATGAAGGGCATCTTACCGTTTTCTCGGGAGATTTCAAGATTTGCCCAGATATTTGCCCTATATCGGGCAGAATATCACGGTATTTCTCTCCTGAAATCCTTCCGATAAAGAGATATGACGTCTCTTCGCCGAGTTCTTCCCCTCCTTGCCGCTTTTCTCGCGCTCCAGCTCGTGCTTTCGCAGTGCGCTTCGCCTCCGCCCAAAGTGGTAGAGCCAGTGATTGTGCCGGAGGTGGTTGAGCCATTGCCACCCCCGCCCAAGCCACCCGAAATCGACGACGACCACCGCCTGGTGAGCAAGACCGAGTTCCTCGAGGGTTCGTGGGCTCCGCTTCCGGCGCTGAGTTCGTGGACGCGCGAGGGGAACGGGCTCGGGCTCACGCTCGAGGGGGGCAAGCTCGCCTCGGTGCAGTTTTTGACCACGAAGAGCTTCCGGCTGTGGTTTCCTCCCGCAAACGACGTTTCGCCTTCGTCACCCGGACCCCGGACTTGGCCCGAAGGCCGGTTCGACCTGACCGTGAGCGAGACACCGACCCACCTTGTTGCGGCCACAAGCGACCTGGAGTGGAGGCTCGACAAGGCAACCCTGGCTTGCGAGGTCCGCTCCGCCGGCACGCTGCTGTGGAAGACCCCCTCGGGTCCGATGTTCCTCAAAAAGCGCCTGAAGCAGGAGTTTTCGATGGCGGCTCAGCCGATCTGGACGGGCCTGGGAACTGCGGGGCTTTCCCCCCCGTCGCAGGGCTTCGACAAGTCAGGCCAGTGGGTCAAGCTGTGGGCGGGACCCAACGCAGAAAGTGGACCTTGGGGCATCCCCTTCCTGCTCGCGGCTGGTGCCAACGGACCCGGAGCCGCGCCGCCGTTCGGGGTGCTGATCGATAGCTCCTACCAAAGCTACATTCAGCTCGATCCGGCGAAGGCCTTTTTCGGCACCCTCAACGGAGGGCTCGATCTGGTCTTTTGGACCGGGAAAGGCCCCGGCGAGGTAATCGCTGGATTGACCACGGTGGTCGGTCGTACTCCCCGCTCCCCAGCCTGGGCGACCACGGCAGGGTTTGTGTTGCCCGACGGGAGCAATGGCGATTTCTTGCGAAGGGCCAAGCTTTCCGTGGGCCAGGTTCGCCAAGGCAACACCAGCGAGGCCGAGGCAAAGGCCCTCGAAGCGGCCCATTTCAGCGTAGGTCTGTCCCCTTCGCCGAGTTGGGCTCTGGGACAGGCTGTGGACACCTCGTCTCTCGTTCCCGGCGAAGCCCTTTGGGACACAACTTTCGACGACCGGGGACTCAAGTCACTCTTGGCTCGGAGCAACAATCCGTTTGCGGTTTGGGGGGCGCAGAAGGCCGCCGAGGCCCAACGCGCGGCCTTTCCGAGCTTCCGGCCGTGGAACACGTGGCAGACGGGCTTCACCGGCTCATCGCGCTGGGGCGCGCCCGAAATCTTGGCAACGGCAGGCGTCGACGACCAACTGACCCTCGACAAAGTGCTCTCGGCTGGCCTTTCCGGCTTGGGGACGGCACTGATCAGGCTTGATGTGCGGCCGCTTGCCGATCCTGCCAAGGCTCCGGCGGCCTGGAGGGGCCTGCAGATGGCCCTGCTCAACCCCTACCTCGTGCTCGACGCCGGCCCCGACCCCCTGTCGTGGTGGTTGAGCCTGACCGACAAAGACAAGAAACTGTTCAAAGCCGTGCTCGACCGCCGTTCTACTCTCAAGCCGACCATGGTGGAAGTTCTTCGCCAGGCCGCACCAACCGGCGTGCCGGCTCTGCGGCCCCTCCTTTGGAGCTACGCCAGCGACCCGAAAGTGCGGGCCATCCGCGACGAGTTCCTTTTGGGCGATAATCTGCTTATCGCTCCGGCGGTCGACGGCAACCCGACGCGCAAGGTCTATTTGCCGGGCGGGGGAGTCTGGTTCCAGTTCCCGGCCGGCGAGGAGTTCTCGGGGGGACAGGCCTACGACTTGCCCACCAGCCCCGACTTCCCGCTGGTCTTCACCAAGGCGGGAGGTTTCGTGGCTGTGCGCGAAGCCGAAGTGTTCGACGACAAGGCGACCTACAACCCCCTGACCTTCCACGTGTACCCTGGCGGCGTCGGAAAAGGCAGGTACTCGGTAGACGACGGCCTCACCCGTGACGACGAACGGGGGCTGATCACCACGGTGGACTTCCAGTTCAGTTACCGGGCCAACTCGATGGAAATTTCCAGCGAAGTGGTCGATTCGGGACCCCGGATGCGGTATTCGGACCCCTATGTCCTCTTTCGGCTCCATAAGGTTTACAATCCCAAGACGGTGAAGATCGACAACAAGGTCATTCCCAAGTACGGCGACTCGTTCGGCATCACCGACACCGACCGCAGCGCGGCCTGGTACGAGAACGACAACACCTTGCTGATCAAGCTCTTCAACCCCGAAAAGGGTCAGGTCATTTCGCTCGAGTTTCCGAAGAGCCCGTAGGGCTCGAGTCCATAGGGCTCGAGTCCATGACCAGCGCCAGCAACTCCAGCCTGGTGTCGGTGCCCAACTTCTGGTAAAGGTTGTAGATGTGATTCTTCACCGTGTGCGCCGACACGCCCAGGACTGCGGCTATTTCGGTGTTCTTGTGGCCTTCAAGCAGGTGTGAGAGCACTTGTTTTTCGCGGGCAGTGATGTTCTGTGCAGGGAAACGTGCTGCCAGCCGTTCGGCCTTTTCCATCGGGCTTCCAGAAGCGCTGGCCATGGGGAATCGGCGCACCAACTCGAGCCCCACGAGGGCAAAGAAAACGAAGAACACCACGGGAATGGCAGAAACCGCAGGCCAGGCGGGGTTCCAAAAACGAAGTCCCTCCCACAGCGCCGCGAGCACTCCCAGTGGGAGCAAAATGCGCACGAGCAACTCGACGGTAGGCGAGAACCAGGTCGGAAGAACCTGGCGGCGACGCCACATTTTCCAACCAGGCAAAGTGATCCCCCCAAGGTAGTACAGACTCCCCAACACCGAGGCGGTGGTGCTTCGGAAATCGATCAAAGGCGGAGTGACACCAAAAGCGAGCACCAGAGTGACCGCGTAGAAAACGGCGCTGAGGACCCAGAACAGGAGCGGCCGCCGGTGCGGGCCCGGAAGCACTCGCGTGATAAAATGCCGCAGAACCAACAAACTGCCAAACGCAAGCAGAAACGTAAGGTTCCAGAACAGGAACTTCAGCCCCGCGATTGGGGCGAGCGCGGTGGCCCCGGTAGCGGTGGCGACCCCGGCCACGTCGAGAAACACCCCGGTGCTCACCAGAAAGATGATGGCGGCGACCAAAGCCAACCCCCCGGCAAACAGCCGACGGGCGGGGTCTTTGGATTTATGGCCGGCCAACCACGCCACGGTGAGGGGCGGCAAACTTGTCAAAACTGCCAACAAGGGAACCAGGAAATCGGTCCAGCGCATGAGGTTACTATAGCACATGGGCCGTTTTTCTCAGGGCTTCCCATGGGTTTCGCCACCATCGCCGGGCATACTGCTTCTATGAGCACACCACAGCACGTCGGCATCATCATGGACGGCAATGGCCGCTGGGCCACTCGACAGGGCAAAGACCGGTCACAGGGCCACCTCGAAGGCCTCAAGGCCGCCCGCAGGGTGACGCGCGCCGCAGCCGAGACCGGGATCCGCTACCTCACCCTGTACGTTTTTTCGACCGAGAACCACGGACGCCCCGTGCGCGAGGTCGAGTTCCTGATGGGACTGATCGGTAAGCATCTCGAAGCCGAAATGGAGTTCTACCACGAACTGGATTTGCGGGTCGTCGCCAGCGGGGACTTGGAGGCGCTCCCGGCGAATGTGCAAAAGTCGCTGCGCCGGGTTGAGTCTGCCACCCGGGAACATGGGGGGATGACCGTCAACCTCGCGTTGAACCACGGGGGTCGCGACGAGATCGCGCGGGCCGTGAGGCGCTGGATGGCCCGTCGCCCCGGCGAAGTCCCCAACGAAGCGGACCTGGCGTCGGCGCTCGACCACCCCGAGGTGCCCGACCTTGACCTGGTGATCCGCACCTCAGGCGAACAGCGGCTGAGCAATTTTCAGCTATGGCGCGCGGCTTACGCCGAGTTTTCGTTCAGTGAAACCCTCTGGCCCGACTGGACAGGGACAGACCTCAACGAAGCTTTGGCCGAGTTTGCGCGCCGCAAGCGGAACTTCGGCAAAGTGTCTCAGGGCTTGCGCCGCGACCTCACGGCAGCCGCCAACTGCTCGAGCACCGGCACGGTATCGTCCCAGCTGAGGCAAGCGTCGGTAATCGACTGGCCGTAGACCAGCTTCTCGAGGGGACTTTCCTTCTGGTTGCCGCCCACCAGGTGGCTTTCGAGCATCACCCCAAAAATGTCGTGTGAACCGGCGGCCAACTGACGTGCCACTTCGGCGGCGGCAAGGGGTTGCTTCAGGTGGTCCTTTTGGGAGTTGCCGTGCGAACAATCGACCATCAGCGAACCGGGCAATCCCGCTTCGACGAGTGAAGCGCACGCGGCCTTTACGGAAACTTCGTCGTAGTTGGGAGCGGTCCCGGCGCCGCGCAGAATAAGGTGTCCCATCTTGTTTCCGCGGGTGCTGACGATGGCCGCCACTCCCTGTTTGGTGACCGACAAGAAGTGGTGCGGATTGCGTGAGGCGTGGATTGCGTCGATGGCGATTTTGATGTTTCCGTCCGTACCGTTCTTGAAGCCGACCGGGGTCGAGAGACCCGAGGCGAGCTCGCGGTGCACCTGGCTCTCGGTGGTTCGCGCGCCGATCGCACCCCAAGTAACACAGTCGGCGATGAATTGGGGGCTGATGGTGTCGAGGTACTCGACCGCAGTGGGAACTCCCAGCGACACGACATCGACAAGAAACTGACGGGCGATGCGGAGCCCCTTGTTGATCTGAAAACTTCCGTCGATGAACGGGTCGTTGATGAGCCCTTTCCAACCCGAGCGCGACCGGGGCTTTTCAAAATACACGCGCATCACGATTTCCAAATCACCCTTGAGCCTTTGCCTGACTGCCGACAGCCTCTCTGCGTACTCCCGCCCCGCTTTGACGTCATGGATAGAACACGGACCGACAATGACCAGCAGCCGGTCGTCTTTGCCCTGAATGACAGCCTCACAAGTTTGGCGGCTTTCGGCGACAAAGCGCTGCAGACTTTCGGTGGCGGGGATTTCCTCCATCAGAATGGCGGGCGGCAGAAGAGGCTTGAGGGCCTGAACTCGAAGGTCATCGGTCGTGAACGGCATGGTTTCTTCATCCTAGAGCAAAAACGGGCTCCAAAACAAGCCAAATGGCAGTATCTTGGCAGGCAGGAGGGTTCATGTCGCAGGTGCTTCGACTTTTCGTTCTCGTGGCCGTGAGTAGTCTGATGGTACCGCTCTTCTCGCTGACTGAGCTCAGCACTGTGGACCAAAGAGTCCGCAGCCAAAGCCTTGACCTCCCCTCCGAGGCTCCTTTGGTCATCCTGATGAAGAGCGAGCGTGGCACAACCCGTCAGCAGTATACGCTCAGGCGGACGAATGGCTCGGACGGAACCTACACGGTGGAAGCCTCGAACGCCGAAGTCTCACTTCTCCAGCGGTTTCACAGGGATGGCACGCTGATCAGCGCTCTGGAAACAACGAGCCAGGGCAAACGCTTCCAGCAATCCGTGGATGAAGCCCGAAACCTGGTTCAGACCGTTGTTTCAATAAACGGAAAAGCGCAGTCCGAGCGAACCTCCAGTCTGGGTCCGGGTTTCGCCTTGCAGACGGAAATCAGCAACGTCGTCTACCAAGCGTGGAAGGCCGGGATTCGCGATGGATTGCTCCTCAAAAGCCTTTCGCCCGACGGAGGCCTGGTAGGGGACTTCCAGATCGTGTTCCTGGAGACCGACAATCCACTGGCGCTGAGCACCAAGTACGATTATCCCGAGGAGTTTCGCAAGGCCGTCCCTGTGGGGAACTACGTGGTGGCCGACATGTCACTGGTGGGTTTCGCGGCCTTTTTCTTCCCGCATCATTTCTACCTCGCCTATACCAAGGGTCCCAAGGGCTTGGAATTTGTCGCCTACTACGGTGAAAACCCCAAGACAGCTATGTACCAGTTCACGCCCCGCTGATTCTAGTCGCCAATGGCCCTCTCGCTGAGTTCCCAAAGCAAGGCGGCATTCGTCGAGCTGGCTTCGCCGGCTGGTCGCCGCACCTTTCTGGTCGACCAGTACGAACCGTTCGGCCCCGGCAACAGGTCGGTTTCTGCCAGAAAGACGCCCGTGTCGCAACCGGTTTCCGGCGAAATCTGGGCGAACGTGAGGTAGTCGACAAAGGTCTTTTTGTGGGCGCCTTCGCGCGACTTGCCAAACTCGGTGCGGACAAACCCGGGGTGGAAACAGTGCGCCGTGAGACCGTCGGCCCCATAGCGGTGGGCCAGTTCGCGGGTGAACAAAATGTTGGCCAGCTTGGTCTTGCTGTAGGTGACAAAAGGATTGTACTTGCGTCCCTCGTCCATCCAATCGTTCCAGCGGATCTTGCCGGCGACGTGGGCAGCCGAGCTGGTGGTGATGACCCGCCCACCCGGGTTCAGTAACAAGGGCATCAGTTCGCGGGTGAGCACGAAGGGGGCCAAGTGATTCACGGCCATCTGGAGTTCCCAGCCGTCAGCCGAGGTTTGGCGCTCGTTCACCATGAGTCCGGCATTATTCCAGAGCACGTCCAATCGCGGAAGCTGACGCTTGACCTGCACCGCCAGCGCCCGCACCTCGTCAAGGCTCGCCAAGTCACCGGTGACCAATTGGTAGTCCCCTTCGGGGTTTGCCTGGCGCAGGTTGTCGAGCGCCGACTGACCGCGCGCTTCACTGCGAGCGTGGAGGAGCACTTTCCAGCCACGTTGGCCCAAATGAAAGGCCCCAGCTAGGCCGATGCCCGTAGCGCTGCCGGTGATGAGGATGCTTTTCTTCATCCTTTCAGTCTACACCGGCAATGGCGCGCTCGCAATGTGGGTGCTAACGAGGTAGCCCCAAAAAGCAAGAGCCCTCACGGGCTCCATGAGGGCTCTTGCCATTCCGTGGTTTGGAGTTCTCAGTTGTGCTTTTCGAGCACGATGACGCTGTACATTCCGTCTGTGCCCTTGAGAGCCTTCCCTTCTACTTGGTCACCCACCCCGAGCTTCGCTAGTGGGTCGGTGCCGGTCCAATCTTTGTCATGGAAGATCGTCTTCGAAGTGACGTAATAGGTGGTACTATCGATGGCGAATGTGTCGAGCGTGATGTCGACGGCCGTTACGGCGCCGTCAAACTCCTTCAGATCGCCCTTCAGCTCTTTGTCGCTCTTCTGGACTTCGATCTTGGTGGCAACCAGAACACCGTCAGCCCCGACGTCTCCCTTGACCCCGACCTTCTTACCGTCGGCGAGTCCCGCAGCGAGCGCCTTGCTGGCGACGTCGCCCGTGGCTGACACGGGGGTACCGTCAAGCGTGAAACTGAGGGGGTCAGCGACGTACGAGCTGACAATTCCTTCGAGTTCGCCCTTGCTGCCGCTTTCCGGTTTGACGTCCTGCTTCTTGAGCGTCACGGAGGTTGCGGTGATGGTCGAACCAGCGGGGGACGTAGCAAACTTAACCCGGACTTTGGACTTGTTTGCCAAGGCCGAGTCGACCTTATCGGCGGCGGCGGTTGAGTAGTCAATTGTATAAGTCTTGGCGTTTTCCAAAGTCAAAACAAAGGTCTTGGCAACTGTATCGAGAGCGCTGACCTCACCCTTCAATTTCAGTTCATCGCCGGAGCCAAAACTCTTCACTTCGACCCGCGTCGCGACGAGAACGTTCGTAGCGTCCAGCTGGCCGCTGACCTCGACAAACTTGCCGACAGTCACACCCGTGACGTCGGCAGCGCCTTCGATGACGGTGGAAAGTCCGGTCTGCACGACCTGCCCAAGCACCGTAAATTGCCCGGTCGTCAGGTCACCCGCGACCTCGACGAGGCCCTTGACGCCGCTTTCGTAGGCCACGGTCTTAACGGTTGCCTTGCCGCTCGCGTCGACGCTGGCATTGAACTCGACGGTCATACCGACCTTCAGGTCAGCATCGGTGCCCGTAGACGAGCCATCAACAGTGACCGAGCTACCGGTCGTCTGGTATTCTACCCCGTTCACCCAAATCGAACCCTTGGCGGTGATCACACCCTTAACGTACCCAGCAGGGGTGGCAGGTGCAGGCGTTCCCAAGCCCATTGCGGCGCAACCACCCAGTAAAACCAACGCGGCCATCGCCGCAACAAATCCCAAAGTCGTTTTCATGATCTCTCCTCTTCTTAGCAGGTTCATTATACAACTACTCAGGTATTTTACCGGGTCTTCACCAAACCTTCACAAAGACGAAGAACGCAAAAGGGCAAAAAAAAGCCGACCCGCGAGGGGTCGGCTGGTCCGTCGGCAGTGCCTCAAGGCACCGCCACCTTACTTCTCGATCGAAATGAGGGTGACTTCGAACACCAGCGTGGAGTTGCCCGGGATCTTGTCGCCGTAACCCTGTTCGCCGTAGCCGAGCGCCGAAGGAATGTAGAACTTGTATTGACTGCCGACGGGCATCAACTGGATGCCCTCGGTCCAGCCAGGGATCACGCCGGCCAGGGGAAACACGGCAGGTTCATTGCGGTCGATGGAACTGTCGAACTTGGTGCCATCGGTGAGCGTGCCCACGTAGTCAACCTTCACCTTGTCGGTTTCCTTGGGCTTGACCCCGGTGCCTTCCTTGATGACTTCGTACTGCAGGCCGCTGGCGGTCGTCTTCATGCCGGTCTTCTTGCCATTGCTCTCGAGAAAAGCCTTTTCCTTAACGGCGTTGGCTTCGGCCTTCTTCTTCATCCCTTCGGTGACGGCAGTTTGGACCGTGGTGTTGGCGACTTCAACGGTCACTTTAGGAGCGTTCTTTTCCAGCGTGTCGCGCATGGCGTTGGCCATGGCATCGTAGTCAAACTCGAGGCCCGTGGTCTTCAGGTTGTTGGCGATCAACACGCCGAACGCATAGCTGACATCGGCCTTGGTGGCGGTGCCATCGGTCTTGGCTGGCGTCGTAGCCGTATTTTGGCACGAGGCGAAGAGGACAGCCACCGCGAAGGCAGCTAGGAGGAGCTTTTTCATAATCCATCCAGAAATGAGTTTACCCGGCTCCATGTCCGGGCGTTCCGACACCCTAAAACGAAACCGGGAAAAACTCAATGGGGCAAGGACTTCTTGACCAAACCGTACACAAACGTCCCGACCAAGGCTCCGCCCAGGATGGCAAACGCCGTCCAAGTGCCGGTGCCGATCAGGGCATAAATGGGTCCAGGGCAGGCGGCGGTGAGGTACCAACCGATTCCGAACGTCAGCCCACCGATAATAATCCCGGGCTGCATCGGCCTTTCCTTGAACTCCATCTTTTCTCCCGAAATGTCGGTCTGGGATTTGCGGAGCGCCTTGACGAGGAGCATGCTGATCACGCCGGTGACGACCGCCGCGCCGATCACCAAAAACATGTGCGCCTCCTGGAAGGCGAACATGCGGCGTACACGGACAACCGAGATCACTTGGGCCGCCGTGAGTACGGCCCCGAAGCCGACGCCGAGCAACAGCCAAAGCGGGTACTTCCACCAAGGGGTGGTTGGGGGTTTCTTTTCGGTGCTCATGGAACCAGACCTCCAAAAACAAAGCGGTGAACCAGACTGGCGGCGCTGCCTCCGACGATGAAGCACACCGAGGCGATCAGGCTGGGAACGCTGAGGTTCGAGATACCCGAAATGGTGTGGCCCGAGGTGCAGCCATCGGCGTAGCGGGTACCGAAACCGACGAGTACGCCACCGACGAACAGGAGCGCCAACCCGGCGGCCGTGAGATTCTCCGGTAGGAACAGCGGAACACCGGCCCCCCCCAAACCAAACTGAACCAAGGTTCCGCCAAGCAGGATGCCGACGACAAACAGGATTTGCCACAGGCCGGACTTAAGCCAGTCGTAGCGGAAGTAGTCAGGCTTGCCTGACGGCAGCAATGCGGCGCAGGCGTGACGGAAAGAACTGGAGACTCCAGGCTCTTTGCCCGTCAACAGGAGCATGGCAGGGACAAAGAGCCCCAGAAGTGGCCCGGCGATATACCAAGGCAGGGGATCCGTAATGGCAACGTCCAAAATTACCTCCTCAAGTTACATACTCAACATAACCCTTTCTCCTTGAAACCTCAACCCCCGGGTCGTACATTCAAACTATGACCGAAGAACTTTACAAGGCCCTCGGGGATACGTACCATGGGGTGACGTCTTGGGTCGAGGAAGGTCATCCCTAGTGCTGCAATTTCTAGTGTCTGTCGGACTGTTTGCCGCGAGTTTCGGCCTGTGGTGGCTCAGTCGCCGCCAGTCGCTCAAGGCTATGTCCGCGGGTGCGACCCCTGAGTTTCCCGTTCAGCAACTCAAGGAAGACGCGGCGGCGGTGGCGGCGCAGCTGGGGGCCGGTTCGTTTCGCCAACCCGTCAAAGTCCACGGCCAGATTCGCTGTGACCAGCCGCTTTTGGCCGAGTTGACTCAGACTCCTTGCGTCGCTTATCAGTTTTCTGTGACGCGCGAGTTTGAGGAGATCACTTGGACCACGGATGCCAAAGGGAACCGGACTTCCAACCGCGTGCGCAAAAGCGAGGTCGTCGCGGGAAACGAGCGCCGCACGACGTTTTGGCTCGAGGACGCCACTGGCCGTATCTTGGTGGCTCCCGAAAAGGCAAAAGTCGATTTGGTGAAGACTCACTCCAGCTTCGAAATGGCGCATAACCCGGCCTTTGCCCAGTTTCACCTGACGCTGCCACGGGGCGGCGATACGTTGGGGTACCGTTATGAGGAGTCTTGCCTGGGACTCGACCAAGAGGTCTCGGTTTTTGCCGAAGCGTCCGACGCCGGCGGAACGGTCGAACTCCGGAAGCCCGAATCCAAAGACGCCATGTTTGTCGTGAGTCCACGATCGTTTCAAGAGCTTTCCCAGGGGATCAAAACCTCGGCCTTCGTTCTGTTTGGTAGTTCGATCGGAGTCGCCGTTCTGGCAGCCGGCATTCTGTTGCTAGGAGTCATCCGTTGATCCGAATCCTACTTGCCCTTTGGTTTCTGCTTTTGCCCGCGCTGTTTTGGGCCGAAGGTTCGCCGACGTTGAGAGTGAACTTTGGCGACTCGCCGATCTCGAACGATCCCGCTCAGGGACAGACCTCGCTGGAGGCTCAAGTGCTTTCGGCGCTGTACGAAGGCGTGCTGACCTACGATCCCGTGACGCTCAAGCCTGCCCCGGGTGCAGCCCAGAAGTGGGAGTTCGCGCCCGGCAATATGGGCCTTACCCTTACTTTGCGGCCAGGACTCACCTACGAAGACGGCACGCCCCTCACGAGCGACGATTTTCTGCAAAGCTGGCTCCGGCTACTGAATCCTGCCTTGGGAGCCCCCTTTGCGTCGCTTCTCGATCCCATCGAAGGCGTGCAGGCCTGGAGAGAGGGCAAACTCAAGGATGTCAGCAAGCTTGGGATTCAAACCCCCGCGCCCGACAAGATCGTCTTGAAGTTCCACGAACCGGCGCCACAAATGGCGAGCATTCTCTCCCACTACTCGTTTGTCCCACTGGCTAAGAGTTGGCGTTCCCAAAAGCAACCAGCTGGAGTGTACCCGCCATCGAACGGACCCTATCGTCTGTTGAGCCACAGCCTCGCCTCCGAAGGAAGCCCAGCCCGGTGGGAACTGGTCAAGAACGACAAGTACTGGGACGCCTCCAGCGTGAAGATCGACAACCTGGAGTTCACTTTCCGCGATGACAAGGAACAGGTGACGAAGGAGTTCAAAGACGGGCAGTACGCCTGGCTGGCCGATGTGATAGACCTTTCTGCCACCATCAACGGACGTATGGTCTCGGCAACCCCGCTTTTTGGGACGAGTTTCTTCTTCTTTGAGTCCACGAAAGCCCCTTGGAGCGACGCGAGGATCCGGCAGGCGCTCATCAAGTTGCTGCCGCTGGAAGAGCTACGCAAGAACTACCTGCAGCCAACCTCGGTGCTGGTTCCTTGGTTCGAAGGGTATCCCAAAGTGGAACCCCTCAAGGCGGACAAAGAATCTGCGTTGTCGGACCTGGCTGCCGCAGGCTTTCCCAACGGGGATGGACTTCCGCCAGTACGCATCGTGGTGCCCGAAGGAAGTGATTCCCAATTTTTTACGGACTTCTTCACCAAGAGCTGGGCTGACTTGCACCTCAGCGTCGCAGCCGTCGAGGTGAAGGGCAACTATTACGACCAGCTCGCAGGTCAAGACGCCACTCTGGGCTACTTCAGTTGGATTGGCGACTTCCTCGATCCGGTCACCTTTCTTTATCTTTGGAAGGGTGGAAGCAGTCTGAACTCGTTTCACTTCCAGAACGCCGACTACGACCGGCTCCTCGTCCAGTCTGCCAAGGAAACGAAGTCCGAAGACCGCCTCAAGGACCTTGGAAAAGCCGAGGAATTTCTTTTGCAGCAAGGACTTCTTATACCCCTGAGCCACACGCCCGGCTTCAGTCTGATTGACCTTCAGCAGGTAGGTGGTTGGTATGCCAACCCACTTGATTTGCACCCCTTCAAGAGCCTTTATTGGAAGCCCTTGCCCTCTGTGAAGAACACTGTGAGGTTTGACCTAAGGTAGGCTTTGTGCTATCATCCCTGCCATGCCTGATGCGACCGTCCCCGGAGCCGCTGCTCCCTTTGTTCTGAACCAAAAAGTGGTGTATCCCCTTCAGGGCGTCGGCCAGATCCTGTCGATCTCCGAGAGGGTGTTCAAAGGCAAACCCACCCAGTATTACCAGATCTTTCTTCCTGTCACCGACATGACGGTCATGATTCCCGTCGATAAGGCCGTGGAGATCGGAATTCGGGCCATTGTTCCGCCAGAAAAGGCCGAAGAGGCGTTTGAGATCATCGGTAGCGATTTCGAGCCCGTCACCGCAGACTGGAAGATGCGCTACCAGATGAACTTGGACCACCTCAAGAGCGGGGACATCACCGACATCGCTCTCGTTGTCCGCAATCTCTACCACCGAAGCAAAGTCAAAGAGCTCCCGATTTTGGAGCGCAAACTCTACGATAGCGCCATGAAGCTGCTGATCGACGAAATCGCTTTCTCGTTGAACATATCGGTCGGGGAAGTCGAGCGCCAGGTGCACGAGAAGCTCGAACCACTGGGCAAGTCACTGGCGCTGATGGACCCCGAGGCCGACGAGGAGTTTGAAGTCGAGGTTGCCGAAGAGGAAGAAGAGGAGTAGCCGTCGGCTCGCCTCGAGGTTCCTCGCCCATGAGTCCCGGACAGCCGGGGCTTTTTTTATGCCCTGAGGGGCTGTCCGGGCACAAAAAAAGACCACCGTTTCCGGTGGCCCTTGCTACGAACTGCCGTCGCTAGCGGTTCATGGCCTTGCGCTTTTCTTCGTACTCTTTCTTCAAGACCACGGCGACGCTTTCGGGCACCTTGGCGTACTTTTCAAACTCCATGGTGAACTCCGCTTTGCCCTGGCTCATCGACCGGAGGATGGTCGAATAACCGAACATTTCCGACAGCGGCACTTCCGCCTGCACCGAGCAGAACTGGCCGTCTTCGGTAGACCCGATGATGACGCCACGGCGCTGGTTAATCGAACCAAAGATGTTGCCTTGGAACTCTGTCGGGCCTTCGACGGCCACGCGCATGATGGGTTCCAGGATGATGGGCTTGGCCTTGGCGTAGTTTTCGCGGAACGCCATGAGCGCAGCCGTACTGAACGCCATGTCGGAGGAATCGACAGGGTGGGAAGCACCGTCGTTGACGGTAGCCTGAACCCCTACCACGGGAAACCCGATGAGCGTGCCCTTCTTGACGGCCTCACGGAAGCCCTTGTCACAACTGGGAATGAACTCGTTCGGGATGGAACCACCCTTCACCATGTTGACGAAGTTGTAGTCCTTCTCCGAAAAGGGTTCGATGAACCCACCGATCTTGGCGTACTGGCCCGAACCACCGGTCTGCTTCTTGTGCACGTACGTGAACTCAACCCGTTCGCTGATCGCCTCGCGGTAAGCGACCTGGGGCATGCCGGTTTTCACTTCAGCTTTGTACTCGCGCTTCATGCGTTCGATGTACACCTCAAGGTGCAACTCGCCCATACCCTGAACGATGGTCTGGTTCGACTCCGGGTCGACGTAGGTGCGGAACGTCGGGTCTTCCTTGGTGAAGCGGTTGAGAGCCTTGGCCATGTTGTCGCCCGACTTCTTGTCGATGGGCTCGATGGAAAGCGAGATGACCGCCGCAGGGACGAACATCGAGGTCATGGTGACGTCAAGGCGGTCGTCGCAGAAAGTATCGCCCGAGGCGCACTCGATGCCGAACAGGGCCGCGATGTCACCAGCGCCGGCAAAGTCGATGTCTTCCATATGGTTGGAGTGCATCTTGATCAGGCGACCGATCTTGAAGCGGCGCTGAGTGCGCATGTTCTTGAGTTCCATGCCCTTCTTGACCACACCCTGATAGATGCGCACGTAGGTGAGCTGGCCGTATTGGCCGTCGTCGAGCTTGAACGCCAGCGCCACGGTCGGCTTGGAGTCGATCACCTCGAGGGCGACGCGTTCCTCGTTGTTGTTCTGGTCGAGCGCGTAGTTGGCCTTTTCGGTGGGGGCCGGCAGGTAGTCGGCAACACCGTTGAGAAGTACCTGAACGCCCTTGTTCTTGTACGCCGAACCCACAAACACGGCGGTCAGTTCGCGACTGATGGTGCCCTTGCGGATGGCAGCCTTGACCAGGTCGATGGGAGCGTCCTTGCCTTCCAGGTGGAGTTCCATGAGCTCGTCGCTGAACATGGAAAGCTCTTCAATCATCATTTCACGGTACTTTTCGGCTTCGGCCAGCTGCCCAGCCGGGATTTCGCGCTCGACCATATCGAGGCCGTCTTCGCCTTCAAAATAGACAGCAACCATCTTCACCAAGTCGATGACGCCTTCAAACTTGTCTTCCAAACCGATGGGGAGGGTGACGAACACGGCGTTGTGACCGAGCTTGTCGCGCAACTGCTCGCGAACCCGATAAGGGTTGGCCCCGGTCCGGTCGGCCTTGTTGATGAAGGCAAGCCGGGGCACATCGTAGCGCTTCATTTGACGGTCGACGGTAATCGACTGAGACTGCACGCCGGCGACCGAACAAAGCACCAAAATGGCGCCGTCGAGAACGCGCAGCGAACGCTCTACTTCGATGGTGAAGTCAACGTGACCTGGGGTGTCGATGATGTTGATGAACTTGTCACCCCACTGCACGCTGGTGGCAGCTGACTGAATGGTGATCCCGCGCTCGCGTTCGAGTTCCATGGAGTCCATGGTGGCACCAACGCCGTCTTTGCCCTTGACTTCGTGGATGGCGTGGATGCGGCCACAGTAGAACAGGATGCGTTCGGTCAGGGTCGTCTTGCCCGAGTCGATATGGGCGCTGATCCCGATGTTACGCATTTTGTCGATAGCAATACTCATGGAAAAACCTCTCTCTGCAAAGTGGAGGTTATTATAGGCAAACGGCTCCTGTTGCGCAAGAGAACGGGGGGGCTAGACGGACCGGCAGTCGAGGATCCTCTGAACGAAGGGCTTGACCGCCTCGCGAAGGGCTTCCTCGGTACAACCTTGGACTTTCATGGTCAATAGGGTCTGCGAGGAGTCCTCGCCAAGGAAGGTTCCGAGGGCGACAATGTTGCCGCCTATGGCACTCACCGCCCCCGAAAGACGGGCCAACTCGCCCTTCTGCTCGGGAACCATGAGCGTGATGCGCAAGCCCTTTTGCCGCGAGGCGAACATCTCGAGGAACACCTTGAACAGGTCACTTTCGGTGATGATGCCGACCAACTGTCCGCCGCGCATGACGGGCAGTCCGCCAATGTTGTTGTCAACCAAAACCCGGGCGGCCTCTTCGACGGTCGTGTCTTCGGTTACCGAAATGACGTCAGTGCTCATCACCTCATCGACGGTCAACTTGGACAGCAAATAGTTCATCTCGTACACGTCGAGCGTGGTCGCCGGGGACGGGGTCGCGTACAGAAGATCCTTCTCGGTGACAATTCCCTTGACCCGCCCGTCTTTGCCGACCACGGGAAACCGGTGCACTTTCTCTTTGCGCATCATGTACTGGGCGTCGGAAACAGGGGTCTCGGGCGTCACGGTAATGGGATTCTTGATCATTCTTTGGCCGACAATCATGCTGCATCCTCCGGGTCTCTTTTCATTCTAAACCGGTGCCCTCGAAGCCACAACAGGAATCGTTTAGCGTCGACGTGGATCAGCTTTCGGCCCGGCGGGTTGAGGCACCGCCAAAAGCCCGAGACGCTAGCCGCCGAGGTAGGCTTTGCGGACTTCGTCCGACTGGGCCAACTCCTTGGCCGGGCCACTGAGCACAAACCGCCCCGTTTCGAGTACGTAGGCGCGGTTAGAAATCCCGAGAGCCATGTGGGCATTTTGCTCGACCAGCAGAACCGTGGTGCCCTCTTTGTTGATTTCGGTAATGATGCTGAAGATTTCGCGGACCAGGAGCGGTGCAAGGCCCATGGAAGGTTCATCGAGCAGCAACAGTTTTGGCCTGGCCATCAGTGCTCGACCGATAGCGAGCATCTGCTGTTCGCCGCCCGACAGGGTGCCAGACACCTGTCTCGCCCGCTCTTTGAGCCGTGGAAACCGGGCAAACACTCTCTCGAGGTCGCTTGCGATACCTGCAACGTCCTTGCGCGTGTACGCTCCGAGGGCAAGGTTGTCGCGGACGGTGAGGTTGGCGAAGACGCGCCGTCCCTCAGGCACCTGGACCAGCCCCGCCCTGACGATTCTCTCGGGGCTGTTGGCGGCGATGGGGCTACCCAAGAAACTAATCGAGCCATCCTTGGGACGGATCAGCGCCGACAAAGTATGCAGTATGGTCGTCTTGCCGGCGCCGTTGGCACCGATCAGCGAGACAATTTCCCCTTCTTGGACCTGAAAGGAAACTCCGTGCAGCGCGTGAATGGCACCGTAGTAGACGTGGAGGTTTTGCACATCAAGCATGGACCGCGTCCTCCCCAAGATAGGCCTTGATCACAACAGGATTCTGGCGGATTTCGAGGGGAAGTCCCGATGCGATTGTACGGCCGTAGTCGAGCACCAGCAACCTTTCACAAATGCCCATGACCAAGCTCATGTCATGTTCAATCAAGAGCACTGTCAGCTGAAACCGTTCCTTGATGAAACGGATGAGTTCCATCAACTCCAGAGTTTCCTGGGGGTTCATCCCCGCGGCAGGCTCGTCGAGCAACAGGATACGGGGTTTGCTGGCCAGCGCCCGAACAATCTCGAGCTTCCGTTGTTCCCCGTAGGGCAAGTTGGAGGCCTGAAACTCGGCCTTGTTGTCTATCTTGAAGATCGCCAGAAGTTCCAAGATTTCGGCCTTCAACTGAATCTCAGCTTTACGGAAGGGAGGCAGGCGAAGTACTCCCTGGGCCAAATTGTAAGGAACGTGGGAATGCCGCGCGATTGAGACGTTCTCCCAGACGGACATGCTCTTGAAGAGCCTGATATTCTGAAACGTTCGGGCAACACCCTTGCGAGTTATCTTGTGGGGCAACAGCCCTGCGATGTTTTCGTCGGTCCCCGTAGCATTCTGGAGTCGAATGGTGCCCGAGGTCGGCGCGTACACTCCTGTCAGCATGTTGAAGACCGTGGTCTTTCCTGCACCGTTGGGGCCGATGAGGCCCACCAACTCCCCTTCGGCGAGTTCCAAGCTGAAGTCGCTGACAGCGCGGAGCCCTCCAAATTGCATCACCAGGTTCTGTGCGTGAAGAAGCCGACTCATGGATGGGCCGCCTTTTTTCGCCACCAGGGGGTGCTCAACAGCCTGGTCAAGGGCAACTCCCGGGTCCCCATCAGGCCTCCAGGACGGAAGATCATCAGAAGAATGAGAATCAGGCCGAAAAGCACCTGACTGAGGGGAACGAGATCGACGGTCCAGGCGCCACTGCTGAGGGTGCCCGGGAAGATCGACTGTTGCACCAGCTTGATCAGCCCATTGCCGGCGTCTTTGGCGTTGGTTCGCAGGAACTCCTGCAAGAAAGTGAGTCCGATGCCGGCGATGACTGTGCCGGTGATCGAGCCCATACCGCCCAAAACTACGATGATGACAAAGAAGACCGAACGCAAAAAATCGAAGCCGGGTGGCGATAGGTAGCCTATGAAAGGCGCGTACAAGGCACCGCCGAGGCCTGCCAGAAAGGCACTGATGGTGAAGCTCGTGAGCTTCATTCCGAAGAGATTCACGCCCATGGCCTGAGCAGAAATCTCGTCCTCGCGCACGGCAATGAGCGCACGGCCGTGCGACGAGCGGATCAGGTTCATGACGAGTAACACCGCTAGCGTCACCGCAGGGTAGATCCAAAGAAACGCGGCCGGGTTGTTGACCATGATGTTGACGTCATACCCGGGAATCCCACTGAGTCCCGTCGGGCCTCCGGTCCACCCGGCCATGTCGGGTTTGCCGACGACCCAACGCAAGATCTCGTCGAAGTTATTGATCGCCACGCGAATGATCTCGCCAAAGCCGAGCGTCACAATGGCCAAGTAGTCGCCTCGCAATCGGAGGGTGGGCATGCCGATCAGCATCCCGAACAAGGCGGTCATCAGACCACCGCCCAACAGCGCTGGCAACAGAGGCCAGTGGGCTTGGACCAACAGGATTCCAGTGGTGTAGGCGCCAACGGCCATGAAGCCGGCGTGCCCCAGCGCCAACTGTCCGGTGAAACCGGAAATCAGGTTGAGCGAAAGGGCCACCAGTACGTTGATGCCGGCGATGCAAAGGATCTGGAGGGTGTAGTCGTCCAGAACCCGGACTTGAATCAAGGTTTCCAGAATGATGAACCCCAAGGCCGAGACCAGAGCGATCAGGATCGTCGGACGGAACTGCTTCATCACACTTTCTCCTTGCGGTGAACTCCCAGAAGGCCCGACGGCTTGAGGAGCAGAATGAGGATGAGAATTCCGAACACAACAATGTCCATGAGTTTGGACGAGATGAAGCCGGCGGTCATCGCTTCTGCGATGCCAAGGATAAGCCCACCCAAGATGGCCCCTGGAATGCTGCCAATACCGCCAAGGACGGCCGCGACGAAGGCCTTGAGGCCCGGCATAATACCCATGTAGGTGTCCAGGAGAGGGAAGTTGAGCATATACAACACGCCGCCGATGCCCGCCAGCGCTGAGCCCAGAGCAAAGGTGAAGCTGACCGTGCGGTTGACAGAAATCCCCATCAAAGCGCTGGCTCCCATGTCGTAGCTGACAGCCCGCATCGCTTTCCCGGCCTTGCTGTAGTCAACAATGATGATCAAGACGACCATCAGAAGCAAGGAAACCACCAACGTGAGCAATTTGAGCGGGTCAATCGACACCTCGCCAAAGTGAATGGTTTCGAAGAGCTTGGGAACGGTCAGGTCGCGGTAGTTGGGGCCGATGGCAGGGATGAGTCGTGGGAAGTTCTCCAGAAAGATACTTACCCCGATGGCGGTAATGAGGGCGTTGATGCGGGGTGCTGAGCGAAGTGGCCTGTAGCAGGTCGCCTCGATACTGATGCCCAACAGGACCGAGCCGACGACGGCCAACAGTACCGCCAGAAAGACTGTGCCCGTGGTGAAACCCCAGGCGGCGAAAACAAAGTAGGCGATGTACGCACCCACCATCAGAATATCACCGTGGGCAAAGTTGATGAGCTTGATGATGCCATACACCATGGTGTACCCAAGGGCAATCAGCGCGTAAATTCCGCCCTTCGAGAGACCATTGATCAACTGCTGGAAAAACAAGGAGAGAATGTCCATGGCCAACCTTGCCGAGAGTCTAACATAGAAAAGGGGGCCTGTCGGCCCCCTTTTTTCACTTCTCGGAAACCCGATTAGGGGTTCACGGTCGCGACGTACTTGGTAAACAACTTCTTGTCGTCGCCGGCGCCGATTTGGACGATGACGGCCGACTTGACGGTGTTGCGGTTGGCATCAAAGCTGATGTCGCCGGTTACAAAGGTGCCCTTGGTGGCGGCAAGCTGATTGCGGATTTCTTCCGAGGTCAACTTTCCGGCCTTGTCAGCGGCGGCAATGGAGTTCAACAGAATCTTCGTGGCGTCGTAGCCGAGCGCGGCAAGGGCGTCGGTGTCGTAGCCGTACTTGGTATTGTAGGCAGCCAGGTAGGCCTTGGCGGTGTCGCTAGCGGCTTCCTTGGAGAAGTGGTTCGAGTAGTAAGCGCCCACCAAGTCGGCGTTGTCGGTACCGACAGCGTCGTCCCAGCCGTCAGCACCCAACAAGGGAACGGTGATACCGGCGGCGCGGATCTGCTTCGCCAGCAAAGAAACGGCGTTGTAGTAGTCGGGCAGGAACAGGGCATCCGGCTTGGCGGCTTTGATCTTGGCGATCTGAGCGTTGAAGTCCTTGTCGCCCGTGGCGTAGGATTCCGAAACAACTTGGCCACCGTCGGCAGTGAAGGTCGCTTCGAAGTTGGTCTTCAAGCCCTTGGAGTAGTCGTTGGCGTTGTCGAAAAGAATACCGACAGTCTTTGCTTTGAGCGTGGTCGCGGCGAAGTTTGCCACAACCTTACCTTGGAAGCTGTCCTTGTAGCAGGCCTGGAACACGTAGTCGCCGGCATCGGTCACCTTGTCGTTGGTCGAGGTGGGGGTGATGAGCGGAATCTTGGCGCCCTGGGCCAAGGCGGTGATCGACAAGGTGCAGTTCGAAGTCAAGGCACCGACGATGGCCACAACCTGGTCCTTGGTGACGAGCTTCTTGAACGCGGCGACAGTGTTGTCGGGCTTGAAGCTGTCGTCTTCGACGATCAGTTCCACTTTCTTGCCGCCGATACCGCCGGCGGCATTGACTTCGTCCACGGCAAGCTGGACAGCGTTGGTGACGTTCTTGCCGTAAACGGCGATGGCACCGGTCAGGGGCTGGATGGTCCCGATCTTGATGGTCTTGGGCGCTTCGGGGGCGCAGGACACGAGGGCGAGGGCGGCAACAACCGCCAGGGCCACGGAGAAAATCTTCTTCATGCTGACTCCTTGATGTTTCCGGAATCTTGACTGTTCCGGTTGGTAATCGGGGAAACTATAGGGGGAGCACGAAAGTCTGGTCAAGCAAGGACCACCAATGTTACAAAGAATTAAGGTTTGATTCTCTGCTTTAGGAGCATTTCTTTGAGCGATCTTGATTCCCCCACCCCTAACCTCCCCGGGCAACCCCTTTTTGACTTGACCGGCATGAGTCCCCAGGACGCCAAGTCCTACGTTCTGTCGCTGGCGACTCACCTCAAAAAAACCGAGCTCGACCTGCAGGTCTGCGAGACCGACCTAGCCCAATGGACGGCGAGAGCCAAGCTTGCGGTCCAAAAAGGGATGGTCGACCTACAGGCCCAAGCGACTGCCCGCGTCCAGGAACTGACGGGCCACAAAACAAAGCTGGAAATGGAAGTTTGGGAGTTCCGTGACGGCGTGGCAAAGTTGAAGAAGGACCTCTTGCTGTTGCCGCTGACTCAGCGAACCGTCAACACCGAGGCCTTGCAACAGGGCCTCAATCAGCTGGCGGGTGAGCCCGACGCAGTGACACCTGCCGTTAAGTCCTGGCAGGCGGAAGATGCCCTCGCAGCCTTGAAGAAAAAGATCTCAGGGTAATTCGTCGTTCAAAACGGCCACAAAATCGTTGGCCAATTGAGAAAGGGCCTGCGAGATTGCCGTCGTGCGATCGTTGGCGGTCGCGGTTTTGCCACCCTTTTGCTGGTGAACCAGCTTTTGGGTTTCGAGGTCGTAGACTTTCAGGGTGCTATTGACGGTGGCGGTGAACTTCTTGTCAGCTGAAGTCACCTCGGCTACCGTGGAGGTTCCAAAAGCTGCCCGACCGGACTTTTTTCCCTGGCTGAGCCAGGCAAGCAAAACCGTCTTGTCGTCTTTCTTGAGCAGCGCCAGGTTAATGTTCGTGTTGACGGCTGCCGTATAGCCACTCTTTGACAGCGAGGAAACCAAGGTATTGAGGGTATCATTCTTCTTGAGCACCCCGCCCTTTTCGTCGTAGTCCGCGAACGAAACTGACAGGGGTATCGACTTGGAAACAGACTCGATCTTGTAGGGAATCGTTACCCGCTTTTGGCCGGTCAGGGTTTCAAGCGAACGAAGACGTGGTTGGAGATCCCTGGGAACACTGACCAGCTTTTCGAGCCAATTGTTGATGTCGAGGACCGCCACGAGTTCGTCCTGCGCCGAGAAGTCCGGCACCGGGAATGTAAACGAAGCTACGCCCGAGGCATCTGTGATCAAGGTTTGCCCGCTGACCGTCATCCGACCGTTCTTCTTGAGTTTTATGCTGAACCGGAGGGGGGCAGAAGCGACCGGCAAGCTTGAGGAACCATTCTTGTACGTGACCTTGACCTGAAACGGCTGATCGAACGCGGTCCCTGTCTTCGTTTGGTAGGTTGCGGGGACGGCGGTCAGGGACAACTGGCCAACAACCGCAAGCGCGCGGTCAAAAAACTCGGGAAAGCGGAGAGATCCCTCGCTGGCTGGCAGATCGAGTGCTCGGGTCGCAGCTTCGAGGTAGGCGTTTACGGCGCCCAGGACATCGCCCCTGGCCATCACGGCATCCGCCGCCGCCATCCACTGAAGGGCTGGATCGATGGGCTTGGGAACTTCAACAACCACGGGAGTCGCGGGGGGGGCCTTAACCGGTGGTGCGTACTCTACCTTCCACCAACCAACCTTGTTCTTGACAAAGTCCGGTGCCGGCACGGAAACGGAGTGCTCGTTCACCCAGGGTGTGTTTGGCTCACCGGTGGCCTTCAAGACAGCATCAGCCAAGAGCTCAGCCCAAGAACTATCAGTAGAGCCGGTTACAACAAGAAAGTGCTTGCCGGCCTCGTCGAGGAAGGTCAGACCTGTCCAATCAGGCACGGGCGTTTCAGGGGTGACAACTTGAATTGGGGCTTCGGGCTGCGGTTGTGGCGGAACTACAGGAGGAGTCGATGTGCAGGAAACGAGAAGCAATGCAACCGAAAGACAATAGATGACTAGTTTCATCAGAATCCAAACGTTAGGTGATTACTCCATCTTCCGAATAATGGAAAGTTCGTCAAGGGAAATCGCCGTGGTCCCGATATTTTTCCATTCAATCCGAACCGAAAGAGGAGGAGCCTTGCCCCGATCCCAGACCTGTCCGGTCGCTGCAACTTCGGAAGACGACTTCCACAGGACCTTGTCCGAAGAATCGACGATTTGAATGGCTACCTTTGACGGCAACGGAGAACGGAAACCAAAGGTCAAAGCTCCACTCGGCACCTCGACCAACGGCGAAAGTATACTGGTATCGGGAGCGAGTGTTACCGAGAGGTCGCTGCCGAGTTCAGGCAAGGTCCAACCGGCGGGGGTGGCCATACCATCGAAACCCTGAGCCAAAACCAAGTCGGTTCCGAACTTCTGCTCGAGCGCCCTTTCAAAGACATCGGGGTCGGTCGACGCGACTCCTTTGGGGGTCTTGGTGTAAAAGCCGGCCTCGTCCCACCAGACCGGACCTGCCCAACGCTGGGAACTGCCGCCGGGGCCTGTGGGTAACCCCTTGACTTGCGTTAGCTTGCCCGACGCGGTCCGGGTGCCATTTTGGTACCAGACGAGCGACCAGTCTTTGTCACTCGGGAAAGCAGAGAGACTGAGGGTCGTGAAGTCCGGCGTGAGCATGACGCCGGCTTCAAGCTCTTGGTAGACCTTGGGGGCTGAGTAGGCCCGGAAGGTGGGCTTCCCTCCGGCTTTCAGCGCTAGTTCGAGCAGAGGTTCGCCGTTGGAGTCCAACGTCTGCCAAAGGATCGTTTCCTGGGCGGTTTCGGACGGCTTGAACGCGAGATTGAGGGTGAAAGGACGAAGCCCGTCTTTGAGGAACTCGAGACCCTTTCCCGAAAGGCGGGAGTCCACCGAGAGCCACGCGGCTACCATTCCGTTCAGCAGTGCCCACGAAGTCGAAGTCTTGCCCGAGTCTGCCAAACTGGACTTTCCCGTGCGGTCATTGAGCGTCCCACGAAAGTGCCAAAGTGCCGAGTAGGACTCCTCGGGCACGAGTTCTCCGGAAATGGGTCGGGGCGTCGATGTAACCACGGGAAGGGAAACCACGACAACCGGCGGTGGCGCCGAGTCAAGGGGATCAGTTGAGGGAACTTCAGGGTACCAGGAAGCCTCCATCTCGGAAGTTCCCGGCTTGGAGTCGGCCTTCCACCACAACAGCGATTTCTCAGCAAACGAGCCGGAGGCCAAAGCCTGACCACCAACCTTCCAGACAATCCAACCAGTGGGTTCCAGCGCCAGCCCGGAAGAATCGGAAAGGAAGGCTTGGCTCCCTAGCCAAGCCTCGGGTTCGACCTCGACAGGTACAGTCGAAATCGTGAGCACGGGGACGTTGCGAAACAGGTAGAAAGGAACATGGAACTCGGCCGGTTTGCGGTCTGCGGCCGTGGCCTGACCCTGCAGCGTGAGCCTCGGCGTAACCTTCTTGTTTTGAAGAATGGATTCCCAGTCTTTGGGGGTGATGGTCGGCTCGGTCTTGTCGGTAATGTGGAAGGTTTTTTGCCAAAGTGGATCCTGAGCCGACGACACAATGGACACGGTCCAATTGGAGGCTTCGACGCCCTCGAGTTTCAGGATCAACGGTGTATCCGCTTTTTGAATCTGGCCAGCCGCCAGTTCGGTGACGGGAACGTAGGCGACGCGGGCCGTTGCGTCAGTCTCGCTGAGCAAGAGACCATCGCTACAGGCGACAAGCAGACTCAACAGCAAAACTGCAAAGGGAACAGCGAGGAAGTGGAACTGAAAGGCCTTGCCTTGAGAGGAGGTCTGCATGTGTGCTAAATATAACACATTCTGGAGGTTTTCGCATCCGCGCAACCCGTGCCCTGATCCATACCTCGCGACTGCTCAACAACTTGGAGGTTCTACGCAACCACGTGGGCCTTGGGAACAAACTTTGTGCTGCCGTGAAGGCCGACGCCTATGGTCACGGCGCGGTTCTGATCGCGAGGCGGCTCAAAGAAGCCGGGGTGAGTCATCTGGGTGTTGCGACGGTCGAGGAAGGTCTCGAACTTCGGCGAGCTGGAATCACCGGCGCCATTTTGCTCTACGGAGCGTTGCAGGACGACGAATGGGCTGATGCGGTCGGGTGTGACCTTCAACCCCTCGTATCGAGTCGCTCACACGTGGAACTCCTCGCCGAGGCAGGCCGCCAAGCTGGCAAAGTGGTGCCCGTGCATCTCAAGATCGACACAGGGATGGGGCGTCTGGGCTGCCCACCCGAGGTGGCCGGGGAATTGGCACACTCCATTGTGCACAACCTCCATTTGGAGTTCGAGGGTCTGTGCACCCATTTTGCTTCGTCGGAAGCGCCGGGGCCGATCTCGGTCGCCAGGCAACTTGAGCGCTTCGGCGTGGTACTCGACGAGTTGGACTCACGCGGCTTTGAGGCCCGTTACGTCCACGCGGCCAACTCCGGAGCCCTCCTGGGTCAGCCCGACTATCGGGCCCATGCGACGCGCTTTAATCTGGCCCGCCCCGGCATCAGCCTCTATGGATACCCGCCAGACCGCGACCAACCGATCGCTGGCCTCCGGCCCGTGCTGGAACTCGTGTCACGCGTTGCCCACCTGAAAACCGTGGGAGCTGGAACGGCACTCTCGTACGGTTCGCGCTATATCACCCGCGAAAAGTCTGACGTTGCTACCGTACCAATAGGTTATGCCGACGGCTATCGGCGCAGCTTTACCAATCTGGCGAGTCTCTTGGTGGGGGGCAGGCTTTACCACGTGTCGGGCACCGTCTGCATGGACCAACTGTTGGTCGATGTCGGCCCCGACTCAGGTCTCTCGGTGGGAGACGAGGTCGTCCTTCTCGGCGAGGCCCGCCCGGGCGAACCTTCGCCGCCCGACGCTGACGACCTTGCAGCCCTGGCCGGAACCATTAGCTACGAAATTCTTTGCGGCCTCGCCCGCCGGGTTCCACGCGTCGAAGTACCTGTTCAATAACAACTTACATTAACTCTGCGGCTTCGTCCTTGATGATCTGGCGTAGTTCGGGAAACTGCTTGGCGTAGCGAAGTGTGGCCTGCAAAAAGCCGGAAACGTTGCCGGTGTCCATGCGCTCGCCCTCCATGCGCTTGTAGACGACCTTGCCCTCTTTCATGAGTTTGTTCAGCGCGTAGACATGGTAATACTCGCCTGTCCCTGTATGGTAGCGCCAGCCCTCCTCCAGATAGTCGAAAAACTCGGGGGTGTAGAGGTAGCGCCCCATCGACGCCTCCCGGCTCGGCTCGGTTCCCTTCTTGGGCTTTTCGACAATGTCTTTGACATGCAGGCCATCGGCGGCAAGGTCGAGCACGCCGTAGCGCTCCAGTTCCGGCGGATCATAAAAGCTCGACAACACCGAGCACTGATGTTTCTCCCAGGTTTCGATGAGCTGCCGCGCCAGTGGCTTGGTTCCAAAGTGCAGGTCGTCGGGGTAAGCAACGACCACAGGTTCGCCGGCGATCAGGGGTTTCACCTGGAGTAAAGCGTGCCCTGTCCCTTTCATCTCCATTTGCCGGACAAAGGAGAAATGTGCGGGATAGGGGCGGATCAGGTCGAGCTTGGCTTTGGCGTGTTCGGACTCGAAAAGGGCCTCGAGTTCCATTTCGCGGTCAAGGAAGTCTTCTAGGGAACGCTTGCGTCGCGAAGTAACGACGATGATATCGTTGATCCCGCTGGCAAGGAACTCCTCGATGATGAACGAGATGGACGGCTTGTTCAGCAGAGGCAGCATTTCCTTGGCAATGGTTTTGGTGACGGGCAAGAACCGGGTTCCGTAGCCGGCCGCGACGATGACGCCTTTCATGAACGACTCCTGAGTCGAGAATTGAGCAGGATTGTACCCCGTCGCCCCAGATTCGCGCTATAGTGTCGGCATGCTGTTGTTGCGCCTTTGTTCGGTCTTCTTGCTCACGCTTGCGTCCTGTACTGTGGTGGCCAACGTGGACCTTTCTCTTTCTGGCAAGGCCGAAGTCGTGGCCCGTGTGAGTGCCCACCCCTCCTTC
This sequence comes from Spirochaetales bacterium, assembly GCA_037142615.1. Taxonomy (GTDB): domain Bacteria; phylum Spirochaetota; class Spirochaetia; order JABEVK01; family JABEVK01; genus JAIFLN01. Next base: position 2,531 of record JBAXAI010000018.1, on the reverse strand, counting down.
CTAGCGTACTGGAAGGACCTCTCCGACTTGGATTCCACCCTGCCGACGAGCCCGGTCGACGTTGTTTACCTCAAAAAGTCGTTGGAGGCTCAGAGTTCGAAAACCTCACCGGTGTTGACCGGGCCTACCGTGGCCCGCCAGGGCGCAGAAACCGTCGTCCGTTTTACCGTTCCCGACAGCCGCAACGCGCTGGGAGTGCCCGGCCTGATCCAACTGTTGCCTGAGGGCGACCACACGCGGTTGATCGTCACGCTCGACCGCAAGGCTTTGCGCTCGGTGGCGGCCTTGACCTCGTGGTCCAAGTCTACTTCGCTTAACACACTGCTTCCGGCCGAAAAAGCCAAGGTGACGCAGGCAGACTATTCTCGGTTGCTGGCCTACCTTCTGGAGCCCTACGATGCGGCCTCTTCGGTGGTGGTCAGCCAGAGTGCCGTCGAACTGCGAGTCAAGCTCCCCTCAGCACCGATGCAGTCGGAAGGCGTAGCCGAGATTCAGGGGACCACGTTGATTTGCCGCTGGCCACTGGCCCGGGTGCTTTCCCTCGAAACTCCGGTGACCTTTCGTGCCTTGTATTGACACAGCGAGGGCTTTTTTTTATAGTGCCTGAGTCTGTCCCGTTAGCTCAGTGGATAGAGCGATCGCCTCCTAAGCGATAGGTCGGACGTTCAATTCGTCTACGGGATAATTGCTCCCTGGACGGGCAGAAAAGTACACTGGGGTGGTAGCTCAGTTGGTTAGAGCGCCGGCCTGTCACGCCGGAGGTCGAGGGTTCGAGCCCCTTCCATCCCGAAACCAAATAAAAAAACCCGAACACTGTTTCGGGTTTTTTTATTTGGTTCCTAGAACTCCAGAACGAGGCCGTCGTAGGCTGGGGCGATGCCGGGAGGGAGCTCGGCAGCCAGAACGTCGTGGTCGAAGTCGTGGCTGAGGTGGGTGAGAATCGTCCGCCGGGCCCCAACCCGGGCCGCCATCTCGAGGGCGGTTGCCAAGTGAAAGTGGGTGGGGTGAGGCTTGTAGCGAAGCGCCCCGAGGATCAGAACCTCCAGGTCAGACAAGCGTTCCAGAGTTTCGCCGGGGATTCCATTGCAGTCGGTGAGGTAGGCAACGGGGCCGCAACGAAAGCCCAAGATCGTATCGTCGCCGTGCTGAATCGCGAGTGGCAAAACGGTGAGTTCGCCCCAAGTGCGTTCCTTTCCGGGCTTGAGTACCTCCAGGCTGACCCTCGGGCGGGACGACTTGCCGGGCACCTGTGAAAAGAAGTAAGGAAAGATGCGACGAACCTGCTTGAGTGTCCCGGCATCCGAGGCGATGGGAATGCCACGCTCCCAACTCAGGGGCCGCAGGTCGTCGAGCCCGAGAATGTGGTCAGCGTGCGCGTGAGTCAGGACAACGGCATCGAGGTGGTGCAATCCTTGTTCGAGGGCCTGGATCCGAAAGTCCGGGCCCGCATCGATGAGAACCGAAGTCTGTCCCTCCAAGAGAAGCACCGACGCGCGCCGGCGCCGATTTCGGGAATCGGTAGAATGGCAGACGGGGCAAAGGCAACCGACCATGGGTATTCCGGTGGAGGTCCCCGTGCCCAAGAACGTGAGTTTCACGCCGACGGTTCCTGGCTGGCCTTTTTTTTATGGCTAACGGTCTCGCGGAACCGGAAGTCCTCGAGCAAGTTCAGGAGCTCATTAGAAAAACTCATGGAGAAGACCGATTCGGGCTCCAAGACACCATCCACCGTGAACTGAGCTGTCCGGAAGTAGAGTTTGAGCCCGGTAGGACGGCGGCCTTCCCAGTCTGTCATCGAGTGAGGAAGCACGAGTTTTGCCTGCTTGGAGTGAAGCGACAGAAGTTTGACCTTGACCCGTTCGGCCCCATGGAGAAGCTCGGCGTAGTTGTTGTAGCCCAGAATCTCTGAGTTTTCTGCGTTGAGTTCAATCCAGTCGCGCGACAGGCCCTCGAAGGCGTTTTTGCGCGCCTCCATTTCGTCGAGAAAGCCGCCCAGAATTATGATCAACTCGGCGGGCATGGCCTTGTATTGCACGGTCAACATGCAGACGTTCTTTCGCTCCAAGGGCGTGATAGCCACCAGACTGACACGAATATGAAACCTCGCGACGTCCTTGGACTCGTGTTCTTCAAAGGTCATGACCAGCGTGTTTGTCACAGAAGTGAACTTGCCGAAGAGGCTGACCTCTGAAGGCGTGAGGACGACCAGGAACTGAGCCTGCTCGAAACCAAGGTAGGCGGGAACGCACATCAGGTTGTACTCACCGAGTTTGAGCAAAGTTTGGTTGGACACGAAACTCGTCCTTTTCAGAAAGAAGGAATCGACCTTGATGGTGGTTCCTTTGTACTTCTTGAAAATGGCCTGGGAGTCCTGAATCTGCATGAGGGCATCTTAGCTTGCAGAAGGAAGTTCCGTCCAGTAAACTGACCTCAAGATGCGGATCGCCGAACTGCTGTTCTTGGTTCTTCTGGTGTTCTACCATGCGGTCCTGCTGGCTCCCCGGCATCGGCGTCCGTTTGCCCTGAACTAT
>JBAXAI010000017.1:0-77436 GCA_037142615.1 Spirochaetales bacterium | reverse complement strand
TTCGTCAGGTCCGAAAACGTCAGCATCGAACGCCTCGTGAGAAGATCGGGCTAGGGTCGTGTCAGACTCGCGTGAGAAATCTGTGAGGCGCATTCCCAAGCGCGAACGACCGGGCTACAGTGCGCCCATGAAGCAGCAACTCAAACTCATCCTGGGCCACCGCGGCTACCCGCCGCGCGCCACCGAGAACACCCTGACCTCGGCCCGTTTGGCCCTCGAGGCCGGCGCCGACGGGCTGGAGTTCGATGTTCAGAAGGCCAAGGACGCCTACATTGTCTTCCACGACCACACGCTCGAGCGCCTGAGCGGCCGGCCCGACAAGGTTGCCGATGTTGACGCGGCCGTGTGGCGCCACCTGCCGGTCGAGATCCCTGAGCTGAAGGACTGGCTGCGGGCTCTTCCCAGGACCATCCTGCTCAACTTGGAACTCAAGGAAGAGACCCTTGCGCCCGGCGACGCTACCGCCCTCGACGCGATTGTCCGCGCCCACTACGACCCTGAGAACGTGCTGATCTCATCGTTCGAGCACACCCTGCTTCCCCCGTGGCGCGAGCTGGGCTACCGCACGGCCCTCCTGTTCGATCAACGCCACATCGCGCCCGGGGCACCCAGTGTGCAGGCGCTCATCCGGCGCTACCGCCCCTGGTCGGTCAACGTTCCCGTCCTGTACTTCCAGAACGTCAGCCGCGCCCGGGCCACGCTCACGGCCTTCGTCGTGCGCCAGGTGTACGGCGTCAAGGTGCTCGTCTGGACAGTGAACACCGAGGCCGAGATGGAACTCGTCTGGCCCTACTGCGACGGCCTGATCACCAACGAGACCGAGCGGGCGGTGGCGTTCCGGCGCCGACAGGAACCGGAGTGACCCCGTTGTTTTCCTGGTTCTCGCGTCTCGTTGACTTGACCCTGGGGCAGGTGCCGCCGCAATCGTACTGGGAAAGGGCGCGCACCAGGCTGTTCGTGTCGGTGCTGTGGGTTGGTCTGGGGCTGGTTCTGGTGGTCCTTGCCTACAGTTTGGCAACCGCCGCCTCGGCCACCCTGCTGGTGGGCTTTGGTTTGGCTGCCTGGCAAGCCATCACCCTCGACCTCGTACGGCGCAACCACGTGAGCCGCGCCTTGGTGGTGTACGGCTGGGGCCTGCCTCTGCTCTTCGTAGCCCGCTACTTCTCGGTGCTCTTGGCCCCGGAGACCACCCTCACGCCTCTGCTTTCGGACTATTTTCTCACCTTTGTGCTCGTCAACCTGGTGCTGCAGACGCTGTTCGGTGCGTCCACTTGGTCGCTCTGGTTCGGCTTTCTGGCGTCGCTCGTTGCCGAGTTTCTCAGCGTGCTCTACCTTCTCTATCCCAAGCTCTCTGCCGCGGATGACGCCGAGCTCTTGGGGGCCCTGGCGCGGTTCGTTCTGATCAGCGGCGCGTTGACCGGTCTCTTGGCGTACCTGCAGACCGTGTTCCAGCGCACCACACACCTTCACACCCGTTCGCAGAAAGAAATGGAAGTCCTCATCGAGCAGCGCACCGCCGACTTGGTCGAAAGCCAGCAGCGTTTGGAGAGGGCCAGCGTATCGCTGGCCGAGGGCGAAAAACTGGCATCGCTCGGGCGCATCGTGGCCGGCATCGCGCACGAAATGAACACACCGCTCGGCGCCCTCCAAGCCTCGGCGAACCACCTGACAGCGCACACGAACCGCATCCTGGCCGACTGGACCCACCTGATTCCGAGGCTGGGGTCCGATCAGGCGGCCTTGCTCCTCGAGGTGATCGATCAGGCCCAAACCGACATCGACCTGCTCGACTCCCGGCGCGTGCGCGAACTGCGCAAGGACTTTGCCCGCCGCCTGAAGGACTTCGGGTTTCCCGATGCCGAAGCCAAGGCCCGTGTGCTCGCCGATTTGGGCCTGCACGAACTGCGCGATTCGTGGCTGCCCCTGCTCTTGGCTCCGGGTGCCGAGGCGCTCCTCCAAAGCGCCACGGTGCTTGTGGAGTGGGAGCGCGCGGTGTCGATCGTCCGCCTCTCGGGTACCAAACTTGCCGACCAGGTCGACGGGCTACGCCGGTACGCCAAAAATCCGAAGGCCAACACCGCCGTCGTGGCTGTCGACCTCTCCCACAACCTCGAGACCGTCCTCTTGGTCTACCGGAGCCAAATCCCTCGGGGGATCAAGATCAGCAAGGAGTTTCCCGACCGAGGTCCCTGGGTCAAGGCGAACCCCGACCGTCTGATGCAGGTGTGGAGCAATCTTGTCATGAACGCCATCCAGGCCATGGGGCCCTCGGGAAAGCTTTCGATCGAGGTCGATTCCGGAAAGACCTGGGCCCTGGTGAAGGTGAAGGACTCTGGCCCGGGGATTCCGCCCGACATTCAGGAAAAAGTACTCGAACCGTTCTTCAGCACCAAGGCCAACGGCGAGGGCATGGGCCTCGGTCTCAAGATCGTCTCGACCATCGTCGACGAGCACGGGGGCAAGCTCACCTTCGAGTCGGTGCCCAGCAAGACGGTGTTCCGGGTACGTCTGCCTCTCTGGGAAGGCGCTGTTCCAAGCGAGTGAAGCCGAATGAACTAACCAATTTCTCACAATTCCGGCTTGCGATTGAGACTAGGCTTTAGGCTATGTGGAAACCTCGGCGGTTGGAAGTTCAGAACCTCTGTGACCTCGGACGTTGGCTCCTGGAAGACGACGAGGCCCGGAACCAGTTCGACGTGCCGCTGCGTCGCCGCGGATTCGAGGCCTGCAATTCACCCACCGAATGGCACGAGTTCCTCGAAAGCCTTGATGCACTCACCAAGGACCGCCTGCAGGCCGCCTACCAAACCATTGACGCGCAGAATCAACAGCGTCCCCGCTCGCGGCTGCGCCAGCCCGTTTCTCTTCCGGCGTTCGACTGAGGGACCGGTTGGCTGCCCCATCGTGAGGACCGCAGTCTTTCTGCCTGGCCGGGTCGGTTCGCTGTCGTCGTACCTCACGTACTTCTTTCTTCGGTTCCCCGGAACGCTCGGGCCCGAGTCCGTCGTCGAAGCCCAGTGTTTCGACACCTACGACCATCGCTGGCAAGCCCGAGGACAGGTGTGGGTCAGGACTTCCAGCGGGTTTGCCCGCGTGGCACCGCCGGCACTGTTCCCCTTGAGCGCCGACGCCGGCGAGTTCGGCTTGCAGGCCCCTGTCTACCTAGGCAAACTGACCCTGAGAGTCCGCACCGTGGCTTGGGAAGCCGAAGGTCGCCCACTCGTCGAGGGTCACATCGTCAAGGCTCGCCGTCGGTCCTGGCTGGTGTTGCGTTCCGACGACGAACAGCGCCTGAAGGCGTTCGAACAGATGTTTGTCGCCGAAGGCATGCTGAGCGCGTCCGCCGACCTACCAAGTTGGGTTCCCTCCGGGCACCGGTTTGAGGGGCCCCAGGCCGCCGAGCTCGAGGCATCCCAACCGGCCGCCGCATGCATCGCCACCCGGCTGCTCGATAGCTTTCGCGTCGCCCGGCAGTACGAGGCCGGGGTCTTGGACAACGTCGACACGGAGTGCCTGCACCAGTACCGTGTACACCTTCGCCGCGCCCGCTCGTGGTGCTCGCTGGGCATCCCTTGGCGAGGGCTGCCGGAGTGGGCGCGGCTCAAGGATGTCTTGAGGCGGCTTCAGCAAGAGACCAATGCGCTGCGCGACCTCGAGGTGCTGGAGCTCGACCTGCCCGCGCTCCGGGCGCGGCTGCCGTGGGGCGAGGGACTGGCCCTGGAAGGCTGGCAGACCGCGACCGTCGCCCAGGCCTCGGCCGAGCGGGCCCGGGTCTGCCGGTGGCTGAGGTCAGCCGATTACGCCCGGCTGTGCAGCGACATCGTCTCGCTGGCCGGGGCCTTGGGGGCCCGCGGTGAGCCTCTCACGTTGGGCGAGCTGACCACCAACCGGTTCTTGGGCGTGGCTCGTCGCTTGCGCAAGGACCTGGCAGCCCTCGGCGATGAGCCGGGCGACGTGCAGCTTCACGAACTGCGGGTTGCCTCCAAGCGGTTGCGCTACGTTCTCGAGGGGCTAGGTGCCCTCGTTCCCCAAGGGAGGCACCTGCTCATTCTGCTCAAGGGCACCCAGCAGGCCCTGGGTGACTTTCAGGACCGGTCCGTTCTTCTCGAACACCTCAAGCGGCAGGTGGCCGAAGTCCGCAGCGGGGGCGCCTCGGTGGATCCCTTGGCCTTTGGCCTGCTCTTGGGCTCTTTGGCTGCCGAGCACGAACAGCTCAAGCGGGGCGCGGTCGAGGCCGCCCGGGTTCTGGGGTCGAAGGCCTTCCGTCAGGGTCTGAGGTACCGCCATGAACCGTAGCCAGACAAGAACCTTTCTGTATGACCCTTCGGCCGCCAGGCTTGCGGGGCCCAACCCGGGCCTCACGGGGCTCGGCTTTCTCGACAACACCGGGGACTGGGACATTGGCCTGGTCGAGGCCGAGGGCCGGTACCAACTGAGCCTTCAGCCACGGTTGTCGGCTTCGCCGTCGTGGTCGGAACCCGTTTCTGGCGAGGCCTTCGACGCCCTCTGGCCCCGTACGCGTGGGCGCCGGGCGACTTACCGCGAAGAGGCCTGCGAGGTCGCGGGCAGGTCCGGCCTGATCCGCCGCTTCGAGGGGGCCCTGGCGGGTCTCGTGACGGTTGAGGTGGGGTTTCCCGACCGCGACAGCCGGACCGGGTTCGTCCCGCCCGAAACCTTCGGACCCGAGCTCACCTACGATCGCCGATTTGAACCTCGCGAGCTCGCAGCGGCGAGCGAGCCTCCTTGCCTGTGGAAGGTGGGGCGGGGCTCCTGGTCGTACGGCGTCATCCCCTTCCGGCCCACCCGGCGCGGTGTCGACCTGGTCTTGGTGTCGACCCGCGACCGGCGCCGTTGGATTTTTCCGAAGGGGCAGCCCGAGCCGGGCCGGACGCCGAGACAGGTCGCCAAAGCCGAGGCGCTTGAGGAGGCTGGACTCAGCGGAAGCATCTGCGGTCATCCGCTGCTGCTTCCCTACGAACGCGAGCAGGGAATCGCCAACCTGCTGCTGTTTCCGTTTCGCGTCGCCCGCATCGCCAATCGGTGGCAGGAGTCGTCGCAGCGCGAGCGGCGCATCATCCCGCTGGCCTCGGCAGCCGACTGGGGCGACGTGGTGCGCCTCGGTGCCCTGAGCCTGCAGGACTGCGCCGAGGCCGAACCCGAACCCAAGAACCCCCGAAGGAGCCCCGCATGAACACCCAAGTGTACGCCGTCTACACCAGCAAAGGGGGGTCGGGCAAGACGACCAGCGCGGTTCACCTCGCGTGGACCTCGGCCCTGTTGGGCGTACCCACCTTGTTGTGGGACCTCGATGCGCAGGGCGCCGCCTCGTACTTCCTGCGGCACGAGACCGGAACCGAGGTCTCGGCCCGCAAACTGCTGGCCGGCAAGCGCGACTGGGTCTCCGAAGTTCGCCCCACCGCCATCGGGAACCTTGCGTTGATTCCCTGCGACCAGTCGTTCCGCCACTGGGACACCATGCTGCAGGAGCAGGGCCACGCCCGGAAACTGCTCTCTGACTGGCTCAAGCCGCTGCGGCAGCAGTTTGGCGTCATCTTCCTCGACTGTCCGCCGGGGCTCACCCTGCTTTCGGAGGCCCTGTTCCGTGCGGCCGACACGCTGGTGGTGCCGGTAGTTCCCTCGGCACTGGGCTTCCGCACCTGGGAACAGGTCCGCGGGTTCGTGAGCGAGCTCGACCGCCACCCCCCACTCTTGGCCCCCTTCCTGTCGATGGTAGACCGGCGAAAAGGCACTCACCGCCAGCTACTCGAGGCTCCTCCGCCCGGGTTTCTCCGGGCGTCGGTCCCCCTGCTTGCCGATATCGAGCGTACGCTCGACCAGAGCCAGACCCGCATGTGGAGACGAAGTCGGCAGGTCAGTGAGCTCTACGGGGCCCTTTGGCACGAGATCCTCACCATTTCCTGACGGGATCCTCACGCGGCGCGGCTAGCGTAGGGCCATGCACACCACCAGACGCGGCCACATCCCCTGGTTGGCGCTGGCCTACATGGCCCCGGCGCTCGTCCTGTTCACGGTGTTCTCTTTTCTGCCTTTCGCGAGGGCGATCCAGCTGTCGCTGTTCCTGGTCGACCGCAACACCTTCGAACCGGCCAAGTGGTTTGGCCTGGGCTATTACCAGCGCATCCTCAACGTGGGCGACACCGCCCTTGGCGACGAATGGCTGCGCAGCATTGTCACCACGTTCCAGTTCACGCTCATGGTGGTACCGCTGACGCTGATCTTGGCCTTGGGTCTGGCGTTGCTGGCCAGCGCCAAGGTGAAGGGCATTGGCGTCTACCGCACCATCTTCACCTCGAGCCTGGCGATCAGCCTCGCCAGCGCCGGGGTCATCTGGTCGCTGTTCTACAGCCCCAGCCTCAAGCTGTTCGACCACGTGCTCACCGACGCCGCGACAGCGCTTCCGGCCGTGGCGGCCATGACCATCTGGACCAGCCTGGGCTTCGCCTTCATCATCCTGCTTGCCGGCCTGAAGGCCATCCCCAAGGACCTGTGGGAGAGCGCCCGCATCGACGGCGCTAACGCGTGGACGACCTTTTGGCGGGTGACTCTGCCGTTGCTCACGCCCACGCTGTTGTTTCTTTTGATCACGTCGACCATTGGCGCCTTCCAGGCCTTCACGCAGTTCAAGGTGCTCATCGACAGCGTTGGCCCGGACGGATCAACCAACGTGCTCGTGTTCGCGCTGTTCACCGCGTTCTGGACCGAGAACAACTATGGCTTCGCGGCAGCGTTGTCGGTGGTGCTCTTCGCGCTGCTGCTGGTGTTGTCGCTGGCGCAGTACTGCTTCGACGGCCGGGTGCACTACCAATGAAAGCCCTCCCCTGGAAGCTGGCTGGTTTGTACGCCGGCCTCACCCTGGCCGCGACGCTGATCCTGCTGCCCCTCCTGTTCGCCCTGAGCATCGCCGTGCAGGGGGATACGGTGTCACCGCGCCTGGTGCCCGACTTCTCGCGGCTCGACCCAAGCGCCTTCGTCCAGGTCTTCCAGAAGGAGCCGCTGATGGCCCGCTGGATCCTCAACTCGTGGGTGGTGAGCCTCACCGTCACCGCGGGTCAGTTGTTGGTGTCGCTGCTCGCGGCCTACCCCTTGGCCCTGTTCCGTTTTCGCGGGCGCACCTTCTTTTTCTTTCTGTTCCTGGCCAGCCTGATGATTCCGTGGGAAAGCACCATCCTTCCCAACTACCTGACCATCGCCAAGTGGGGGTGGAAGGACAGCTACCAGGCACTCATTGTGCCCTTTCTCGCCTCGGGCTTCGGCATTTTCCTGCTCCGGCAGGCGTTGTTGGTGGTGCCCCACGAGCTCGAGGAGGCCGCCGTGCTCGAGGGCTGCGGACACGGACGTTTCCTGTGGAGCATCCTCGTGCCCCTCATCAAGCCGGCCTTGGCGACCCTGGCCATCTGGGCTTTCCTGAACACCTGGAACCAGTACTACTGGCCGCTGTTGGTCATCGACCACTCCGAGTGGCGGACGACGCAGGTGGGCATCACGGCCTTCCGCTCGTCCGAGATCGCCAGCTTCAACCTGCCCATGGCGGCCACGCTCATCGTGCTGGCGCCTACGCTGTTGGTGCTCTTCCTTGGGCAGCGGCAGCTTGTGGAAGGCCTCACGGCCGGTGCCGTCAAGGGCTAGGTCCACCTCACCAGTTCCTCACAGTCCCCTGACGCAGTTTCATCGGCGCCAAACGCGAAACTCACGCGAGCCGGGCAGACTGCAGGCTCAAGGGAGATAACCAATGAAAAACCTGTTCCGTCTCGCCCTCGGGCTCGCGGTGCTTGCCACCGCCCCCCTGGGCTTCTCGCAGACCAAAATCACCTTCTGGTACGGCCTCACCGGCTTCAACGGCGAAGTCGTCAAGCAGGTGGTCGACAAGTACAATGCCAGCCAGACCAAGTACGTGGTCGAGGCCGTCAGCCAGCCCGACTACGACGCCACCATCAACAAGCTCAACACCAGCCTCGCCGGCGGTGAACTGCCCAACGTGGTGCAGGTGTACGACGTCGGTACCCAGCGCATGATCGACACCAAGAAGGTCGTGGCCGTTGGTGACCTCATCACCCGCGACAAGCTCGATATCGCCAGCGACCTCGAACCCGCCGTGGCCAGCTACTACACGCTCGGCGGCAAGCTCTGGTCGATGCCGTTCAACACCTCGACACCGGTTATGTACTTTGACCGCACCGCGTTCAAAGCCGCCGGTCTCGACCTCAACAAGAAGGTCTGGACCTACGACGAGCTGCTTGCCGCGGCCAAGAAACTCACCGTGAAGGACGCCTCGGGCAACGTGACCCGCTACGGCCTGGGCTACACCATCTACGGCTGGTACTTCGAGCAGCAGCTGGCCCTCCAGGCCGCCCTGTACGCCGACCCGAACAACGGCCGCACCGACCGCGCCACCAAGCTCACCTTCAACAACGCCGCCGGCGTCAGCTGGTTGAACTTCCTCAAGAAGACCCTCGATGACGGCGTGGCGCGCAGCTACGGCATGGACGGCGGCGCCAACAGCACCGCCCGCGACTCGGCCTTCGTCAACGGCGAAGTGTCGATCATTGTCCAGAGCATCGCGGGCCTGCGCGGCTACCTCACCAACGCCAAGACCGCTGGCAAGGGCGTCGACGTGGGCGTGGCCTACTTCCCGCGGCCAGCCGGCGCCAAGGGCGGCGTCATCATCGGCGGCGCGTCGCTGTGGCTCACCAGCACCGGCTCCCCCGAACAGCAGGCCGGCGCCTGGGACTTCACCAAGTTCGCCGCCTCGCCCGAGACCCAGGCCTTCTTCGCCTCGAGCACCGGCTATTACCCCGTCCGCAAGGCGTCGTACGCCCAGGCCGACATGAAGGCCACGTTGGCGCAGTACCCCCAGTTCCAGGTGGCTGTCGACCAGCTCCATGACTCGCCGGCGCTGCCCGCCACGCAGGGCGCCGCGTTCGGCACCTTCGTCAAGTCGCGGGCCAACACCCAGGTGGCCATCGACCAGTTCCTGTCGGGCAAGTTCTCTACCGCCCAGGCGGCCCTGGATGATGCCGCCAAGAAGTCGAGCTCCGAGCTCGCCGAGTACAACGCGCTGACCAACTAGCTCGGCGTTCCCCGAGGCGGGTCCGGCAAAGAGCCGGACCCGTTTCCTTTGGGGTCAGCCGTCCCCAACTTTACCCCACTTTTCATTTTCTTCGCCGCTTGTTATATTATGGAGATAATGGAGATAGAATGGTCACCTTACGCGTGAAGTTGCTGGCGAGCTCGCTACTTTCGATGCTTTTGGTCATCGTGTTGATCGGCAGCCAGTTTGTCACGACAACCCTGCTCAACCGCGAACAAGCCGCTGGACAGGCCTCGACGCAGGCGGCGACGGCGGCCATCGCCAACTCCCGCCTGGGCGAGGTCATCTACAGCCGTATCGCCGACCTGATCATCAACGGCAGCGATACCCCCGACAGCGACTGGGCCGACTCCAAGGCCGCCGTGGCGAAAAGTCTGGACGACTTCGCGGCCTTCCTCGGGGAGAACCCCGACGACCAGGACCTGTACGACACCGCCAAGTTTGCGTTCGAGAACCTCACCGAGATCGTCGAGGGTTCGTTGCTGCCGCTGCTCAAGAAGAATGCCAACCTGAGCGACGAACTTCGCCGCATCGACCGCAACATGGACCTGCAGCGAAACGTGATGCGCAAAAACTTCCTCAAGCTGGGCGAGTCGTTTCGGGCTCAGGTCGAGACTCACGCCCAGGCCTACCGGGACCTCGGCGATCTGAGCCTCAAAGTCAACCTTGTTGTCGGACTGTTCGGAGTGCTCGTCGGCTTGCTCCTGCAATTCTGGACCCGGCGTTCGGCACTCAGCCCGCTGCGCGCGCAGACCACGCTTCTGGGACAAATGGCCGGCGCCGAAGCCGACCTGACCCGGCGGCTTGACGAGCGCCGGCGCGACGAGTTCGGCGAACTGGGCAGGCTCTTCAACGCGTTTACCGGCAAGCTCGACCACCTGCTCAAGGCTGTCCGCAGTTCGACGATCGGCCTGACCTCCAGCTCGCAGCAACTCGAACTGGCTACCGAAGCGACGGTGACCTCGCTCTCCTCCATTGCCGGCAACATCGGCAACGTGCTCGATCGGGTGACGGCTCAGAGCGCGTCGATCACGCAAACCTCGGCCTCGGTCGAAGAAATCAACAAGAACGTCGCGTCGTTCCATCAGAGCGTGCAGACCCAAAGCCGTGAGGTCCAGCAAGCTGCGGAGACTGTCCGCACCATGGCTGTCGAACTGCGGTCGCTGGCAGAGAAGGTGCAGCAGTCGACCCATCAGTTTGGGCTCCTTCAGCAGGAATCCTCCGAAGGGCAGGAAAAGATGGAGACCGTCCTGGAATTGGTGCGCGACATCAACGGCAAGTCAGCCAGCCTGCTCGAGACCAACGAGGTCATCACCTCGATCGCCAGCCAGACCAACCTGCTGGCCATGAACGCTGCCATTGAGGCCGCGCACGCTGGCGACGCCGGCAAGGGGTTCGCCGTGGTCGCGGATGAGGTGCGCAAGCTGGCGGAGTTGGCTTCGACCCAGGCTCGTCAAACCGCCAGTGTGCTCAAGGACATCACAGGGCAAATCCGGCGGGTCGACGCGGCCAGCGCCGAGTCGGGCCAGGCTTTCACGGTCATCGCGCAGCAGATCGCCGAGGTCGCGGGCCTCCAGGACGAAGTGCAGAAAACGCTGGTGGTCCAGCTCGAAAGCAACGAGCGCAACCTCACGGTGTTCGCGAACATCCAAGGCCTTTCGAGCGAAATCGCGTCTGGTTCGGAGGAAATGACCCTCGGCACACAGACCATCCTCGAAGAGATGACCCGCTTGGTGCAGCTCAGCCTGGAGATCCAGCAAAGTACCCACCTCATCGACACGGGTGCCCGGGAAATCGACGGCGTGGTGGAAAACCTCTCACACGTCGCTCACACCATGGCGACCTCGGTTTCCACGGTGCGTGGGCTCACCGACCAGTTCAAGCTGTCTGAAGACAGCGAGTGATCAGGCCGAGAACCAGCGCACCACGCCGACCTTGTTCTTTTTGCCGTTGTAGATCATGCCGCCGTTCCAGTACTCGAGGGCCGCGATGAGGCTATTGCCGCCGTCGGTGTCGTCCGAGTGAGGCCCCCGGTACGAGGCCAGGCTCAAGAAGGCGTCGAAGTCCTGCTCGTAGAGCGCGCGTTGCCGGCGCTGGAAGAAGGCGTTCCATTCCTCGAGGCCGACAAAACCCTCGCCCTGGTCCTCGACGATGAACCGGGCGCGCTTGCGCAGGTCAAACCACACCTTGAGGGCGCGCGACGGATCACTTCCATTCCCGTGTTTGATGCCGTTCTTGAGGAGTTCCGACAGTTGCTGCTCGAGCAGGTTGCCCTCCCGAAACGCGTCGGGGCAGTCCCGAAGGATCTCTGCCGCATAGTCCCGCACGCGGCCGAGGTCTGACGGAAACTCCTGGTACCGCATTCCCTGGGCCTCAAAGAGTTCGTTGCGGTCGTCGACAATCAACTTGCGGATGATGAAAGGCGTCATGTTACGTCCAGCCCTGCAAGGCCGTTTCGACGTCGGGCACCGTCTTGAGGATTGAGAGGATGTTGCTCATCTCGAGCACCTTGCGGGGCGTTCCCGACAGGCGGGCAACGCGGAGTTCCCCTCCGAGCAGCTTGGCCTTCTGAAGCAGCCGGATCAGGGCCCCGACCCCAGAAGAGTCGAGGTAGTTGACCTCGCCGAAGTCGATGACCACACGCGAGGCGCCGGCGTCCATGCGGCTCGTCACGGCCTGAGCGAACGCCGGGGCGACGTACAGGTCCAGGTCTCCTGAGAGCACGGTGACCAGCTGGTCCGGCCTGCGCCCGGGCTGAAAGTCCATCTGCATGAGGTTCCTCCTGCGGGCAACTTGCGCCCAAGCCGTTACCTTTTGATGAGAATTGCGTTTTCCCGCGCCCAACTCATGAAAATCTCACGCTGTCGGACCAGCCTCGCGTCATGGAATCCCTCAGCGCCCCTCCCGACGTCCTGCCTCCCTCCACAGCGTTGCCTTCGGCCGCTCTTATCAGCACGCGTCCCGGACGGGTCTACGGCACCAGCCTCGTTCGAGTCGCGGACCTTTTCGAAGGCGTGCGCGCCGACTGCCGGGTCGACGAACTGGCCCGGTTATTTCAGGAACCCAGCCGTCAGGCCGTCGGCGTCATCGATGCGGAAGGCAAGGCTCTTGGCCTCGTGACCCGGGAGCACCTGTTCCGCCTGCTGGGCAAGCCCTTTGGCGTCGAGGTCCTTTCGCGAAAGGCGGCCAGCTCGGTCGTCGAGGCGGTGCGGTCGTTTGACCAGAATGCCAACCTGTTCACCGTTGCCGAGGAATTGAGTGAGGACCTCGAGGCCCACACGGTCCAGTACTACTTGTTGAACGACGCTGAGGGACGCTTCACGGGCATCTTCACCTCGAAAGACCTGCTCACCTGGCTTTCGCGGATGACGCAGGAAGACATCGCGCTCGCCGGCCAGCTCCAGGTGCGGTTGGTTCCCCTGCGTTCCGGCGAAAGCGGACTGGGCTGGTTCACCCAGGCGTTCTCGCACTCGGCCAAAGGCCTGGGCGGCGACTTTTACCACGTCATTCCCCTCGGCGGTCAGAAGGTCTTCGTCGCTCTTGGCGACGTCTCGGGCAAGGGCGTCGCGGCGTCCATTCTCACCTCTCTGTTGTGGGGCGTGCTGCGGTTCTACGACTTTCGCAAAGGGCTCAAGCGGTTGCTGTTGCAGGTCAACGAGGCCCTCATCCACACGTTTCACCTCGAGAAGTACCTGACAGGCATTTTTCTCACCTACGACGCCGAGAACCGCGAGCTCACGTTGGCCGACATGGGCCATGGGCATTCGTTTCTCGTCCGCCAAGGCAAGATCCGACCCCTGCGGTTCCCCAACATGAACTTGCCTCTGGGCATCGATCTGGGGCTCGAGCCAACGCTCTACCGCCTGCGCTTGCAGCCGGGCGACCTGGTGTGCCTGTACACCGACGGGCTCACCGAGCAGGTCAGCGCCGAAGGCCACGAGTTCGGCGACGCCAGCGTGTGGCGCCTGGCCAGCGCGCCCGGCAACCCCCAGGCGTTGCCCGAGACCCTGCTTGCCGCGCTGGCGGCGCACCAAGGGGCCGTCCCGCGTCTCGACGACGTCAGCTGGCTGCAACTGCTGGTGGAGTAGGCTCCCGCATTTCCCGTCGCCGTCGAGACTTCATGGAATATCAGGCAACCGATCTGCCTTAGCTTGCGCAGTGCTTGGTAAGAGAGTTGACAGGGGTCCTAATGGGGATAAAATTAAGTAAACTTGCTGAATTTTCCGATAGGGATTCGCGGCAGCTTGAAATCGTTCCAACTCAGCCTGTCTGAGCCTAACGTGGGGTCCTTCGGCGAGTTTGCAAGGAGAGGGAAGTGAAACGTACGGTAATCTGGGCCTTTGGTTTCGTGCTGTTGCTAGCTAGTTGCGGCGACCTAGGCACCGGATCAGGATTAGGTCCGAATGGACCTTCCGATTCGCCGGTTTCAGACGAGAAAGCGAATCAAACTCCCATGTTCGAACTGGTTTTCGGACAAGCTGACTCGGTTACAAAGGCAGTCGCAACTGTCCCACCGACAGACATTGTGATGAATGTCGGCGTTGTCACCAATAACCCGTCGGTCTTTGTCAGTCAGAATGGTTCAAACACGGTAACGCCCATCACGCTTTCGCTCTCCGCGGGCGGCGTGGGCAACCCGGCGGATTGGGCCACAATGACCAACTCCAGTACCCCGAGAACCTTTTACGCGTATGGCGCCAGTCTCTCCGGCCAGGTGATTAACGAAGCGCTCATGCTGATGCCAGCGGTCTATGGATCCGTGCCTGGCAACTTCCCAGGAGTCGAGGATTGCCTAATCTCATTCACATATAAGGGCAATACGTACAAGGCTGCGGGGTACTACGCTACGTTGCCGGATCACTGGCTCAAATACGGCACTGATTCTACCGGCTACTTCAGTGGCATCGCTTACATCATGTTCGTTCCCGCTTCGGTTGTTGGCAAAAACTTCACATACCTTGTAACGCCTCGCAACCACTACCCCGGTCTCAACGCCCCTTCCATGGTTGACCCAAGATCAAGATCGAGTGCGGCGGATTGGATGGCTGACCCCTTCAACACGGAAATAAACTCAATGATCGCAGTCGCTTCTGCAAACTCAGGAGTTGATCAAGCGACCGTCGGCGGCTATTTCTACAACTACCTGACCAAGTACGCCAGTACCGCGCCCAATTCTGCGCTAGGAATCGACTTTATTGTCGACCCTTTGGGATCGACGGACCCGCTTGGAGATACCGGATCTTGTGACTACCGCTGTTTTTTGGTCGTAGGAATGAACGAAGATGTCGACCTCACGAATGCGTCAGGACTGACGTCACTGGTTGTCGCCGCCAATTTGCAGAACACGACCTACCAATACGACCCTGATCTAGTCAACTACGGAGCCAACAGCCATGACACGCTCGAGGTCGACGGAACGCCACCGGTCGTGTTCGAGACCAGTGTCCTTCGCTAGCTCAAGGATGCAACCCCATCTGGAAAAGTCGAACAAGGTCGCTGACCCCAGCCATTGTCGGCTCCCAAGCGTGGACAAGCACTCCTGTCGACAGAGTCACTGGGGCCTACGCTTTCCAGCGTTTCGACATTCAGTCTTGTGGTTTGGGGGCAAGTCGGTCCAAAGAATCCAACGAGACCCCGACGGCGTCGACACCCCGCCTTAACAAAAAAAACCGCCCTTGGTTTCCCAAGGGCGGTTCACGCTTGCCACCGACCAGAATCGAACTGGTGACACGTGGATTTTCAATCCACTGCTCTACCAACTGAGCTACAGCGGCGTGCAGGGAAGTTTTTAGCATGGGCCCAAAAAAAAGTCAACTCGGGCCGGAGGGCGAAGTGTGGTACCATGGACCATGCCTTCGCAGCTCAGCCACATCCTGCACGGTCTCGCGGCGTCCTCGGCCCTTCCCGTCAGACTGGCCGGGCTCGCGCACACGCCGGCCTTCCGCCTGGGTTGCCAAGGGCCCGACCTGTTCTACCACAACCGGCGCACCAAGCCGGCGGGGTTCCTCTACGGCACGCGGCTGCACCGGCGGGGGTGGGGCAGCTTTTTGTCGCGCTTCCGCCGCGAGGCCCTGGCGCGCGGCTGGGGCCCCGACCACCCGGGGCTGGCGCTGCTGGCGGGCATGGCCACTCACGGGTTCCTCGACCGCCAGGGCCACCCTTTCGTGGTGTACTTTTCGGGCTGGAAGGTGCCCGGTGACCCGCGCACCGACCGGCTCAAGCACGCCCACATGTTCCTCGAGCGCATCCTCGACGTGGAGCTCTGGAAGCTCCGCTCGCCCGAGCCGGGTGCTCCGTTGGTCTCGTGCTCGTGGCAAGACGACCTGCCGGGACCGGCCGACTTTCCTGCCGACCTGTGGCCTGCGTGGGCCGAGGCCCTGCACGAGGTGTTCCCCCAGTTGTCGGCCCGCGCCGATGTGGAGCAGAGGCTGCGCAACGCCGTGGCCGACACGCGCGGCTTTTTGGCCTTCACGTCGCCGAGCAACCCCGAACACGCGGCCCGGGGGGCCCTCCACGGTGCGCTGCACTACTTTCACCCGATTGCGTTGCCCGGGCTCGACTTCCTCAATCTGGATCACAGCCCGTGGCAAGACCCGGTCTCGGGCCAAGTCCGCCACGAGAGTTTCGTCGAGCTGTTTGACCGGGCCGTGATCGAGGCCCGGGCGGCTTTGGCGTCGCTGGCCGACGCTTCCGTGGACTGGGAAGCCCTTCTGGGAAATGGGAGTTTGAACTTGCCGGGAAGCGAGGGCGAGAACCAGGCGCCGAGCTTCAACCGCCCGTGGGATTACGAGGACTTGCTCGACCGCGAGGCGCAGGCCAGGCTGTCAGGGGTTCATCAGCTGCCGTAGCCGCTCGGCCACGGGGTCGCGGGCCAGGAACCGCAGGGCTTGCACCAGCTGGGCGTCGGCGCCCCCGGCCTCGAACTGGCGTGCCACTTTTTCCACCAGCAGCACGCGCTCCGAAGTGGGGCGCTCCACCAGCGAGCGCACGATGCGCGACGCCTCGCTGTCATTCTCGCGGGCGATCTGGGCCAGCGTTATGAACGCCGCGTTCTCGGTCAGGGCGTTGTTGTCTTCGGACTGCCAAAACCAGCGCATCACGTTCTCCTATGGGGCGGGCTGGAGTTCCTTCACCACCAACCGGTGGTCTTCCTTGCGTTCCAAATAGCCCTGTTCCTCGAGCTTGTTCAGCAGGCCGAGGATGGGTTTGCGGGTAATGCCCAGCAGGTCCTTGACGTCGGCGATCTGCCAGGTCTTGCCTAGGGTTCCCGGCCCGCAGAGCTGCCCGGCGAGCTGCGCCCAACCCGTCAGGCTGTACAGCCACGGGGTCTCGGTCTGGATGGCAAGCCCCATGCGGGCCAACTCGCCGTAGGTGCGCTTAAACAGGGCGTTGGGCTCGTTGGCTGCGTCCAGACCGGCGGCTCCCGCGTCGTCGAGCTGCTGAAGCGCCTTCTTTGCGATGGGGCTCAGGTAGGTGAGCGGGTCGGCGGTGGGCAGGTAGTAGCCGTCAACCACCTTGAGGTCGCCACGTCCCACGAGGAACTCGCTCAAAAAGTGGAACACGGCCGGTGGAAGGGCCATCTTCTCGGTCAACGCGGCCGTGGCAATGCCCCCGGGTTGCGCGGCCGCGTTGCGGGCCTTCTTCGTGAAGTGGGCCAGAGCCTTGGTCATGATGCGCACGGCGCCGGCGCCCTCAGACTCCTCGAACTCCTCGTCTTTCATCGACGGCGGAAGCACCACCCAGCCGTGCACCCGCAGGTTGATCGAGTACAGCGCGTTCACCGTTGGCAGGCCCGGGAACCGGAAGGCTTTCTTCACAAAGTCGGCCAGGTCGCGCGGTTCCAGAGTGCCGCAGGTGAGCAGGGCGGCGTCGAACGCGGCACCGGTGGCCGGAACCACGGTGTATACCTGGCCCACCAGACAAGGCAGCAACCGCCGCGCGGTGACGGCCAGCAGGAACTTGTCGCTGCCGGCGTCGAGTTTGTGCAGGTCGACCTCGACACCTTCTTCGCCCAGCAGGCGGCCCTGGAGCACGCCCTTGACGGCGTTCAGCGCCTGGTTCTGGGCGCCCAGCGGGATGAGGTACGCCTTGCGTTCGTGGCGAATCGGCCAGCTGGCGTCGTAGAGCTTCAAGCCGGCGGTGAGGGCCTTTTCAGGAATGCCCTTGAACTGGAACTTCGCCTTGCCCTCGGCGTTGGTTATCATGTTCTTGACGTGGAAGGTTCGTCCGGTTTCGAGCACGCCCAGTTCGGTCAGCGGGAACGGGGTCCCTTCCCAGGTAAAGCTGACCCAGTAATTCTTGTCTTCGGAATCGTGGAGCCAAGGCGTTCCCACCAGCGACAGTAGGGGGAGGTGAAACAGACGGGCGGGAACTTTGGCCATGGGGCGGGGGACTCCTCGAAGCGCAGCAAAATACGCTAGACTCAGAACATGCCCAGCTTAAACGAAATCGCCGATGTTGCCAAGAAAGCCGCCGCCGCCGCCCGTGAGGTCCAGCTCCGGGGCCTGCGCGAAGGCACCAAGGTGCGCAACAAAGGGCGCACCAACGACCTGGTCACCGAGGCCGATGAAGAGAGCGAACGGGTGATTGCGAGCACCGTGCTCGACGCGTTTCCCGGTCACAACTTTCTGGGTGAGGAATCCGGCAACGCCGGCCGCAACAGCGAGTGGCTGTGGGTGGTCGATCCCATCGACGGCACCACCAACTACTCGCGCGGCATTCCCTACTTCAGCTGCTCGATCGCGGTGTACCACCACGGTGCGCCGGTATTCGGTTTAGTGAGCAACCCTGTCGTCGACGAAACGTTTTGGGCCGTGGAAGGGCAGGGCGCCTTTTTGAACGACAGCCCCATCCGGGCGTCGCAGGTGGCCACGTTCCCCGAGGCCTTGCTGGTGACCGGCTTCTACTACGACCGGGGCAAGAACATCGACCTGACGCTCAACGCGATTTCGTCGTTCTACGACCAGGGCATCATGGGCATCCGCCGTTTCGGCTCAGCGGCGCTCGATCTGTGCTACCTGGCCGCCGGCCGCATCGACGGCTACTTCGAGATCGGCCTCAACGCGTGGGACTTCGCGGCCGGTGAGTACATCGCCCGCACGGCCGGGGCCCTCACCAGCGACGCGCTTGGCCAACCCCTGCCCCTGCGCAAGACGGCGTTGGTCTGCGGTACTCGGGCCCTGCACCCCCAAATGCTGGCGCTTTTGCCCGCTTGGGGCGACTACCAGCGGGAGCACCTGGGGTGAGCCGCTCCCTCGTCTTTCTGCTCTTGGCCACCTCGCTGATCCCCCTGGCTGCGGCCGACAAAAAGGCCCTTTTGCCCGACCTGGCGGGCACCGACGGTGCCGGTCATCTTTTTCTCTGGAAAGACGGCACCAAAATCGTGGTCTCGGACCCTTGGAGTCACGATATTTTGGTCGGCGGCGAGCTGAGCGGCGACAAAGACCCGGTATGGCACCTGTGGGGCTATTCGGTCGAAGGCTTCGGGAGCGAAGAGCGTGTCCGGGCGTTCACGCTCGAGGTTCAGCTGGGCCTGGCCGCCAAGGAAGGCGAGTCAGTTCCGATCAAGAACCGGAGCCTGCAGCGCGAGGACTTTTCGGTGGTACGGCCCGACTTGCTGTTTCGCCAGGGCGACGCGCTGGCGCTGGTGTACGGCGCTACCACGTCGCACCCCCGCTGGGAACTCTGGTCGGCGGGGCAAAAAACGCAGTCCAAAGCTTGGGACGACGGCCGAACCTACGCTGCGGTGGCCGTTGGTCCCGAGGGTGAACTCGCGCTGGCCGGGCGTTCGGGCGACGGCTTCCCTTTGGTCGAAACGGCCGACGAAACCGTGCTCGGCCCTGTCCCGGGTCGGCTGTCGGCGGTGCTCTGGAACCCCGACATCGGGGCCCCGGGCTGGGTTGCTGCGGGCTGGGGCGCCGCCGAAGGTCTGCCGGCGCAGTTTCTGGTGTGGCGGGGGTTGCCTCTGGCTGGCCAGTGGCTGGCTCCCCCCGGACCCCCCGAGCCCCGCTCGGGCGGGGTGTTCGCCTCGCGGCTGGCGCTCGCGGCCGGGGTCGAGCTCGCCCCCGGTGCCTTCTTGGCGGCTGGTACTTGGTCCGAGCGGGCGACTGGCGACCGTTTGCCTTGGGTCTGGCAACCCGATGGTGCGGTTTACCTCGCCGCGCCCAAAAATCCGACCGGTTTGCAGACCTTTGTCGCCTCGGGCGAGGCCGGGTGGTCGCTCGTGTTGAGGTCCGAAGGCAAGGCTCCTCAACTGCTCACCGAGGCGGGACCCGTCGTTCTTTCTGGCCTGGAACCGACCGACACCGTCACTCTGGTGATATCGCCATCACCGCCCGCAAAACAATAAACTTGTCGGTGAGCGCCGCGGTGCGTACCTGCGGGAAGCGCTCAGCCAGCGCCTTGTGGTGCCCCAAATGCCTGTTCGCCACCACCCACAGTTCACCACCCGGTCGCAGCACCCGTTTGGCGTCGTCGAACATGCTGTAGGCCGCCTCGAGCGACTGCGCGTTTTGAAAGTGGAACGGCGGATTGCACAAAATGAGGTCAACCGACTGGGCTTCAAAGTCTTCCAGACCGTCGCCGGTCAAAAACTGCGCCCTGCCTCCCATCTCGCTGGCCCGAAAACTGTCGCGGGCCGAGCAAGTGGCCATGAAACTCTCGTCCACACAGAAGATCTCGATCCGCCCCGAGCGTTGGGCCGCGACCAAGCCCAAGATGCCGTTGCCGCAGCCGAGGTCGACGAGGGTCCTGATCTCGGGACCAATCTTCGGAAAGTGCTGCAGCAACAGGCGGGTCCCTTCGTCGAGCCCTTCGCGCGAAAAGACCGCCGCATGGTTGACCAGGTGAAGGTGCAACGACGGCAAGTGCCATTGGGTCGGGTAGGGATTCTTCGCCACCGCTTGGTCGGTCAGCGTGCTCAGGATGAGCCGGGCCTTCGATTCGGCCAGGCTCGACGTGGTGGGCCCCAACAACGCTTCGAAGGTTTCGAGCGTGCTGGTGTGGATATCTTTCGCCATCGCCGAGGCCGCGACGACGGTTCCCAGCGGAGCAAACTGCCGCACCTGATGCAATTGATACTCCAGAAGCGCCAGCGTCTTGGGCAGGCGGAGCAGCACCACTGGTGGCGGAGACTCCGGCTTCAGGACCGGCACCGTCAAGCTGTCGAGCAGTTGCAGGGGCGCGTTGTCGAGGTTGTTGGCGTCAAGGTTGACCAAGGTGCAACGCTGGCTGAGTGCTGAGTCGGAAACCTGGATGACGTAGCGACCTTGACTGCGCAGCACCACCGTCAGGGCACCGAAGGCGTCGTTGAACACCACGTACGGTGTGTCTTTTTTTTCTGGGGTTTCGAGGGCGTGTCGGGCAAGAAGCGCATCGGCGGCGCTCCAGGCTTGAAGGGCCGGGTCCCGGTCGTAGGGTTCCCGCGCCAGCTCGAAATCGCCCCAAGGGCTGTTCCACGTTTTCATGGTGCTATCCTAACGGCAGGCGAAGGGAATTGCCAACCCGCAGCATTAGGGGTACCCTAGCCTCATGAGCACTCAACGCGTCCGTCTCGAAGCCATCGCCCCCCGCGCCTGGGAACATCCCGCCGACAAAGCTGCCTTCTCGCTGCTCCGGGGCATTCCAGGTCTTCCCGAGTTCCTGTCCAACATGGGCGGCCTCACCACCGACCGCGCCCTGCGTTTGCACTGGCTGGGATCATCGCTCCGGGCTACCCCGTTGCAGTTTCCCCAGCTTCACGCTGCCGTCGCCGAAGCCTGCCGTGTGCTCGACGTCAGCCCCGTTCCCGAAGTTTTCGTGGCTCCGGGGCTGGGCCTTAATGCCATGGCCGTCGGGTTTGACCAGCCGTTCTTGGTGGTCAGCTCGGGACTCTACCGCGAACTGACCGAAGACGAGTTGCTGGCCGTGCTCGGCCATGAACTGGCCCACATCAAGGCCGGACACATGGTGTACCGCACGGTGCTGTGGCTGCTCACCAACGTGTCGCTGTCGCTGGCGCAGGCCTCGCAGTGGGTCCGCCTGCCTTTGGTGGCCGCGCTCAAGGACTGGGAGCGCAAGAGTGAGCTCTCTTGCGATCGCGCCGGTGCTCTGGTGTGCCAGAACCCGGAAGCTGCGCGACGGGCGCTCCTGCGGATCGCCTATCCGGGCCAGGAGAGTCTTCTCGACGAAGCCGAAGTGCTCAAGCAGGCCGCCGACTACGACGCCGCGCCCGACCTGCTCGACAGCCTGTACAAGGTGCTCAATGTGCTCGAGCTCAGCCATCCTCTGCTGGTGCCCAGGGTGGCCGAACTGGAACGGTGGTCGCGCGACCCAGCGTACGCCGCCATTCTGGCTGGAACCTACCCCCGCGAGGGCGAGGCAGCGCCCAACCCCGCCACCGACGCCAAAGAGGCCTTCGACGACTGGAAGGCCGACCTGAACCGGTCTGCCGACGCGGGAAATCAGATGCTTGGCAAGGCCGTGACCGAAGCCGAGCGCTTCTTGGGCAACCTCTTCCGCCCATGAGCGCCTTTCCCGAGCGGGCTGTGACCCGCACGGTCAACATGAAGTTCTCGGGCACCGAAATGCGGTTTCACCTCAGCCACGCGTTGTTCTCGTCGAACCGAATCGACGACGGCACCATGCTTCTGCTCAAGACGCTGGCCCAACAGGAGGCCATCCCCGTGCAGGGAAACGCTCTGGATGCGGGTTGCGGCGTGGGCCCTTTGGCGGTCGCCATGGCCCACCACCGACCGGGCCTCGCGGTCACCGCGACCGACCGTTTGGTTCTTGCCGTTGCCTTCACCGCCGAAAACGCCCGCCTCAACAACGTCGCTGTTGCGGTAATGCCAGGTTTGCTGCTCGAAACCCCGGTTCCCGGCGGCGGTTGGGACCTCATCGTGTCGAATCTGCCCGCCAAGGCCGGTGAACGCGTCCTTCGTGACTTCTTTTGCCGCTCCTTGCAGCAGATCTCACCCGGCGGGCTGGTCGCGATCGTCCTGGTGTCGACCCTGGCTGCGTGGGCCGTCGAGGTGTTGGGCGACTGCGGGGCTCAGGTGGTTTACGTTGAAGAGAGCCCTGCCTACCGGGTGTTCCATTACCGGCGTCCAGCCGTCTGGCCCTCGAAAAAAGTTCCCCAGGGAGCCGCAACCCCGTTCCCTGCGGCCTACTTGAGAGGAACCATGACCTTCGCCGTCGGGACGAAAACCTTCTCGCAGAACACCTACTTCGGCCTTCCTAACTTCGATGCCCTCGACTACCGCTGGAAGGTCAGTGAGGCCCTTCTGGCACTGCCGATCTGGAAGCGCGCCTCACTGCTTGTTTGGGAACCCGTCCAGGGCCACGTCGCCACCTTGCTGGCCTCGGCCTTGGCACCGGGGGGAACCCTGCACCTGGCCGGCAACGATGTGCTGGCGCTCCGGGCCACCGCCTGCCAGTTGCCCGAGGCCGTGACTCACCCGGTCGCGGGACCCCAGTTCCTTGCCGGAAGACTGGGCGAAGTTCAGGGTGCCGTCTTCCAGGTACACTCCGAGCCAGAGGTCCCTTGGGTCGACGAAGCCCGCACGGCACTGGTGGACCTGCTGCCCGCGGGAGCACCCCTGCTGATCAACGGCACCTCAACCGATTTGGCCCGTTTTCTCGAGGCCCACAAAGGACTTCGCAAACAACGCGACGAGAAGTACCGGGGCTGGCGCGCCGTGCTCTTTCAACGAACTTGACGCAATCTTCACTTGTCTTTTGATGACTGTCCGTGTCATAATCAGTTTATGCGGATCACCACCAAAGGACGGTATGCCCTCAAGGCAATCTTGTTCCTCACAATACACTCCGAAGGGTCGCCCATTTCCATCAAGGAAATTGCTGGCGACCAAAAGATCAGTCCCGAGTTTCTGGAGCAACTGTTCTTTAAGCTCAAGAAGGCGGGGATCATCGCTTCGGTTCGCGGCCCCGGGGGCGGTTTTACCCTCGACAAGCCTCGCGACAAGGTGTCGGTCAAGGATATCTTCGATGCCGTCGGTGAGGGGCTCGACCTGACTCCCTGCACCTCGTGCAATGAAGAAACGCCCGTCTGCACCGAGCAGGATGAGTGCCTTTCCTACGACGTCTGGAAGGCTGCTGCCGACAAGATCCAGGGGTATTTTTCCAGCCTTACCCTGCAGGCCATCCTCGACGGCAAGGCCCGGCAGTTCTGGGATCCCACCAAGGAAGAACTCGCCGTTTAGTCACCCTGTTCGTTGTGACTAGGGCCTGGGCCCACGGCCCGGTTTCAACAGACTCGCTTTCGTGATGCCCGGTTCGCCGGGCTTTTTTTTCATCCGCTCCACAATGGCCTTCTCCACCTTGGCCTGCTTGGCGTCGTTACCCTCGCTGCTGTCGCCAAAAAGAAGTTCCTGCCGCGCCGAGCCTGCCGGCAGCACGTTGCTCAGGCCGACGCCGATCAGTCGCACCGTGCGGCCCTTTTTCCAGCGCAAACGGAACAGACCTTCGACCACCCGAAGCAGTTCGCTCGACGAAGAAACCGGCGCCTCCCTCGTGGTTTGTCCGCTGACGGTGGTGAAGTCGGTCCACCGCAATTTGAGGTGCGGTGTGCGGCTTTCAAGGCCCTCAGAGGCGGTGCGGAAGGCTACTTCCTGGCATAGATTCTGTAACGTGGCCAGCAGCACCTCTTCGTCGGCGGTGTCTTCCTCAAAGGTTGTTTCGGCCGAGATAGAGTGGCTGCGCGCCTCGCGGAAAGGGTTGTAGTCCGCCTCGCCCCGGCAAGCCTGCCAAACGAACTTACCGCCGCCAGGCCCCAACAGCACCTCCAGCGCTTGAGCGCTCAACCGCCGCAAAGCTGCAACGCTCCGGAACCCTGCCTCTTCCAGGCGCTCACGGGTCTTGCCCCCGGCCCCGTGCAGTTTTTTCAGCGGCAAGGCCTCCAGAAAGGCCTCCACGTCGTCGGGCTCGATCACAAACAGTCCGTCGGGTTTTCCAAAGTCGGAAGCGATTTTGGCGAGGTACCAGTTGGGGGCGATACCCACCGACACTTTGAGGCCAGTTTCGCTGAGAATACGCCTCTTGAGCGCACCCGCGTGAGCCTCGAGCGGACCGATCAGCGTTTCCATCCCGCGCATGTCCAGGTACGCCTCATCGATCGACATCTGGCAGAACCTCGGCGACTGCTGTCTCAGGATTTCCATCACGGCCCGCGAGAGTTCCTGGTAGCGGCCAAAATGCGGCGCTACAAATACCCCCTGCGGGCAGAGGGCAAACGCTTTCGAAATCGGCAAGGCTGACCGAACGCCGAAAGCCCTTGCCTCGTACGAACAGGTGGAAACCACGCCCCGGTGGCCCGGCAACGCACCTACGATCACCGGCTTGCCGACCCATTCGGGGTGATCGAGCTGTTCCACCGACGCAAAGAACGCATCGAGGTCCAGGTGAAAAATCACCTCCGACTCCGGTTCACGGCGCCAAACTCCTCACATCGCTGACCCGGATACGCCGGGTGGTGTCGTACCAGCGTCCCAACCGCCATTCGCGGTCGCTCGGCTCGGTGAACAGGGCGCTGACCTTGAGGTCGGCTTTCACCTTCGCGCCCAGCGTGAGTGAAAGATCGAAGCCCTTGGGTGGGGTTCGGCCCACGAGGATGCTGACTTTTGTCCCGGTCGCGTCAATGGTGTAGGGGAAGTTGGCGTCGTAGACAAGCAGGCTGTTGTCGCCGGTCAGTGAAAGCGTCACGGTTTCGGGCTGTTCAAACGCCTGAAACCGGATGCGCCAAACCAGACGGTCCAGGAACGCTTCACGGCTCACGACAGTGTCCCAAACGCCGTTGAGGTACGGCAGTTCCTGGCGCGCCGGCAAACCCGATGCCACCGGGGTAAAGGCCTCTTCGTAGCGTGTACCCGCCGACAGGTCCAGGGTCTCCTGGCGCATGAGCGGCACCGCTGAACCGGCAAATGGATCAAGCCGGAGAAGCACCAGCGAAAGCACGGCCGAAGTGGCCACCCACACCCCCAGATTCAACCGTGAACGGTGTTTCTCGTTGCGCTCCTGCCGCTGATGGCGGGTGTAGTGATACGAATTGACCAGCAAAAGGAACGGAAAAAGCACTGCCGCCAGGGCCAGATTGCCCGCGAATCCCGACACAAGGGTGATGCGAATCATCTCCGGATCCGGCGCCAACCAGAAGATTTCCAGAAACGACTTCACGAACCACAACGGCGACAGCGCAAAGGCCACGAACTTCAACGGCCTCCACGGCACCAGGTGAAAGAGCGCGGCAAAAACAAGTGCCCAGAGGAAGTAAAACGAAAAGGAGAGCTCAATGGCCGCCGAAACCAGTACCCCAAGACCCAACACCAGCAGGGCCGCATAGCTGTAGAAACCCGGCCAACGCGACAAAGGTAGCCGCCGGAACTGCAGGAAGATGCCAAAATACAAGCCGATAGCGACGCTCACTTTGAGCAACAGCACCGGCAACGCGCTGTACTTCCAAAAGTCTGGAAAACCACGGGCAATGAACAGTTCGCTCGTCCACCACGTTCCAGAATAGAGGAACAGAAACAAGAACGAGAAGAATACTGGCAACTGCCACAAGCCCCGAAGCAACGACCCCAGGTCCCGCTGAAGCGACGTGGCAAACAGCAGGAACACCAACAGGACGATGCCTAGAATGCCCAGCAATCCGATCAGATAGGTTTGCTGGCTGAGAAAGAACTTCAGGTCCCCCAGGTGAAAGTACAGGTAATGCTTGTCCCAATAGCCCGGGATTCCGGTGGCCAGCGCATCGAGGAACCTCGTCATCGACTGCGGAAAGTCACGTTGGACCACTTCGGGTGGCGGGTACGACCGGCTGGCCGAGTTGGTCAGCAACAAGGCGGGAATGTCGCGGTCGAACCAAGGCTGCATCAGGTTGCGCTTTTCAGGCAGGTCAAAGCGGAAAATCTGCGGCTGGGTTCCCTGGATTTCGGGCAGGAAGCCCCCGGCCTGGAGCGCCTCGAGAAGGCCCTGGCTGAGCCAGATGGGCGACGGAAAAGCGCCTGACCCGGTATTGAGGTCGATCGGGGTGCTCAGGTTGTCCAGGTCAAGAACGACCGCCGCAGCGGGGGTCTCTGGAAAGAAGTCCTTGAGGAAGGGGCCCGTGCCCCGGGCCATCAACGTCCCGGCGCCTCGCTGGGCCCCCGTGAAAAAGTAGGTGATCGATACCGGCGGGGGAATGTTCAGCGCCCGATCGGCCCAAGCTATGGCCCATGCGAGCCCTGCATTATTGCTTTGCCCCGGCAGTCCGTCGGTGGGAACCACCACCACCAGCTCGCCTGGTTTGCGCCCTGCCACCCGGAACCACAAAGACTTCGAGAAACTATGAAAGTCCTGCTGCTGCTGAAAATCCGTGACAACGAGACCGACGGCGCGCCTCTCGAACCACTTTCTGAGGTCCTGGAACACCCGAGCTTCTGCCGGGCTACCTTCACCACGGACCCCTTGAGCTTCCAAACGGCT
Organism: Spirochaetales bacterium; assembly: GCA_037142615.1. GTDB lineage: Bacteria > Spirochaetota > Spirochaetia > JABEVK01 > JABEVK01 > JAIFLN01. The sequence continues at coordinate 50,867 of JBAXAI010000017.1, read as the reverse complement.
CAGCACCGCTGGAAAATCGGAAGCGTCGGGCAGGCTGGCCGGGGCCGCCGACAGCGTCAGCGAGAACCCCAGGAGCGTTGCCAGCAAGGAAGATACACGGAGCCAGGCGACGCGTTTCACCACACTAAAATAAGACATCTTTGACACTTGCACAAGTTCGTGTATACTGCCCCGAAGGACACTGAATGGACCTTCTTCCCGAAATCCTCAATCGCTACAGTGTGCACCAGTTCCGGGAAGGATCGATGGATCCCGAGGCGCTGCAGCGCATTCTCGAAGCGGGTCGGCTCGCTCCTTCGGCCAAGAACCGCCAGCCTTGGCGTTTTGTTGTGGTTCAAGACGCCGAGCTTCGACGAAAGTTCCAAGAAGCCGCCTACAACGAGCCCGGCGTGGGTCAGGCGAGTGCTATCATCGCCGTCTGCAGCACCAACATCGACTACCGCATGCCCAATGGCCAGCTCAGTTATCCTATCGATCTGGCCATGAGCGCCGCCTTCATGGGTTTGCAGGCCGTGCGTGAAGGTTTCGGCACCTGCATCAACACAACCTTCAACGAAGACGAGATTCGTGATCTTCTCACTGTCCCGTACTCGATGCGAGTGGTCCTGCTACTTCTCGTGGGTTTTCCCGGCGAAACAATGACCATGGAACACAGCCGCCTGCCTTTGGGCCGTTTGGTTTCGTACGAGCATTGGTAAGGTTGCTCTGATGGCCGAAGAAAAACGAAAAAAAATCTTGGAACTCCCGATGAAGATCATCTTCAACGAAGACGGCATCAACTTCTTCATCAAGAGCAACAAGAAACTCACCAAGTTCAAGCTCGCCGACGATGTTGAGCAGTACGGCATTTACTTCGACACGTTCAGTCCCGCCTCGGTGCAGAAGATGCTCCTGATCAACTACGTGCAGAACCTGGAGATCAGCCGCCCCGAGTTCATGAGCAAGCGCCAGGATGTCATGGACCTGTCCAAGCTCATCACCTACGGTACCCTCTACCGCCGTTTCGACGAAATCGTGTTCACCAAGGTCATCGACTCCGAGGTGGTGCGCAAGTGGAACCGTTCCAACTCAGGCAGCATCATCGACCGAAAGACCAATCTCGGCGAGACTGCGCTCGCCGCATCGCTCGACAAGAACCGTGCCATTGTGGGCGCCATCAAGCAGGAAATCCTCGCGGTCATCGTGCAGACCGTTCAGGCCAACGACACGCTGTTGCCCGAAGAAAAAAACATCCAGATTTTTCTCGCCGACAAGTTCCTCACCACCCTCAGGCCGTTCATCTGGTTCATCCTTGTCAAGTTCAAAGACAGCGACGATTTGCCGCTCTTGCTCAACGAGATCGAAGGCATCCTCAAGGACTTCATGGTCAAGAGCAAGATCGCCGAGTACCTGAGCCTGATGACCATGGAACTGGCCATCATGGCCGAAAACACCAACCTGCAAACTTTCGCCAAGAACCGCTACAAGGGAACGCTCGACCCGATGGCCGTGATGTACGACCCTGAAATGCGCAAAATGATCGTCGAAGAAATGCGGGCCCGCAGCCAGAACGTGTTTCTCAGCTGGAAGGTCGGGGGCGAGACCAGCCGCGCCGTCGGTAGCCGCGAAAAACTGCAGGTCAAGATCTATAATAAGGACGCCGCCTTCCTCGAAACCAAGAAGAGCGTCGATGAAACCAAAACTGCCGACGTCAAACTTCGCAGCCTGATGGACTTTTACAAAGACACCCCCGGTGACGCGGGTGCCAACACCGAACTCGGCTTGTACTACCTCAGCTACTTGTCCGAGGAATGCCAAAAAGTCGGCGTCCACTTCGAAAGCCTCGTCAACCAGATCCGCGAGAGCAACCTCACCGTCATCACGCTGAACCTGCTGTTTTAGGGTACCTTCCCGTTCTTGGCAGCAAGTGGCAGGTCAACCCAAAAGCGGGTCTCTCCCGGTTCGCTGCTAAAGCTGATGGTACCACCATGGTCCAGCACGACCCGGTTGGCTGTCGTGAGGCCCAGACCGAGACCTGTTCCTAGGCTCCTGGTTGTGAAGAAGGGCTTGAAGATTTGGCTGTGATTCTCAATGGGGATGCCAGGGCCCGAATCGCGAACTTCCACCCTCGCGGTCGTTGCCAAGGGAATCACTTCTACGCTGACACGTCCCGACGGGCCGGCCGCTTCCACCGCATTCTTCAGGAGATTCAACCAGACCAGCCCCAAGCGACCAGAGTTTCCCTCGACGACCACGTTCCCCCGGGAAGTGAAACTGACATCAGTTTCGGTCCTCTGCCTCGAAACGAAACCTTTCACGGCAGCACCGACCTCTCCCGCTAGGTCAAGTTCCACCCTCGAGGTTGGGTTCCCCGCAAGGAGACTCGCCCGAAGGGAGTCGACGACCCGACTCTGCTTGAGGGCGGCGTCGCGAATAACAAGAGACGCTTCTTCCAAGTCTGCCATGCGGAACAAGACGTCGGCCGATGCCCGTCCTGCCGTTGTCGTCACCGCCACAGCGATCCGCTGGGCGTTTTCTTGCGTCACCGGGACTCGAAAGCCGAGAAGCAGGTCCGCCAATGCCGGAGCGTCGGCAAAGCCCCACCGCTCTACTTCCGCCAAGGCCAGCTTGCGCGCATCTCGCTCGGAACCGGGTGGATAGGTCTGCCGGGCATTGAGCAGGGCCAAGAAGGCCTCCCGCTCTTCCTGCGTACTTTGGCTCACGAGAACTGTCAGTGACTTCTGCAGTTGCGCCAGCGACTCCTCCGTGCTACCCGACATCGAGACCATCGCGGCAATCGGAGAGTTCATTTCGTGCGCGACGGCTGCTGTCACACGGCCCAAGGTGGCCAGTTTCTCATCTTCAATCAAACGTCCCTGAAGCTCACGCAGTTCGGCCTCCCTCTGGTTGACCCTTGCTTCGAGTGAACCATTGGCGACGCGTAGCTCCGACTCGGCGCGCCTGAGTTGTCCCAAGCTTCGTTCCATCGCCCCCATGATGGCACTGACCAGCAGGCCTGCAATCAAAGTAAGAATGCTCAGGGGAAGTACCCCACCGATCTTCTCTGCCTTGGCCCTGACGGAAATCAAGCCAGACCACTGCAGGTAGGTGATCAACCCCAGCGAAGCCAGGGCTGCAATCGAGAGCCAGGGCACCGTGCGACGCCCCAGCAGCATCGCGCCGAGGATAATGAAGATCGGATACGCGACCACGCCGGAATCAAACAGACCGTAGCCGTCGTAGACATTGAAGTTTACAGCAAGAAGACTTGCCACGATGCAGAGGATCGCGGCAAAACGGTAATGTCCGCGCGAATTGAGCCCAAACGAGACCAAGCATAGCGAGTCAAGAAGGCCCAGCGAAACAAGCGAGAAGATGGAGCCAAACTGGAGGTTGTAGAGCAGCAGAGCTGTGGCTGCGATGAAGAGGACAAGCAAAACATAGTTCAGAGTCCGCCACCGCAGGGACGCTTCAAACGGTGTCGTTGCCTGGGAGTCAGGAGTATCTCGCGCGTTCTCCAAGGTCATGCGGACAGTCTGGATGCCCCCTTCTTGGGTGTCAAGGGTGCAAGCCTCAACGCGCTGTGGCCCCCGATCTGGTTTATTCCCGTTAAGTCCAGAGGCAGCGACGATTTACGGCTGTCGAGGATTGACTCGCTGGCACACCTTCGCTAGTGTTCGTTCCTATGAAGGTATCCCTTATAACACTTGTTGTGTCGATTCTATTGGTCTCGTGCCATCGACGGAAACGTGGTCACCCTGGCACCTGAACGAGCTACCCAAGCTGGTAAACTCGCTGTGACGGCGCAGGAATTCGCCGCCGGGAAACCTGTCGCGCATCAAGCGATGGACGTGTCATGGGGTTCCGGAGAGCAGGTGGCCGCCTGCCTTGTGGCGGGAAGCGGTACCGATGGCCAGAGCAAGGTTTCGTACTCGGGCTGGGCCAAGAACATCGCGACCGAGGGCGCGTTCGTGACTTCCCAGGTTCACCGGCAAAGTACTACCTTCCCGTTCTTGGCAGCAAGTGGCAGGTCAACCCAAAAGCGGGTCAAGGCGGCCTTGGCTTTACCCGCAAATTGGTGCTCGTCAGTCGCGACCGTCGCCTGGCCGGCTTCGAGCCCCATGGACTCAAACTCTTCTGGTAAGCTATCCTTTGCCGATGAAAATCACGTCCTGGAACGTCAACGGCATCCGTTCGGTGCTCAAAAAAGACGCGCTGCTCCCCTTTCTTGCCAGCAACAACCCCGATGTGTTTTGCGTGCAAGAGACCAAGGCTCAGGCCGGTGAGGCCGACGTCAACGCGCCTGGTTATCAGGAGTTCTGGTACTCGGCCGTCAAGAAGGGCTACTCCGGCACCGCGGTGCTCAGCAAGACGGCACCGCTGTCGGTGCGCAACGGAATCCCAGACGACATCCAGAAGCAGTTCTCGATGGCTCCCGATGCGTACGGCGACCCAAATACGGAGGGCCGCGTGCTGGCGGTGGAATATCCGCAATTGTTTGTTGTGACGGTGTACACGCCCAACGCCAAGGAAGACCTCAGTCGCGTTCCCTTGCGCCAAAAGCAATGGGATCCGGCTTTCTTGGCCTACTGCAAGCAGCTCGAAAAGACCAAGCCGGTGGTGTTTTGCGGTGACTTCAATGTGGCCCACACCGAGCTCGACCTCGCCAACCCCAAGAGCAACCGGGGCAAACACGGCTTCACCGACGAGGAGCGCTCGGGCTTCCAGGCCATGGTCGATGCTGGATTCGTCGACAGCTTCCGCCTTTTCACCCAAGGCAACGGTCACTATAGCTGGTGGAGCAACTTCGGCAACGCCCGCGCCAACAACTCAGGCTGGCGCATCGATTACGTGATGGTCTCGGCTAGCCTCAAAGACAAGGTCAAAGCCGCCGAAATCCACCCGTCGGTCATGGGCAGCGACCACTGCCCGGTGAGCGTGACGCTCGACCTGTAGGGCTAAGTTCGGCTAGCTACAGTTTGCCAGTGAGCCCGAAAACCGCCAAAGAGTTCTCCCAAATCTGGTCAGCCACTCTCTCGGGGTCTTCATTGCGCAGTTCAGCGATGTGGTAGAGCGTGCTGGGCAGGTAGCTGGGCTTGTTGCGCTTGCCCCGGTGTTCGCTGGGAATCAGGAACGGGCTTTCACTTTCGATGAGCATGCGGTCGAGCGGCATCTCGATGGCGGTTTCCTGGATGGTCCGGGCGTTGCGGTAGGTCACGTTGCCGGCAAAACTGATGTACACGTTCAGGTCGAGAGCCTTGTGCACAAAGGCCACGTCCTCGCTGTAGCAATGCAAAATGGCGCCCCGGCTGGGCAGCTTGTCGCGCAGAATCGCCAGCACGTCGTCGCCGGCCCCCCGGTTGTGCACGATCACGGGCAGGTTCAGGCGTCCCGCCAACTCCAACTGCTTCAGGAACAGGTCAATCTGACTCTTCTTGTCACCGTATTTCTTTTCGTAATCGAGACCTGTTTCACCGATGGCCACCACGCGGTCGAGTAGGGCCCCCTGCATCACCTTCTGTTCCCAATCGCGGCCAGGGTGTGACACTTCCGACGGGGAAACACCAATAGCGTAGTAAATATTCGACGCGGTCTTGAGGTTCTCGTGGACCACAAAGAAGTCCTGGATGTTGTTGGTAATGCTCAGGATACCTAGAACGTTTTCGCGTTTGGCCTCCTGGGCCAAGAGCAACTGTTCGATGTGGTCGTCATGGATGAGGCTCATATGCGAGTGTGTGTCAAACAGTTTCATGGAACGCTCCGGAAGAGGCAAAACAAACTTGTCGGGGATGGGAAGAAACGATCTTCGGCTCAAATTTACAACAGATGATCCGGTTGGTCAACCTTGAATTGACAAAGGGGTTCTTTGAAGGTAGCTTGTCAAGATAGAGTTCGTGTGTTCCGGAGGGAATAGGGCTTGTCACCTGTCAGGCAATACAAACAGATGGAGGCGCAGGTAGCCCAAAGTGTCAAAAAGGGCTACCGGGGGCTGTTCCAACGCTTGGTGGCCTTTTGGAAGCGGGTCTGGACCGTTGGGCGGCAGAACTTCACGATCATGCTCATTCCTCACTCGGAAAAGCGCATCGTGAACTTCAAGATCTCGGTGTTCGCCATTGGTTTTTTGGCGCTTCTGGCCACGTGTCTGCTGGCCGCGTTGCTCTGGTATTCCGCCAGCTACACCGGCCTCAACCGGCTCTTGGCCCAAAAATCCGACACTCTGGAATCGTCGCAGTCCAACCTCGACCGCGTTCGCGAAGAGGTCGCGCAACTGCGCACCGTGGCCAAGCAATTCGAGAACTCACTCAACGCCACGCTCAGCGTGGTTGGCGTTCCCATCCATAAACCTACCGTGGACCCTCAAGTGCGGGGCGACCTCGCTTCGCTCTTGAGTCTGCAGGAGGTCGATCAGGGAGCCGTCCGCGAAATCGGCGAGCTCAAGAACCTTCAGTCGTACCTAGCTGATACGACGGGGCCGCTGGCCCAGGTGAGCAGCGCTCTGTCGTCGCAAAAGTCCTTGTTGCTAGACATTCCGACGCTGTGGCCGCTGGCCAACGTACGCGGCTGGATCACGACTCCCTTTGGCCCCTCAGTTCACCCGTTCACGGGCCAGTGGTACCTCCACAAGGGCATCGACATCGCCCAGCAACAAGGAACGCCTGTCGTGGCCACGGCCAACGGCAAGGTGCTCAAAACCGACTACGAAGCGCTGGGCTTTGGAAACTACATCGACATCAAACACAACTACGGATTCTCGACCCGCTACGGTCACCTTTCCCGCATCGCAGTCACCAAAGGACAAGATATCGTGCGTGGGCAGGTCATCGGGTTCCTGGGTTCAACCGGCCTTTCCACCGGACCTCACCTGCATTACGAAGTGCGCATCGGCACCCAGGTGGTTGACCCGACCAAGTACCTGAGCTTCTCGAGCGACCTGTTCGACCAAAAGGCCGAGTGATGCGGGGTCCCGAAGGCGATCCGACCGTCTACATCAACAGCATCATCGGCGAAAACTCGTCCTTCAAGGGTGACCTCAGCGTCAGCGGCTTTTTCCGTATCGATGGCGACTTTCAGGGCAACGCGCAGACTGAGGGCCGCATTCTCGTGGGCCGCCACGGGCGCGTCAAAGGCAACCTCACAGCCCGCGACATCGTGGTTGGCGGTATCATCAAGGGCAACCTTTCGGCCAGCGAGAAAATCACGTTGATGTCGACTGCATTGGTGGTTGGCAACGTGTACGCTCCACGCATCCAGATCGACAACGGTGTCGTGATCGACGGTTCCTGTTGCGCTACTCCCCGCATCCGCGAAACCGGTGAACACCCGTTGATGGCCCAAAAGGCCTACACCCTCAAGATCGACACGGGACTTAAAGTGCGGACTCCCGCCGATGTGGCCCTGGCCGAAAGCTCCGGCCTTGGCCCCAGCCATGGATAGGTTGGGCGGTCCCGGACCCCTGGGACCGCTGACCGGCTTTCTACCCTCCAGAGATGACTCCCGCAAGCCCAAAAAAACCGACGCCAAACCTGCCGCCGGTTTCCTGGGGCTACTCCGCACCCGCGAACAGGAAGCACCTTCGATCGGCACCACGGCGGCCGGGGCTCTTGCGGCCACCGAGGCCGAATTGGAATCTCTGCTCGATGAAGTGCACCTTGCCGGAGAGGAATTGGCGCGTTATCCGAGTCCCGAAAACGTGATTTCCTACAAGAAAACGGTGGGTCGTTTTGTCCAGCTGATTGTCTCGAGCTCGTTGGAACTCACCGAGGTCGAGGGCCGAATGCGCAAAGACATGAAAAAGCCCAAGTACGCCCTATTGCAGGTGATCAACGACAAACTCGACAAGCTTGGGGTCTACGTGCTGAGCAACCAGAAAGACCACCTCGAGCTTTTGCGCAAGGTGGACGAGTTGAACGGGTTACTCGTTGACCTGAGACACTAAGGGCTCCCGGCCTTTTCAAACTGCAACTTGTACAGGTCGGCGTACATTCCCCCCTGCCTCAGCAGCTCTTCGTGGGTGCCTGCCTCGACGATGACGCCGCGGTCGAGCACCAGGATGCGGTCGGCCTTGCGGATGGTCGAAAGCCGATGCGCGATCACCAGGCTCGTGCGGCCGTGCAACAGCACCTGTAAGGCCTTCTGGATCTTGCCCTCGGTTTCGGTGTCGATGTTGGCGGTGGCCTCGTCGAGGATGAGCACCCGCGGGTCTTGCGCCAGCACGCGTGCAAACGAGATCAGTTGGCGCTGGCCGGTGCTCAGGTTGGTGGCACCTTCGTTGAGCAAGGTATCGTACCCGGCAGGCAGCTTGGCGATGAACTCGTGCGCCTGAACCTGACGGCACACGTCCTCAATGCGTCCGCGGCTCAACCCCCGCCCCAGGTCAATGTTGTCGAAGACGCTCCCCGAAAACAAGAACACATCCTGCAACACACTTTGGATTCCACCCCGCAGAGAGTCCAGACGGTACTCGCGTAAGTCCTTCCCTCCCAATAGAATACAGCCCTCATCAACGTCCCAGAGCCGGGTCAGCAGGCTCGTCACGGTCGTTTTGCCGGCACCAGTCGTGCCCACGAGGGCCACCGTTTGGCCTTCTCGTACCTCAAAATCCAGACCTTGCAGCACGGGCTCTTCGGGCAGATACCGGAAGTGTACCTGGCAAAAGGCGATGTTGCCGTTCGGCGCACCGTCGAGTGTCAGGGCGCCCGTGTCGGGTATCGTTTCGTCGCTGCCCAAGAAATGGAACACGCGCTCGGCCCCGGCCAAGGCTGACTGCAACGCAGTGAAGTTCTCTGCCAAGCTTGCCACCGGATTGTAGAACCGTGTGACGAGGGTAATGAACGCGATGAGCACGCCGACCGTCAACGAAGCTCCGACAACCGGATGCAGGAACAGGTCGGTGCCGAACCACACCAGAAAGCCCAGCGAAACGGCCCACAACACGTCAATGATCGGCCGGAACACTGCGTTCACAGTTCGTTCGGCCAGATTGGCCTCGAGCAAGGCCGTGTTCTCGACACTGAAAGTCACCTTGGCAGCCTGCTGGCGGCCGAACAGCTGAACGATGCCGATGCCCTGGATGTGCTCTGCCAGAAACGCCGTAACGCGCCCGACCTGAGCCCTCACGCGGCGGTTGGCCTTGCGGTTCCAGCGACCAAAGAGCACCACCAACACCAACACTGGCGGTAAGGTGATGACAGTCCAGAAGGCCAGCACGGGGTTGAGCAGAAACAGCGCCACCACCACGCCGAACATCATCACGAAGTCCTTGAGCAGCGAAGTGAACAGCGTGCTGAAAAAGTCGCTGAGTGTCGAAACATCGCTGGTGACCGCCGAAACCAGTTTGCCCTGCGGATGCCCCAGCAACGAGGCCGAGCTTTGGCGCTGGAACCGGGCCAGCAGCGCGGTTCGCAGGTCGAGCATCACGCACTGCGAGATTTTTGACAGCATGTACACTTGGTAAAACGACGCCAGCATGGTGACGACGATGGCAACCAAAATGCCTGCGCTCACGAGCGTCAGATGAGGTAAGTCCTTTGCAAGAAAGCCCTTATCGATGCCATTTTGCAATAGCAGGGGAACCGCCAGCTCGGAAAGGGCCCCGATCGCCAGCGCGATCACCGAAGTGAGCACGGGCCAGAAGTAGGGTCGCAAAGTGCCCATGAGTTGGCCCAGAAGTCGCAGGTTGGCGCCTCGGATGAGGTCGTTGGCGGGCGTGCTCATCGGTTCTCCACGTGCTGCAAGCGTGCGGTCTCGGCGTAAAAGCCGTCGCGGGCCATGAGCTCGGCGTGTGTGCCCTGGTCGACCACGCGCCCATCGTCGAGCACCACGATCAGGTCGCAGTGACGCAGCGTCGCCACCCGGTGGCTGATCAGCAGGTTGGTCTTGCCCGCGCGGGTCTCCCGAAGGTGGGTGATGATTTTCTCCTCGGTCTCGAGATCGACAGCCGAAAGCGCGTCGTCGAGGATCAAGATGGGTGCATCGACGTTGAGCGCCCGCGAAAGCGAAAGCCGCTGCTTTTGACCGCCCGAGAGCGTTACCCCGCGTTCGCCTACTTCGGTGTCCCAGCCGTGGCTCAGGGTATCGATGTCGCGGCTGATGGTCGACAGCTCGGCCATTTCGCGCAGGCGGGCATCGGGCGTCTCGGGCCGGGCGAAGGCGATGTTGTTGCGGATCGTGTCGGAAAACAGGAACGTCGACTGCGGGACCACGCTGAAGCACGAGCGAAGGTCATTCAGGCGGTAGTTCCGAATGTCCTGACCGCCCAGAAAAACCGTTCCCGGCGGCGGGTCAAAGGTGCGGGGCAACAGCGCCGTCAAGGTGGTCTTACCGCTCCCCACACGCCCGAGCAGGCCGACAAACTGGCCTTGTCCGACGGTCAGATTCAACCCATGCAACACTTCGGGCCCCTCACCGTAGGCGAAACTCAGGCCGCGCACTTCCAAGTCAAAGGTTTCCGGGCGGGGCAGATCGCCTTCGGCCACGATGGCTGGCTGGGTATCGATCACTTCCCGAATGCGGGCCAAGCTCGCGGCGCCCCGCTGAAGCCAGTTGACCACCATGCCGGCACCCATGAGCGGCCAGATCAGCATGCCCAGATACGAAAGGTAGGCGGTAAAGTCGCCCGGGCTCAACTTGCCGCTCATCACGTCCTGGCCACCCCAGTACAGCAGGAACAGCGCGGACAACCCCGACAGCGCCGTGATGATGGGGAAGAAGAACCCCCACAGCTTGACTAGTTCCATGTTGGCGTTGAGGTAAGCCTGATTCGCGGCACGGAACTTGGCGTCCATCGTCGCTTCCTGCACAAAGGCCTTGATCACTCGGCTTCCCGCCAGCGTTTCCTGCACAAATGTGCTCAGCGCCGAGTATTCTTCCTGCACTTTTTTGAACAGAACGCCGACTCGGCCCCCAAAAACCACGATGAGCACGGTGATCACGGGCAGGGGCGACACAATGATGAGCCCGAGCACCGGGTCTTGCACCAGCAAGAAGACCAGCACCGCTCCCGAGATGGTCACCGCGTCGGTGAGGGCCACCAGCACCATGCCGATCGACATTCGAACCGCTTCCATGTCGTTGGTGGCGCGGGCAAGAAGGTCGCCAGTACGCTGGTTGGCAAACCACGAAGCCGGGAGCGACATCAGGTGGTTCACGAGGTCTTCCCTCAGTTCCTTTTCGATCCGTCGGGCCGCTCCGATGAGGAAGACCCGCCAACCTATCCTCCCCAGGGCTATCAGCAGCGCTGTCACGGCCATGCCCACCATCAGGCCCGCCACGGCCTCGGTGTCCGGGTGGCCGCTGGCGATCTGGTTGACCGCCTGCTTGAGCCATTGGGGGAACTGGATTTGCCCGGCATTGGTCACCAAAAGGCAAAGTAGACCGGCGAAGTACCACCAGCCATAGCGTTTCAAATAGGGGAGGAGAGAGGCGAAAGTTTTCAGCACGTTGAACCCAATATACGGAATTCTGCGCTCGGGCTCCAGTGTTCTCTTGACAGGTGACCCGAGAGTTTGATAATTTCCTTTTCTGTTGTAAAACAATAACTTACTGAGAGGTGATCTCCTTGGCCAATTCCCGATCTGCCAAAAAACGCATCCGCCAGAACCTCACCCGCCGCCTTGCCAACAAGGCGTACCGGAGCATGGTTCGCACCACCGTCAAGACCTTTGAAAACGGTATCGCCGACTCCGACAAGGTGACCAACGGCGAAAAGTTCGTCAAAGTTCAGAAGACTCTCGCCACGGCTGCCCGCAAGGGTCATGTTCACAAGAATACCGTTGCCCGCAAGCTTTCCCGTCTCGCTAAACGTCTTGCTGCTGTTTCCGCCTGATTTCCAACTTTTTCCTTGAGGAGCTTCTGTGTCCACTCCCAAGCTGACCAAGGCCGAGATCATCGAGGCCATTTTCGAAAAGACCCAAGTGAACCGCAAGATCATCCACGGGGTGATCGACCAGTTCTTCGACGAGGTGAAAGACGCTCTCATGGACGACCGCGTGGTCGAACTCCGTGGGTTTGGCACTTTCGAAATCCGCACCCGTAAGGGCCGCGAGAAAGCCCGCAACCCCAAAACCGGGGAAGTGGTGCCTGTTCAGAACCACGGGGTGACCGTGTTCCGTCCGGGCAAGGATCTCAAGAAGAAGACCTGGGAACTGCGCGAGTAGTTCGTGCGCAAGCCTCTGCCTGGGGCTGTGGAGTTTCTGGCGCCCGTAGTGAGCGCCGTCGTCCTGGCCTTGGCGTTGCCCTCCGAGCTGTTTCCGGAGGGCTTGGCGGCGTTCGGTTGGCTAGCGTTGTTTCCATCGTTCTGGTTCACCCGGCGCCATGCTTGGGTTGCCAGCGCCGCCGGTGGGGCCTTGTTTGCAACCACCCTGTTTCTCACTTCCTGCTCTTGGCTGTTGGGGTTTCACCCGTTGGCCTTCCCCATTGTACTTCTTGTGATGGTACCTCAGTACGCTGCGGTTTTTGCGCTTTCGAGCCTGCTTTGGCGCTGGGTGCCCCCGAAAAAGTCCAGGCTCGTTGGGATTTGGTTCCAGGCGGCGCTCTGGGCGGTCTTCGAGGCTGTGCGCAATCTCGGTTGGCTTGCGTTCCCCTACGGAAGCCTCGCCTCGACTCAGGCCTTCTTTCCCGTCGCTTTTCAATCCGCTGATCTCCTGGGAACTACCGGACTAACCTACCTGCTCGCCTTGGTTTCTGCTGCCGGAGCGGCCTTGCCCCTGTTGCCTTGGCTCGATCTGGCACTGGCGGGTGTCCTGCTCGTCCTCAACTTCGGCTACGGCTGGTGGATTCTCGGACAGGACGAGGGAGGGGGGCCTGTCCGGGTAGCCCTGGTTCAAAATGCCCAGGATCCCTGGAAGGGGGGGGTGGAAACCTACAGCGGCGCCCTCGACACCTTGCTTGAGCTGTCCACGAAGGCGCTGGCCGACAAACCTGACCTGGTCGTGTGGCCAGAAACTGCCTTTGTCCCCGGTATCGACTGGCATACCCGCTACCGACCCGACCCAACCTCCTGGCAGCTCGTGAAGAGACTCGAAGTCTTTCTGGCTAACTCAGCGACAACGTTTGTCCTCGGCAACGACCACGGCGTGCTGGCCCCCGACGGCAAGACCCGGCTCGACTACAACGCTGCCTTGCTGTGGAACGGCGGTTGGGCCGACCGGTACTTGAAGAACCGTTTGGTGCCCTTTACCGAGAGCCTGCCCTGGAAGGACCAGCTTCCTTGGTTGCGTCAGTTGCTCGAACGCAACGGCTCGCATTTTTGGGAGGCTGGGACGACGTTCGAGGTCTTGCATGCGGGTCCGTTGGTACTGGGAACCCCCATCTGCTACGAGGATGCTTTTCCTGACGCCTCGAGGGCCTTCGCTCTTGCAGGAGCCAACCTGCTGGTCAACCTGACCAACGATTCGTGGACCACAGGAACCGCCGCCCGCAATCAGCATCTGGCGCTGGCTGTGTTCCGCTCGGCAGAGACCCGCTTGCCGTTGGTCCGCGCTGGTAACGACGGTCGAACGGCGGTGATCGACTCGCGGGGAAGGGTCACCGCCAGCCTCGCCGTCGGGGTCCGCGGAGTGCTGGCTGCCCCCGTTTGGGTGGGTATCAGCAAGCCGACGATTTACACCCGCTGGGGCGATTTTGGGGCGATTTTCCTTAGTTTTTTGCTCGGAATTCCCGCCTTTTGGGCCCTTGAGCGCCGGTGGCGGGGTCGCCCTCGGGCGATTTAGATTGACAAGGGTTTCATCCTATAGGAAGATCATCCAACTGGAGAGAAACGTGTCACTGAAAGGCAAAATCCTGATCGTCGACGATGAGCCCATCAATCTCGACTTCTTCGACGTCATGCTGTCCCGCCTTGGTTTTGAAGTCGTCATGGCGGAAGACGGGGAGGAAGCCCTGGAGATGATCCAGCAGGACAAACCCGACCTTATCATCCTCGACAACATCATGCCGAAGATGACCGGCTGGGAACTCACCAAGATTCTCAAAAAAAGCAAAGCCTACGAACAATTCCGTGACATACCTATCATCATGTTCTCGGCGATGGACGCCGTGAAAGACAAGATCGAAGGTTTTGAGCTCGGCATCGAAGACTACATCACCAAGCCGTTTAATTTTTCCGAAGTGCTGGCCCGAATCCGGGCGGTGCTTCGCAATAAAGAACTGGCTCACCAGGTTGTCAACCGCGAACGGCGTATCGCTCTCATTGAGAGCCTCAACCAGTCGCTGTTGTACTTTACCGATCACCTCAAGAGGCCCATGGACGAGATGATCACCACGGCCCGAAGCCTCGACCTCGCCAACCAAAAGAACGTCGGGACTTTTCAGCAACTCGTGATCAAGGAAGGCGAGGAAGTGCTCGCTGCCCTCGAAGGCCTGCGGGACGAGATCCACGCGTTGAAGTCCGAGGGCGACAAGCTCAAGCAGTCGGAAGTCACCCTTCAGGACCTGGAAGAGAAGTTCCAGAAACATTTCAACGGCACCAGCCACTGAACTCAAGGAGCCGGGCATGATTAGCGCCGAAAAACAGGAAGTACTCCGTTTGTTCGCTGCCGGACGCAAGTGTTACAAACTGATGGAGTTTACCAAAGCCCTCGAACTTTTTGATCAGGCGTTGCTGGTTGATCCCAAGGACGGTCCCTCGAAAGAGTACGCCCGGCGTTGTCGCGACCTGATCGAGAATCCCCCTCCGGAAGACTGGGACGGCGTCTTCACCATGACCCACAAATGAGTTCCAAGCCCCCCCTTCAGATCGATCAGGACATCAAAACCATTCTCGGACCCGAAACCGTGTTCCGTGGGACCTTGCGTTTCCGCGACTCGCTCAAGATCTTTGGTCGATGCGAAGGGGTTATCGAGTCCGGCGGCGCCCTCGTGATCGGCAAGGGTGCCGAGGTCTTGGCTGACATCCGAGTGGGTTCGATCATTGTGGCCGGGACCGTGAAGGGGAACATCGAGGCCACTGAACAGACGGAAATGCTCGCCACCGGAAAGGTGTTCGGCAACGTCCGCACGTCGCAATTGAAGATGGACGACGGGGTTGTCTTTGAAGGCAAGGTCGAAATGCTCAAGAACTCCGACAGCCTCGACATTTTTTCGGCCACGGCCACGCAACTCAAACAATCGCTGGAAACACTCTGAGCCTTGGCGGGGGCTCACCGCTTGACAGGCGGTCCCGCCTGTTTGATAATGAACAAGTTCTTGCCTCTGCTGACGCAGACGCTTCAGGCCAGATGGGCCACTTTCCAATTCCCCCCAAAAATCAGCGTTGAAACCATTACCAAGCAAACACCCTTGACCAGTTCCATTCCTTGGAGGTGCCATGAGCACACATGAAGGCGAAAGCTTTGAACTTTCCCCCGAAACCCCGGCTTCCGAAGCCGTAGCTACCGAGGGGGGTGCCCCCGCCAAGCGGCCTCGCCGAAAAATCCGCGTGGAGCTCGTCAAAGAAAACGACGAGGTCTCGAGCGCGCCGAGCCCGGCGTCGGCTTCTCCCCAACCGTCCGAGGGCGCACCCGCGCCGCTCGACCCCCCGCGTGAACCCGAGCATAAGAACTTCCGCAGCCGCAACAACGGCTCCGGTTCCAATAACGGCTCGGGCGGCAATGGCGGTTCCGGCGGCAACGGGTCGCAGCAGGGCCGTGAGCGCCGACCGGGAAATGCCCGCGAAGGACGTGAGTTTCGCGGCGATCGAGGCGAACGGAACGATCGCCCGGAACGACAGGACCGACAGGGCCGTGGCGACCGTGATCGTGGTGAGCGCTCCGACCGGCTCGATCCCCGGACCCGCGACCGCTTGGCCCAAATGAAGCCCGAGACCTACAACTTCGACGAAACGAACAAGGTGGTCATCAACGACCTGACCGCCATGGTGATGATCGAGCTTCGCGAGAAGGCCCTGGGTTACGGCATGTCGCACGAAGATCTCAACATCATGAAGAAGCAGGACATCATCTTCCAGGTGCTGAAAGCCCACTCGGACCTTCGGGGCGTGGTGTACTCGTACGGTGCGCTCGAGATCCTTCCCGACGGCTACGGCTTTCTGCGCTCGCCGCAGAACAGCTACTTGGCGGGCACCGACGACGTGTATATCAGCCCTAGCCAGATCCGCCTGTTCAACCTCAAGACCGGCGACACGGTGTATGGCCAGATCCGGCCGCCAAAAGACGGCGAGCGGTTCTTTGCCATGCTCAAGGTCGAAACGGTCAACTACGATGACCCCTCCGTAGCGCAGACCCGCATCCCGTTTGACAACCTGACGCCCCTGTACCCCGACACCCGGTTGAACATGGAGACCGTGGGCGGTGATGTTTCGACCCGCCTGATCAACCTGTTCTGCCCCATTGGGAAAGGAAGCCGCGGCCTCATCGTTTCGCCGCCCCGCACCGGCAAGACAGTGCTCATGCAGAAGATCGCCAACGCCATCACCGAGAACCATCCCGAGGTCTTCCTCATCGTCTTGCTCATCGACGAGCGCCCTGAGGAAGTCACCGACATGCAGCGCACCGTGAAGGGCGAAGTGATTGCCTCGACGTTCGACGAGCAGGCCAACCGCCACGTGCAGGTCGCCGAGATGGTCATGGAAAAAGCCCGCCGCCTGGTGGAGCACAAGAAAGACGTTGTGATCCTGCTCGACTCGATCACCCGCTTGGCTCGTGCGTACAACCAGACCGTGCCCACCAGCGGGAAGATCCTGTCTGGCGGTGTCGACTCGAACGCCCTGCACAAGCCCAAGCGCTTTTTTGGAGCCGCCCGCAACATCGAAGGGGGCGGCAGCCTGACCATTGTGGCCACCGCGCTTGTCGATACAGGCAGCCGCATGGATGAAGTGATCTTCGAAGAGTTCAAGGGCACCGGCAACATGGAAATCCACTTGGACCGCAAGCTGTCGGACCGGCGGTTGTTCCCCGCGATCAGCATCAAGAAGAGTGGTACCCGCAAGGAAGAGCTCCTGCTCATGGAAGAGGAAATGAACAAGCTGTGGGTGCTCCGCAAGGTGCTCAACCCCATGGAAGACATGGAAATCTCGGAACTGCTCATCGACAAGATGCGCAAGACCAAGACAAACGACGCGTTCCTCAAGTCGATGAATGGCTAGAATCTCGCGCCGCCGGCTGCGCCTCGGACGGCTGTGGTGCTCGCCGTACCTCTCGTACGGCTGCGCTCCTCGCTCGGCCTCGGCTTTGCCGCCGACACGATCTACGTCGCCATTGCTACAGTAGGCGCCGCCGGCTGCGCCTCGGACGGCTGCGCCTCTGTCGGCAGTCTGCTAGTTCAATTTCTTGAGTTCGGTGGCGCACCACGCGGCATACTTGCTGCGGGCGGGTTCGTCGGCGACTTGGGTCCACCAACTGCGGGCTTCGGCCAGTTGACCGCCTTCACGGGCTGAACGTCCCAGGAACCAGCAGGCAGCGCTGCGGGCGTAGAAATCCTTGGCCACCGCGACCAGTTTCCACGCATTTGTCGCTTCCGGATAGCGCCCAGCCGATTCCCAGGCCCACGCCGCGTTGAGCGCGAGGGCGGCTTTTTCGTCGGGAGTCTTGGCGAGCTGGCGCCGTTCCAGGTCGATGTAGAGTTCCAGGGCGCGGTCGTAATTGCCGTACTGCGCCAGGTTCCTCGCCAGGTCCAGCCGGGGGGCAAACAGCTCCGAAAAACGGTCGGCATACTTCTGTTTCACCAGCAGGTTGGGGAACCCAGGTTCTACCGTGAGCAGTTCCTGATAGCCGGCGTCGGTGTCGCGCGGTTTGTCGCTCAAAAGGTAGGCCGCCAACTTGGTTCCGGTCATCGCTGCGCCCGGGGTCGCCAGAAAGGCCTTCATCGCGGTCTTCCAGTTTTGGTCATTGGTTCGCCAAAGACCGAGAGCCCGATACAGGAGGGCTTCCCTCGCTGCGTTCGCCGAGTCGGTCATTCCTTGCAGGAGGCTGACCATTTCCGGCCACCCCTGCGCCAAACCAGCCAGGTAGGCCACCCTGTGAAGGGTATCGCCGCTCACCCCAGGAACGGCCACCGCGAGCCTCCCGTAGTCCAGAGCCTGTTTGAGGCTTCCGGCGTCGAAGTACAGGCCCGAAAGATCCTCCCAAACCGAATTGCGGGAAGGGTCGAGCGTGGGTACGTCCTTCCACCAGACCGCCGCAGCCTGCACTCCTCTCAAGGGAAGCACCGGATTCCAGGCGGCCTTGAGGTCGGCTACCGGATGATAAATGGTTTCGTCGGGCCGCAAGACCATGCTGCTGTAAAGGTCAGCCGTACCCAGGATCACCAGGGCATCGACGTTGGTGCGATCTGCCTCGTGGGCGGCCAGGGCGAGCTCCCGGGCTTCGGCCACTTGGCCCGTCTGCAACAGCGCCAGCGCATTGCCCGGGAAGACCGACTGCGCTGCCAGAGGCACCGATACCAGCGCCACTGACACCATTGCGAGCAGACCCGTGCACCAGGGCAGCTTCAAAGTGTTCTCCGCTCGGGACGCAGGGCTCCTACCAGAAGAACCAGAACCAATACCAGCGCGAACACCGCAATAATCCAGTCGCCCCACTGGTTGTAGAAGGTCAGTGGTCTCACCTCTGGCAAGTTCAGCTCGACGTTCAAGTGTCCGCTTTGGAACGAGGGCAGGGGACCGGCAAGCCACGTGCCCATGGGTCCGATGACCCCCGTAACCCCCGAGTTGGTGGATCGGACCAAGGGGACCCGGTTTTCTACCGCACGGAACATCGAGGCAATGAGGTGTTGCTCCTGGCTGGAGTCACGGTGCGACCACGAATCGTTGGTGAGGTTGATCAGCACTTCGGCTCCCTTGGCCACCATGGCTCGGTTGATCCACGGAAAGGCGTCTTCAAAGCAGATGGGCGTCGAAAAATGAAGCTGGCCTCCTGCTGCCAAAGGAAGCTGGAACACCGTCAGTTGGCGACCGAGCTCCCAGCTTCCCGCCAGGCCCACCACGTGGATGAAGAAGTTCTGAACCGCAGGAACCTCCCAGTAGGGGATGTATTCGGCAAATGGCACCTGCTGGATCTTGCCGTAGTAGTCCACAATCTGAGCCTGGGGGTTCATCAGCACCGTGGCGTTGACGCCGCCGCCGCGCAGACCCTTCTCGGGGTTGTAGTCCTGAAAATACGGGTTTCCGAAAAGCCAAAACGGGGTGGCCGACCGGATCACCTTGAACAGCGGCGACTTGGCAGGGTTGCGCTCGTAGTACGGCCTCCATTCTTGGAGCGGATAGCGAAGGGCTGTCTCGCTCCACACCACGAGGTCGGTCCCCGGGGCTTGTTTCAGGCCTTCCTGGGACTCCTTGACCGAGGTGAGAAGTGGAGTCAAATCGTCGCCCGACTTCCATGGGTCGGCATTTTGCTGGACCAGCAGCAACTGAACTTTCTTGCCTGCGACGGCCGGTGCATCGAGTTTTTGAAGCCCGTAGCCAGCGGTGAGGGCGACCAGTCCCGCCAGAAAGAGGGCTCCGCCCCACGTGGCCCGCCCCGGGTTTTGACGTCGGGGAAAGCTCCCGATCGTTTCGGCCAACCAGGCGTTGAGCGAAATCACGACAAACGTCAGGAACCCAATGCCCGTGACGTCGAGAATCTGCAGGAACACGGGCCAGCCGTGCAGAGGATACGAGGCCAATCCCCACGGAAAGCCCAGAAAACCGTTGGACTTGAGGTATTCAAAAACAGCCCAGAGGGCTCCCACGGCAAAAGGTCGCCAGTCGCTTCTGGTTCGCAGCAACGTTCGCAGAATCGGCCCCAGAAGGGCCCCGTAGCCGGCCAGGCCCAACGCCGGTGCGGCGATGGTCCAAAAGGCGTAGTCCTGAAAGAACGCCAACCAATAATCCTGCATCAGCGTGGTCAAAAGACCAAACAGCGCGCCCAGACCCGCTGCCATCCGGTTGGAAAGGCTGTTGCGCAGCGCCCAGAATAACGGGACCCAACCCACGAGCACGAACCAAGGCAAACCTGTCAGAAATAAGTCGTTCGGTTGGGCCAGTGAAACCGCTAACGACGAGAGGCCCACGGACCAGAGCAAGGCAAACAGCATGGATCGCATTATAGGAAAAAAAAGTTGAAGAATCCAGCTTTTGCCCTTACACTGGGCTCAAGGAAACCCCGGTTGAATCCAAAGCTCGAAGCCTGCCACGAAGTGCATCACAAGGAGTATGGCACTGCTCCCGCCGTGCTGGCCTCGGCTCCGGGCAAGGTCAGCCTGTTGGGTGACCACACCGAGTTTGCCAAGGGATTTTTCTTGTCGGCAGCTATTTCGCGGCGAGTGTACGTGACCGTGTCTTCCCGCTCCGACGCCTTGGTCCGGTTTCATTCCCGGGAATACAACGAGCGCAAAAAAACCGCCGCCACAAACTTGAAGTTCCGCAAAGAGGACCGCTGGGCGAACTACCCCAAAGGGGTTTTGGCCGCGTTCGCGCAGCAAGGTGTCCGGATCGATGGTCTGGACCTCTCCATCTGCGGCGATATTCCCCAGGGCATCGGGCTTGGCTCCTCTCAGGCGCTCTGTTTGGCGTCGGCTTTCGCGTTCAACGAGTTTTTTGGAACGGGATTTCCGGTGCTCCAACTGATACAAATGGCTCAGAAAGCCGAGACCGCCTACTTCGCTCAAGGTGGTGAATCCCTCCCTGCGACGGCCGCCACGTCGTACGTGCAGGCCTTTGGCCAGGAAGACGAACTCTTCTTTCTCGATACGCGCAGTTTTGAGTGGGAAAACCTCCCGTTTCCCCCCGAAGCCGGCGAAATGACGTTGATCAACTCCCGGGTTCCCTCCAGTTCGTTCGATTCTTCGTCCGGAAGGGCCCGGGCCGAGTGCGAGGCCTGCCTTCGCTTGTTGGCGACTGGAAGACCAGGGCGCTCGCTGAGGGATTACACGAAGACCGACCTTCGCGATCGGGTTGGAACTTTGCCGGAGTCGGCCCGCCGCCGCAGCCTCCACGTTATCGACGAGATGTCCCGCGCTCAAGAAGCCCTTGAGTCCTTTCGCGAAGGCGACTTTGCCTCCGTCGGCAGGTTGATGAACCGCTCCCACGAGAGCCTGCGCGACCTCTACGAAGTCTCGTGCCCCGAAATCGACTGGCTGGTCAAACGCCTGCAAGAAACCGATCTGGTGACGGGTGCCCGGATGACTGGTGAAGAGTCCGGCGGCGCGGTGTTGGCCCTGGCTCGGCCCGAAGCGTGGAAGTCGTTCAAGCACCAGTCCGAAGAATACGAGCGGATTTTCGGCTTCAAAGCCGAGCTGATTTCGTTGCGACCCTCGGCCGGCGCGCAAGTACACCAGCTTGTCCAAATGCAACACGAAGGCTAAGATCAACGCGGGGGAGGGGTTCCTTGCGCATTCTACTGACCAATGACGACGGAATCGGGGCAGCCGGCTTGGCCGCGCTGGAAGCCGCCTTCGGCTCCCGGCACGAAGTGTGGGTTGTGGCGCCCGACGGCGAACGCTCCGGCACCAGCCACGCCATACACCTCCAGGGCCCGGTGCGCATCCGCCACGAAGGTGAACGGCGTTTTTCCTGTTCGGGTACTCCTGCCGACTGCGTGTTCCTCGGACTGCGAGGTGACTTTCTTCCCAGTATCGACGCCGTGCTTTCGGGAATCAACCACGGACCCAACCTGGGCACCGACGTCGTCTACTCAGGCACCTGCGCCGCTGCCCGTCAAGGCGCGCTAGCGGGTATGCCGTCGGTGGCCGTTTCGCTGGCGTCGTTTCACCAACCGTTTGACTTCGACACCGGTGCCCGTTGGCTCGCCGAGCATTGGGAAAAAGCTGTGACCTCTTGCCGCGCCGGGCACTTCGTGAACATCAATCTTCCCGGAAAGCCGGTCTTGCCACTCGCCGGCCATAGTGCCATTCCTTCGGTGCGCAAGTACTTCGACAAAGTGGTTACCTTCACCGACCCGCGCGGCGATCAGCATTGTTTTGTCGAGGGACTGATCCGTGACGACGAGATCCCCGACGACTCCGACTGGGGCCTTGTGCGACGCGGGTGTGTGGCGCTGTCGCTGATGGTTGCCCAACCTACTGCGGCCCCTTGGATCGGAGGAACCTGGTGAGCGAAGGCTTCGACGAGGGCGTCAGGATGTTCGTTCAGGGCATGTACGAACAGGCCCTGTACTTTCTGGAAGACGTCGATCCGGTAGACGAGCCCGAGGCCGCCTACTACCAGGCGCTTTCCTATTCGAAGCTCGGTCGTTCCGACGAGGCCCTGGCAGCTCTTGTGCTTCTGATTTCGCACGAGACAAACTTTCTCAAGTTGCTTCAGGCCAAGATGATCCGCAGCTACCTTTTGACAACGGATCGCCGTTACCCCGAAGCCGAGGCAGCTCTTCGAGGCATGCTCGAAGAGGGCGTCGAGTCGGTTCAGGTTTTTTCCAACTACGGCTACGTGCTGTGGGCGCTCGGGCGCGGCAAAGAGGGGATCGCGTGGCTCAACAGGGCCTTGGCCCTTGATCCGGACAACGCCAACGCTTTGAACTCGATGGGCTACATCCTGGCCGAGGAAGGCGTGCTGCTCGACAAGGCTTTGGCGTACTGCCGCAAGGCCCTCACGCTGAAAAAGGATAACCCGGCCTATCTCGATTCGTTGGGGTGGGTGTATTACCGTATGGGACAGCACAAAATGGGCGCGCTCTACCTACAAAAAGCCGTCGATGCCCAACCCGACAACGTGGACTTTCGGGTCCATTTGGTCGAGGTCGAACGGGCTCTCGGAGGCAAAGCCAAGTGAAATCTCTGTTGGCGACCGCCTGGCTGGCACTCCTGTTGGCCTCGCCATTGGGTTCCCAAACCAAGGCCCTCGACTACGACCAGGTACGCAGCGACGAAGCGGTGCACGAAGGGGTCGTGGCCTTTCACAACGGACAATACTCGCGGGCGGTGCTGGCCTTCGAAAAAGCCCTCGTTTCCAAGCCCGAAGCGGCCACCGCCCGCTCCTGGCTGGGCGAGGCCCTCTACGCTTCGGGTTTGGTGGAACAGGCCCTCAACGAGTGGAAGCATGTGCTTCAAACCGGCGTCAAGAACGAGCTCCTCACCGCGTGGGTCGACGTGCTCGACGCTCGGCGCAGTCTGGACCGCGAGACCCAGGGGCCTGATCGCTACCTGCCCCTGTACGAGCTTTCGGGAAAAGCCAAGGACGTTCAGGGCAAGACACTCTTTCTGCGTCCCAGCGCTCTTCGTACCTTGCCGGACGGCGGTTACCTGATCGCCGGGTTCGGCACCGAGGAAGTGATCCAGATCGACGCCGGCGGCAACCTCGTCAAGCGACTGGTCGCTGGCGTCGGCGGCTTGCAGGCACCGTTCGATGTCCTGGTCTTGGACGACAAATACTATGTCAGCGAGTTCCTGACCGACCAGATCAGCATCTTGGATTCCACCGGCCTGAAGACCAAGAGTTTCGGAGGCAAGGGTCGTGCTGAGGGCAAGTTTCTGGGGCCGCAGTTCTTGGCCAGCGACGGCAGTGCTTTGTACGTCAGCGACTGGGGTAATTCCCGCGTGCAGAAGTTCGACCGCGAGGGGAACTTCCTGCTCAGCTTTGGGGCACCGGCGGTCGGCTTCGCCGGCCTGAAGAATCCCACGGGGCTAGCTGCCACCGAAAGCACGGTCTACGTGGCCGACAAGAGCCTGAAGTCTGTGCTTGCCTTCGATCCCAACGGCAATTGGCTGGCAACCTACGCGGCCGGTCGGCTGGAGGCCCCCGAGAGCTTGCAGTTGCTAACCGACGGTCGACTCCTGGTCAGCGACGAGACCCGGGTCCAGTTCCTCGACCCCGCCTCTGATACTTTGGTGCCGTTTGACCCCGACTGGAACCAAGGGCTCAAGGTGACCTCGTCGGCCATCGACGCGAACCACAACCTTGTGCTGGCCGATTTTGACGACAACAAAATCCGCGTGTTGACCGAAGGGCAGACCATCTACAGCGGCCTGGTAGTCCGGATTGTCCGCTTGAATACGAAGGCCTACCCCGAGATTTCGGTCGATTTTACCGTCGAGGACCGTTGGGGCCGCCCAGTGACCGGGCTCAAGGTGGGCAATTTTGTGCTCAGCGAGAGCGGAAAACGCCTCGTGACCCCCACGCTGGCCTTTCAAGGGTACCGTAGCAACGAGTCCGAGACGGCGCTGGTCATTGACCGCGACCCTGCCATGGCCCGAGAGGAAGCCGGTATCCGCGAGGCCACAGGATTCTTTACGCAAACCTTCGCTGACAGGGGCGGTGTATGGCTTTACGCTGCGGGGAACAACCCGCTGCCGCAAAACCAGCGGTTGTCGGGCGTCAGCGAAAACCAGAACGCCGCGGTGAATCCTGCAACGCTGACCACCACGGGGCAGTTTGACCTTGCTGTCCTCCAAGCGGCCTCTTCGATGATTCCCTCGCTCAAGCGGCGTACCGTGGTGTACGTGACCGGTGGTACAGTGGCCGCCAAGGGCTTTGCCCGCTTCAATCTGACCGAAACAGCGGCCTTCTTGAGAAACAACGGCATTGTGTTTGACGTAGCCTCGGTGAACGACGCGCCGCTGGCCGCAGAGCTGAGCTACTTGATGGAAGCCACGGGGGGCAGGGCTTGGTCGGTCAAAAAAGACCTGCGCCCGTTTGAAGCCTCCGTGAACGAGCGGGTGAGTGGGTTGTATAGCTTGAAGTACACAGCCATCACCCCTCCGGAGGCCGGAACCCGGAGCATACCGGTGACCGTCGAGGTTCAGAACTTCAAGCAGAGCGGTCGGGCCCAGTTGACCTACTTCGGCCCGCAGTAGCTATTCGCCGCTGATGGCAGCGAGCTTCCAGGTGTCGCCGCTGCGCACGAAAGTAAACTGCTGCACAGGCTTCCAGAAGGGGAGAAGAGTCTCCAGTTCGGCAGGAGCTTCGGGTTGCGCCGCTACGGTCAGGACCACCGATCCGGGTTCGGTCCCTTCCGATGACTTCATGGAAGCCAGATCGTAGAGGTCCGCCGGAGCTGACACGTCGAGCACATGATCCTGAAAGAAGGCCTCGATTTGGGTTGTCATCCCGGCGGTGGCGAGTACCTCGGGGTTCCCTTCGCGGGGTAGGGTGAGCTTGTCGGCCAGCACCGAGGCAATGGTATCGGCATTCGAACTCAGGAAGCCGCGCAGAAGCTTGTTCCAGGCGAGTTTGGCGATCTTTTCACCCTGAAGATTCTGCTCGCGGACCACCGTGACGTCGGGCATGCGGGGCGTTTCCGGAACGGCGGCCACGGCGATCGCTTGGGCCTCGGGAACCACGGCAAACTCGGGAGCCTTGCCGGCAACATAACCCGGAAACAAGTGCTTTGCCTTGGCCTGAAACTCTGCGCCCCGCTCCTTTTGACCGAGTTCGGTGAACTTCTGGCCCGCAAGCCAGTAGGCGTCGGCCAAGTCAAACTGCCTCTGGGCATAGAGTTGATCGATCAAGGTTTCAGCCGCTGCCGGGATACCCAACGCGGGGGCCAAAAGCAAGGCGGCAACAAGGGTCAGGACGGATCCGCAATGTCGGTTCACAGGAGCTCCTTAAGATGCTAGTATACCACGCACCGTGACGAAAACCTACCGCAGGAGTCTACCCGAGCGCCTCACCAACCTGACCCTGAGCCTCCTGTTTCTGGGAGTCGCC
Organism: Spirochaetales bacterium; assembly: GCA_037142615.1. GTDB lineage: Bacteria > Spirochaetota > Spirochaetia > JABEVK01 > JABEVK01 > JAIFLN01. The sequence goes on along the minus strand of JBAXAI010000017.1, from coordinate 25,315 downwards.
CTTGTCATGGTTTTGTTTTCGGGGCCCTACTGGGGCACTTACGGTTGGGTAGCGTTTGTGACCTTCCTCGCGGTCAGTGGTTTTTTTGCTGCGAACTGGGTTGCCTCGTTTGAAACTGTCCATTGGAACGAGTCCGAGGAAGGCACGTCGTTGGTCCTGCGAAGTTTTGGGGGGGCGCGCCGCCTGCACCTCGATGCCCTTACGCAGGTAAGGGTAATTCCCTGCGACCTTCACACCGTCCTGAGGTCTCCTGAAGGGCGGCTCAAACTGTCACACAAGTTGTTGCGCTTCGAAGACTTGCTTGAGCAGATCCGCGACCATCGACCCGACCTTTTTCCGGTGCCCGGCGAAGCCTTGCGCTTGCGCAGCACGCTCGTGGGGTTGATTTCGCTGACGCTGTTTGCCCTGGGGACGGCCTTGACAGGAGCCCTGCTGGCGACCTGGCAGAGTTGGCTGGGGCCGGTGTTCTGGACGTTCGCCGGCATTCCGTTGATCCGCATCGTCTTCTTCTTTCCGCTGGAGTACCGCATCGTGCCTGGCACCCTCATTATTCAGTATCTTGCGCGCCGGAGGGTTTTCGAAACGCGAAACTTGCTCCGCCAGCGCCAAGATTCCTATGCGGCTGGGGGTGGCGTGTTCTTCCTTCTGCGGCTCGAGTTCCCGGGCCAAGCCGTGGTTCTGGACGAGGGCCATCTTCGCGACCCGCTTAGGCCCGCCGCCGACTGGTTGAGTGTCGCGCTGATTTGACTTTTGACGGGGTCAAAGCCATATTGTTGCCATGGCAAACCAAGCCAACAACGACACCGGTCTGCTGGAAAAAACCAGGGACAAAGTCACCGAGCCGCCCCGTTACTCCTGCGTCATCTACAATGACCACTTCACCACCCGCGACTTTGTGGTCTACGTGCTGGTGAAGATCTTTCAGCTTCAGGAGCAAGACGCTCTGAAGAAGATGATGGACGTTCACCGCAGCGGCAAAGGCAAGGTGGGCAATTACAGCTATGACATCGCGGCCACCAAGGCCAACGAGGTGGTCAAACTGGCCCAGGACAACGATTACCCCCTTAAGTGCACCGTGGAGCCCCTATGAAAATTTCCCATGAACTCCAGGCGATCTTCAATCTGGCCTTTGAAGAGGCCAAGAGCCGCCGAAGCGAGTACCTGACCCCCGAGCACCTGCTGCTGTGCTCACTTCAGTTCGACTCACAGGTCAAGCTGATCGAAGGGTGCGGAGGCGAAGTCAAGGTCGTCCGAGATCTGCTGGAAAGCTATCTGGCGAAAGAAGTTCCTGCCAGGGACGTGGTCGGCGAACCTTCTGACGAAGATGAGCCCACCCAGTCTCTGGGTTTTCAGACCGTTATCGAACGCGCTATCATGCACACGGTTTCGGCCCAGAAGGACGATGTGGAAACTGGCGACGTGCTGGTGAGCATCCTCGACGAGAAGGACAGCTACGCGGCTTTTGCGCTCCGCAGCGCAGGGGTCGACCGCCTGGGCCTCACCCGTTTTCTCAGTCATGGCCCCGATGACGAGGAAGAAGCCCTCGAGGACCTGTTGGAACGGGAAGGCGGCACCGATGACGAGCCCGAAGCCTCGGCGGAGTCTGCCCCGGCCGAAGGAAAAAAGAAGAAGTCGTTTCTCGACCAGTTCACCACCAACCTGACCGACCTGGCTAAAAAGGGTGAGCTCGAGCCGCTGATCGGCCGTGCCGACATTCTGGAACGCACCATCCAGGTGCTGTGTCGCCGCCTGAAGAATAACCCCATCCACGTGGGAGAGCCCGGGGTGGGAAAGACCGCCATCACCGAGGGTCTGGCCCAGCGCATTGTCGCCGATCAGGTGCCGCCGGCCCTTCGCGGGTACAGCGTGTACAGCCTCGACATGGGCAACCTGATTGCCGGCACCCGCTACCGGGGCGACTTTGAGGAACGCCTCAAAAAGGTGATCAGCGAACTGCAAGCCTTGCCCAAGGTCATTTTGTTCATTGACGAGATTCACACCATCGTCGGCGCCGGGGCTGTGTCGGGCGGATCCATGGACGCCAGCAACCTGCTCAAGCCCGCGCTGGCGTCGGGCAAGCTCAAGTGCATCGGCAGCACCACCTTCGAGGAGTACCGCAAGTACTTCGACAAGGACCGTGCGCTCAGCCGCCGCTTCCAGAAGATCGACGTGCTCGAGCCCACCACCGACGAGGCCTACCTCATCCTTCAGGGACTCAAACCCAAGTACGAAGAGTTCCACAAAGTCACCTACAGCGACGAAGCTCTCCACAGCGCCGTCGACCTCAGCCACCAGTTCATTACCGAACGGCACCTGCCCGACAAGGCCATCGACGTGATCGATGAGGCCGGGGCGTGGGTGGCCAACTTCCTCTACCCCGACCGCGAGGCGCAAATCGACAGGCCCGTCACCCCGATCGAGGTCGAAAAGGTGCTCGCCCGCATCGCGCGCATTCCCGAAAAGACCGTCACCACCAACGAAAAAGACAAGCTGGCCGGGCTTGCTGAGCGTCTGCGCGGCGTGATCTTCGGCCAGGACGCCGCCGTGGCCGAGGTGACCGCCGCCATCAAGCGCAGCCGTGCCGGGTTCAAAAAACCGGGCAAACCGGTGGCGAGCTTTTTGTTCGTGGGACCGACCGGTGTGGGCAAAACGGAATTGGCACGAAGCTTGGCCGCCGAACTCGGGCTCACCGTGCACCGCTTCGACATGAGCGAGTACCAGGAAAAACACACCGTGAGCCGCCTCATCGGTTCGCCTCCCGGTTACGTGGGCTACGACGAAGGCGGTCAACTCACCGACGCCATCCGCAAGACGCCCCACGCCGTGGTGCTGCTCGACGAAATCGAGAAGGCCCACCCCGACATTTTCAACATTTTGCTGCAGATCATGGATTACGCCACGCTCACTGACAACCAAGGGCGCAAGGCCGACTTCCGCAATGTGATTCTCATCATGACCAGCAACGCCGGTGCCCGCGAGATCGGCAAGAGCATGATCGGCTTTGAGAGCAAAGTGGTCCCCGGCACCGAAGTGTTGCGGGCCGTCGAAAAGGCGTTTGCTCCCGAGTTCCGCAACCGCCTCGACAAGGTGGTGGTGTTCCATCGCCTGGCGCAGAACATCATCGAGAACATCGTCAGCAAGGAAATCGACGAGTTCCGTAAGTTGTTGGAAGAGAAGAAGATCAGCGTGGAAGTCACCCCGGCGGCCCTCACCTGGTTGGCGACCAAGGGCTATTCCGACGAGTACGGGGCCCGCAACATTGCCCGCACCGTCGAGGAGCACGTCAAGGCGTGGTTTGTCGACTCGGTGCTCTTTGGCGAGCTGGAACACGGTGGCAAGGCCGTGCTCGAGGTCGAAGGCGACGAGCTCAAGGTGAAGGTTGGCTGACGCTTTCCCCCGGCTGGAGTGGGACCAGGAGTTCGAGTTCCCCGATCCCAGCAGCGCCGATGACAGTGGGCTGGTCGGCGCCGGGGGTAACCTTTCGCCTGGGATGCTGGTGTCGGCCTACCGCCAGGGACTTTTCCCTTGGTTCACCGAAGAGCAGGTTCCGTTCTGGTTCTGCCCCGATCCGCGGTTTGTTCTTGAGCCCCCGCACCTGCATGTGAGCGAAAGCTTGGCCAAACTGCTGAAGAAGAACCCCTACCGCGTGACGTTCGACACCGCGTTCGCCGACGTGATGCACGGCTGCTCCGAAACCCGGAGACCTGGCCAGCGCGGCACCTGGATCACCAGCGATTACTTTCCCGCGTACACCGAACTGCACAAGGTGGGGTTTGCCCACAGCGTCGAGGTTTGGCGAGTGCCGGGGCCTGGGGCCACTCCCGAACTGGTCGGCGGGCTGTACGGCATCCATCTGGGCGGCGTGTTTTGCGGCGAAAGCATGTTCAGCCGTGCCCCCAACGCTTCCAAAGTCGGGTTTGCCACGCTGGTGCCCTGGTTAGCCCGCGAACAGGGCGTGCAGTTGGTCGACTGCCAGCAGAAGACCCCTTACCTGGCCAGTTTCGGTGCGGTAGAGATTCCGCGAACGGAGTTTCTGGCGCGCTTGAAGGAGTTGGTGGTAGTGCCGGGGCCGCAGGGAAAGTGGGCTGCTCCGCAGTAGGCGCGCCGACCTCGACCTACATTTGAGATTTGTCCCACAGCAACAGCACATCCACCCGCCGGTTAAACGCCTGACCTTCGGGAGTGGTGTTCGTCGCCACGGGACGCGTGCTTCCGTAGCCGGCCACGCCTGAGCGTTCCTCGGGGTAGCCATAGCTGAGGAACAAGTTGAGCACGCTCAGGGCCCGTTCGGTGCTCAGTTGCCATTCCTTGGAGAACTTGTTGCCCTCGATGGTGCTGCCGTCGGTATGGCCTTCGACGCGGATGGCGTTGGGAAGGGCCTTGATCCCATCGGCGACCTTGCCCAGGAAAGGCACGGCTTCGGGGTGAACTTCGGGGCTACCTGGGTCAAAAAAAGTGTCGCTGAACAGCGTGATCTTGATGCCTTCCTGCACCTCGGTCACCTTGTACTGATTTTGCGGCATGATGTTCTTCATGCGGTATTCCAGCTGCGACATCATGGCGTTGCGCTTTTCACGCAGCGTTTTCGACGGGTCAGTCTGCTGGCGGCCCAGAAGCATTTCGCCCTTGGTGCCCACCGAGTTGCTGGCCGAGAACACGAAGCCCATGTTGGCTCCCTGAAACACCGTCTGGAAGGTTTGCGCCAGGTCCTCAAACTTTTTGGGGTCGCGGGGACTCATGGCGTACAACACGATGAAGAAGAGCATCAGCAGGGTGATCATGTCGGCGTAGGTCAGAAGCCAGCGTTCTGAGTTTTCTTTCTCTTCGTCGACGGCCTTCTTCTTTTTTTTGGCAGGCGCTTTTTTGGCGGCCATTTAGTCCTCAGCTCCGCCCTTGTCGAGCAGCTTCTGTTCTTCTTCTTCGAGGTACGACAGCATCTTTTCCTTAACCAGCATGGGGCTTTCGCCCTTGTGGATGGCAAAGACCCCCGTGAGGATCATTTCCATGCGCAGCTTTTCGACCTTGATTTTGCCCTTGAGCTTGTTGGCCACCGGCAGGGCGAACACGTTGGCGATACCGATTCCGTACAACGTCGCGATGAACGCCGCCGCAATGGAGTGACCTAAGCGCTCGATGTCGCCCGCCAAGTTACCAAGAACCAAGACCAGACCGGTAACCGTACCGATGATCCCCATCGTCGGAGCAAAACCGCCCATCTGGCCGAAGATTTCCGCCTCTTCCTTCTTGACGTGTTCGTAGACCGCAATGTCGGTTTCGAGCAGCTTCTCGATTTCTTCGGGGTCGACGCCGTCAACAACCATGCGGATGCCTTTGCGGAACAAGGGGTCTTCGATGTCTTCCACCATGTCGTCGAGCGAGAGCAGGCCTTCTTTGCGCGCTTTGTCGGAAAGGTCAACGATTTGCCCCGCCAGGTCGGCAGACGGTCCGTTGGGTGGCGACATCGCCGCCCCCACGCCCGCCGGAATGGACATGTAGCCCTTGATTCCGAACGAGACCAAAATGGTTCCCGAGGTGCCTGCTCCGATGATGATGAGGGCCGAGACGCCGATGAGAGAGGCGGGGTTACCGCCTTCGACGATGTACCCCACCAAGATGCCGCCCAAGCCGGTCACGAAGCCGATGACCAGCGATATGTCCATGCCTTTTCCCGATTTCATACCCAAGGTATCGACCGAAATCGGCGCGACTTGAAAGCTTATTCGGTCGTGTTGGCCTGCGTGTAGAACACTACATGACTGCGGCCGTACTCGCGGTGGTCATAGCGGCGGTAACGTCCTACCGTATCCGGGTAAGTCTCTTCACCGGGGTAGTGCATCAGCAGCGAGCCGTTTTCGGCCAAAACGTTGCGTTCGTCGATGAGCTGAAGCACCTCGAGCTTGCCCTCCAGCGGGAACGGCGGATCGAGGTAGATGACATCGTAGCGGCGTTCGGCTCGCTTCAAAAAGGCTTTGACGTCTGCCAGGTGCAGCTTGATCGCCGTGTCGACCATGGCCAGGTTCTTCAGGATGACGGCCTTCTTGCCGAAGTCTTTTTCGACCAGATCGACGGGTTCGGCGCCTCGGCTGGCGGCTTCGATGCCCACCAGCCCCGAGCCTGAAAACAGGTCGAGGAAGCTCAGACCGTCCAAGGGCCCCAGAATGGAAAACAGGCTGGTGCGCATGCGGTCCATCGCGGGTCGGATGACCCCGGGGGGGCATTGAACGATTCTTCCTCGGTATTTCCCACCGGTGATGCGCATGACGTGGCAGTATACCGGCGGATGAAATCTTTGTCATGGACGCTCAGGGTGAGTTGACAGCACGCTAGTGTCGGGCTATCGTAGGCAAATCCTATCGCCACCCGGAGGTTCACAACATGAAAAGCACCACTGTCCCTGTGACCCTTTACCGGGTGTATCTGCTGGTTCCGCGCTCCTAGCGGCACAAGTGGGCCAACGCTTCGGTGTGGCCTCCCAGTAGTCCTTTCCCCCTTTTGTCGGTTTCGCGATGCCTTTTGCCAGGTGTCCTGGTTTCTTTTGGAGAACTTCCATGTTTCGTAAATACCTGCCCCTGTACGTCGCGGCGCTGTTGGCTGCCGCTGCGGGGACCATCCTTTCCTCGTTGCCACCGTTGCTGTTACGGTCCATTCTTGATAGCGGGCTCGGCGGTGCCGCTTGGACGCTTCCTGGTCCCTTGAGCTGGGTCAACAGCATCGCCTGGGCCATCGCCTGCATGTTCGCCTTCAGCTTCGGTGCGGCCGGCCTGAACTTTCTGTCGGGGTACGGCACCCAGCGGGTCGCCGAAGACGCTGCCAAGGATCTTCGCAACCAGCTGTACGGTCACCTTCAGTTGTTGACCTGGGATGAGCTGCAAAAAGCTCCCACCGGTGACTGGGTTCAGCGTTGCACCTCCGATGTCGATACGTTGAGGCGGTTGGCTGGTCTTCAGTTCCCCGAGCTGGTCAACAGCAGTCTGCAGGCCCTGTGGATACTCCCCATGCTGTTTGCTCTGGAACCGCGGTTGGCCTGGTTCACGGTGCCCTTGCTTCCGGTGGTGCTCATTTTTAGCTACGCCTTCTTCCATCAGGTCGAAAAGGCTTTCAAGGAAAGTGACGAGTCCGAAGGGCGCTTGTCGGGCATCCTGCAAGAAAATATCACGGGGGTGCGGGTCGTTAAAGCCTTTGCCCGTCAAGACTTCGAGCGGCAACGATTCGGCGCCGAGAACGACCACTACCGGCAGGTGACCCGCAAACTGATCAACCTGTTCGCCTACTATTGGGGGCTGGTGAACGTGCTGTCGCTGCTCCAACTCGGCATTGTGTTGACGGCCGGAATCGTGTTTGTGAATGCTGGCCTGGTCACCACAGGCACGGTTGTCATGTTCATGACGCTCACCGGCATGCTGGTGTGGCCCATCCGTCAGTTGGGCCGCGTGCTCACCGACCTCGGAAAGGCGAAGGTGTCGTGGACTCGGGTCAAGGAAATCTTGGCCAAGCCCACCGAGGAGCTCGGCGAACGGGAAGTGTTCCCGGGCACCGAATGGAAGGGCCGGCTCGAGTTTCGCAACGTGAGCGTGCACAAAGAAGGCCGCACCATTCTCGAGGGCCTGAACTTCGTCATCGAGGCTGGCCAAACCGCAGCGTTGTTGGGGCCCACGGGCAGCGGCAAGTCGACGTTGGTGCAATTGCTGGCAGGGCTGTCACCCTACGAAGGAGAAATCCTTCTCGACGGGCGCGAGCTCGCCACGCTGAGCAAACGAGAGCTGAGGTCTCAGGTAGGACTGGTTTTGCAAGAGCCGTGGTTATTTGCCAAAACCATCGGCGACAACATCGGGCTGGCGCACGAAACGCCGCATGCCGACGAGATCGTTCATGCGGCGACGCTGGCCCGGTTCCACGAGGGCATCACCGGCTTTCCCGAAGGGTACAAGACCCTGCTCGGGGAGCGCGGGGTGACCCTGTCGGGCGGTCAGCGCCAGCGCACGGCCATCGCGCAGATGCTGGTGAGGCCCAAACCGGTGCTGATTTTCGACGACTCGCTGTCGGCCGTCGACAACCACACCGATGCGCAGATCCGGGCGAGTTTGGCGAGCCGCAAGTCGTCTGGGACGATCATTTTGATTTCGCACCGCTTGTCGACCTTGGCGCAGGCCGACGTGATTTTGGTGCTCGAACACGGCCGTCTGGTGCAACAGGGCACCCACGCCGAACTGGCGGCCCAGCCGGGTTTGTACCGGCGCATGGCCGAACTGCAGAACGCCCTGCAAAAGGAATGGTTGCTATGAGCGACTGGGAAGACGAGGCCTTCCAGACCCGTTGGAACTGGAAGCTGTGGAAAGGACTGTTGAGGTTCACCAAGCCATACACAAAGCACCTGGTCGCGCTCGGCCTGGTGATGCTTGCGGTCGGTGCCATCGACACGAGCTTCCCTTACCTCACCAAAGTGGCTGTGGACACCTTCTTGGTTCCTCGGTCGATGAAGGGAATCGAAGGCTTTCTGGCTTTGTACGGCGGTGCCATGCTGGCGCAGTGTGCGTTGGTGTGGTCACTGATCTGGGTGGCCGGCTGGATCGAGCAGGGGCTGATCCACGACTTGAGGCAGGCCGGGTTCGACCGCCTGATGGATCTGTCGTTCAGCTATTACGACAAGACCCCCGGCGGCTGGATTTTGGCCCGCCTGACCAGCGACGCCACCCGCTTGGGGCAGGTGATCTCGTGGGGCATTGTCGACATGGTGTGGGGGGCAGCCATGATGCTGGCCATCACCATCGTGCTGTTTGTGCTCAATCCGTTGCTGGCCGCCATCACGTTGTCGGTGCTGCCCCCGCTGGCTTGGGTGAGCGTGGTGTTCCAAAAGACGCTGCTCACGTGGTACCGGCAGGTGAAAAAACTGGGATCCGAGGTTTCGGCGGCGTTTTCGGAGGGGATTCAGGGCGCACGCAGCAGCAAAGTGCTCGGACGCGAAGACGGCAACCGCCGCGAGTTCGGCGTGCGGGCCGGTAACCTGCGCGACGCGTCGGTGCGCTCGGCTTGGTTCGGCGCGCTCTACCTGCCGGTGGTGCTCACGCTGGCCAGTCTCGGCACCGCGCTGGCCCTCAGCTTTGGCGCGCCCATGGTGCTGGCCGGGGCGCTCAGCCTGGGCACGCTGGTAGCGTTTGCCTCGTACACGGTTCAGTTTTTTGAACCCGTGCGGGAGCTGGCGAGAGTGCTGGGTGAGTTGCAGCAGGCCCAGACCTCTGCGGAGCGACTCCTGGCGCTGGTGGAGGCCGAGCCCGAGATCCGCGACCGTCCTGGACTCGACACCTCGAACGAACCGCCGCTGGTGGGACGGGTCGAGTTTCACGAGGTGAGCTTTTCGTACGTGCCGGGGCAACCCATCCTCGAACGGTTCCAGCTCGTGGTGGAGCCGGGCCAGAGCATCGCCTTGGTCGGCGAGACGGGAAGCGGCAAGAGCACCATCATCAATCTGCTTTGCCGCTTTTACGAACCAACCTCGGGGCAAGTGCTCATCGACGGGGTCGACACCCGCGATCGGAGTCAGCACTGGCTGCATTCGCGCCTCGGCTACGTGCTCCAGACCCCCCAACTCTTTCGGGGAACGGTCCGCGACAACATCCGCTATGGCAGGCTCACGGCCACCGACGCTGAGGTGGAAGAGGCCGCCAAGCAAGTGTCGGCGACGGAGTTCATCCAGGAGCTCGAAAAGGGTTTTGACACTGACATTGGAGAAGGGGGCAGCCGCCTTTCGACGGGGCAGAAACAGCTGGTGAGCCTGGCCCGTGCCGTGCTGGCCGATCCGGCGTTGTTCCTGCTCGATGAAGCGACCAGCTCGGTCGATACCGAAACCGAGCGCCTGATTCAGTTGGCGGTCGAGAAACTGCTCCACGGGCGAACGAGCTTCCTGATCGCCCACCGGCTTTCAACCGTGCGTGGCGCCGACCGCATCCTGTTGCTCGAAAAGGGACGCATCCTCGAGGACGGCAACCACAGCGAACTGATGGCCCGCCGGGGGCGCTACTTTGAGCTGTATACCGAGCAGTTCCTGGACGAACGTGAAAAGCAAGAGCTCGAGGCTTAGTCGTCTTCCAAGCGGGTGAGGACCCAGCGCGCCAAGTGCAAAATCCTCTCCCGCTGGAAGACGCTGGCCGGAAGTGGCAGGTGACCCAGGTACTCGTCCAGCCGCTCCAACACCGTGGCACGTTCGCGGGCCGAAAGCGGGAGCCTTTGTCCGGTCAGGTCGGCTTCGAGGTCGCGGTGGCGTACCAAGCCGCTTTGGGGCAGCGAAAAAACCAAGCGGAACCGTGAAATCAGCCCGTTCTTGGGGGTTGCGAGACAGACCATCGACAAGCGTTCGTCCCAGGCCGAACGGAAGCTTCCTATTTTTTGGTAGAAATGCACGCCAGGGTCTTCGAGCGGCAGGCGAACCCGCACCAAGACTTCGCCCCCACTGAGTTCGACGTGGCCGTGCTCGCCAAAGTCCTGCGCCGCCACCCAGCGCGAGGTTCGCTGCCCGCGAAGCTCAAACTGCGCGCCGAGCAACAACAGGACCGGAACCAGGTCACCGAAGAACCCCCTCTGACACACGTTTCCTCCCAACGTGGCCAGATTGCGCAGGGCCGAGGTCCCGATGGACCGCAGTGCCTCTTTGAGCACGCGGGGAACCTGGCTATCGGGCAGCGCCAGCAGGGCCGCCAAGGTAACCCCCGCGCCCAGGTCGAGGGCCCGTTCACCCAAGGTGATCCTCTTGAGTTCGTCGAGCTGGTGCAGACTGACCGCGACGGCCACTTCGGGATTCCGCGCAGTACCGCCGGCGATGATCTGGCAGCCGGGGTTGGCCGACAGAAACGCCAAGGTCTCACTCAACGTTCGGGGGCTGTAGACCAGAGGCTGGGCGACTTCAACGGCGGCGGCCACGCGGGACCTCCTTGCGGGCTTCGAGCCAACGACGGGCCCCGCGTTCGAGCACGGGCCGGCTGCCGCAGCGGCAGGGGATTTCTCCGATCACCAGACGGCATTCCTCAGCGTCGGCCTGAGGGAACTGCTCCAGGAACGAGAAAAGGTGGAACACCTGGACTTCGGTGCATTCGGGGCAGGGGACCAGACCCTCGTCGTCGAGCAGGGTCCGGAAGAGGCGGTATTCCTCAGTGTTCCGAAAGCCTTCTGGGGTAACGACTTCGCGCTCGCGCACCTGGAAGAACGGGATGAGGCAACCCGGCACCTCGCGGCCGTCGAGCAGCAAATGGCAGCGGCCGCAGTCGCCCTGGTCGCAACAGACTTTGTCGGCAAAGAGGCCCGCCTCGCTTTGCAGCACTTCAAACAGCGACTCGCGGGGCTCGGCGGTGACGGTCACGTCGTCACCATTGAGAATCAGATGCACTTTCATCGCGCGTTGCCTCCCAGCCTCAAGGCCTCGTCGAGCATTTTCCGCGAAACGGGGATGGAACTCAGCGACGAGGCTTGGCCGAGCGCCTGCCGGATGGCGCCCAGAAGCGCCGGAGCTACGGCATGAGCTCCCAGATTTCCCAGACCGTGGGGCCTCGTCTGGTTGGCATTTTCGAGGAAGCGGATTTCGATGGGTGGCAACTCCCGCGGCCCCGGCAACCGGTAGCGGCCCAGTCCGGTATCGACCCCGCCCTGGTCCCAGCCCAGCGCTTCGGTGAGGGTCCAGCCGACGGCCATCTGGACGCCTTCGATCAGGGCGTTTCGCGCGGCCGATTCGTCGATGCGCGGACCGGCATCGACAACCAGCGACAGCCGCACGATTTCCACCTCGGCCCTGTGGGGGATGATTTGCACTTCGGCCACGGCAGCGCACCAGGTCAGCGACAAAAACGGCTGGCCGGTGAACTGCTCAGCGTCCCACGCCGGGCCTTTGTTGCGGCGGTACACCGAACGAACCGTGAGCGGCAGCGGCTGGCGGAAGCGCTTCTGGGCCAGCGCCTCGCAGGTTTGCAACAGCAGCCTGGGGATGATCTCGAAGGCCCTCGACGCAAACGACGGACCGCCAGTGGGGTGATCTCCCGAGAAGACGGGGCAGATGCGCACGTTGTCGACCGAAAGCTGGAGGATCGCAGCGGCGCTTTGCTTCCAGAGCTCGATTTGCCGCGCGTTGGGCGTCACCAGGGGAATGTAGAGCGACAACTGACCGGTCTCTTCGAGACGTCCTTCCAAGTGAACGGGGCTGCCACCGGCTAAGAAGCCGTTGCCCTGAAAGCCGGAAGCCACCCCGATTCCCCGCAGCGGCAAGGCCTCTTCCAGCAGGCGCGATCGGTCTTGAGCCAGCAGTTCGAACGCGGCCTGCTTGCGTGAAAAGTCCGTGACCCGCGCGGCCTCGGCCATCAGGGGCCTCAGGGGGTTTTCCGCTTTGGGGACCAGCCCGGTGAACCAAGGCTGGTCCTTGGCCACCGCGTTCGCCATGCGCCACTTGATAGGATCCAAATCGAGCTCGCGGCACAGGTCCTGTACATGATTTTCAAGCGCAAAGAGGCCCATGGCTTCGCCGTTACTCCCCACCGGACCTCGGGGCGGGGTGGCAGAGACCTGGGCCGTGCCCGTGACCTCAAAGTGCTCCAGATAGTAGGGTGTCAGGAGTCCGACCAGCGTGCGGTCGAGCAGCTCTTCGGCCATCACCGGCCAAGCACCCACCTGCACGACCACGTCGGCTTGCAACGACAGGATGCGGCCGTCGCGGGTCACCACCGAGCGCAGCTTGGTTCTGCATTCTGGCCTCTTGGGCGAGTGGTGAAAGTCTTCTTGGCGGGTGAGGCGCATCAGAACCGGGTGAGCGCAGGCCTTCGACAGCACCGCGGCGTACACCGAGTAAAGCGACGGGAACCAGACCTGACTGCCGGTGAGGCCGGCCGTGGTCGTGGCCATGACCTGAACCTGAGCCGGATCCAGGTCGAGCGCCCGGGCGACGCTTTGGACCACGTGGGCCGGCCACTGTGACTTGACGCGGATCATGGCGACTTCGGTCACATTGGCGAGCACCTCAAGCGCGTCAAAACGTCCATGATCCTGGGCCCCCGAACTCGTGGTGCTTTCGACCACCAGGCAGTCCGCAGGCAAGTCTCGCGTTTCGAGAACCGCCCCCCGCTGCACCGTGCGGGTATGCCCGTGCGCCGCCTGTTCGTGGGGGCCCGGTTCTGGCCCCGAAGGGACAATGACAAAGCGGGACTGCGCCGCAAAGGCCCTCACCGTGTGCTCATCGGGGCCAGCCAGCAGGGCCAAAGGTTCCCCTACGTAATGCACATGTTCGGGTAGCAGGGGAAGCTTGACCTTGAGGACCTGAAAACTCTCGTTACCGGGAATCTGCCCCGGGCCCACCAACACGAAATTGCCGGGCAGCGGCGGGTGAACCAGCCCGACGACCCGGCCGTGCGACACCGGCGCGCGCAGGCAGACGCCAAACCAGCACTCGGCGAGTGGCGGCGAGAACAGCCGCGGATCCGGATCGAACAGCGGGTCCCGGGTTCCTTTTCGCTTGCGGGCCATCAGACCCCCCCGGAGCCGTGAAGGGCTTGGCGCAGAGCCAGGCACACCCGCTCCACCTGGGCTAGGCTGAGCGCCGGGTAGAGTGGCAACGACAAAGTCCGGGAAAAACGGGCTTCGGAGTTTGGGAAGTCTTTGCTCTGCAACGAGTAAGTTGTCTTCCAGTAGGGCATCCGGTGCAGAGGGATGTAGTGTACGGAAATCCCGATGCCCTGCTCGGTGAGCTTCGTAACGACCACGCTGCGGTCGGTTCCGAGCGGCAAGAGCACCGAATATACGTGGTAGGCGTGGTCATCGCGCCCGCGTGGCAGGTCCAAGCCCGGAACTCCAGCGAGGAGCGAGTTATACGCCTTCACCAATTCCTGGCGCTGGCGCCAAAACCCGGCGGCCTTTTTGAGCTGTTCGCGGCCGATGGCGCTGGCGATGTCGGTGAGGTTGTACTTGTAGCCCGGGGCGACGACGGCGTATTCCCAACTGGCCGCCGCGCCGGTGGCCTTGACGCTCGTGAAACGCTCAAACGCGTCGCGGTCGATGCCATGCAGGCGCATCACCCTCATGCGGGCCGCCCACTCGGGGTTGCGGGTGACGATCATGCCACCTTCGCCGGTGGTCATGTTTTTGTTGGCGTAGAACGAGTACACGCCGATGTCGCCGAGCGCCCCGTAATAGCCCTCGTCGCAGCGGGCAGGGAACACGTGCGCGGCGTCCTCAACGATACGGAAGCCGTACATCGCTTGCAGGGCCTTCAACTGTGGCCAATCCACTGGTTCGCCCGCCAGATGCACGGGAAGGACCACTTTGATCTTCTGCGCTGCCAGCACCCGTTCCAACGCCCCCATGTCGAGGTTGGCGCTGTCGGTTTCGCAGTCGATCAGGGCCACCTCGGCTCCGAGGTAGCGCACCACTTCGGCCGTCGCCGTGAAGGTGTAATTGGGCACCGCACACACGTCGCCGGGACCCACGCCCAGCGCCTCGAGCGCCAGGTGCAACCCGGCTGTCGCGCTGTTCACCGCCAGCGCGATCGGTACCTCGCAGTAGGCTGCAAACTCGGCCTCGAACGCGGCCGTCACCTTGCCCGTGGTCAGCCAACCCGAGCGCAGCACCGCCACCACCGCCTCTTCTTCCTCCACTCCCAGCACTGGCCGGCTGAAAGGGATAGGGGACCTATCGTCGTTCATCGTCGCCCCCCACTGACAGGCCGCCCGGGCGTAGCGAGGACGCCTGCGGGCAAGCCGAAGCCAAAGTGAGAACCGGAGCGTGTCTTTGACACGTGAGGACTCGAACGCGGATTCGGCGCGGACCGGGGGCGCCGCAGTAGCCCGCGCGGCCTGTCAGTATTCGGGTTCATTTTTCTCTTCCAGAGTGGGGCACCAAGCTCGCAGAACGGTTCGCAGGTGCTGGCGGTTGCGATACAGCGACGGCTGCTCCGGGTCAAAAAAGCACACCGGGTCGAGCAGGCGGAAGAACGGCCGAAGGTCACGGCTCACGGCCGGACGCACCAGTCGGTTCAGGCGGGCGTACGCCGTCGGTACGGGCTCTTCGTCGTCGGCCGAAAGCCTCTCCTCGAGCCGCTCACCAGGGCGCAAACCGATGTACTCAAACTGGATGTCGAGGTGGGGCCGCTTGCCGTAGAACTTCATGATCTGCGCCGCGAGGTCTTCAATCACAATGGGCTCGCCCATGTCGAGCAGGTACAGGTTGCCGCCGCTGCCCACGCCGCCAGCCTGCAACACCAAGCTGGAAGCCTCGGGTATCGTCATGAAGTAGCGGCTGGCCCGCTTGTCGGTGATGGTCACCGGCCCACCGGCCAGAATCTGCTCCCGGAACAGGGGGATGATGCTGCCGCGCGAGCCCAGCACATTGCCAAACCGCACCACCATGAAATGGTTGCCCGGCGCGGCCCGCTTGTTCGCGTCGAGCACGATGTCTTCGCACAGCTTCTTCGTGACGCCATAGATCGAGTTCGGGTCGACGGCCTTATCGGTGCTGATGAGCACAAACCTCTTGGTACCGGCAGCCAGCGCGGCTTCGACGAGGTGCCTTGTACCAAAAATGTTGTTGGTCACGGCCTCGACGGGGTTGAGTTCCATCAGGGGCACGTGCTTGTGCGCCGCAGTATGGAAAATCACGTCAACTTTCATGCGCTCGATGAGGAACTTCAAGTGCCCCTCGTCCTTCAAATCACCGATGACCGGCACGATGGTGGCCCTTTCGCCGACACCGCCCTGCTGAAGAACGCGTAATTCCTTGTCGATCTGGTAGATGCTGTTTTCGCCGTGACCGTAGAGGTACAGCCGTTCCGCACCGCCCGACAGCAGTTGCCGCGCCAGTTCGCTGCCGATACTTCCCCCGGCGCCCGTGATGAGCACGCGTTTGCCCTGCAGGTAGGCCAGGCTTTGGCGCAGCGAAATCTGCACGGGGTTGCGGCCCAGCAAGTCCTGCGGGTCAATCTCGCGTGTGAGCACCAGGTGGGGTTCGCCGTCGACAATCTGGCTGATTGCGGGAAGAATCTGGATCTTCGGGATGCCCGCTTCGACCAGCGTCTGCCAGATGGAGCGAAGTTGGTTCTTGGTGGCGCTGGGAATCGCGATGAAGGCCTCGTCCAACTCGGCCGCCAGCGACTTGACAAGGGCGATGGGACCGCGAACAGGCAGCCCCTCGACCTCGGTGCCCTGTTTGGCCTCGTCGTCGTCCAAGAAGCCCACCAGGTGACGGTCGGGCATCCGGGCCTGGATTTCGCGGGCCAACGCCTTGCCGGCAAAACCGGCACCGAGGATGATCGTGCGTCGGGCTGGTGGAGGGGTCATGGCGCTCCCTTCGCAGCGCCTGCAGCCTTCGCCGCGCCTGCTGCCGTAGTTGGACTTTCGGGCATTTTCTCGAGCACCTCGAACGCCAGTGTAATCGTGAACTCGCCCTGATCAAAGTCGAGCCTTATTTTGGCCCGGCGCTTGCGCTTGTCGACGTGGATCACCTGGCCCTCGAGCCCTTCCATGGGGCCAGAATGCACGCGGATGCGCTGGTTTTCGTCGAACCACACCGTGCTGACCGGCACCACCTCGCCGAAGCGCAGAAAGTGGCTCAGCAGCTTCAGGTCGGGGCCTTTGACCTCCTGGGCCTCACCCTCCTGTTTGAGGAACAACACGAAACCGGGAACTCGTTTGAGCTTGTCGTAGAGCGGGGCTTCCAGAGGAGTCTCGAGGCGCAAGAACACGTAGCCCGGGAACAAAGCCACCTCGACCTCTTTGCGCTTGCCCTTGCGCAGGTGGATCATCTTGCGGCGGGGGAACATCACCTGCACCGCCGGGTCGTCGAGCTGCTTGGCCGTTTGCTCGCTGAACACCTGTTCCCGCTGGGGCTCTACCCGGATCACGTAATAGTTCACACTCTGATTTTAGCACAATCGCGGTTCTGCCGAGAAGTCAAACGGAGGACAAGATGAAACGACTTGTTGTAATCGCACTCGTGGCCCTGCTGGCCACCTCACTCACCGCCGAGACGGTGCTCATCTGCCACGCCCAGAGCCTCCCGGCCACCAATGCGGATGGCTTTCAGAGTGGTGTTTCGCAGACTTTGGTCGACATGGTGTTCGACAAACTGTTCGACAAGGGCGACATCGCCTTTGACACCGCGATGAAAGACGAGTCGGTCGATCCCTCGGCGCAGTGGCTGTCGAACCTCTCGCGCAGTTACGGTGCCAGCAAAGTGGTGTACTTCCGCGTCTATTGGAAGGCCGGCAAAGAAAAAGAAGTGCTGCTTGACCACGTCAGCTACCAACTCGTCGGACCCAAAGGCGACTTGCTCAAGGGCGGCAACCTGACTGCCGCGCTGGTGGCCTCCTCCTCCAACGAAGTCAAGGATTCCCGCGCTTTGGGGAACTTGCTGGTCAATGGCCTGACGCTGTAGGCCACGCGCCGTGAGGAGGCTCTCATGATTCCAAAGTCGGTTTTCGGGCGTACCGGGCACCTCAGCAGCCGCACGATTTTTGGTGCCGCCGCCTTGGGCAGCGTGACCCAGGACGAGGCCGACCGGACCCTCGAAGTCCTGCTGAAGTTCGGGGTCAACCACATCGACACCGCTGCCAGTTATGGCGATTCCGAACTTCGCCTCGGGCCGTGGATGGCACGACACCGCCAGGATTTCTTCTTGGCCACCAAAACCGACCAGCGGACCTATCAGGCCGCCAAGGAGCAGATCCACCGCTCGCTCGACCGCCTGAAGGTGGCAAATGTCGATCTGATCCAGTTGCACTATTTGGTCGACCCGGACGAATGGAAGACCGCCCTGTCACCAAACGGAGCGCTCGAAGCCGTCGTCGAAGCCCGCGAACAGGGCCTCACCCGCTTTGTCGGGGTAACCGGGCACGATTGGACGGTCGCCGCCATGCACCTACGGAGCTTCGAGAGGTTCGACTTTGACACCGTGCTGTTGCCTTACAGCCATATTCTGATGCAGAAAACCCAGTACCTGAGCGAAGCGGGCGAGGTTTTTGCGCTCGCCAAAGCCCGCAACATCGCTGTCCAGACCATCAAGTCGTTGGTCCGTCGGCCCTGGACTGGCTCGGCGCATTTTGCGAGCACGTGGTACGAGCCATTGGTCGAGCAAACCGACATTGACCTTGCCGTCCACTGGGTTCTGGGCAATCCCGACGTGTTTCTCAACACCATTGGTGACATTCACGTCCTGCCAAAAGTGCTGTCAGCCGCTTCACGCTACACGGTTCGGCCCGACGAGGCCTCGATGGCCGCCCTCATTGCCCGGCAGGAAATGGTTCCTCTTTTCGATCGGTAGGCAGCTAGAGCAGGGCCAGCTTCTCGCCCACGCTGGCAATCCAGGCGTGGCGGGCCTCGTAGCTCGACTCGTAGGTGCCAAAAAAGGTGTGCAGGCCGGGGTTGGTGATGCCGCAATACGCCAGCACGTTGGTGCGCCAAATCTCTTCCGGCGGGTAGCTTCCTGCGGGTTTGGCGTAGTCGGTGGTGGTGAACACAGCAGCCTTGCGGCCTTCGAGCAGAGCTCTCTTTTGGTTCGACAGGAAGGCGTAGCCATCGAACTCGTAGGCAACGCCCGGGCGGAACACGCGGTCGATAAAGCCCTTGAGCAGCGCCGGCGGGCCACCCCACCAGTCGGGGTGCACAAACACAAAGGTCTGCGAACGCTTGACCAGTTCCATGAACTCGAGAGTCTTTTCGTCGAAACTGAACTTGCGGGGAATCTCGTTGTACGGAAGCACGGGATCAAAGCCGCTGCGGTACAAGTCGAGCAGGGTCACTTCGTGGGTTTTTTTCAGCGCGGCCACGGCGGCTTCGGCGATGGCTTGATTGAAACCGGAGGTGTTGGGGTGGCAAAGGACGACAAGAGCGTGGGGCAGCATGAGGCCCAAAATACCATTCTAAAGCTCACTCGTCCAGTCATGTTCTCACTTGAATAAACTCCCTAAAAGACCTATCTTGAAAGAGGCGCTGAATATGAGTACCATAGTCAGGAATAGGGGGAATCCATGCCAACTCTCGAGGATGTTTACGCCGCCGTGGGAGAAGTTCTCGACCCTGACTTGGGTCTACCCATCCTCGACCTGGGGCTCATCTACAAGGTCGATGTGCACGAAGACCGCGTCGAGATCGAGCTCACCCTGACCAGTCCCGCGTGTCCCGTGGGTGACCTGCTCGTCGAAGACCTGCAAGAGACCGTCAAGGCCCGCACGGGAGCCCAAAACGTCACCGCGACCATCGTGTGGGACCCGCCGTGGAACCAGTCCATGATGTCCGAAGAACTCAAGCTCACCCTAGGAATGCCCATCTGATGAAAACCCTGACCATTACTGGCCTGAAGGCCGAAATTGACGGCAAGCCGATCCTGCACGGGGTCGACCTCGAAATGAAGACCGGCGAGGTGCACGCGCTCATGGGACCTAACGGCCATGGTAAATCTACGCTGGCCAACATTTTAATGGGTCACCCGAAGTACAAGGTGACGGCCGGTACCATCACCCTCGACGGCGCTAACTTGCTCGAGCTCGACGTGACCGAGCGCTCCAAGGCCGGGCTGTTCCTGGCCTTTCAGTACCCGGTCGAGATCCCGGGCGTCACGGTGGGCAAGTTTCTCAAGCGTGCCAAAGAGATCCACATGGTCAAAGCCGGCGAAAAGATGAACGTCACGGCCTTCATCAAGCAAGCCCGCGAAGACATGAAGTTCCTCGAAATGGACCCGAACTTCATCAACCGCTACCTCAACGAAGGCTTCTCGGGCGGTGAAAAAAAGCGCATGGAAATCCTGCAGCTGCTCACGCTCAAGCCCAACTTTGCGCTGTTCGACGAGACCGACTCGGGCCTCGACATCGACGCGCTCAAGGTGGTGTCGAAGGGTATCAACCGGCTGCGTGGCGACGACTTCGGCGCGCTCATCATCACCCACTACCAGCGAATTTTGAACTACATCCAGCCCGACCACGTGCACATTTTGTACCAGGGCCGCATCGTCACCTCGGGCGGCTCCGAACTCGTCCACGCCCTCGAAGAAAAGGGCTATGACTGGGTCAAAGAAAAGTACGGAGTTCCGGTCTAGGAGGCCCCATGTCCAACGAGACCATTCCCGATAATCTGACCGCCGACAATTTCGCCGACGGGTACAAGTACGGCTTCTCTACCCCCGAAAAATCGCTCGTCAAGTCCGAAAAGGGGCTGAACGAAGACGTGGTGCGGCAGATCAGCGCCGCCAAGAACGAACCTTCGTGGATGCTGGCCTACCGCCTCAAGGCCCTCGAAACCTTTTACAAAATGCCCATGCCCGTGTGGGGAGCCGACCTCTCCGGGGTCGACTTTGACGAGATCTACTACTATGCCAAGCCTTCCACCGAGTCGGTGAGCAGTTGGGACGAGGTCCCCGAAGACATCCGCAACACCTACGATCGCTTGGGCATCCCCGAGGCCGAAAAGAAGTTCCTCGCAGGCGTGGGTGCTCAGTACGACAGCGAAATGGTGTACCACAACCTGCAGAAAAACCTCACTGACCAAGGCGTCATTTTCAGCAGCCCGGAAGATGCGGTGATCAATCACCCCGACATCATCCGCAAGTTTTTCGGCACCGTGATTCCGCACACCGACAACAAGTTCGCAGCGCTCAACACAGCGGTGTGGTCGGGCGGCAGCTTCATCTACATCCCCAAGGGCGTGCACGTCGATATCCCGTTGCAGGCTTACTTCCGCGTCAACACCAAGAGCTTCGGGCAGTTCGAGCGCACGCTCATCGTCGTCGACGAGGGCGCGTTCGTGCACTACATCGAGGGTTGCACCGCCCCCGTGTTCACCAAGGACAGCCTGCACACCGCCGTGGTCGAAATCGTCGCGCTCCCGGGCGCCCGCGTGCGCTATTCGACCATCCAGAACTGGTCGAACAACATGTACAACCTCGTCACCAAGCGGGCCTTCGCCTACGAAAATGCCACCGTCGAATGGGTGGACGGCAACATCGGCAGCAAGGTGACCATGAAGTACCCCGCCATCTTCCTCATGGGGAAGGGCGCGCACGGCGAGGTGATGAGCATCGCCTTCGCCAACAAGGGCCAGGAGCAAGACACCGGCACCAAGATCATGCACTTTGCCGACGACACCAGCAGCGTGGTCACGGCCAAGTCCATTTCAAAGTCTGGTGGCATCTCGAGTTACCGTGGCATTATCAAGGCCAACGCCGGCCTGCGCAACATCCGCAGCAAGGTGGAATGCGACGCCCTGCTGCTCGATCCCAGCGCCAAGACCAACACCTATCCGGTGATGGACATCCAGAGCGACGACGTGAGCATGGAGCACGAGGCCTCGGTGAGCAAGATCAGCGAGGAGCAGCTTTTGTACCTCATGAGCCGCGGCATCGGCGAGGCCGAGGCCAGCATGATGATCGTCAACGGCTTCATTGATCCGCTGGTCAAGCAGCTCCCCATGGAGTACGCCGTCGAGCTCAACCGCCTGATCGAACTCGAAATGGAAGGGTCTGTCGGATGATTGCCACCAAAGCCCCCGCTCTCGAGTGGCCCGGCCGCACCAACGAGGAATGGCACCGCAGCAAACTGGCGCGTTTTGCCCTCGACACCCGGGCGACGCGGCCGGCAGCAAAAGCCGTCGGAAGCCGAGTTCCGGCACCTGAAACGCTCCAGGCCGACGCCCAGTGGGCCGGTCAGTTGAGGTTTGTCGACGGTGCGCTGACCGGGGTCGTTCTCGATCCGGCGCTCAAGGCCGCCGGGGTGCAGTTGGGATTGCTGACCCAGGCCCCCGCCAGCGTGACCAAGTTCCTCACCATCGCCGAGGCCCTTTGCGATACCCAGGCTTCGTTGCACCACTACCAGAACCTCGAGTTCGGCGCTGTACTGGTGCTGCCACCCAAGGTCGTCGCCGACAAACCGTTCTTGATCCACCTCACCGAGACGCGCAAAGAAGTGCTGTCGGTGCCTCACTTTGCTATTCATGCCGGGTCGCTCAGCCAAGCGTCGCTGGTGATACGCAGCGACTCGCCGGCTGGCACGGCCTTCACCACGCACACCGCAACCACCGTGCAACTCGACGACGGGGCGCACTTTCGCCTGTGCGACCTGCAGAACCACAACCTTTCCGCGGCTGTGCTCGATCACAGCTTCGCCCGCCTGGGGCGCGATGCCCAGTTGTTTCACTGGCAGGCCTGTCTCGGCGGTGGCGTCGTGAAGAGCCGCTTCGAGTTTTCACTCGACGGCGAAGGCGCCAACCTCAAGACCCACGGCCTGTACTTCGGCACCAGTGACCAGCACAAGGACCTGCGCATCGCCACCACGCACCGCGCTCCACACACGACTAGCTACGCGCTGTACAAGGGCGCCGTTCGCGACCGGTCCCGGACCATCTTCCAGGGCCTCATCGAAGTCGCGCCGACGGCCCCCGGCACCGATGCCTACCTCAGCAACAAGAACCTCATCCTCAACGACGGCGCGCGGGCCGACAGTCTGCCGCAGCTCAAGATCGACACCAACGACGTCAAGTGCTCCCACGGTTCCACGACCGGCAAGGTGAACGAAGACGAGGTGTTCTACCTCATGGCCCGCGGCTTCTCTCGTGATGAGGCCCGTCTGATCATCTCCGAAGGCCTGTTTGCTGAGTTGATCGACGAGGCTCCCGAAGCGTTGCGTGGGGAACTCGAGCGCGTGGTAGAAGACTCGCTGCGTTCCCCGGCTTCCGGGGGGGCACGTTGAACCCCGCCGACCTCCTCGAGCTGATGGGTTCGCAGGAGAAGGTGAACTTTCTGCGGCTCGATTTCCCGATCTTGAACCGGCCGCTGGTCTTCGGGGGCAAACCCCGCAAGCTGGTTTACCTCGACAACGCCAACACCACGCAGAAGCCCCAGGTCGTCATCGACGCGTTGGTCGACTACTACGAGACTAGCAACGCCAACGTCAGCCGTGCCATTCATAGTTTGGGAGAAGAAAGCACCCGCATCTACGAAGGCGCCCGCGACCGGGTGCGGACCTTCCTGAACGCTGCTCACCGCGAAGAGATTATCTTCACACGCGGCACCACCGACAGCATCAATCTGCTGGCGCAGACGTTCACGCAAGGTCTGTCGGCGGGCGACGAGATTCTGCTTACAGAGATGGAACACCACGCCAACTTGGTGCCCTGGCAGATGGCGGCCGAAGCCAAGGGTCTGTCGCTCAAGGTGATTCCCATCACCGATGAGGGAGTTTTGCAGATCGACAAGCTGGCCGGACTCTGGACCGACCGGGTCAGGCTGGTCGCGGTTTCGGCCATGAGCAACGTGCTGGGTACCCTCAATCCGGTGGCCGACATCGTTGCCTTTGCCCATGCGCGCGGAGTCCCCGTCCTGGTCGACGCCGCGCAAGCCGCGCCCCACCTGAAGCTCGACGTGCAGGCCCTCGATTGTGATTTTCTGGCCTTCAGCAGCCACAAGATGCTCGGCCCCACCGGCTTCGGAGTTCTTTACGGCAAAAAGAATTGGCTCGAAAAGCTTCCTCCGGTGCAGGGGGGGGGCAACATGATCCGTTCCGTCTGGATCGACCACTTTGAACCCAACGTGCTGCCCTACAAGTTCGAGGCCGGTACTCCGCATATCGAAGGCGCCGCGGGGCTGTCGGCCGCCATCGACTACCTCGACATGGTCGGACTGGACTTCATCCACCGCTACGAACAGCTGTTAACGCAGTACACCACCGAGCAGTTGGTGGCGCTTCCCGGCGTCAAGGTGTATGGAACGGCACCGGGAAAGGGCGGCATTCTCAGCTTCGCCGTTGAGGGCGTTCACGCCCACGACCTGGCCGCCTTCCTCGACACCAAGGGCATTGCCATCCGCGCGGGCCATCACTGCGCCCACCCCCTGGCCCGTCGCCTCGGGGTCGTCAGCACCGCCCGGGCGAGCTTCTACTTCTACAACACGGTCACCGAGGCCGACGCCTTCATCGCCGCGGTCATCGAAGCCATCGCCACACTCTAGACCAAAACTGGGCCTTCTCTTCGTGCCAGCCGACCTTGGCTTCGACCATCAGATGGTCCGACGGCAAGTAGTTCCGCTGGGCACGGTTGAGGGGGATTTTGCCTTCGAGAACCTTCGCGTTCCTTACGAGTAAGTCGTTGCTGCAGAAGATATAGTCCAACTGGGCAAAGTGGGGCTCGGGAGCAAAGTGGTAGTGCGTGCGCCGTTTTTCAGGCGGAACGCCTACGGCCTCGAGGACATCGCGGAACGGGAGCCGCAGGAACGCCTCGTACTCGAACTGCGGTTGCTCCCGGATCAAAATGCCGTTGAAATCTCCCATCACAACGCAGCGCGTGGTGGGAACCACAGAACTCAACCAGGCGACTTCCTTGAGTCGGTGCTCCAGGCCCCAGTCGCTGCCCAGCTGGCTTTTCAGGTGAACGACGAACACTTGCAGGTTGCCACCGACTCTTCCCAGATCCAGGCGCAAAACGTTGCGCGCGAACGCCCCCGGGAGATTGCTGGCCTTGAGTTCGGAAAACCGGCCCTTCCTTACCAGAGCCCCCACAAAAATGCCCCGCCGCGAGTTCTCTTCGTGCAGGTAGGTATCGAAGCCACCGTCCAGATAGAGGCGGTTGAAAGCCTCCAGGGTTTCGCGGCCGCCGACTTCACAGAGGCCGACAACGTCGAACCGGCCGGTCAGGATAAGCCTCGCGATCTCAGCGATTTTGCGGCGCTCTTTGTTCGGGTTGAAGATTGAGGCGTTCATGGACTGGTACGCGGCTTCGGTGAGCTCGTCGAGCTGGACACGGCTGCGGATGCCGCTGAGCAGCAGCGAGAAGTTCTCGGCGTTGAAGGTCGCGACTTTGAGGAAACGGGCCACGCAGCCACTGTACGCGACCACCCCCTGTCCTTGTCGAGCCCCCACAAATCCGTTACTTTGACCGCATGGCCTACGACGAAATGTACCAGGAAATCATCCGCGACCACTACAAGAATCCTCGCAACAAGAAACCACTGAGCCACCTCAAGGCCGTTGAGAACCCGTCGTGCGGCGACAGCGTGAAGGTCGAGATCGAGGGCGACGGTCAGCATATCCGCACCGTCAGCTTCGACGGCAGTGGCTGTTCCATTTCGATGTGCAGCGCTTCGATGATGACCGATTTGCTGACCGGCAAGACCGTCGACGAAGCGAAGAACCTCGTGCATAGCTTCCTGTCGGTCATCCGCGGCGAACTCCCCCCCGAAACCCTCGACGACCTAGGCGACCTAGCCGCCCTCAAAGGCATCGTAGAACTCCCCGTCAGGGTGAAATGCGCGACTTTGGCTTGGCACGCCGTGGAAAGGGCTCTCGACGCTGTTTGAGGCCCAATTCGCGACTCGGGCCATT
>JBAXAI010000016.1:0-88317 GCA_037142615.1 Spirochaetales bacterium | reverse complement strand
TTACCGTAAAGGTGTTGGTCACCGGGGTGCCGCCGTTCTTGGTGATGGTGGCAGTAAGGGTGACCATGGCAGCCGGAGAACCTGCGGCGGGCCTCGTCACGGTTCCGTCGGGGCCGATGGCTGGGTTGTCGCTGGCCCAGGCGATGGAAGTACCGCTGGGGCCCGTGGTGGGCAGGCTCAGGCTGGCGGTAACGGTGGTGAGGTTGGCGTTGGTTCCCCGGATCAGGCAGGCGACCAGCGCTGCCTTGTCGTCGGTGATGGCCACGCCGGCGTCGGCGGATGCCGGCTGGACGACCACCGTAAAGGTACTGGTCACCGTGGTGCCGCCGGACTTGGTGAAGCTGGCCGTAAGGGTGACCGTGGCGGCCAGAGAACCGGCAGCGGGCCGCGTCACGGTTCCATCGCAGCCGACGGCGGGGTTGTCGCTGGCCCAGACGATGGAGGTACCACTGGGGCCCGTTGTCGGCAGGCTCAGGCTGGCGTTGACAGTGGCCAGGTTGCTGTTGGTTCCCCGGATCAGGGAGTCGACCAGGGTTGCCTTGTCGTCGGTGATGGCCATGCTGGCGTCGGCGGGCACCGGCTGGACGCTGATGGTAAAGGTCTTTGTGACGGTCTTGCCGTTTTTGGTTATCGTGGCGGTCAGGGTTACGGTGGTGCCCGTCCCTTTTGGGGGCCGCCTGACCACTCCGGAAGCCGAAACCACCGCAGGGTTGCTCGACGTCCAGGTTATCGACGAACCGTCAGCGCCGGCGTCGGGGAGGGCCAAGCCTCCCCTGATGTTCAGAAGGTCGGTGTTGCCGCCCAAGACCAAAGTGTCGGACAAGTTGGTGGGGATTTGAGACCCATCAGACGGGTTGGGTTCGGTGACCGCGTTGAAACAGCCTGCCAGGACCGCCAGGGCCGCCAGCAAAGCCAGAAGTTTGAGATTTTTCACAGAGTCACCCCCTGGGAAACTCCCTCTTCGAACTCAAGGGCAGCCCACTTGGCCCTTCCCAATACACCAACAGAAAACAGTTTTGCTGACATGAACCTTTGCATGATGATCTCCTTTGCTTGAGATCATCCTCAGGGGGTTCGCGCCTGCCGGATATCGTAGAACTACGACAGGCGGTATTGACGCGCGGCCTCCCCAATTGAAAATCACCCCTAGCCGAACTCCTCAAATGGGGAATCCGGGTAGGGGTGATCTCAGTGGACTAATTGGTAGGGCGCCCGGTCATTGGCCCACCGACAAACCACCGGAGGTAGCGGCGTAGATGGTCGAGCCCGAGACGTAGACCCCGTAGACCCAGTCGTCTGCCAAGCCGTTGACCGCCTTGTTGTAGTTGGTCCAACTGGCTCCCCCGTCTTTCGAAATCGACAAACCCTGCACCATGGTCGCGGCGTAGATGTCCAAGCCAGAGGCGTAGACCCCGTTGACCACTATGCGGCTCCCGGGCCCGTTCAGGGGGTAGTTGATCCACTGGCCTGTCCCGTCCTTAATTTCCAAGCCTCTGGTGGTCGCGGCATAGATGGTCGAGCCCGAGACGTAGACCCCTGTGACCGATCTTATAAACTGGCCGTCGACCCAGGCGTAGTTGGTAAAGCTGTGTCCCTTATCGCTCGAAACCGACAAACCACTGCCGGTCGCGGCATAGACGGTTGCGCCCGTAGCCCAGACACCACTGACAGCGTCGTCTGCCAAGCCATTATCCGATTTTGTTGGGGTGGCCCAGCTCTGCCCCGAGTCGGATGAAACAGACAAACCGATGTCGGTCGCGGCGTAAATGTACGAGCCCGAGACGTAGACGCTATGGACCATGTTGTCAATAATGCCATTGTTCGTGGTGACATTGGTGTAGTTGGTCCAGACCGACCCTGGGTCGGTTGAAACAGACAAACCGGCGACGGTCGCGGCGTAGATGGTCGTGCCCGAGACGTAGACCCCTCTGACAAGGTTGTCTGCCAAGCCTTCGGTCGAGGTGTAGGTGGTCCAAAGAACTTTCTTGACTGTCACCGTGTAGGCTTGGGTCGAGCCATCGGCTGCGGTGACCGTGTAGGTCACCGGGGTGTCGAAGACGAAGTCGTTGGCCACGCCCGAGGCCGGACTCACGCTGGCACCAGTTTGTGTGATCGCGGGCTTAAGCGAGGCAAGGATGGCGTTACTGGGAACGCTTATCGCGATCGTGTGGTCCGCTTGCGTGACAGTTCCGGTCGCGGCCAGGCTGGTGAAACTAAATCCCGTGATGGCTTTGGTTGAACTCAGGGCAACCGTCCACTTGGCGTACACGGTGAGACTAGCGCTCACGGTCGTGGCCGCAGTGAACTGAGTGCCACCACCATTGGTTGCTGTCCACCAACCGCCAAAGGCATAGCCAGTCCTTGCGGGGTCGGTGGGTAGAGCATCAACCGCGGTCGCCGGGCTGACCACCGCCTTGGTGGTGGGCGTGACTGCCGTGGTGGCGCTTTGGTCGTTGAAGCTGACTGTGAAGGCCGTGGTCCACTTGGCGTACACGGTGAGACTGGCGCTGACAGAGGTGGCCGCGGTGAACTGTGTACCTCCGCCATTGATTGCTGTCCACCAACCGCCAAACACATTGCCAGTCTTCGCGGGGTCGGTGGGAAGGGCATCAACCGCTGTCGCCGGGCTGACCACTGCCTTGGTGGTGGGCGTGACTGCCGTGGTGGCGTTTTGGTCGTCGAGGGTGACGGTGTAGGTCGTTCCGCCGCCCCCTACCGCTGTCCATTTGGCGTACACGGTGAGCTTGGCTGTCACGGCCGTGGCGGCCAGGAACTGCGTTCCACCCCCGCTGATGGCCGTCCACCAACCGTCGAAGGTGTAGCCGGTCTTGGCCGGGTCGGTGGGAAGGGCGTCAACTGTCGTCGCCGGGCTGACGACCTTCTTGGTTGCAGGCGTCACCGCTGTGCTGGCGCCTTGGTCGTCAAAGGTCACCGTCAAGCCGCTACCGGCTTTCACAATAACCGTGAAGGTCTTGGTCTGCGTGGCGGAGCCCTTGGTAATGGTGGCCGTCAGGGTGACCGTCACATCGGCCGCTCCGGCGGCGGGGGCTGTGACACTACCATCGGCGGCAACGACCGCCGAGTCGCTGGATTTCCACACAATGGTGGCCCCGCTGGCATCGGTGGTGGGCAAAGTGAGATTGCTGGTCACTGCCGTCAGCACGTCGCCGCTGACGAGGGTCGGCTGGAGGCTGGTGTTGAGCTTCGTGACCGCCGCTCCGTCCACCGCGTCGCTTTTGATGATGAGGTAAGGACTGCTGCAGGTGACCAGCAGCGCGAGAAGGGTCACGAGCACAAAGGGCCGGTGGAAGGACTTGTTTGGTTTCATAATGTTCACTCCTTATTTTGTGAGCAGGAACTCGACCCTGCGGTTCTTCCAGCGGTTCACCTTGTCGGTATCGGGGACCACCTGGTCGGTGCCGCCCTTTCCAGCCGCAGTGATGCGTTGGGCCGGGAGGCCTTTGCTCACCAGCATGGCCTTGACGGCCTCGGCGCGCGCTGTTGAGAGCACTCCGAGCTCAACCTCTTCCTTGGCGGTGCCGCTGAGGTTGATGGCGTGACCCACGATGGTGATCTTGTAGTCCGCAAGGCGGTCGAGCACCGTGTTGAGCTTGGACAGCAACTCCGCGTTCTTCTTGCCGCCTTCGCTTGCGTCGCTCACCAAGGTGGCTTTGTTGGGCACAAAGGTGAGGCCGGTGAGGTCGAGCCGCAGGCCGCCGGGACCGGGAAGGGCCAGAATGTCGGTGGTCACCTTTCCGCTGGCACTGGCGGCTTTGCCCAAGGTGTCGACAACCGAGAGTTTCCAGCTGTAGGTCTCGGCGCTGCTCACCGATTCGCCGGAGTCGGACTTTCCATCCCACGGCACAAGCTCGGGGAGCGCGGAGGCAACCTTGAGGGTGCGGAACGGTTGGCCGGTGGGGTCGGTAACCACGAGTTCCCACGAGGCCACGGGCGAAAGGTTGGTGACTTTGGTGGTCAGGCCCCAGGCGTCGTCGTAGCCGTCCCCATCAGGGGTCCACGGTGCGTCGGGACGCGAGGCGGTCAACTTCGGCACGCTGTTGTCGAGCAGGAAGGGCTGGCTGACTGCCGAACCCACCTCGCCCCGGTCGTAAACCACGTCGAGCTTCGCGGTGTAGGAACCCTCGACCACCTGAGCGCTGCGGTTGCGGCCATCCCACGTCAGCGCGGCCGGTGAACCCTGGCCGGGCAACTGGTAGACAACCGTGCCCTCCTTGTTCAAAACCGAGAACAGCCAGGTTTTCACGCGGGTCAAGGTTGCCGGTTCCTGGGCCACCGGGAGAACTTTGGTGGTACCGAGCGGACTGAAAGCAGCCGGCGCCGACAGGGTGACGGCGGGCCGGGGCAAATCGACCGGCAGGAGACCCTTGAGGGTCGATTTCTGGCCCAGGACGTCGGTGGCCTGGTACACCCACGCGGCATCGGCACCGAAGGCAACCAGCGTTGTTCCATCATCGCCTTTGCCGTTAAAGGCCACCTCGGTAGGTGGCTGCCCTTCGCCGCTCCAGGTGCGCAGGGTCGTGCCGTCGGGCCGGTTGACCGCGAGGTTCCAACGCGTCAGGTCAAACTTCGAGCTGGCGCCCAACTGGAGGGTCTGAAGCTCGTTCTGGCCGTCGCCACCGGGCAGGAAGTGCTTGGCGGCCAGGGCCACTGAAAGCTTGGGCCCTGTGGTCGAGACCTCGAACGGAGCCGACTCGACCGCGCCGTTTTCGTCGAAGGTGTAGCTCACCAGCAATTTGGCGCTCATGGAGCCTTCCACGGGCAGGCTCAGGCCGTTGGTTCCGTCCCACACCAGCGAGGCGGGAACCGCGCCTTTTCCCGAGAACTCCCGGACGTTCTCGCCTTTCGCATCGAGAATCTGAAGCTTCCAACCCGTCACGGCCTGGATTTCCCCGGGGCTCACCGTGAGCAGGACTTGCTGGGGGTCGCCAACGGGGCTGAACGCGAGGCGGTCGGCGGTCAGGCTCAGGGCCGGGTGCACAAAGTCGACCGCGATCACGCCCTGGCTCGATTGGGATTTTCCCATGCTGTCGGTCACTCCGACCGTGTAGGTGTAGTTCTTGCCTTGACCCGCGATAGCCCCTGCCCCGCCGACGCCGTTCCATTCCAGCGTCGAGGGGGGAGTTCCCGTGCCCTCTTGGGCGTACAACTCGGCGCCTGACTCGTCGGCAACGGCAAACGACCACTTGGTGAGCTCGGCCGAACTCTTGGCGGCGACGTCCAGCTGGAAACTGTCGCCCGCATCCTGATTGGGGTTGAAGCGAGGTTTGACCGGGGCTGCCACCACCTCGGGGACCGACATGTCGATGGCGAAGGGCTTGCTGGCGACTTCGGCCAGCTGACCGTCGGTGTAGGTGACCGAGATCGTGGCCCGATAGCTGCCCTCGGGAGCGGGTTTGTCTTTGACAAGACCGTTCCACGGCAGGGTTGCAGGCGGTGAGCCCTCGCCACGGGCCGCGTAGAGCTCCGCTCCCGCGGCGTCGGCAACCAGGAGCTTCCAGGACTTGACCCGGTCGATGGCCAGCGGGCGAAGCGAAAGGTTCAACGTTCCCATGGGGCCTTTGAGCCCGGGGGTGAAGGCGTTGAGCATGGGTACCAGAAGAACTTGAGGATGGGGAGCTTCCACGACCTTGACGGGGTTGGTGCTGACCGGGAACAGGAAACGCAGGCCGGTTTCGAAATCGACGCTCCAGTGCGGGTAAAGAATGTTGCTGAAGTAGTTGACCCCGTAGGAAGGGGTCATCGCCACGTAGGCCTCCCAAGCCTTGAAGAACACGTTGCGCACGCCCAGCAGTCCCCGGCCGCCGGCCCCCGCGACCTGAAAGTCCGCGAAGTCGGTGCCGTAACCGCCGTAGATTCCCGCGCCGGCAAACCAGCCCAGCGTGCTGCCGGCAAACTGCTGGTTCCAAAAGTGCCAGTCGAGGTTGAGGGCCGACTCGTACACGCCCTGGGACGTGCCCAGATGGATGCCGATGGGAAAATCGCCCAACAGGATGGTGGCACCGGGAACACCGGTGACGCCGGAGGACCCATACCCCAGGTTGCCGTAGGTGCCCATTCCAAACCGGGGAACCGAAGTGTCCTGGCTCCAGGCCATTCCACCGAACAACGCCAACGCAACCAGAAGTTTGAGATTCTTCACAGGGTCACCCCCAGAGAAACTCTCCCTTCGAACTCAAGGGCCGCAGCCCACGGGACCCCTCCCAATACACAAACGGGAAATAGTATTGCTGAAACGAACCCTTGCATGACGATCTCCTTCGATCGTGATCATCCTCAGGGGGTTCGCGCCTGCCGGATATCGTAGAACTACGACAACGGCGAGCGCCGTGACCGACCGACTAGGTCTGTCCCCCGACCGCCCTTGATCCTCTTCGAGCTTCGGTGCCAAGATGGCCACCATCGGAGGATTTCCATGCTGCGAATATCGTTTCGTCTTGTCACTTTGGCCCTCGTGTTCGCACTCTCTACGGCCGTGGCGGGAAATCTGGCAGCGGCCGAGCCTGCACGCTTGGCGCTTGTGGTGGGAAACTCGGCCTACGGTGGCGATGCAACCCTGAAGAACCCGACCAACGACGCCAGCGATGTCGCCGCCGGGCTGAAAAAACTCGGTTGGAAGGTCACTTTGGCCACCGATGTGGACAGGCGAGCCTTCAACAAGGCCATCACCACCTTCAAAAACGATTTGGGTCAGAGTGTGGGTGCCAGCGCGCTGTTTTACTACGCCGGGCACGGCATCCAGGTTGCAGGGGCCAACTTTCTGGTTCCTGTTGATGCGCAGCTTGAGTCGGTCGAAGACGTGAAGTCCGAGGCGCTGAGCATCGACCTCGTCACCGGCGCCATGGAAGAGGCGAGGGTGGGCGTGTCGCTGGTCATTCTCGACGCCTGCCGTGACAATCCGTTTGTCAAAAAGATGACCCGTTCGTTGGGCGGGACCCGCGGCCTGTCGGCGGTACCGAATAACGCCGGGGCGCAGGGCTCGGCCGTGATGTTCTCGACCAGTCCCGGCGATGTGGCGCAAGATGGCACCGCGCGCAACGGCGTGTTTACCGCCGCGCTGCTCAAGTACATGGCTGCCGATCTGCAGATCGAAGATGTGTTCAAGAAAGTTTCGGGCGAGGTTCGCACGGTTTCTGGGGGTACGCAAAAGCCCTGGATCAACAGCAGCTTGACTGCCAACTTCTACCTGACCGGAAAGTCCGGGGGCGTGGCCCCTGTGGTAACCCCTGCTGCCGTGGTGAGCAAGCCTGTAGTCGAGCCCGCACCTGCCGCCGAGCCTGCGCCGAGCGCAACGCCGAGCGCCAGCACTTGGCGCATCCCCGTCGGGGTTATGGTTGCCGCGTCTTCGTACGCCAGCACGAACGGGCTCACGGTGGGCTTTACCAATGCTATTTCGCCCTCGATGGGCTGGTTTGCTGACCTCGATATCGCCAGCACCGACCTCGGCTACAGCGGCGGGGTGTATTTTCCTTTTGGCGACAGCTTCCGCCTGGGAGTCGGCTACCAGGGCATCAGCTCCGATGTGTTCGGGCTGTGCGCCTACGCGGAGTTCAACCGCTGGCGGGTCAAACTGGGTGTGACCACGTATGCTGAACTGCTCGATGTGACCTACGCGCTGGGGTTTTGAACTTCCTTTCATTCCGCTGACGATGGGTCTATACTTCGGGCAGAAGGAGGTTGCCCCTGTTAAGTCCCGTGTTGCTCTACCCCATTGTCGGCATCGGAGCCTCTGCCGGCGGTTTGTCGGCGTTTGAGGACTTTTTTTCGCGGATGCCCGACGAGCCGAACATGGCCTTTGTGCTGGTTCAGCACTTGGCTCCCGACCACAAAAGCCTTTTGGCCGAGTTGATCCAACGCTGCACACGTATGCCCGTTCACGAAGTGACCGACGGGATGGCGGTCGCGGCCAACTGCGTGTATATCATACCGCCGGGTTTCGACTTGACGCTGATGAGCGGTACCCTGCAACTGCTGGAACCCGCCGCTCCCCGGGGTCAACGCTTGCCCATCGATTCTTTTTTCCGGTCGTTGGCGCTCGACCAGCACGAACGAGCCATCGGCATCGTGCTGTCGGGCACCGGCAGCGACGGCAGCCTGGGCCTGCGGGCCATCAAGGCCGAAGGGGGCCTGGTTCTCGCCCAGACTCTTGCCACCACCGAGTTCGCCGGCATGCCGCAAAACGCCCTCAACACCGGGTTGGTCGATTTTGAGCTGGAGCCGGCCGAGATGCCCGCCAAGCTTCTGGCTTTCGCTGCCTCGGCGTTTGGCCCGGCGGCCAAGTCGCTCGAAATCCCCCGGTCTTTTGCCGAAACAGCCCTCAAAAAGATCTTTGCGCTGCTTCGCTCGCACACGGGCCACGACTTTTCGCAGTACAAACTCAGCACGCTCCAAAGGCGCATCGAAAGGCGCCTGGCGGTGCACCAGATCGCCGAACTCGGCCACTACGTACATTTCCTCCAGGTGACCCCTGCCGAAGTTCAGGAACTGTTTCACGACCTGCTCATCGGCGTCACCGGCTTCTTCCGCGATCCCGAGGCGTACCAAGTGCTCGAGACCAAGGTCATCCCCGAGCTGTTTGTGCACAAGGCTCCCGGCGACGTGGTTCGCGTGTGGTCGGTGGGTTGTTCTACCGGCGAAGAGGCCTATTCGCTGGCGATTTTGCTCCACGAGCATCAGTCGAGCCTGAAGCAAAACTTTGTGCTGCAAGTGTTTGCCACCGACCTCGACAGCCGGTCGGTCTCGGCTGCCCGCTCGGGGCTATATTCGGCCAGCATCGCCGCCGACGTGACCCCCGAGCGGCTGGCGCGCTACTTTGTTGCCGAGCCCGACGGTGGCGGCTACCGCATCCACAAGACCATTCGCGACCTGCTGGTCTTTTCGGAACAGGACCTGATCCGTGATCCGCCGTT
The DNA here is from genome assembly GCA_037142615.1 of Spirochaetales bacterium. GTDB lineage: Bacteria > Spirochaetota > Spirochaetia > JABEVK01 > JABEVK01 > JAIFLN01. The sequence goes on along the minus strand of JBAXAI010000016.1, from coordinate 79,390 downwards.
TTCGCGCCTTGATCTGGTGTGTTGCCGAAACTTGCTGATTTACCTGAATGCCGACCTGCAGAAACGCCTGATTCCGCTGTTCCATTACGCCCTGATTCCCCGGGGAGCCCTGTTTTTGGGCAACTCCGAAGGCATAGGCGAACACTCAAATCTGTTTGAAACCACCAACCGCAAGGCCAAGCTGTTCCGGCGGCTCGATGAAAAATCCATCGCCTTGAGGCAGGACGTCACGGTTTTTCTGCCGCCCTCGGATGCCGTATCGCGGACGACCCGCAAGCCCAAGGCCAGCGTTGCGACGCGACCGAGCCTTCGGACCATCACCGAAAACGCGCTCCTGGAAAAGGCGACGCCGCCGTCCGCCTTGGTGAACGCGCAGGGAACACTCTTGTTTTTGCATGGAAACATGGGCGACTACCTGGTGTCGGTGGCCGGCGAAGTCGCTGCCAGCAACCTGCTCGTGATGGCCCGCGAAGGGTTACGGAGCGAGGTGACCGTCGCGCTCCACAAGGCAGCCAAACTGGACGAGCAGGTGTTCAGCCCCCAGTTGCTCGTCGAGGTGAACGGACGGAAGGTCTGTGTCAACCTGACGATCCGTCCCCTCGGTGCCAAGGAGGGCCCCGAGGGCCCCCTTTTCCTGGTGACTCTCGACGGAGTCGCCGAGCAGACCCCGCCAACCGAGGTGCCCTTGTCGCTCGGCGAGGTGACCGAGACCCGTATTGTCGGCCTGCAGCGCGAACTGCGCGAAAAGGATGACTTTCTGCTTTCTGCCCTCGAGGAGCTCGAAAGTTCCAACGAGGAGCTAAAGTCAGCCAACGAAGAGATGCAGTCGGTGAACGAGGAACTGCAGGCCACCAACGAGGAACTCGAAACCTCCAAGGAAGAACTGCAGTCGGTGAACGAAGAGTTGGCCACGGTGAATGCCGAGTTGCAGGCCAAAGTCGGCGACCTGTCGCACGCCAACAACGACATGAACAACCTGCTCGCCGGAACCGGGATCGGCATCATCTTCGTCGACCACGAGCTCAATATTTTGCGTTTCACGCCCGACGCCAAACGTTTGGTGCACCTGATTGCCGGTGACTTGGGGCGGAATCTGGGCCACATCATGACCCGCCTGGCCGGCTACGACACCTTGGTCGCCGACATTCACGCGGTGCTCGACACTTTGGTGCCCCACGAAGGCATTGTGCAGTCGCAGGACGGCCAGTCGTACAAGATGCGGATTCAGCCCTACCGCACGCTCGACCAAGTGATCGAGGGCGCCGTGATTTCGTTTGTCGATATTTCCGAAGTGCTCGAAGCCCGCCGCGCGCTGGCCGAGGCCCTCGACCTGGCGCGGTTGGCTGTCGTCGTACGCGACTCTCACGATGCGGTCACGGTGCAGGACCTCGAAGGCAAAATGCTGGCCTGGAACTCTGGCGCCGAGCGACTGTACGGCTGGACGCAGTCCGAAGCTCTGACGCTGAATGTGCGCGACCGCGTGCCCCTGCCGTTGCGGGCAAGCGCGCTCAGCCAGGTGCACGAACTCAGCTTGGCCAAAGTGCTGCTGCCCTACGAAACCCAGCGCCTGACCAAGGACGGTAGGGTGCTCGCAGTGACGCTGGTCTCGACTGCCTTGGTCAATTCGGCTGGCAACATGTACGCGATTGCCACCACCGAGCGATTGCAGGAGGTCCTTCATGACTGACCACCACAGTTCATCTTCTCCCGAGGCTATCCTCGAGGCTCTTCGCGTGCATCAAGTGGAACTTCAGATGCAGAACGAGGAACTGCGGCGCATTCAGGCCGAACTTGACGCCTCAAGGAGTTTGTACTTTGACCTGTACGAGTTGGCCCCCGTCGGGTACTGCACCGTCAGCCCCGACGGGCTCATTGTGCAGGCTAACCTCACCTCGACCACTTTGCTCGGCCTCCGCCGCGGAGATCTGGTTCAACATCGGTTCAGCCAGTTTATGCACAGCGACGACCTCGACGCGTTCTACCGGGTGCGGCGCCAAGTTCTGGCCGAGGGTCGTGCCGGCGAGGTAGAGGTGCGGCTTCTCAGGCCTTCGGAACAGTCGTTTTGGGCGCATCTGACGATGACCCGGAGCGAACAGGACCCCGAGGGCCAGGTTCGCATCGTTCTTTCGGATATCAGTGTCCGTCGGGCCGCCGAGGAAAGCGTCCTGTTGGGCTACCACACTCTTCTGGCCGTGAGCCAGGGCGTGATCGTCACCGGGCCCGATCGCCTTGTCCGATCGGTGAACCAGGCGTTCATCGACATGACAGGGTATGCACAACAAGACATCGTCGGACGCAACTGCCGCCTTCTTCAGGGCCCCCTCAGCGACGCTGCCCAGGTGGAAAGCATTCGCAGGGCCCTGGCCGGCGGCAAGGGGTTCGTGGGCGAAATTCTCAACTACCGCAAGGACGGCACCACCTTTTGGAACGACCTGCTGATCAATGAGGTTTGCAACGCCGACGGAGTCCTCACGCACTACGTCGGTGTGATTCGTGACGTGACCGAAAAGCGGGCCCAGGAAGCGACCCGGTTGTCGTTGGAGCGGCAGTTGATGCAGTCGCAAAAGATGGAAAGTCTGGGCTTGCTGGCCGGTGGGGTTGCCCACGACATCAACAACACGCTGGCGGCGATTTCGGCGGTGGGTGCCATTCAGTTGGTCACGCTCCCCCCCGAATCTGTCGCTTTTCGTGCGTTCACCACCATCGAAAAGGCGGTGCGCCGGGGAGCAGAAACCGTGGCCTCGCTGCTGAACTTTTCGCGAAAAAAGCCTGCCGAGACCAAGCCGCTGGACTGGAACGCGCTCATACGCGAGCAACTGAATCTTCTGAAGCACACGACGATGGCCCGCGTGGAGGTTCGCACCCAGCTCGAACCCTTCTTGCAGACTATGGAGGGCGATTCCGGGTCGCTGGGGCTGGCCCTGATGAACCTCTGCCTCAATTCGCTCGATGCCCTGGGGCCCACCGTCACCGCTCCGACCATTACCCTCAGCACCCGCAACGACGGCGCTTTTGTTGCCATCGAGGTTGCCGACAATGGGGTCGGCATGGATGCCGAGGTACTGTCGCGGGCTCTCGACCCGTTCTACACCACCAAGCCTGTCGGAAAAGGCACGGGGCTCGGCTTGTCGATGGTCTATTCGGTGGTGCAGGCCCACCGCGGCACGCTCAACCTCGACAGTTCTGTCGGCCAGGGAACCCGCGTTACGCTGACTTTTCCAGCTTCGTCGCTCGCTGTCCCAACCCCGGCTCCCCACGACCCCACTTCTGCGTTGTCCTCCTTGCCGCCCCTGCACGTCATGCTGGTCGACGACGACGAGATCATGCGCGACTCCTGCCTCGGGCTTTTGGAAGCGCTCGGAACGCAACCGGTTGGCTATGGGTCCGGCGAAGCCGCTCTGGCTGCTCTGGGTTCTCAGCCCTTTGACTTGGTTCTTTTGGACATGAACATGCCTGGTTTGGGTGGCCCCGCGACCTTGGCCGAACTGCGCCGCCGCGAGCCTGATTTGTGGGTGCTGGTGGTGACAGGCTTGGCCGATCAGGCGGTGCTGGACCTGTTGGAACGGACCCCCTGCACCGAGTTGATGGCCAAACCTTTTGAGTTCAAGACCCTGCAGAACACGCTCGCCCAGCACGCCCTTCGCCTTGGAGCCTGTCGGACTTAGGGGCCGGGTTTTGGGCGAGCCCCTGGGGCTCGTCCAAAACCCGGCGTCCAAAGGTCTTTCGGTCCATTCGGGCGTCTTTCGGTCTGATTCCGGCCCGTCAGTCGCCCCGAATCTCGATTCGAGGCTCTTTCCGATCCAAAATCATCCTCGAAACTCGCTCCGAATGGATCCGAAACCCTAAGTCCGACAGGCTCCTGGCAAAAGCGAAAGGGTAGCTCCTTTTGACCGTCAAACTCGAGACTGGGTGTCAGCTCGCGTTTTGCGTTGGTTCGTCGGTTATGGAAAACTCCCTGGCCCGGTACCACGATTCTCCCCAGTTGTCAGAAACGTAGACAACGGCCAAGCCTTCGCGGGTCAGCCGAACCACTCCCGAAATCCGGCGCTCATCGGCCGAGATGGCCACCGAAACCCAATGGCGCCTGTGTAGTTGTGGGCCGACCGTCTTTCGCTCCCAGGTCGTCCCGGCGTCGTTCGAGATCCAGATCGACCCCGGATTTTCGCCAGCGACGATGCGTCGGCCGTCGGCCGTTTCGGCCCGGCAATGCACTTGCGGTTCGTACGGACCAAGCATTGAGCTCGACGCCGACTCGGGCGTCAACGGTACCCAGGTCGTACCACAGTCCCTCGAGATCATGAGTTGCGGGCCCGGGCCCACTTTCACCAGCAGATTGTCGTCTTCACAATGATAGAGCACATGTCACCCCACCACTGTACTATACACCTATTAGAGATTTTGGAGTATCATCCCAAGGCGTGTTTTTTGGGTCTCTTACAAAAAAATCAAGATATTTACGAGTAAATCTTTACAATCTCCAATAACTCTATTACTATGGCCTCAAGGAGAGTGACCATGAACTCAGCTTTTGCAAGAAAGGTCTTAGGAGTCATCGCAGCGGGTGTCGTGCTGGCAGTCGGCTTGGCTTTTTTTCTGTTTCAGGACTACCAGGGCCGGTTGGACCTTCAAAAGAAGGCTTTGCTTGCCGACCACTTCGAAACCGTGAAGGGATCCATCGAGTCTGCCTTCCAAGCCGCTTACCACACCGACCGCACTATTTCGCTGCTTCCTGGCGTCCGCGCGATGACAGGGAAGAACCGGGCCAATGCCGATCAGGATATCGTCGCGCTGAAGCGTTTCAGCGTCGAGTCTGACCTCTGCGCCCAACAGCTGTACAACAACCTGGCTTCGAGCGCCAGCATTTCCGAAGTCTACGGCGTGCTCAACGGCCTCAACGCCAGCGCGGGCGAGGTGCCTTTCTTCATGTACGACACGCTGATCATCGACAAGACCAAGGCGGGTGCCGACGGCGGCGCAGCCCAGGTCGCCTCGGCCGACGTGCCCGACCAGTCGGAGGTGGCAGAGTACACTTACTACCCAACGGCCCTGGCGTACTTCCAAGCGAACTTCCCAACCTTCAACTTCTCCGAGCTCGACAAGATTCCGGCGCTTTCGAGCCCCGTGATGCGTACCTGCGACAACACCCAGTACCTTTCTGTGGCCAAGGGCAACGTGCACGATGCCGACGGCATCAGCTACTCGACGCCGTTCTACTCGCCTTCCGGAGCCTACCTGGGCATGATCACCACGGTGATCCGTACCAACGTTTTGGAAGCGCTCCTGCTGGGCGTTCCTTACTTGATCCTGACGGAAGACGACCAGAAGAACGCTCAGGCTGCCGGCTTCACGATGCCTGCTCAAATGGGTAACTTCGTGCTCGTCAACGCCAAGACCGGGTTCCTGGTTGGCGACCGCCGTGATCCGCAGCTCACCGACAAAGTCAGCGCCATGCTGCGCGACCAGTCGAAGGATCCGTCCATTATCTCGGCAAAACTGAACATTCCCGATGCCAGCGAATGGCAGCTCTTCTACCGTTTTGACCCCGCAGCAATGGCTTCGTTCCAGTCTGGCTCGCTTTGGCAGATCATCGGCCTTTTTGCGGCCCTCCTGCTCGCCACCGGCCTGGTGCTTCTGGTGATCGTGATGTTGGAACGCAAGCGCCGCCAGGTGCTTTCGGTGGTAGCCGTGATTCGTGAAATCACCGAAACCGACGACCTGACGCGTCAGATTTCTCTGCAACGGAAGGACGAGGTGGGAGACGTTGCCCGCGTTTTCAACACTCTGATTTCCAAGCTCCGGTCGATCATTGAAGAAGTGCGCAGCAATGCCACGTCGTTGTCGGCCGCTTCGGAAACTTTGGCTCACGGAGCCACGTCTCTGGCCGAAGGGTCTCAGCAGGAGTCGGAGCAGGTGGCTTCGATCGCTTCGTCGACCGGAAACTCGTCGGTGGCGATGAACAGCATTGCCGCTGGTACCGAGGAAATGTCGGTTTCGGTGAAGGGTGTTGCCGATGCCATTGCTCAAATGAATGCCTCGCTCACCGAAGTGTCACGCAGCTGCGCCCACGAATCGGTGATCACTGGCAAGGCCACCACCGACGCCAAGGCCGTCAAAGACCTCATTACCGAGCTCGAGAAGGCCAGCCACGAAATTGAGGGGATCATTTCGGTGATCAACGCCATCGCCGACCAGACGAACCTGCTGGCGCTCAACGCCACGATCGAAGCTGCGCGGGCCGGACAGCAGGGCAAGGGTTTCGCGGTGGTTGCCAACGAAGTGAAGGAACTGGCGCATCAAACCGCCCAGGCCACCGAACGCGTACGCCAACAGATCGAAGGCATGGGCATCCGCACGGCCGACGCGGTAACGGCCATTGGGGGCATTTCGGCCATCATCAACGAGATCGACCAGATTTCGCACACGATTGCCGGCGCGGTGGAAGAACAGACAGCGACCATGCACGAGATCTCGGGGTCCATCGACGGGGCCAGCCAAGCGACCGAAGAAGTGGCCCGGCGCGTGGCCGAATCGGCAGCCGGCCTCACGGGAATCTCGGACTCGGTTCAGGCGGTTCGCGGTGTTGCCCAAAAGAACGCCACGGAAATCTCGAACGTCTCGGGGAGCGCCCAGGCCTTGGCAGGTCTTGCGAGCAACCTCGAGAAGCTCGTCGCCAAGTTCACCATCTAGGACGGAGGAACAGATGCGTGCCGCGACGCCCCTGATGCCTGAGGTTTCGGTTGCGCTGGTGCTGATTGTGGACGACGACCCCCTGTCGTCGGCCCTCCTCCGGGAGTGGCTGACGCGGGGTGGCTTTTCCACCCATTTGGCGCCCTCGCTGGCCGAAGCCCGCAGCGTGTTGGCGACGCATCCGGTGAACCTGATCCTGCTCGACCGGTATTTGCCCGACGGGGATGGCCTGGACCTTTGCGCTGAATTGAACCAGGCCAACGAGGAGCTTTCGATTCCTGTCCTGCTCCTTTCGGGCGACGGTTCGGTCGAAACCAAGGTCAAGGCGTTTGACAACGGTGCCAGTGACTTCTTGACCAAGCCGGTGGCTGGTCCGGAAGTCTTGGCCCGGGTTCGGACTCACCTGAGGCTGCGCGAGGCCTCGACCAGACTAACGAGCCTGGTGGAAGAGCGCCTGGGCCGCCTGACCGCCGCCCAGCAGTCGCTGATGCCCTCGCCCCTCGAACGGGCCGACGCGGGCTTTGCCGTCTGTTTTCGGCCCGTGCTGGCGGCGGGTGGGGATTTTTATGATGTGATTCCCTCGGGTCACGAAACGACCGACTACGTGGTGGCCGATGCCAGTGGTCACGATTTGGGGACGGCGTTGTGGACAGCTTCGTTCAAGGCGTTGCTTTCCGAATACGCCAGCGTTTTGCATCAGCCGGCCGAGATTTTTTCGCGCCTGAACAGTTCGTTGCGGAAGTTCTTGCCCGAGACGCTTTACTTTACGTCGGTGCTGGTTCGGCTCAACCGGCCGGCCGGGCGTTTGCTGGTGGCCAATGCCGGCCACCCTGCCGTCGCCGTGGTGCGGGGAGACGAGAGGCCCTGGTACTTGGAGCAGGCGGGAGACATCATCGGTGGTTTTGCCGACCCGGTGTATCCCGTGACGGAGTTTACGGTCAGCCCACGCGACCGGGTTTTTTTGTACACTGATGGCCTGATCGAGGGTCCCTCGGGCCGGGACGAAGGGAGGGCCGCCCTGCTACGCTTGTTGGAGCAGCACCGCTATTTGCCCTTGGGTGAGGCGGTGAAAGCCGTGGTCGATGCGCTCAGCTCCCGCCGGGCTCGGCACGACGATGTGGTCCTGTTGGGAATACAAGTATGAGCCGGCAGAGTCGCCACCGGGGCGTCTGCGCGCGCGTGAAGGCCGAGTTGGGGCAGGTGGATGCGGTCTGGGGCCGGTTTTCCCGGGCCCTCGAACTACGGGGTGGCGACGCAACCTTTGCGGTCGAGTTGCTGCTGCGTGAGTTTCTCAACAACGCCATCCTCCATGCCAGGGGAACCGGCGGCCGGCGAATCAGGGTTTCGCTCCGGGGGCGACCGTCGGGAATGGTGCTGAGGGTAACTGACCCCGGACGCGGGTTTGACTGGAGGCGACTCCAGTCTGCCGTGCCTTCTGCCGAAGATACGACCGGTCGGGGGCTTGTGATCGGAAAACTATACGCGCGCCGCGTGGGCTACAACCAGCGCGGAAACAGCGTGACACTTTGGGTCAAATGGGCCCCAACACGAGGAGACGACAAATGAACGCCTGTGAAGTGCAGCGAAAAGACAATCTGGTGACAGTGACTCTGGGACCGCGCCTGACCGCCATGGAAGTGCCAGAGGTGCAACAGGCGCTGCGGGAGCAACTGGCCGCTGGGGCCGCCCAGGTCGTTTTTGACCTTTCGGCGACCACCTCGCTGGATTCCAACGGGATCGGCCTGCTCGTCGCCACCAGCAATAGCGTCCGAATGGTGGCCGGAACCCTGCGCGTGGTCGAGGTGAACGACTCCCTGCGGCGTCTGCTCGAAGCCATGCGCCTGGCCGAACGCCTGAACGTGACGGCCGCAGGAGCCCACCGTGGATGACAACGACGAACTTCTCGATGTTTTCCTCCAAGAGTGCCAGGAACATCTGACGACCATCGAAGCTGACCTTCTCGAGATCGAAGCCTCGGGGGCTCAGGGGTCCGAAGAGGTGGTGAACAAGGTGTTCCGTGCGGCGCATTCGATCAAGGGTGGCTCGGGCTTCTTTGGCCTGACTCAGGTGAAGGAAGTGGCCCACCGGGTCGAAACGGTGCTCGACCTCATGCGGGCCGGGAAGCTGATTTCGGATTCCGCCATCATCGGTCTGCTGTTGCAGGCCTTTGACGAACTCGCCGCCATGCTGCATCGCCCCAAGGGTCAGGCCGACGCGGACATTGAGGCCCTGCTCCTGGGGTTGGACCAATTGGCCAACGGCACCCGCGAGCCGACGGCACCGAACCCGGAAGAGCCGGTGATGCTTTCGCCGGAAGGCGGCTTCGGCTCGGTGGCCGTGACCCGCGCCGACCTCGAACGGGCAAAGCGAACGTCGCTGACCCTTTTCCGGGTCATCCTCGACCTGGTGCACGATGTAGACCGCCTGGGTCGAACCGTGGTCGACGTGTTCTCAGCGGTTTCCCAGGACGGCGAACTGCTCGACTGCGAGGTCGACTACTTTGCCTGCGGCACGCTCGACGACGAAATCGGCCGCGAACTGCCTGTGACGTTGGTGCTGGCCACCGCGCTGAGTGTCGACGGGCTGAAGGGCCTGTTTCCCGGTGCCGAGCCAGTTCTTCATCGCTTGTTGGAAGCCCAACCGGCCACGGCGGCAACCGTGCCAGTGGCGCCAACCGCGGCCCCGGTCGCGGTTACCCCGGTCGCGGTGGCTCCCGATGCGGCCCCTGCGCCATCGAAGGCGCAGGCCCGCGAGGAGGAAGGCGGCGACACCCTTCGCGTGAACGTGCGCCTGCTCGAAACCCTTATGAACCTCGCGGGCGAGCTCGTGCTCAGCCGCAACCAGCTCAAGGCCGCCGTCGACCGCGGCGACGACGATCTGCTCGAATCGGTCAACCAGCGCGTGAACCAGGTCACCGGGGAGTTCCAGGACGTCATCATGCAGACCCGTTTGCAGCCGGTCGGGGTGGTGTTTTCGAAGTTTCCCCGCCTCGTGCGTGACCTTTCGAGAACCCTGGGAAAAGAGGTCCGCCTCGAAATCGAGGGCAAAGACGTCGCCCTCGACCGCACCATGATCGAGGGCCTTTCGGACCCACTGACGCACATGGTACGCAACGCTGTCGACCACGGGCTCGAGATGCCCGACGAACGGGCCCGCCAGGGGAAACCCGCTACGGGCTTGATTCGCATCGAAGCGCGGCACGAAGCCGGCCTCGTGGTCCTCGAGATTTCGGACGACGGCAAGGGTCTCGACCCCGAGCGGATTGCCCAGTCGGCCATCAAGAAGGGCCTGGCCGACCGTGCCAAGGTTGCTCTGATGAGCGACGCCGAAAAGCAGGCGCTGATCTTCCTTCCGGGCCTATCGACGGCCGACAAAGTGTCGGACATTTCGGGCCGGGGCGTGGGCATGGACGTCGTCAAGACCAACCTGAGCCGGCTCGGCGGGCAGGTGGACATCGACTCGGTGGTGGGGCGAGGGTCTACCTTCCGTATCAAGCTCCCGCTTACGCTGGCCATCATCCCCTCGCTGATTCTGTCGGTCGAAAACGAACGGTTCGCCGTGCCTCAGGCCAACATTGAAGAGCTGCTTCGTCTGCGGGCCGAAGACGTAAAGACGCGGATCGAAGTCGTCGGCGGCACCGAAGTTTTGCTGCTGCGCGACAAAGTGCTGCCCGTAGCCCGGCTGGCCGACCTCTTGGGTGTACTGCCCACCTACCACGACCCGAGCACGGGCCTGCAGGAAATTGACCGGCGCAAACTCGGTTTTGACCAGCGTTCCCCAGGTCGACGAACCCTCGGCCACGAACCGCCGGCTGTGGCCCCGCGTTCGGCGGCAGACCGACGCCAGGCGGAGGGTTCGGCCCTCGACATCGCCATTCTATCCACGGGAAGCCTGTCGTACGCGCTTGTCGTGGGGAGTTTTCACGACACGGAAGAGGTCGTCGTCAAGCCTCTCGGCCGCCGACTGCACCATCTGCGTGAGTATTCGGGGGCGACCATTCTTGGAGACGGCACGGTTGCGCTGATTCTGGATTCCGCCGGTCTGGCGGTCAAGGCTGGCCTGACGCCCGTCTCGGGCTCCAAGCGGGCCGCCGAACTCGCGGCCGCCTCCGAGTCCCGTCGCCTCGAAGAAACTCAGTCGCTGCTGGTGTTCCAGAATGGACCCCATGAAACCTGCGCCATGCCGCTCGACCTGATTCAGCGCATCGAGCGCGTCAAACCCGAACAGGTCGAGTCTCTGGGTTCCAATTTGACATTGCACTATCGTGGCCGGTTGCTGCCACTGGTTTCGCTGTCACGGGCTGCCCAGCTCGACTCGCTCGACGGGGTCGAGGATCTCGCGGTTCTGGTATCGCAGGTCGGCGGGCGCGATGTCGGCTTGCTTTGCTCGCTCCCCGTCGACTCGGTCGAAACTTCGGTCGTGATCGACCGGGCCACGCTGAGGCGAAAGGGCATTACCGGCTCGACCATCCTGCGCGACAAGACGACGCTGATCGTCGATCTGTTTGAACTCGTCGACGGCATGTACCCGGACTGGAGCTCGAGCGTTCTAGTCAAGGCTGCACCGACTGCGGGAGTTGTGCCCGACAAGCCGGTGCTCCTGTTGGCCGAAGACTCCGAGTTCTTCCGGGCCCAGGTGAAGAAGTACCTCGAACACGGCGGTTGCGAAGTTCTGGCGGCACCCGACGGCCAAAAGGCTTGGGAGCTGTTGGAGCAGAATGTCGACCGTGTACGCCTGGTCGTCACCGACATCGAAATGCCGCTACTCGACGGCCTGGGTCTGGCGGCCCGCATCCGCGCCAACCCCAAAACCGCAAAACTGCCTATCATTGCCGTGACCTCGCTGGCCGGTGAAGAAGACGCCGCGCGGGGTTACGCGGCCGGGATCAGTGAGTATCAGGTGAAGCTCGACCGGGACCGCCTGCTCGCCAGCGTGCTGGCCAGGCTGGACGGAAGAGCTCAGGAGGTCGTCGCATGAGTGAAATAGCTGAACTTCGGCTCTTGGCCGGCTTCTGCCTGGGGGCTGGCGACTTTGGCCTCGAGGCCCACCTGGTACAAGAGGTGGTCAAACCGGGCGAAATTACGCCCGTCCACGGGGCGCCCCCCGGCGTGGTGGGAATCCGCAACCTGCGAGGTCGCATCGTCACGGTCATCGACCTGGCGGTACACCTGCAACTGGGCGTGGTCAATCACGGCCCTCGGACCCGGCTGATGATCCTGGACGGGCAGGGTGACCTGACGGGTCTGTTGGTCGATTCGGTCACCGACACGTTCGACGTGGACCTTGCCACGCTCGAGCCTCCTCCCGGAAACCTTTCTGCCGCGCTTCGTGGTAAGGTGAAGGGAGTTTGGCGTCAAGGCGAACGGCTAACGGCCTACTTGGACGTCCGTACGCTGTTTGAGGACGAAGTAGGGGGTCTCTGACCGTGCGGGTACTGATCGCTGACGACTCTCTGCTCTTTCGCCGATCTCTGGGCCTCGTGCTGGGGTCCCTCCCCGGGGTCGAGGTGGTCGGGCAGGCGATCAGCGGCCAGCAGACCCTTGAAAAGATCCGCGAACTTTCGCCGGATCTGGTGACCCTGGACCTCGAAATGCCCCACATGGGGGGCCTCGAGGTTCTGGAGGCCCTGCGCAGCGAAATCCGGCGACCGGCGGTGTTGGTGGTCAGCTCCCTTTCGGTAATCGGGGGCCAGCAGACCGTGTTGGCCCTGCAAAACGGCGCTTTTGACTTTATCACCAAACCGGAAGGAGCCGGCACTGAGGCCTCCCTCAAGCAGTTGAGGGCCGAGCTGGCTCCCAAGCTTCGGGCTCTGGGGTACCGGCTGGGGGTCCGCTCCCTGTTGCAGGGGGCCAGCCCGAGCGAGCCCCCGCCCCCCCGTCCAAGACCGTCTGCGCCAACGGCGACAGTTCCTGGTCCTCAGCGGGCCGTCAACTTGGTCCTGATCGGAATCAGCACGGGCGGACCCGGAGCCTTGGCCACCCTCCTTACGGGCTGGGGCCCTCCCCTGGGGGTTCCCGTGGTCATCGTCCAGCACATGCCTCCCCTGTTCACCCGCAGCCTGGCCGAAAACTTGACCCGGCAATCGGGTCTCGACGTCCGCGAAGCCGAGCATGGAGAAACCGCACAGCCCGACCGCTTTTACATCGCCGCCGGAGGCCGCCACTTGCGGCTGATGCCCGGTCGAGGTGCAACAGTAAGGCTGGAGCTCAACGACGAGCCCCCCGAACACAACTGTCGCCCTGCCGTCAACCAGTTGTTCCGGTCGGCTGCCGAAGGGTTTTCCGGCACTTCGGTCGCTGTTGTGATGACAGGAATGGGTTCCGACGGGACCGAAGGTCTGCGCGCACTCCGCCAGGCCGGGTGCTACGCATTGGCTCAGGACGAAGCAAGTTCCATCGTTTGGGGGATGCCCGGCTCGGTGGTGCGGGCAGGGCTGGTCGACCGCGTTCTGCCGCTTCCCGAGTTGGCCTCAGCGATCCGTAGCTTCGTGACGGGTAACGGGCAATGAGCACTCCTCTGACTCCCGATGAGCTGCTGGCCTGGGGGCGTTATGTCCGCGAACTTTGCGGCATTACGCTCGACAGCACAAAGGGTTACTTGGTTGAGACCCGTCTGGCGGCCTTGCTCAAAGAGACCGGCTCGGCCAGCTGGGCAGAGCTCCTGACTCGCGTCCGCTCGTCGACCGACCCCCGCCTGCGCTCGCAGGTGATCGACGCCATCACCACCAACGAAACCTCGTTCTTCCGCGACAGCACACCCTTTGAACTGCTGCAGCACAAGCTGATCCCCGAGCTGATCGACCGTCGCAGTCGCTTGGGGATCCGTCCCATCCCCATCCGGATCTTGAGTGCTGCCTGTTCAACCGGGCAAGAAGCCTACAGCATCGCCATCACGCTCAAGGAATTACTGGGCGACTTGACCGCCTACGACGTGCGCATTCTGGGCGTCGATATTTCCGATCAGGCCGTCGCGGCCGCCAGCTACGGCTTTTATCACAAAGCAGAACTGATGCGGGGTCTCAGCGAGGCGAGGACGCAACTTCATTTCGAGGCCGCAGGCGACCGCTGGAAAGTCCGCGACGAACTGCGGGCGTTCGCCACCTTCCGCAAGGCCAACCTTTTGGAGCCGTTTGCCACCACCCCGGCGTTCGACCTCATCTTTTGCCGGAACGTCGCCATCTACTTCTCGGAAACCGACAAGAACTTGCTCTTTCGCAACCTGATCCGGGTTCTTGCCCCCGAGGGTGCGCTCCTCTTGGGATCGACCGAAGTGCTGCCGGGTTTTTCGGCCGAGCTGGAGGCCAAGAGGCACCTCCGCGGCGTCTACTTCCAGAAAAAGCCCAACCGACCGGCCGTGCCCCCTCTCGTCAGCGGTTGATTTCGCCGGTTACCAGCGGTACCAAAGTCATCACCAGCGTGGCAAACGAACTCCAGAAGGTCCACTTCAGGGCCGTCACCGTGTCTGCAGGGAGCGACGGGCTACGTTGCCAAACGGCCGCAACGGCCAAGGTCCCGGCCGTCGAAAGGGCAAAACCTCCGAGCCCGATGTTGCGCACGGCTTCCCAAGCGATGGCCTCCTGGTGGCGCTTTTCGGCAGCCTGAACCGTTAGCCAGGCCTGACCACCGCGCTCCAGCCGGGCGTCTGCGTCGGCTTCGGCATTCTCGCGGGCTGCGGCCAGCATGAGCAGGTCCAGACGGGCCGCCAGGTCTGTTTCACCGGCGTCGAGCAGGGACTTCTGAAACGCCTTGAGTCGCCCGAACTCGTCGGGGGTAAACGTGTGGCCCGTCGCATACAGGGTCGTGACGTTGTCCCACACTTGCCGCACCGTCAAGGTGTTGGTGTCAAAATCCTGAGACCAACCGCTGGCCGCGCAGCTGAAGGTCAGGAGCAAGGCAAGCAGCTTAGTGCGCACCGGCGGCCTCCTTGGTCAGTTCCTCGATTTGAAGTTGAATCTCGGCCGGGTCAAAGTACCCGTCGGCAAAGGCCATCTGGTGCAAATGGTACAGCGCTTCCTCGGTTTGGCCGTCGGCCAGCGCGAAGTCGGCCAGGGCCTTGTGCGCGCGGTCGAACCACTCGGGGTCCTGCAGGGTCTCGGCCACCATCCGGTATTCTCCGCTCGCCAGGGCTCGCTCGCCCTTGAGCGCGTGGATGCGCGCCAGGCGGAACCATGCCCCGGGCACCTCGGCGGCCTCGGGATAATCCCGCACCAGCCTTGACCACAGAACCTCAGAACCGGCCAGGTCGCCGTCGGCCAGCAATTGGGCGGCCCGCTCGGCCAGAGGCCCTGCAAACTCGGCCTTTTCGGCCCCTTCCTGCGCCACCGGAGCGAAGGTCGGCAGTTTGGTTTTTTCCCAGCGGGCGTGACGGTCGGCCAGGGCCCAGTGCCACGCCAGTTCGACACCCAGCGACACCCAAAGGACAGGCGTGAACGGCGTGACGCCGCCGGAGTTTTGGCTCATCAGGTACAGGTCAATGGCGGCGGAACCGGCTGCAACGGTCGCCAGGCCGGCGCCCAACCACGGGGCCAGGGTCAGCAGCGCCTCGTCGCCGAACACGGGTTGGGCCCCCACGGTAGTTCCTCTCGTGGCCAGGTCGTAGCGCCCTGCAGGTAGCCGGAACTGCAGCCCCGACGTACCGCGACTGGCCCCCGCCACCTCGAACTGGGGGTTGGCCGGAAACACCGCGACGATGGAATCGGGTGCCAGGGGAACGGTAACCACGGTCGTCTTGCCCTCGGTCACGGTGAACTCGAGGTGCGACGCCTGAAAGCCTTCCTTGAACACCACGAGCTTGTGGTTGCCCGGTTTGAGGCCCCGCAACAACACCGGGGTCGTTTCGGCCCGCGGTTGGTCGTCGAGGCGCAGACTGGCGGCCATGGGGTCTGTAACAACGAAAACGGAGGGAACCATCGGTTCTTGGGCCGACAGGCCTGCGGACGCCACGGTCAAGACGGCGAGGAGCGTTACGAAGAGAGCCAGCAGGGTGCGCTTCATGGCTGGTCCACCATTTGGTAGTCTTTGTTCGTCAGCGAAAAGTGACTGGCCAGGCCGGGAGTCACAAACACCCGCTTGTCGGTGGTGATGAAGATGCCCTGGAGTTCCGGGTGGGTCTTCAAAAATTCCCAGCCCTTTTTGAGGCCCATCACGAACACCTTGGCGTACGCATCGCAGTCGATGCTCTTGTCGCCGATGATGCTCACGCTGTCGAGCTCGTTGTTGGCCGGGTAGCCGGTCACTGGGTCGAGGATGTGGTGCCAGGTTTTGCCGGTCTTGGGGTCGGTGAACCGGCGCTCGTAGGTTCCGCTGGTCACCAGCGACTGGTTGGTGATGCTGGCCACGCCGAGGTAGGTTCCCCGGTTGTCGGAAAGCGGGTCCTGGATGCCGATGCGGAACTGTTTGCCGTCGGGCTTGTTCCCCAGCACCAAAATGTTGCCACCGATGTCGACGATGGCCGACTTGACTCCCCGGCCCACCAGGTAGGCCGCCACCAGGTCTGCCGCGTAGCCCTTGGCGATGCCTCCGAGGTCGACCACCATGCCGGCTTTGGCCAGCTTGACGGTGCCCGGTTTTCCAGCGGGCTCGTTGCCCACTTCGACGTCTTGCCAATGGCTGATGGGCAGCAGGGCCGCGATTTCGCTGGCAGCCGGCTCGCGCGGATGGTCGGTGGCGATGCCCCAGGCCTTCACCAGCGGGCCGATGGCGATGTCGAGGGCTCCGCCGGTGTCTTTTGCCACCTCGAGTCCGCGCCGGATCACGGTCATCGTGTCGGCCGAAACCTGCACCGCCTTGAGTCCCGCCGCGTCGTGCAAGCGCATCACGTCGGTCACGTAGGGCCGATCCCACATCGACAGTTCTTTGTCGAGCGTGGTGAGTTTTTCGAGCGCGCCGTCGAACAGCGTTTCGTCGACCGTTCCGTACAGCGTCAGGTTGAACGGGATCTCACCGAACACGGGCGCGCTGCGGCTCCAGGGGGTGGTGTCCGAAGGGGCTGAGCAGGCGACGAGGGTCAGACCTCCCAGGAGGGACAGACCTCCCCAAAGGGACAACAGCGCCCGTGGGCGGAGTTCAAGCTTGAGCATGGCGTTTTCCTGTTCCGATGAAGTAGGTCTCAAAACTTTCGCTGCGGACGGCCTTCGGGCGCAGAGCCTTCACTGCCGCAAAACGCTCGAGCATGAGTTCTTTGAGGGCCTTTTCGTCGCCCCCCTGAAACACCTTGATCACCAGGTTGCCCTGATGCTTGAGGTGCGTGTCGGTGAGCAAGATCACCCGCTCGCAGAGGTTGTAGCTGCGGCCCGTATCGACGGTGCGGTTACCGGTCGTCAGCGGGGCGGCATCGCTCAGCATCACGTCGTAGGGGCCGTATTCGGTCAGCTTGGCCTCGGTCTTGGCGTCGAAAATGTCGCCCTGAAAGTAAAAGGCGTTGGGCGGTGGCGTCTGCACCGGCGCGGTGAGGTCGACGCCCACGACAAATCCCGTCCCGGCCAGCAGTTTCAGCGCGTAGAGGCTCCAACTGCCGGGGCTCGAACCGACATCCAGGATGCGGTTTCCTTTCTTGATCAGGCTGAACTTCTGCTGGATTTCTTCGAGCTTGTAGACCGACCGGGCGGGGTAGCCTTCTTTTTGAGCTTTCAGGGCATAAAAATCGGGTTTTTCTCGGCCCACGGGGAAAAGCTCCTTGACGGTCGGGGGTCAAAAGGGGGAAATTCCCCTGCATGACGAGCTCCGAGTATACCAGACGCCTTCAAATCGTAGAAGACTCCCTGAACGCCGTCTTCCCCCGCGCGACGACTTTGGAGTGGGGGCGCTTGGTGGCCGGGCAAGCTCACCTGCCACTGCGGTCCGAAAGCCTCGACGCCATCAACGCCCCCGGCTGGACCCTTCTCGAGCGCGGCGGCAAGCGCTGGCGTCCGCTGGTGATGATTTTGGCCCACGAGCTCTACGGCGGCACCCTGCCTTCCATCGACAAACTGACGGCCTTGGTCGAGTTGCCGCACAACGGCAGCCTCATCATCGACGACATCGAAGACAAGGCCACCGAGCGCCGAGGTGGCCCCGCCATCCACCTGGCCCACGGCATCGACATGGCCATCAACACCGGCAACTTCCTGTACTTTGCTCCCACTTACTTCATCGAGTCCAGCGGCCTGAGCGAAGACCGCCAGTTCCGCGTGATGAAGTACTACCTGCGCGTCATGCGCCGCCTGCACTTCGGCCAGGGCCTCGACATCCAGTGGCACAACGACCACGACCTGATTCCCAGCCGCGACGAATACCTGCAAATGTGCCGCTTCAAGACCGGTGCCCTCAGCCGCTTGGCTGCCGAGATCGGGGCCGCCGCCGCGGGAGCCGACGACCGGGCTATCGAAGCTGTCGGCGACCTGTGGGAAGACATCGGCGTCGGGTTCCAGATTCTCGACGACGTGAAGAACCTCGTCACCGGCAACCCCGGCAAGTTGCGCGGCGACGACATCATCGAGGGCAAAAAGAGCCTGCCGGTGCTCTTCCACGCCGAAAAAGCCACCGACAAGGGCGCTGCGCTCATGGCCCTGTTCGAGCGGGTGAACCTCGAGCACGCCGCGGGTCGCCCCACGCAGCCGCTCATCGAACAGGCCATCGCGCTCATGGAGGCTTCGGGCGGGCTCGACGCAGCCTATCAGTACGGCGAAGGCCTGCTGAAAGCCGTTCTGGGCAAGCTCGACAACTTCCCGGCCGGCGAGGCCAACCAGAGCATGCGCTTTTTGGTCAACACCTTCTGGGAGGGGCTGAAGCAATGAGCAACCCTCGTCATGATTCCTTCCGCAAAACGCCGTTCTGGCGGCGGCGAATGGGGCAAGCCCACTTCTACGCTTCG
The DNA here is from genome assembly GCA_037142615.1 of Spirochaetales bacterium. Classification (GTDB taxonomy): domain Bacteria; phylum Spirochaetota; class Spirochaetia; order JABEVK01; family JABEVK01; genus JAIFLN01. The sequence continues at coordinate 60,853 of JBAXAI010000016.1, read as the reverse complement.
TTGGGCCTCATCGCAGTCAATCTTGTCGTGTATCTGCTCACCGAGATTAACGGAGTTCTCGTTGGAGTCCTGGCCCTCCAGCCGGCTGCAGTCTATGGCGAGGGGGCATGGTGGCAACTCGTGACCTACATGTTCGTGCATACCAACTTCAGTCACATACTTTACAACATGGTTTTTCTGGCCATCGCTGGTATGGCAGTCGAGCAACGTATGAGAAGCTACGAGTTTCTCACCTTCTATCTCGTCTGCGGTACTCTGTCGGGATTAGTCTACCTGCTGGTCGGAAGTGTGACGGGCCTGCACCTGACGTTTCTCTTGGGATCTTCCGGAGCCATCTACGCCCTCATTCTCGCCTACGCGGTTTTCGGATTCGAGGGCAGGAACCTCTTCATTCCATTTGCGTTCTCGCTTGTCTTTGGAGCAATCCAGTACTCTGGCTTGGTGATTGCCGGCGCGGTTCCCTTGTTCTCTCTCGTCAGTCTCGTTCAAGCCGCTAACGTTATCGTGGTTGTAGCGGTAGTCTTCCGGCCAGAGTGGATGCGCAATCCGTTCCACATTGTCTTTCTTTTCGGAACGCTGGATGTCATCTCAGAGGCCATCAACCCGATTGGCGGAGTCTCCAATCTCACCCACTTGGCAGGCTTTGTATTTGCCTTCTTCTATCTGCTGATCCGCTATCGAATGAATGCCTGGACCGTGTATAGGTCATGATTCTTCGCGCTATCCTATTGGTGTTGGCCTTGTCTCTGCTGCTTCCTGCCGTCCTAACCGCCCAGGAAGAGTTCCAATCCACCGTCCTTCAGGGCGAAATGTGGCTGCCCTTCGAGCCCATCACCCCTGGCGAACTGGAAGCGCGGCCGCCCGACAACGCCAAGCTCGACTCGCTGCTCGAAGAGATGCGAACCGTCTTTTCGGGAATGATTTACGGCTGGAGCTTCACCTACAAACCCAGCGATAAAGCACGGCAGGCCAACGAAGTGCTCGATGTGAAGCCGGTGTTCGAGATTCAGAAGGGCTCGCGGAGGGTCGAGGTGGCACAAACCCGTTTTGACGCCAAGACCTCGGTGCTCACCGTGCTCTTCCGCTACCGCATGGCCGATTTCGAGGCCGGGAGGCGCCAGTCCTGGGCGAGTTTCAACCTCGACCAAGCGGCCGGCACCGGGTACTCGCCGGTGATAGACCGTACTGAAAGCCGCGTCGCCGCCCTCAGCCAGGCGCTCAAAGAGGCCGTCCGCAACCTGCTCAGGCCCAAGGTGTACAACAAACCGCAAGAGATCCGAGGTGAGGCCTTGCTTCGCCAGGTGCCCCTCTACACCCTCGATGCCGGGCGCTACAAGTGCACGGCCAGCTTTCAGGTTCGCATTCTTTCTGTACGCGATTATCCCATCGAATGATTTGACGTGAGAACACAAATCTCCAATACTTAAGCAGGGTTGCTCCAGTGACCCGGAGGTCGACTTTGGAACGTGTTCGTCTGTCTCTGCCCGAGAAGCTCAACCTACTGCTTCCCTACCTGCGCAAAAAGCTCATGGAGCAGGTTCAGGCCGTAGCGCTCATTGTTGCGTACCTGATTGCCTTCCAGACGCTGGTGCTCGGAATCGCCATCGCCGAGTCGGCCGTGATCGCCGTGGGTATCAGCGTCATTGTGGTAGGTCTGGCCTTTTTCATGGAGGGCCTGTTTCTGGGGCTCATGCCCTTGGGAGAAACCATTGGCATCCGCCTACCTCAGAAGACCAAGCTGCCCGTCATCCTCGGGTTCTCGTTCATTCTCGGCGTAGGTGTCACCTTCGCCGAACCGGCCATCGGTGTGCTCCAGTTGGCGTGAGCCTTCATCAAGGCGTGGGACGCCCCGCTGCTGTTCGTCCTTCTCAACAAATACGCCGACCTGCTCAAGTGGGCCGTCGGGATCGGGGTCGGAATCGCCGTCGTGCTAGGCATGTTGCGGTTCATGTTCGCCTGGTCGCTCAAGCCGTTCCTTTATATTGGCATTCCCTTGGTTTCGGCGTTCTCGCTTTGGTGCGCCCTCGACCCCAACCTCTACTTGATTCTGGGCGTGGCCTGGGACACCGGCGGAGTTACCACCGGTCCGGTGACCGTACCGTTGGTCCTTGCCCTGGGCATCGGCATCACCCGCGTCATGGCCAAAGGCGACAGCGAGGGCGGCGGTTTCGGCGTCGTCACGCTGGCTTCGTTGCTGCCCATCTACACCGTTCTGCTGCTCGGTGTCGCATTGCTTGGCCAGGTGCCCAAGCCTATGGCCCAGGAAGAGTTCTTTGCCCCGGCAAACCAGCCCTTGGTAGAGAATCTGTTCCGCGACAAGGACGCCATGATGGGGTACGCCCTCCGGAATGCCACCGTCGAGGCCCAGAAGCAGCTCGTCGGCGGCACCGACGAGGGCATGGATGCGTTCGTGACGCAGCTTCGCAGCGATGCCGACCTGAGGTTGCGGGTGCTGGGCAAGGCCGACCTGAAGGAACTCGAGACTTGGGCTGTAAACAACGGCAGCGATGCCCAGAGGCGCCTGGTGTTTGCCGACGACGCCGCGCTGAAGCAGGCTGTCGTGGCCCTGACCTCCACCTCGACTGCTTCCATCAACGTCCTCGACCTGACCCTGAGGAACGGGGCCTCGGCCCTGCAGGCCATTCTGCCGCTGTCTGCCTTCCTCTTGGGCGTGTTGCTCTTCCTGCTGCGCGAGAAGTTGCCCCGGGCCGACGAGATCCTGCTCGGCTTGGTGTTCGCGGTGTTCGGAATGTTCCTGTTCAACGTTGGCATAGAGCTCGGTTTGTCCAAGCTGGGCAATCAGGTCGGCTCAAAAGTGCCCTCATCCTTCAAGAAGATCGAGCTGGTGGAGTCCTCGAAGGTGCTGCGCGATTTCGACGAGGCGGTTCTGCTGACGGCGGTGGCCGCTGATGGCAGCAAGTCTCAGTTCTTCTATACCAACCTGAACAACGCCTACGTCGCCATTCCCTACCACGCGGCTTCCCTCGACAAAGCCACCGGCAGCTACAACTACGTGCCTACCAAGGGGCCGCTGTTTGGCAGCGAGGACAATCCACTTGGCTTCCTCTTGGTGCTGCTTTTTGCCTTCATCATGGGGTACGGCGCCACGCTAGCCGAGCCCGCGCTGAACGCGCTGGGCACCACCGTCGAGGTGCTTACAGTCGGCGCGTTCAAGAAGAGCCTCCTGATGCAGACCGTGGCCTTCGGCGTGGGTGTCGGCATTGCGGTGGGAGTCGTCAAGATCATTTGGGGCATCCCTCTGCTCTGGCTCATCGGCCCTCCCTACCTCGTGCTCATGGTCCTGACGTTTTTCTCCACCGAGGAGTTTGTCAACATCGGCTGGGATAGCGCCGGGGTGACCACCGGCCCCATCACCGTGCCCTTGGTGTTGGCGATGGGTTTGGGAATCTCGGGGCAGGTAGGGGCCGTCGAAGGCTTCGGAATCCTGGCCAGCGCCTCGGCATACCCCATTCTGGCGGTGCTCACCGTGGGCCTGATCGTCAACCGGCGCAAGGCGGCGTTGCGCCAAGTCGCGGCCAAATAAGGAAATCAACCTATGGAACCCAACAAAGAACTGAGCAAGGTGACCTTGGTCATCGACAAGATCTTCACCCGGAAGGTGCTCGACGAGCTCAAGGCCATCGGGCTGAACAACGTCAGCGTCGAGCTCGGAAGATCCTTGGTCCTCAAGCCTGTCGAGGGCCTCAAAAAGTTGCTTTCCACCAAGACGGCTCTGGTCGAAGACGCCGCCGAACGGTTCAGCTTTCTGGTGACGCCCGAGCAGGAGGCTGAGGTCATGACTCACCTTGCCCACAAGCTGCGGATCGACGATCCAGGTCGTGGCTCGCTGTACTCGCGCAGCGTCACGGTACCCCGGTCCAGCGGTGGTCCGCCTGCGAAGCTCAGCCTCGAGCCGGGAGAACGCAGGGTCTTTGCTTCCAACCTCATGGGCATTGCCTGCATCACCCAGAAGGGCGAGGCCAACGCCGTGGCCACCATCGGCTTGAACACCGGAACCGCAGTTCCCCTGGTCACCTTCGGTGTCGGAACCGGCCTTCGCAACCGTCTGGGTCTGTGGCGCGTCCTGGTGCCCGCGGAAAAGGAAGTCAGTACCCTCATCGTGGACGCGAGCGAGGCCGAGACAGTGATGGAAATGATGGTCTCGGCGGGTCAACTCGACCAACCGGGCAAGGGCTTCATTTACCTCTACCCGCTGCGCTCCGGTCTGCTGAACACCCGGTTCTCCGACGGCAACACCAGTCAGGCAGCCAGCGTCGAGCAGATAGTCTCGGCTCTCGACGACCTCAAGGGTGGCACGGAATGGAGGCGAAAGACCCTGTCCGAGAAAGGGGGGCAGACCTCAGGACGCAAGTTTCTCCGCAACCTCGTGAACTTTGCCATGATCTGCAACGAGGGTTACGCTGAGCCGCTCACCAAGGCCGCCATGGATGCCGGAGCCACCGGGGCAACCATCTCGCAACAACGGCATGTGCAGCTCAATGAGGCGGCGTCCCCGTCGGCTGCGAGCCCAGCCCGGGAAGTCAGCCTGATGACGGTGGCCCAACCTATGGTGGATATCCTGCTCGAGACCCTCGAGAAGGCCGGACTGTTCAGCGACAACGTGGCAGGTGAGGTGCACCTCAGCCCCGTGCCGTTGGCGCTGACCTACCTCAAGTAGTTCCACCTGCCTTGGTGTACTCCGCAAAGGCCACTTCCCAAGTTCGCGACCGGAACGCCGTCAGCAAATCGTTGACGGCAGGCCGCACCTGCGGGTACACCTGCTTGGCCAGAGCGAAATCGTTGCCTAGGCCGCATTTTTCCAGTTGAAACAGCAGTTCGCACGCGGCATCGGCCGCCACGTTGCGCAACGCTCCCTTCAGTTGGTGAGCGTACATTTCCAGGTCTTCGGCAGATTCGGAGGCGAGGGCTGCCTCCAGGCGTTCATAGCGTTCTTCCAGCGACCGTTCGATCACTTGAAACAAATCGTTGAACAGACTCTTGTCGCCGTCCATGAGACGGCAGGCCTTAGCCAAATTGATGGTGTCCATGACGCCCCCTAGATGAACTGATTCGGCGGAATCTCTTTTTGCAGGTTTTCGTGACGAGTCACGAGGAATGAGCAGAAGCTGGCCAAATACACGTCGAGCAGCGCCGAAAAGCTGACCAACACCGGTAAAATTGGTTGCAGGTTCAGGTAGCCGTTTTCGAGCCCTTTTCCGTAGAACGAACACAACAGCGACAGGTTGATGTAGGCCCCTAGGCCAGGCACCGAAGGCAGGGCAAAGCTGAGCAAAAAGGCGAAGCTGATCGTCCACAGAATCTGGTCAAGCGAGATCTCGAGGCTGGAATAGCTCTTGAGAATGATGAAAAACGCGATGGTCGAGGTCAACGCCGTCCCGGCCCGGCCGAACATCGAGAAGAGCGGCAGGTTCACCGCACCTACCTTGCGGGGCACTCCCAAGTTCTCACGCGTCATGCGCGTCGCCAGGCTGAGCGAAAAAAACGAATCGCCCGAAAAGAACGCGCCGATTCCCGCGCCCATCAGGCCGAAAATCCACGGAAAAGGGTTCTTCCGGTCAACCAGCAGGAACAGCAACAACGGCAACACGACCAGCAGCACAAACAACGTCGCCACCAGCAGCACCGCGAAGATTTGAAAGTACAGCGAAATGTCTTGAATCAAGCGGATCTGCACCAGCCAGGCCGCGCCGAGCACGATCATGCCCCAGCCCAGCACCTCGACGACGAAACTGTTAAGGTGGTAGAAGATGCGGCTCAAAGAGTCGAAAAGATTCACCGTGGGCTCGGTGACCGTGCGGTCGAAGTGGAAGTGCAAGCCCAGCAGGAAACTCAGGGCGTACAACGGCAACAAAAAGTCCGCCCCGCCGGTGAGGATCTGGAACAGGTTCTTGGGCACCAGATTGGCCAGCGTGTCGTTCCAACTGCGAAAGATCAGCTCGGTTTCGCGGCGGCTGGTGATCGGAATGCGCTCAGGACTGAACAACAGGATGAACAGCGCGCCGATGAGCACCAACAGCAAACTGGCCAGAAACATGTAGATGAGGCTGCGCACCAGCACCGACCGTAGCCGGCCCGAGCGGTTGAGGTCACCCACGGCCACGGCGGCCGAAAAGAACACAAACGGGAACAACGCATACCGACCCAAGCTCACAATGAAATCGTTGAACTGGAACAAGACCGACGAATCCCCGTGGGCTGGAAGCGGCAGAAAAACACCGAGGATCAGGCCCAACAGCGTCCCGACGAGAATCTTGAACCAGACTTTCATGCATTGTCCTTCTTCGAAAACAGATTCCTCAGCGATTTCTTTTCACCATGGATGTTCCACCGGCCGGGCAGGTGCGCCTTGGGCTGCAAGAGCCAGGCGGCGTAGGCCTCGGCTTGGGGCAACACCGTGTCGTAGGCCCACACCGGCAAGCTCTTGCGCCGGGCCTGCGCCAACACCGACGACACCACCCCCCGTAGGCCAAAGAACTGAAGCGCCGCCAGCGGTGGGAGCGAGCTGGGGTCTTCCTCGAAAAAGACAAAGTGCAGAGCGAATTGGGGTTGGGTGGCTTGCCGCGCCACCAGTTCGCGTACCAGATAGACCAGACCTTTGACGTTGGCGTCGATGGTCTCGTCGATGGTCAGCGGCGGAAGTTCATTCAGGGCAAAGGCTTCTCGTTCGGGGGTGATGAGCACCCAAGCCTCGCTCAGCGTGCCGAGCTCGAGTTCAGACTGGAGCACGAAGTTCTTGGCCGCAACGGCTGAGCGCCGGTTCCAGGGGAACGTGAACACCTGTTTGCCAGGATCCAGCGACGGAAAAGCCTCTTTGCGGGCTGGAACGCCGACGGCCACCTGATGGCCTTGGCCGAGGAAAGAGCGGGTGATCTCGTTACCCAGAAAACTGTCTTTTCCAGTGACCAAGATTGTCTTTCCCATGCCCGGGATAGTATACTGCCGGGGGAAACTTGTCTATGAAAATTGCCCTGGCCCAGATCAACCCCAAGGTGGGGGACTTCACCGGAAACACCCGCCTCATCGTCGATCGGGCTCACGAGGCCCGTGGGCTTGGTGCCGAGTTGGTGGTGTTTCCCGAGATGGCCGTGTGCGGCTATCCCCCGCTCGACCTGTTGTCGTTCCCTTCGTTTCTGGCCGAAAACCAAAAGGCTCTCGACGTGCTGGCCCGCGAGCTTCCCGCCGAGTTGCTGGTGGTCGTCGGTTGTGTGAGGCCTGCGACCAGCGGCAAAGGCCTCGTTCCCGAAAAACTGCTGGCCAATGTTGCGGTCGCACTCACGGGTGGGGCTGTGGTGTTCGAGCAGGCCAAGACGCTGCTGCCCACGTACGATGTGTTCGATGAGCGGCGGTATTTTCAGAGCGCCGGCCAACGCAAAGTGTTCTCGTGGAAGGGTTTGAAGCTCGGAATCGCCATTTGCGAAGACCTGTGGTGGGAAGTCAGCCGCGACAACGGCAACCCTTACGGCCTCGACCCCGTGGCCGAGTTGGCCGGCCTGGGCGCCGACCTTATCCTTTCGCCTTCGGCCAGTCCGTTCTATCCGGGTAAAAAGCGCGTGCGGACCGGAATCATGGCCAGCGTCGGCAAACGTTTTGGGCTGCCGGTACTGTACGTGAACCAGGTGGGCGGCAACGACGCGCTGGTGTTCGACGGCGGCGCCTTGGTCACCGACAAAACCGGCACGCTGGTGGTGCAGGGTCCGTCGTTCCTCGAGGGTCTCGAACTGTGGGACTCCGAGGGTTCACTCCCGTCCCGCAAACTCGTCGAAGACGAGCAAGAAGACTTGCTGCAGGCGCTGGTGCTGGGTCTGCGCGACTACGCTCGCAAAACGGGCTTCACCAAGGTCCACCTTGGACTTTCGGGGGGCATCGATTCGGCGCTCGTTGCCGTGCTCGCGGTAAAGGCTTTTGGTGCGGCCAACGTTCACGGGTTCGGCATGCCCAGCCGCTACTCTTCGCAGGGAAGCCTCGACGACGCGCGTGCTTTGGCGACGAACCTGAGTGTTGTGTTCGACGTGTTGCCCATTGAGGGGCCTTTCCAGGCCTTTCTCGATGCGCTGGGCCCGGTTTTCGCCGGCCGGCCCGCCGATACCACCGAAGAAAACCTGCAGGCCCGGGTGCGCGGTGCCTACCTGATGGCGTGGAGCAACAAGACCGGCTCGTTGTTGCTGACCACGGGCAACAAGAGTGAGTTAGCCACCGGTTACTGCACCCTGTACGGCGACATGGCCGGCGGGCTGGGCGTCATCGGCGATGTGTTCAAGACCGAAGTGTATGCCCTGGCAGAACATATCAACCGAAATAGTGAGGTCATCCCCTGGAACACGATCCGTAAGCCGCCCTCGGCAGAGTTGCGTCCCGACCAGACCGATCAGGACAGCCTGCCTCCCTACGAGGAACTCGACCGCATTCTGTCGCTTTACCTGCTCGAGTCGCGCAGTGCGGCCGAAATCATCGCCCGCGGGGAAGACCCCGAGACCGTCAAGCGCATCCTGAAACTGACAGCCCTTTCCGAGCACAAACGCTGGCAGGCGCCTCCGGTTCTCAAGGTGTCGCCGGTCAGTTTTGGCATTGGCCGACGTCACCCTTTGGTCCGCACTTTTTTCGAACTGAGTTAGCCGAATCAGTTGCGCATCATGCCAAAGCCGACTAGGATTTGACGATGGTCAGCTCGCAGCATGCCGATAAACGCCGACGGATTCTCCGTGCCGCCTTTGAGGTGTTCGGCGAGTTGGGTTACCGCAAGACGACCATCCAAGCGATCGCCGACCGAGTCGGTTTTACCCCTGGCAGCCTCTACAACTACTTTCAGGATAAAGACGACCTTTTTCTTGCCTCGCTGAGCGGCGTCTGGGACCTTTTTGCTTCGGCCATCGACGAGGCGGTCGACAACCAGCAGATCGCCTTTGCCCGCCGGGCCCTTGACCTGTTCGCTCAGGCCGAGGGGTTGTTGCGCCGGGCTCACAGTCTTCTGGTGGGCAGCTTTTCTTCGCAAACCCGCCGGGAGCGCCACAAGCAGGACCTCGACCGCATCTGTGCCAAGCTCGTTCCATTTTTCGAAGAGGGCCGCCAAGGCGGTCTGACGCTGGTTCCTGCCGACGCCGAACAGGCCTTTTTCCACCTTCGTTTGCTTCTTGCAGGTTCGCTTTGGACCCTCTCACTCGTGGAAGGGCCCGCCCTCGACGCCGAAATCGGCCGTCTGCGTTCCCAGTACCAACGCGAGCTGGAGCACCTCAAACCATGAAAGTCGAGTCGCTGAAGTACCTTCGCCACGAACTTCGCACCTACCTGAATCACATTCTGGGCTACTCCGAGATTCTTGCTGAGGATCTCAAGGAGACCCCGGTTCCCACGCTGTCGGTTGACATCGAAAACGTGTTCCGTGAGGCGCAAAACATCCACCGCGTGTTTCAGGAGTCGTTTTACCTCGAAGGAAGGCCCCTCGACGAGTTCGATACAGCCCGCTTCCGGCGCAACCTCTTTGGTCCGCTGTACATCATTCTGGGGCTCAGCCAGCGCCTCAAGAAGCAATGTGAAGACGAAGGCGCCGACTACCTGCTCGACGACGTTCTCAAGATCCTCGACTCCGGCCGCAAAATTCTCGATCTGGTGGAGCAGGAGCTCAAGGTCACGGGCACCGATGACGAAGAGATCGACCGCGGTGACTACCGTTACGCCATGGGCCAGATCTCACGTGCCGTTCCTGCCGAGCTCAAAGATCAGACCGTGGGACGAATCCTGGTGGTTGATGACAACGAAATGAACCGCGACATTCTCGTGCGGCACCTCGAGCGGCAGGGGCACCGGGTCACTTGGGCCGAAGACGGGACCAAGGCCCTTCAGATCATGGGGCAGGACGTCTTTGACCTCGTGCTCCTGGATATCCTGATGCCGGGGCTCAACGGTTTTCAAGTGCTCGAGAAGCTCAAGAGCGACCCGGTGTTGCGCGAGATTCCCGTCATCATGATTTCGGCCCTCGACGAAACCGATTCGGTGGTGCACTGCATCAGCCTCGGGGCCGAAGACTACCTTCCCAAGAGCTTTGACCCCATTTTGCTCAAGGCCCGCATCAGCGCCTGTTTGAGCAAAAAGCATTACCGTGACCAGGAGCAGAAGTACATCAAGGCCCTGCTCGAGAGTCAAAGGCAGCTCGAACGCGAGCTAGGCGAGGCCGCCGACTACGTCAAAGAGCTCCTTCCCAAAACGCTCGGCGATGGCCCCGTTCACGCAGACTGGATTTTTCAGCCGTCGGCCAAGCTCGGCGGCGACTGTTTTGACTACCACTGGGTGGAACCCGGAAAGCTGGCTTTGTTTCTGCTCGACGTTTCGGGGCACGGAATCGGGGCCGCCTTGCTGTCCATTTCGGTGATGAATGTGCTGCGGTCGCAGGGCCTGCCCCACACGGACTTTCTCGATCCGGCAGCGGTGCTCGGTGCCCTCAACCTGCACTTCCAAATGGAACACCAGAACAACATGTACTTCACCATCTGGTACGGCGTGTACGACGTGTCGAGCCGGCAATTGCGTTTCGCCAGCGCCGGGGCCCCCCCGGGCCTTCTGGTACCGCCAGTGAAAAACGCCCAGGCCGTCGAGCTCACCACAACAGACATGATCATCGGCGTCGATTCCAGCTATGCCTACGAGAACCGGGAGCAGGTCGTTACCAGTGGCAGCCGGCTGTATCTGTTCAGCGACGGCGTGTACGAGATCCGCAAGTCCAGCGGCAAGATGCTGGTGTTCCGCGAGTTCAGCGAGATGCTCACCTATCAGGCCCACGAGGCCGGCCTCGGCTCCACCGTCCAGGCGCTGTTCCACCAGATTCAGGGTTTGGCCGGTGTGGATCACTTTGAAGACGATTTTTCGCTGCTCGAGCTGACTTTTTAGAAGCAAACCCTCCGCAAGCCTCGTTAGGTGAGTCGGAGGCAACAGATGCAGATTACAACCATGAGGGAACCGATGGTGTTCCCATACCAGCGGCCGCAGGCCGGGAGGACGCCGATGTTCTGGGTCGTCGACCGAATCGAAGGGGACTTTGCCGTCTGCGAGAACAGTCGGCGCCAGATGAAAGACGTGCCACGCGCTGAACTGCCACCGGGAGCCCAACCCGGCGATGTGCTGCGACACACGCGCGCCGGCTACCTGATCGATGCCGACGAAACTTCCCGGCGAAAGCAGTCTATCGAGGAGCTGACCAAGGACTTATGGGGATGACGACCTGACGGGGCTGCACGCACTTCAAGCTTACCTCGCCTCGGACCGTGCCCGCTCGCTTGCGGGCGGGTTCGCCTTGCCCGAACGGGCAAACGGCACGGCCCTATTCGCCGACATTTCTGGGTTCACCCCGCTTACCGAGGCCCTGAACGCGAAGTTCGGAGCCCGGCGGGGAGCTGAGGAGCTGGGGCGGCGGCTCGATGAAGTCTATTCCGCCTTGATATCACAGGTGGAAGCTCGCGGCGGCAGCGTGATCGGCTTTGCCGGCGACGCCATCCAGTGCTGGTTCGGCGGTGACGAGCACCCCGGTGACGCTGCCAGGCTTGCGGTCGACTGCGCGTTTGCCTTTCAGGACACGATGGGGGCGCTCGCCTCGCTCGGGGCCGAGAGCGAACTCGGAATCAAGCTGTCGGTCGCTTCGGGGCCCGTGCGGCGCCTGGTCGCGGGTGATCCGGCGCTGCAACTCCATGACGCGCTGGCCGGTGCGACCATCGCAAGGTTGGCGCTGGGTGAGCACTACAGCCAGCGGGGCGAGGTCGTGGTCGACGAAGCCACCCGGGGTTTCGTGCCCGAAGGGGGCGTGAGGTTCGAGCGCTTCGATGCCGAGTCTTCGACGCGGTTCTTCGTCCTCGCCCCCACAGCCGTCCGGCCTGCGCTGGCCCGACGCGCCGAGGAAACGGTTGCCGAGCTGCCCGTGGAGGTCTTGCGGCCGTGGGTGCCCCGGTCGATCCACGCTCGCATTTTGGCCGGTCAGCAGGACTTTCTTGGCGAGTTCCGGCCGTGTGTGGCCCTGTTTGTGCACTTCGAGGGCATCGACTGGGACTCCGACGTGGCGGGCGAACAACTGGACCTTTTCACGCGACGACTCCAGACCTTGGCCGAACAACGCGGAGGCGAACTTTTCCAGATCACCATCGGCGACAAGGGCAGTTACGCCTACCTCGCCTTCGGTGCCGTCCGGGCCCACGAAGACGACTCGCGCCGGGCGGTTGCCACAGGCTTGGCGGTGCGCGACCTGGGCCTTTCTCTCGACTTCTTGACGGCCGTGCGCGTCGGCATCAGCCAGGGGACGCTGTTTGTCGGCACCTACGGTGGCAAGAACCGCCGGGTGTTCAGCGCTTTGGGCGACGAGGTGAACCTGGCAGCCCGTCTCATGCAAAAGGCCTCCGCCGGCGAGGTTCTCGTCACCGGCCGGGTGAGATTCGCCGTCGATGCGGCATTCGTCTACAAAGAAGGCGCACCGCTCACGGTGAAGGGCAAGAGCGAGCCGATTCAGGCCTTCGTGATCGCCGGCCCGCGAAAAGACCGCTCGCTCCGGCTCCAAGAGCCCGACTACACTCAGCCGGTTGCCGGGAGAAAAGCTGAGCTCGAAGCCCTCACGCAGGGACTCAACGAAGCCCTCGCCGGAAACCGTTCGAGCGCCGCCCTGGTGGGAGAGGCCGGTCTGGGCAAGTCGCGGTTGCTGGCCGAGGTCGTCCGTAGGGCGCGCGAGGCCTCGTTTGCCAGCTTTGGGGGCGCGTGCCAGTCCGACGGGCAGCAGACCCCGTACTTGCCTTGGCGCTCGGTTTGGAACGCCTTTTTCGACATCGACCCCAACGCGCCCGTTCGGCGCCAGTTGCGCGCCGTCGAAGGACTCCTTGAGGACCTGCTTCCGGACCGGGTCGAGGCCTTGCCCCTGCTGGCACCGGTCTTGGGGTTGGAACTCGAAGACACCGAACTCACCAAGGGGCTCGATCCGCTGGCGCGCAAGACGGCCCTCCACGCCTTGTTGGGTGACCTGCTGGCCGCGCTGGCCCGCGAAGAACCCTTGCTGGTGGTGCTCGAAGACCTTCACTGGATCGACGCCGTCTCGTTGGAACTCCTGGCCGACCTGCTGGGGCCGACGGTGCACGGGCGCATCTTTTTCGCGCTGGCCTTTCGGCCGCCGGAACCCCCTTCGTCCCTTGCGCGGTTTGCCGAAACGTCGGGCCTTCGTTCCGTTGTGCTGGGTGATTTGCCCCGGGACGCCATGCTTGAGGCCGCTCAGGCGCAGTGGTTCGCCTTGTACCCGCAACAACGCAAGGGTGCTCCGGCACCGTTTCTCGAGATGCTGCTCAAGCTCGCCCAGGGAAACCCCTTCTACATGGAGGAACTGTTCCGCTACTTCCGCGACCGGGGCATCGACCCGAGCGACGAAAAGTCCTTTTCGGCCCTCGATATGCCCGAGAGCCTGCAATCACTCATCCTTGCCCGCATCGACCAGTTGTCGGACCGCCAAAAGGTAACCCTCAAGGTCGCCAGCGTGGTCGGTCGCCTGTTCAACGCCGACTGGCTGCCTGGCTTTTCGCCCGAGGTGGGCGCGTTGGCCGACGTCAAACTCGCCCTTTCGGTGATGGAATCGGTCGACCTGACGCCGCTCGACGCCCCTGAGCCCGAGCTTCGCTACCTGTTCAAGCACATCATCACCCACGAGGTGTCGTACGCCAGCCTGCCCTTTGACTTGCGGGAAAGGCTCCATGAACGTTTGGCCTTTTGGCTCGAGACGACCTTTGCCGAAAACTTGCCTGTGGATGCCTTGGCCAGTCACTTTGGGCGATCCGGCAACCGGGCCAAGAAAATCGAGTATTACCGCAAGGCGGGCCAAGCGGCCGCGAAGGCCTACGCCAACGAGGCGGCGCTGGGGTACTCCGAGCGGTTGCTGGCTCTGCTGCAGGACCCCGTTGAACGGGCCCAGGCCTTGCTTGACCGGGCCGAGACGCTCGACACCGTTGGCAGACTCGACGAAGCCGTGTCCTGCTACCGCCAGGCCCTCGCTCTCGCCGAGAACGGAAAACATCTCCTGTTGGCCGCTCGTTCCGTCTACGGGGTCGGGGTGATCCTTGGCCTCAAGGGCGAAAGCGCCGAAGCCCAGACCCTGCTTCAGCGGGCCACGTCCGAGTTCGCCGGTTTGGGTGAGGGAGCTCTCGAGGCGGCCTGCCTGTGCGACGAGGGACTTTTTTTGGCCAGAACCGGGGCCTACGACGCGGCCGAAGCCAAGCTGACACAAGCACTGGAACGCGCACGGGCGGCAACCGATCCGCGCTCGACCTCGTCGGCGCTGAATTACCTCGGGGCCATCGCCCAAAACCGTGGCCACTACGCGCGGGCCAGGGCCTTCCATGGCGAAAGCTTGGCGATCAAGCGACAAATGGGCGACCGTCACAAGATTGCGCTTTCGCTCAACAATCTGGGCATCGTCGAAACCGAAGAAGGCAACTACGAGCAGGCGCTGGTGCTGCTTCAGGAAAGTCTCGAACTCAGGCGCTCGATGGGGAACAAGTCGGGCATTGCCGGCACCCTGGCCAACCTGTCGAATGTGCACGACCTGCAACACTCGCACGAGCTCGCCGTCGACCTGGCTCGTGAGGCGGTGGCAATCTTTGCCGAGATTGGCGAACTCGGAAGTTTGGCCCTTGCTCAGTCTATTTTGGGCGCTGCGTTGTTCCGCAAAGGCGATTCGGACGAGAGCCGTCGCGTGCTGGCCCAAGGGCTCGGGGTTTCCGAGGCGGCTCGTGACACATCGACCGTCGTGAACACTCTCATCGATGTCGCCCGCCTGCTCAGCCATGAGGGGGAAGTGCGCTTGGCGGTAATTCTGCAGGGGGCGGCCCTGGCGCTCAAGGCGTCCATCGGAATGGACTTTGCCCTTTTGGCGGAACAAGCCCTCGAAGCCACGATGGCCGTCTGTGAAGAGAAACTGTCGGCACAAGAATATGTCGAGCTGACCAGCGAAGGGCAACGCCTCACCGAAGCCGAAGCGGTGGCAAGGGCTTGGGAAGCCCTTACGAGCGCTCGAAGCTCCAGCTCACCGTAGCTCCATCGCTGGTCGCCGTCACCAGGCCCCGCTGGTCGGTCCGGTAGACGGTGGCCCCGGCCGCCTTGAGGCGCCCCAAAGCTTCGGAAGTAGGATGCCCGTACTTGTTGTCGGCGCCTACCGAGATCACCGCGAACGCCGGGTGGACCGCCGCCAAAAAAGCCGCCGAGCTGGCTGTGGCGCTCCCGTGATGGCCTACCTTGAGCACCGTCGCCGACAAGTTCCGTCCCGAGGCCAGCATTTCGCCTTCCGACTCGAAGCTGGCGTCGCCGGTGAGCACAAACGACGTCTTGCCAAACGTGACCCGGACGACGATCGAAAACTCATTGGGGTCCTCGTAGTCCAGCCTCGCCGGGGCGAGGAACTCCACGTGTGCCAGGCCGAGCTCGAAGCTTTCGCCGGGTTTGGGCGCCGTCAGCTTGAGGTTTTTGGCTTTCACCGCCGTAGCAAAGTCGCGAAAGGTCTTGGTGGTGGCCGTTTGACGTGGAAAGTAGACGGTGCCGATCTCGCGCGTCTTGATCACCGCGTCCATGGCACCGATATGGTCTTCGTGGGCGTGGGTACCGATCACCGCGTCGAGGCGCTTCAGGCCCAATTTGTCGAGTTCCCCCAAGACTGTCTTTTGGTCGGCGTTGTTGCCGGCATCGATGAGCAGCGCGTGGGTGCCCTGCTGCAACACCAGCGAATCGGCCTGACCCACATCCAGGAAGCGCACCACCAGAGTGGGAACTTCGGCGGCAACCGGGGGCGCCAACGCCAGCAAGACTAAGCCACCGAAGGCGACCAGAACACGGAAGAAAGACCGATTAAGCATGGAACCAGTATAGCTTGTCGCTACGTTCGCCGGTAGGCCCGGCGGAAGCTTTGCGGCGTCATCCCGACTTCACGGACAAACACCCGGTTGAAGTACTGCGGCGAGCCGAGCCCCGAGAGCGAGGCGATGCGTTTGAGCGGCTCTTCGGACTCCAGCAGCAACTCGCGGGCCCGCTTGAGTCGTCGATCGAGGATCATCCGGTGCGGCGACCGGTGAAGGTGCTTGTCAAACAGGCTGTGCAACCACGGAACGCTGATCCCTGCCCACGCGGCGACTTCTTCCAGACCGATGGGTTCTGCAAAGTGGGCTTCCAGAAACTCCACAGCTTGGGCAAGAGGTTTTGGCCATGGTTGGGTCAGCAGATCGTTGGTGGCAGACCGCCGGGCCTCGGTGAGAAGCTGAGAGTACGCCTGTTGACCGTGAAACTCGCGGTGGAAGAGCTTATCGGGCGTGAGGTCGAGCATCAGTCGCACAAAAGCCTGCGACCCTTCGACGTCTTTCCACCGGCTCACCCTCGGCGGAAGCCACAGGGGTTCGCCACGTACCGAAAAGATGACAACGAGACACTGGTAGGGGTCATTTTCATGGTTCAAGTAGATGGTCTGCTGGCCGTGCCGATGCCAAAACATGGTACCGCGGCCAAAGGTCAGGCGTTGGTCGCCCACCCAGAAGTCGACCTTTCCGTCGGTAAGGAGTTCGACCAGTTCTTGACCTTTGTCGATGGGGTGGGGGGTCGGTTGACCGACGGGGGCGCGGTAGAACTGCACATGTTCCAGCGCAACAACATGGCTCAGGAGACTCATCACAGCATTGTGCGACGGAGTAGAGAAAAGTGCAATACAACAGAGGATTGCCGAATTGCCAACCGGCGCTGTCCGGGCCACAATGCCTTCATCATGAGGAGCAACGAATGAAACCAACCATCAGTGTTCAGCTGTACAGCGTGCGCGACCACGCCGCCGCCGACTACGAAAAGACCATCCGCGCCATTGCCGCCATGGGCTTCACTTGCGTCGAAACCGCCGGTTTTCCCGGGTCGAGCGTTGACAAGGCGAAGGTGCTCTTTGGCGAATTGGGGCTCACGGCCACTTCGTGCCACGGCGTCCTTCCCATCGGTCCCGACCGCAACAAGATCATCGAGGACGCGCAGAAAGTCGGTACCAAGTACATCGTGACCGGCGTGTCGCCCAAGTTCAAAGAAGACTTTGTCAGCGTCGACACCATTAAGGCTGCCGCCGCCCTCTACAGTGAAGCCGCCGAGTTCGCCGCACGGTTTGGCATGCAGGTGGGCTACCACAACCACGACTGGGAAATGAACGAGCTGGCTGGCAAGCCCGCTTACCGCTGGTTCCTCGAAAACACTCCCGACACGGTGTTGTGGGAGGCCGACGTGTTCTGGGTGAAGTTCGGCGGCCGCGACCCCGTGGAGTTTGTCACCGAAATCGGCAAGCGCGGCAAGCTCATCCACCTGAAAGACGGCCGCATCGGCAAAAAGGGCGTGTTCACCGAGGCCATCACGTCGAGCGGCAAGATCATGGTTAGCAGCGACAAGCCCTTCCTGCCCGCCGGCACTGGCGACATCGACCTCGTGGCCGTGGCCAAGGCTGCCAAGTTCATGGAGCTCGGCGTGGTCGAGATCGACAGCTACGAGGGCGACATCATGAAGGCCATCGCGCAGAGCTACACCTACCTCAAGGGCATTCTATGAGCCCGAAGAAAGTCAGGATCGGCATCGTCGGGTGCGGCAATATCAGCCCCTCCTACTTCAACGCCGCCAAGAAGTTCAACATTCTCGAAATCGCAGGCTGCACCGATCTGATCGCCGAGCGCTCGGCCGAAAAAGCCAAAGAGTACGGAACCGTGGCCTACACCCCGTCCGAACTGTTCGCCCGCAAAGACATCGACCTCATCATCAACCTGACGCCCCCCAACGAGCATGCCAAGGTCTCGCTGGCCGCGCTGAAGGCCGGCAAGCACGTGCACAGCGAAAAGCCGCTGGCGACCAATCTGGCCGACGGGCAGGCCATCCTGGCGCTGGCTAAGGAAAAAGGCCTCCTGGTCGGCTGCGCCCCCGACACCTTCCTCGGCGCCGGCCTGCAGACGGCCCGCAAAGTGATCGACGACGGCTGGATCGGCAAAGTGTTCGGGGGAA
The DNA here is from genome assembly GCA_037142615.1 of Spirochaetales bacterium. Lineage (GTDB taxonomy): Bacteria > Spirochaetota > Spirochaetia > JABEVK01 > JABEVK01 > JAIFLN01. Next base: position 42,829 of record JBAXAI010000016.1, on the reverse strand, counting down.
CCGCCTTCTTCCTGGGCAGCGGGATGGAAAGTTGGCACCCGAATCCCGACTTCTTCTTTCAGCCCGGTGGCGGACCGATGCTTGACCTGGGGCCTTACTACGTGACGGCATTGATCAATACCCTGGGGCCCGTTGCCCAGGTAAGCGGTTTCGTGACCAAGGGCCGCGAGACCCGGCTCATCACCAGCCAGGAACACTACGGCGAGACCATCCAAGTCAACGTGCCCACCCACCAGGCCGGCGTGCTCAAGTTCCATTCCGGAGCTATCGTGAACGTCGCCATCAGCTTCGACGTGCAGGCGCACCAGCACAAACCGCTGGAACTATACGGCACGCTTGGGAGCCTGGAACTGCCCGACCCCAACAACTTTGGGGGTCCTGTGCGCCTGGCGACGAACGCCGGCAAGCGCGAGTGGAACGACGTCGGCCTGAGCCACAACTACGCTGACAACATGCGCTCCATCGGCGCTGCCGACTTGGCGCACGCCATTGTGGGCAACCGGCCGCACCGGGCCAGCGGCGAGCTGGCCTACCACGCGCTCGAAGTGATGTTGGCCTTCGAAACTTCGTCGAAAACCGGACGCGCGGTTCGCATCCACAGCAAGCCCAAACGACCGGCAGCGCTGCCGCTGGGGCTCGTCGAGGGGTGGTTGGACTAGTCGCTGGTCCTGCTGACCAACCAGGCCTACAACCAACTGGGGGACCACACCGCTCCCCAGCTTACGGACAGCGTCGCGACCGTGCCCGCGACCGTGGAGAAGGCGTTTCCTGACGGCCAGGTGCCTGTGTAACACCACCAGCGCCGCGACGCTCCGCCTCGTCTAGCCCAGCCTACGGGCGCGGTACTCCTGATAGCGGTTGTACAAATGATGGGCCTGCACGTAGGCGGACTGCGGGCTGAGGAAGTGGGAAAACTCGAACGTGATGGCCTTGTCGTAGCCCGCTCGGCCAGCGGCCTCCAGCTTTCGGCGAAGCTTTTCCCACTTGATGGGCAGGAACTTGATGGGCATGTCGCGGTCGAAGGACTCGGCATTCGTCCAGCACTGCAGCCCGTAGCGGTCGGCCAGTTTCTTGTTCGTCCGCAAGAAGCTTTCGAGCTCGACGTCGTCGACGTGGCCGTCCTGAAACGCCACCGCGTCCACGGCGCCCGCTAGGCCCCCCAAAATCTCGTCCCACTCCCGCTCATGCACCTCCAGTTGTATTCCTTCCTTGCGGAGCACGGCACTCGCGGCGGGAACGGCCTTGCTCCCGTCCATCCACGGCGACAGGAAGACCGGGAGCCCGCCGCTCACCTGCTTGCACCGGGTGCCCATGAGGTTGAGCGCCCGCACCGCCCCGGGAGTGTTGCGGCTGATCTCGGCGCTGAGGTACCAACCGCGAAAGGCCCGATGGTGACCGTAGCGCTCCCAAGCCTCCTCGGTCACGAACGCGTTGACGTCGGCCTCATTCGAGAGGTCGCCCGTGTCCCAGGCGCGGCCGCTGTCGTAGAGGCCGAAGTAGAAGTTCAGGCCGTGCTTTTCGGCAAGCGTCAGAAAAAGCTCGATCAAGTCGACTTCGGGCTCGTGGCAGCCTTGGCGCAGCAGGTAGGGCGAGGGGTAGGTGAGGGCGCGCCGGTACCCGCAGCGGATCACAATCACCGTGTCGAGGCCCGCCGCTTTCATGTGCCCAAAATCGGCGTCCCACTCGCGCGGACCCCAGTTCTGGTGTGGGATGTCGTGGCTGATCTCATCCAGAAACGTTCCGGTCAAAAGCATGGTTCCTCCCGGCCCAGAGCCGCCCACTTGCGGTTTCCCCACCGGTGGTACGGCAGTTCCTCGGTTTGCTCGATGCACGAGAAGCGCTTGGCTAAGCCGGCGATCACGGCCCGGTGTGCGGCGCTGTCGTTCACCCCCGGGATGATGGGGCAGCGAAGGTGGACCCGCGCCCCGGCCTCCTGAAGCAGTCGGAGCGTCCTCTCGACAGCCGAAGGAACCCCACCGGTGTAGCGCAAAGCGGTGGCTTCGTCGCTCACCTTCCAATCGACCAGAAACAGTCCGATGACCGGAAGCAGGGATTTCAGCACGCTGGACGCCACGACCCCGTGGGTTTCGAGCGCCGTGGAAAGGCCCTCGTGACGCAGCCGGGTGGCCAGCTCCACGACAAACTCGTGCTGGAGGCTGGCTTCACCGCCAGAGAAGGTTACCCCGCCGCCCGACGGACCGTAGTACGCGCGGTCGCGGAGGGCCAAGTCGAACAGTTCGTCGACGGTGGCCTCGCGGCCAAAGATCTTCAACGCCGAGGCCGGACAGGCCTCAACGCAGCGGCCGCAAGCGCTACAGCGGCTTCGATCCAGCGTATGGGAGCCCGGGCCCACGGTGTGAACGCCCTCCGGACACACGTCGTGGCACGCCCCGCAGTGCACACAGAGGTCGGCAAAGTAGCCCAGCTGCGGGGTCGGACTCATCGACTCGGGATTGTGGCACCACGCGCAGCGCAAGTTGCAACCCTGAAAGAAGATCGTCGTGCGAACACCCGGGCCGTCGTTCAGGCTGAAGCGCTGGACGTCGAAGATCCGGGCCCGCAGTTCAGGCAAGGTAAGTGGTCCTTGCCACGATTTCCTGCTGGACGACGGGGCTGAGCTCGACGAAACGCGCACTGAAGCCGCCGATGCGCACAATGAGGTTGGCGTAGTTTTCCGGGTTCTCCAGCGCGGCCTGCAGGTCGTCGGCTCCGACACTGCTGAGGTTGACCTGCGACCCGTTGTTCCCGAGAAAGGCCTCAAACACCGCCTGAACCTTCGTCAGTGACGAGCGGAACAGCTCCTTGCTTAGCCGCACGTTGTTGATCACTCCCGCGTGCAGGGTATGGTCAAAGCCGGCCATGGAGTTCAGCAGGGCCGTCAGACCATTGGTGTCGGCTCCCAACGAAGCGCCGTTGGCGTTGGCAAGCGGGCTTCCCCTCAAGCGTCCGCAGGCCGAAGCTCCGCAGTACTGGCCCCACTCGGCGCTCATCGAGTTATTCACGCTGACCATGAGATACGCGTCGAGGCCCGCTTCTCGGCCCGCCGCAATGGTCGCTCGGGCGACGTGCTCGTACACCCGCTGGGCCATCGTGTCGGCCTGGGGGTCGTCGTTGCCATACTTGGGGGCCCTGAGGAAGGGTTTCCGAATCCGCGGGTCGCCATCGAAATTGCGGTCGAGCAGGCCCACCACTTCGGCCAAGGTGTGGGTCTTGGCCTCGAAGACCAGTTGACGGAGAGCGCTCAGGCTGTCGGCGCAGCTGATCATGCCGAAGATCTCGGAACTCGCGAACAGGTATTGCACCCCGCCCGACAGGAGCCCACGACCACGGGCAAGGCAGTCATCGGTCAGCAGGCTGAGAAACAGGAAATCGGCCTCTTCGCCGGCTACGTCGTAGTTGAGGCGCTTGTGACGGGCCAACCACGTCAGCGGGGCCTCCAGCGTCCGGGCGTAGCGTTCGAACAGATCGTCGAAGGTCTTGATGCCCTGCAGGTCGCCATGCAGCGTTTGCTCGAGGGCCAGAAGGAGGTTCACACCGTTGTTCGGGGAGCCCGTGCTCAGTCCTTCGAGGATGTACTCGCCGCAGCCGAAAGGCACGTAACGGCTCGCTTCGGCCTCGCTCACGTGGTAGGCGGTGGCAATGGCGGGAATATTGGTCTGGTCGCTGTAGAGAAGGGGGTAACAGAAGCCTTCGGAAAGCATGTTCATGGCCTTGCTCATCAGGGACGGGTCGTTGTCGGGGTGGTGTCGCAAGGTGAGTTGTGGAACCACGTCGTGAGCCCGCCGCGAGGTCTCCAGGATGAGCAGAGCCAACCGGTCGGCGTTCTTCGGATGGTGTCGGCCCGCGCCTCCGACGACCACACGGGCGTCGTGGATCTTGCCGATGCGTGCCATGGTGCGCCACACCGAGCCCAGCAGCGCCAGGGCCTCTTCTTCGGTTAGCAAACCGGCTTCGAGGTCGCGCACATAGAAGTCGCCCAGCGCGTCGTCGAGGCGGCCGTAGTTCATCAGGTCGGACACGATGCCGTACAGCCAGAAAAGCTGCAACGCCTCACGGAACGTGGTCGGCGCCTTCCCGGCCAGGTTGTCGAGCACGGCCGCCATTTCAAGCTTGCCCTGAGCGCGGCAGTCCCGGGCGTACCATTCGCACGCCCAGGCCAGCAGGTCGAGCGAGGCCTCGATGGCGTCGAGAAACTCCCGGGCCTGAGCATCGACTGGCGCCACCGCGCGGACTTCGGCGCGCAAACCGGGAATGCCCAGGCGAAGTAGCTTGCCGAGGTTGACCGTGCTGCCGGCGACGCGAACATCGGCGTTCGCGAAGCCCGGCTCCCGGAACGAAGTCGGGAACTCCGGTCCACCGAGGGCCCGAAAGCGCAGGCGGTGCTTCGCGGCCGTCTGTTCCTCCAGCCAGAACCCCTGAGCAATTTTGATCTCGCTCAATTCCGAGGGGGTGGGGAAGGGCTCTTGACCCAAGGCCGCCTCCACCCGTTCGGGGTGGTAGTAGTAGGTGTAGGTGCCCCCGTACTGCGGGCTAAACCCGACGCACCCGTGCACCATGAAGCCGGCGATCAGTTCGTCGCCGACGGGCTGAAGGATGTGAGGAAGCTGCACGCGCAAGCACGCGGCCTCGCGGGCTCCCCGGCGCTGCGGGTCGATCGAACGGTACACCCGGGTGAACTCCAGAAAGTAAGAAAGCTCTCGGTTCATACGTTGAGCATAAACCCTTGCCAGCAGAAGCGCGAGGGTTTATCGTGAAAAAGAGAAACCGGTTTCCAAAGGAGTTTCTGTGCCACTTACCGTTTCTGGCCCCCCCCTTCCGCAACTGCCTTGGCAAGACCCGCCCTCGGAAAACAACGCACCTTTGTGGCGCTACCGTGGCAATCCCGTGATCGGTTGGAACCCGACTCCGAGCACAGCCCGGGTGTACAACAGCGCCGTCGTGCCCTTCGGCGTTGGCTTCGCGGGCGTGTTCCGTGCCGACCATCGCGATGGCAAGGCCCGGTTGCACGCCGGGTTCAGCCGCGACGGTCTGGCTTGGGACCTCGACGATGAGGTCATTGCCTGGAAGGATGAGAGCGGGGCCCCGTACCAGCCCAACTACGCCTACGACCCACGCGTGGTGGCCCTCGACGGGTTGTACTACATCGTATGGTGCACCGACTTCGGCGGGGCCGCGCTGGGGTTGGGCGTCACCAACGACTTCCGGTCCTTCACGCGCCTCGAGAACCCCGTCACACCGTTCAACCGCAACGGCGTCTTGTTCCCGCGCCGGGTGAACGGCAAGTATCTGCTGCTCACCAGGCCCTCAGACAGCGGACACACGCCGTTCGGCGACATCTTTCTGAGCGAAAGCCCCGACCTCGTCCACTGGGGGCGACACCGCCGCGTGATGACCCGGGGCGGTTCAGGTTGGTGGCAGAGCGTCAAGATTGGCGCCGGCACCGTTCCGATCGAAACCAGCGAGGGCTGGCTACTCTTCTACCACGGCGTCTCGGGCACCGCAAACGGTTTCGTGTACAGCGTTGGCGCCGCGCTTCTCGACCTCGAAACACCCTCGCGGGTCTTGCTCCGGAGCCGCGACTATCTCCTGACGCCCGAACTGCCCTACGAGACCACAGGGTTCGTTCCCAACGTGTGCTTCCCCGTCGCCGCGCTGTGCGACGCACCTACGGGGCGCCTGGTCCTTTACTACGGCGCTGCCGACACCTGCAGCGCCGTCGCGTTCGCCACGGTAACCGGGCTGCTTTCATGGCTGAAAGCGCACAATGAAGTGCTTCCTGCCGATGCAGAAGTAGGCCGGGAATGATATAGTCGGGCCGGTGGGTGCGCCATGAAGCTCAATATTCAGCAGATCGCCGACATGGCGCAGGTGTCCAAGGGGACCGTTTCCAAGGTCCTCAACGGGCACAAAGGCATTAGCGCCGCCACCCGCGAGCGCATCCTGACGCTTGTCGAGAAGCTGGACTACCATCCTGACTCGTCGGCGCGGGCCTTGGCCCTGCAGCGAACCGGGGCCCTCGGGTTTTTGATTCCACACGATGCGGAAACCTCGTTCGTCGGCCAATACTGGAGCTCCATCCTCGCTGGAATCAGCCATCAAGCCGCCAAGGCGGGCTACAACCTGATGGTCCTGACAACGCCCCGCGACGGGTACATCCAGGGAGTCCTGAATCGGCTTCTCAAGAGGAGCACCGTCGACGGCCTGATCATTGGCGGCGAACTGCTCGACAAAGAAAGCCTGTCGTCGCTGATCGTGAACCGGATTCCCTTCGTTTTGCTGGGTCAACAGTCGGAGTTCAGTCACCACTGCGTCGATGTCGATAATCACCACGGCACGTCACTTCTGGTCAACCACATGGTCGACCAAGGCTACCGCCGCATCGGTGCTCTGCTTGGGCCGGCGCGTTATTCGTACGTCAAAGAACGCCTGCGCGGGTACCGCGAGACACTTACGCAGCGTGGGATCTCCTGGAGCGTCCAGGCGCACAGCGAGTACGCCTCTCTCGAGATCCGCAAGGAGCTGAACGAGCTGCTCGACCGTCAGCCCGACATGGAAGCCCTCTTTCTGGGCTCGGGCGGCGACTTCATGTTCGACGCTGTTCATGTGCTCCGTGACCGCGGCCTCTCCATCCCCAAGTTCGGAATCGGGGTGTTCGACGACTACTCCTTCCTCGATGTCATGACGCCACGCATTACGGCCGTGGCCCAGCCGCTGCCCAAGATCGGCGAGACCTCAGTAGACCTGCTGCTTCGGCTCCTTCAAGAGGTGCCGGACACCAACCAACTCATCCAGCTCCCCACAAAACTGGTGATCAGGGAGTCCTGCGGCGAGAACTTAGGAAACCGGTTGCCTTAGGCTGCCAGGTGGGCCTATACTGACTGCCATGGCAGCCGCCGAACGTTTGTCCCTCCTGGCCGAAATGGCCAATTTCGAGTTGCGCGAACACATTCTCCCGTATTGGTATCAGACGATGGACCGCCGTGCTGGCGGCTTCGCCGGGCTCGTCAACGACGATGGAACCTGCGACTTCCAGCAGCCGAAAGGGGTGGTCATGCACAGCCGCCACCTCTGGGCGTCGAGCGCCGCCTATCTCGAGCGCCGCAATCCCCTCGACCTCGCCGCCGCCACGCACGCCTACGAGTTTCTCACCACCGCCCTGTACGACCCTGCCGGAAAGGGCTTCTGGTGGACGGTCGATGCTCGCGGCCGTCCGTCGGTGAAGAACAAGGTCCTCTACGGGCAGGCGTTTGCCGTCTACGGGTTGGCCAAGTACTTCCAGGTCACTTCGCAGCCCCGCGCCCTCGAACTGGCGCTCGAGACCTTCCGCCAGCTGGAGTTAGCTGGTCATGACCGGGAGCTGGGTGGCTACTACGAGGCCGTCGACCGACGCTGGGAGGTTCCTGTCATCCAGGCCCTCAGCCGGACCGACCTGGCGTGCTCGAAAAGCATGAACACCAACCTGCACGTCCTTGAGGCCTACACGGTGCTGTTTCAGGTGACGGGCCTTCGCGAGGTGCGGGACGCGCTCGAAAGCCTGCTGTACGTCTTCGAAAGTAAGATTGTCGGACCGAGTGGGCATTTGGGGCTGTACTTTGACCGCGATTGGACGCCACTCACCGACCACGAGAGCTACGGCCATGACGTCGAGGCGAGCTGGCTGATGACCGAAGCGGCCCATGTGCTGTGGCCCGAAGAGTTACCCCCCGGCCGCAGCGGTAAGTACTCCTCCCTTGCCCGCACTGCTCTCGCCCTCGTCGAAGAACACGGCGCGTTGCCCAACGAACGCCACCACGGCGTTGTCGACACCACGCGCATCTGGTGGGTGCAGGCCGAAGCCCTTGTGGGTCTGGTCAATGGCTGGCAACTGACCGGCGACGAGGCGTTCCTCACGGCCGCCGAGAGGGTGTGGCAGTGGATCGACGGGCATCAGGCCGACCGAATACGGGGCGAGTGGTTCTGGGCGGTCGCAGCCGACGGGACGCCCGACAAGACCCGGCCCAAAGGTGGTCTTTGGAAGACCAGCTATCACAATGGAAGGGCTTGTTTGGAGTTGCTCCAGCGGGCCAGGAGCGTCTCATGAGTCACTTTGCCACCCGCCGAGCCCATGTCGAGCGCGAGTACAACGAGCTGATCCACCGCCATAACCAGCCAGTGTTGCCCGGCAACGGCATTTTCACCCGCTACGAGCATCCCATTCTGACGGCAGGTCACGTGCCTCCAACGTGGCGCTACGACTACGATCCGAAAACCAACCCGTTCTTCATGGAACGGCTGGGCATCAACGCCGTGTTCAACGCCGGTGCCCTCTTTTTCGGCGGTCGCTATTGGTTGGTGGCCCGGGTGGAAGGCTGGGACCGCAAGAGTTTCTTCGCGCTCGCCAGCAGTCCCGATGGCGTTCACGACTTCCGCTTCGAGGGCGAACCCCTTCTACTGGGCGACGTCGACGACCCGGAGACCAATGTCTACGACATGCGCCTGACAGCTCACGAGGACGGATGGATCTACGGCCTGTTTTGTGCCGAGCGCAAAGACCCCGCCGCCAAGCCCGGTGACACCTCTTCGGCCACGGCCACCGCCGGCATGGTCCGCACCAAAGACCTCAAGATGTGGGAACGCCTACCCGACCTCAAGACGGGCGGCGGCCAGCAGCGCAACGTCGTGCTCCATCCGGAGTTTGTCGGCGGCCAATACCTGCTGTACACGCGTCCGCAAGACGGCTTCATCGACACCGGCTCCGGCGGCGGCATCAGCACCGGACTCAGCAAAAGCATGAACCCCGCGGTGGTCGCCAAGGAAACCGTGCTCGACCCCAAGCTGTACCACACCATCAAGGAAGTGAAGAACGGTGCCGGCACACCGCCCATCAAGACCAAGGACGGCTGGCTGCACGTCGCCCACGGCGTGCGCAACACGGCGGCCGGCTTGCGGTACGTCATCTATGCGTTCCTTGCCGACCCGAAGGATCCCACCAAGACCGTCGCGACCCCCGGCGGCTATCTGATCGCCCCCGAAGGCGAGGAGCGCACGGGCGATGTGTCGAACGTCGTGTTCACCAACGGTCTCGTCGCCGATCCGGACGGACGCGTGCTGATCTACTACGCGTCGAGCGATACGCGGTTGCACGTAGCCGAGACCAGCGTCGAGCAGTTGCTCGACTACGTGAACAGCACGCCTCCCGACCGGCTGCGAAGCCGTACCAGTGTCGAGGACCGCGTGGCGCTGATTCGGAAGAACGCCGCGCTGAACGCTTCCGTGAAGCGGTCATGAAAGATCTCACCGAGGAACTCCAGGCTCGCATCGACGCCGCGGCCCGCGACGGCGGCGGCGAGGTCCTGGTCGCGGCGGGCCACTGGGGCTTCCGTCCGTTGGAACTGAAGTCGGGTGTGTGCCTCACGCTGGCGGCGGGTTGCGTGCTCACCGCCTCGGGCGAGCGCCGCGACTACCAACCCATCGGCGTTGATCACAACGAGATGGGCCAGGTGCACTCGGCACTGTTCGCGAAGCAAGCCGTCAACGTCACCGTTCGGGGCCCGGGTCTTCTCGATCTCAACGGCGACGCGTTTTACCATCTGGACAAACCGAGTTCCGACGACCCCGAAGCACCGCTCACCTACGACTGGCGCCCCAATCAGCCGGTGTTTTTCCACCAGTGCACCAATGTGCGCCTGCTCGATCTCAACGTCCTCAACGCGCCGTGCTGGACGTTCAGCTTTGACCGCTGTCAGAGTGTTCAGGCGCGCGGTCTGACCATCCGCAACAGCCTGCGCCTGCCCAACAACGACGGCCTGCACTTCTGCGGTTGCCGCGATGTGCTGGTCACCGGTTGCGACATCGTTGCCGGCGACGACTGCGTGGCCCTTTCATCCATCACCGACTGGAACGTTCCCTGCCAGGACGTGGTGATCACCGACTGCGTGTTCCAATCGGCGTCCAAGGCTCTGAGCATCGGCTACATGCACAGCATCGTGCGCAACGTGCTCGTCGCAAACGTGGTCGTCAAGGCCAGCAACCGGGCCTTTGTCTCGATGGTGCACCCCCACACCGGGCTAGTCGAGAACGTGCGGGTGACGAACTGCCTGCTGGAAGGTCGCCACTACGGTGGCAACTGGTGGGGAAACGGCGAGGCCCTGGTCCTCATGGCCACCCCTCACGACATTCCTCGCTACCGCGACCCCATTCCCGCACCGCGTTTCGACGTGAGCGTCCGCAATGTCCAGTTTGACCAGATTTCTTGTCGTGCCGAGAGGCCGCTGGCCTTCGTCGGCCAAGAACCGGGGCTCTTCGAGGGCGTGAGCCTCAACCGGGTGGTGATCGACCTCTATGACGACCCGCGTCCCAACGCCAAGGGCGACACCATCGACCTCAGCCCTGGCCCCAAGAACCTGCAGGTGCCGAGGCCCAGCACCGGTGTGCTTCAGGTCAACGCCGACATCCGTCTGGTGGACGTCACCGACGCCCGGGACAACGCATTGACGGCCACCACACTGTCAGCCGTGTAGCGCCAAGGCGAGGGCGAGGCGCAAAGCGCCAATGCGAGGGCGAGGCGCAAAGCGCCAATGCCCCGTCCAACACACCCAACCACCAAGGGGCACACTCACTTGGGCCAGGGGCGCAGCCCCGAAGCCCCCGAGTAGGCCTCCAACGTGTAGGCCCACTCACAACCAAGATGCACACGATGACTGTTGCCGGTCCCGGTTCGTCGCGAGGACGGGCTCGGGCAAGCGCCGGCGGCTCTGAGTACCGGAGCGTACTGGAAGTACGTGAGGACACGAAGGACGACGGCGCGCCGCCCGAGTCCGCCGCAGCAGAACCCGGACCGGCATCCGTAGTTACCCCTTGACGGCACCGCCGCTGACGCCTGCCGTGATCTGCTTGCGGAAGGCAAAGTAGAAGATCAACATGGGCGCCATGCCGATGACGAGCGCCGCGAACTGTTTGCCGTAGTCGACCGAGCGCTGTCCGTTGAAGCGCAAGATGCCCAGCGGCAACGTCTTGAGCGTCTCGTCCGAGACCAGAATGTTGATGAGGGCGAACTCATTCCAGAGGCCCGGCACGTTGATAACGGCGATGGTCGTCGCGATCGGTGTCGACATGGGCAGGATAATGCGCCAAAAGATGCTGAAGTACGTGGCACCGTCGATGCGCGCGGCTTCGACCAACGACGTCGGAATACTCTTGATGTACTCGGTACATAGGTACACCGCCATGGGCAAGCCCGAGCCGACGTAGATCAGGATCACCCCGAAGCCCGTGTTGTAAAACACGTGCACATCGTGGCCGGCAAACAAACCGACGGCGTGAAACGCATCCGAAATCAGGCGGTCGAGTTGTGACACCTGGATGAACAGCGGAACCATCAGCGAGGTGATCGAAAGCAGGATGCCCATGACGAAGCTGCCGTAGATGGGACCGGTCGACTTGTGCTGCATCTTGGCAAACCCGAAGCCCGCTAGCACCGAGATGAGAATGATGCCTAGCGCCGACAAGACGGTGAAGATCACCGAGTTGCCGATGAGCATGTCAAAGGTGCCCAGCGTCCAGGCACCGACGTAGTTCGACAGGATCCACTCGTTCGGCAGACTTATCTTGTCGACCATGAACTGCGCGTTGGTTTTAAACGAGTTGTAGATAAGCCAGATCACGGGATAAATGGTCATCAGGCTGAACAAGCCCATCACCGCGTAGGCCGCCGCCTTGCCCACCCAACCGAGGGCAATCTTCAGGGTGTTCATTCACGGCCTCCGTAACGGCGCTCGACCACCAGGGTCAAGCCGATCAAGATGAAGCTGAACAGGACGATGAACACCGAGATCGCGTTGGCCAGCGGAAAGTTTGGTACCCCGATGAACGCGTTTTGAAACATGTAGATGGCGAGCACCTGGGTGATGTTCATGGGCCCACCCGCCGTCATGGCCCAAATGAGCGCGAAGGTGTTGAGCGAGCCCGCAATGCACAGGATGGCCGCGTTGGCGAGGACCCCCGACAGGTTGGGGACGATGACCCGCCACATGACCTGCAATTCGGACGCCCCGTCGATGCGCGCTGCCTCGATGATTTGGCTATCGATCTTCTGCATGTTGGCGTGGAACATGATGATGTACATACCCGTCCACACCCACAGCGTGACGAACAGGATGGGAATCATGGCTACATCCTGATGGCTCAGAAAGTCGGGCGTCCATTTGGGTGCGAGCAAGTTCACCATGTCAGAACGGAAGACGTCGAGGTTGGCTGCGGTGTAGCCCATCGACAGGATGAGTTCCTTGACATCGTTCGCGGGATTTGCGAAACCGGTCAGCGCCCGCGGATCGCTGATCGCCAGGAGTTTCTGGACAAAGTCATCGGTGACGTTGAACCCGCCCGCCAGAAGTCCGTTGAGGGACGCCAGGAAGGTCTGCGTGTCGAGGGCGTTGATGATGTCGGCCAACAGCCCGTTGGATGCGAAGATCATCTTCCACATGATGCCCAGCACGATTACCGAGATGATGGCAGGCACGTACAGGATGGCCTGCCAACCTTCGCCCCAGCGCACGATCTTGCGGAAGATCACGTAGGCCAGCAGAAAGGCGAGCGGAATCTGGCCGAAAACCGAAATAAGCACGATGTAGACGTTGTTCTTGAGGGCCAACCAGAAGTTCGAGTCGTTGGCCAGCTTGAAGTATTGATCGAAGCCCGTCAGCGTCCAGGGGTCACCTCCAAACATCTTTCCGCCCGAGTAGTTGCTCACACTCAGCACGAAAGACAGGATGATGGGAAACGCGAAGACAAACAGATACAGGGCGAATGCCGGCGTTATGAACGTCCAGTACGCCCGGTTGGTTTCTACTTTGCCACGAACCACTGTCGCCATAGGGACCTCCACCAGTAGGGTTGAAAAAAGGGTGGCCCTTTCGGGACACCCTTTTGCTGTTCACACGAAGCGCTTACTTCTTGGGAAGCGCGTCCTGAGCCTTCTGCATCAGTGCCGCCACTTCGGCGGGAGTCTGAGCGCCCAGAGCGATGCCCTGGAGGCCGTCGTTCAGGGGACCAAACACGGTCGGGTCCAGCGCGCCGTCGAGCACATAGGTGGTCTTGGGAACGGTGGAATAGTACTTGATCTGCTTCTGCGACAGGGGTTCCAGCTTGGTGCTGGTCACGTCGGTGCGGGTAGGAATGTAGGCACCGGTTTCCAGCTTCATCGTCTGGACGTCCTTGCTGTAGTAGAACATCAGCAGGCGCTTGGCGGCGTCGAGCTTGGCGCCGGTCAGGTCTTTGTTGATGCCTAGGCCGGTTCCCGCGATGGCCGAAGCGGTGTTGACGTTCTTCTCACCGGGGATGGCGACGAAGTTCAGAAGTTCGAAGTCGCTGGCCTGCTTGGCGGGGTCAATCAGCGCCTTGCCGTTGCTCTTGTCGGTCAGGTAAGCACCCACGCGCCAGTCGCCGTCGATGATGAACGCGGCCTTGCCCGCAGCGAAAAGACCGGGGCCGTCGCCGTAACCCATCTGCACGTTGCTGATGTTGATCACTCCGTCGGTATACATCTGGCCGTAGAAGGCAAGAGCGTCCACAAACGCCTTGTCGGTGAACTTGGCCTTGCCGGCGAGCACGCTGTCGATCCAGGCGTCACCCAAGAGGCGACCGCTGATGGTCGAGAACAGACAGGACTGAGCCGGCCACTTGTCGGCATCGGGCAACAGAACGGTCTGGACATTCTTCACGCGGAGCTTGGGCACCAGGGCCTTCAGGTCGGCGTAGGTCTTGGGAACGGCAAGACCGAGCGACTTGAGCAGGCCGACGTTGGCGTACATGACGGTGGTGAAAGTGAACGACTGGGGCAGTTCCGACAGCTGACCGGAAGTCTGTGCGCTGGGGCTGAGCGAAGCAGCCGTGAAGTTTTTCAGGAAGTCGGCGGGGAGCACCGTCTTGAGGTCTTTCATCATCTTCTTGCTCTGGAGCAGCGAAGAGGCTTCGTTGGTGGTGGGCCACATGAACACGACGTCGGGCACGGTGCCGGCGGCCGCGTAGGCGGTCAACTTCTGGGCGTAGGGCCTGTCAAACAGGATTTCCATCTGCAGGTCGATATCGGGATTGTCCGCTTTGAACTTGGCCCACGAAGCCATGTCGTCGGCGTAGCCGGCTTGGGAAGAATCCGCGTAGTAGAGGAACTTGAGCACGGTCTTGTCGGCCGCGACGAGTGACATGGCAGCGAAGGCGACCATTGCCACAACAAGGGCTAGTCTTTTCATGAAAACCTCCTGTGGTTTGTTCCAGTAAAAACCGGTTTCCTTGAGTTGGCAAGCGAAAGATGTCGGATTCGTTCCGGAAATTGCCTCATATTGGCTGATATCAAGGTTAAATGCCGATAAAGCGGCTGTCTTGAGCGACAATTCTGTTGCACCAAGCGAAACCGGTTTCCACGGGCTCCATGCCGTGCTTCTTCCATAAAAAAAAGCCGACCCGCCGGGGGTCGGCCTCTCCACTGCCCTTGGGCAGCGGGTTCGGTCACTTCATCGCTTCGTCGTAGATTTCGTTCACGACATTCCAGTTGACGACGGTGAAGAAGGCGTCGATGTAGTCGGTGCGGCGGTTCTGGTAGTGCAGGTAGTAGGCGTGTTCCCACACGTCGATGCCAAGGATGGCCTTGGCGCCTTCGAGCACCGGGCTGTCCTGGTTGGGGGTGCTGACCACAGCCAGCGTCTTGTCGGCCTTGAGCACCAGCCAACCCCAGCCGGAGCCGAAGCGGGTCAGTGCGGCCTTGCTGAAGTCCGTCTTGAACTTTTCGAAACCACCGAGTTGCTTGTCGATGGCGGCGGCGAGGTGGTGCTGGGGGTAGCCACCCTTGCCGGGCATGGCGAGGGTCTTCCAGAAATGGCTGTGGTTGACGTGGCCGCCCACGTTGTTGCGAAGCACTGTCTGCTTGTCGGCGGGCAGGCTCGAAAGGTTCTTCAGGATCTTCTCGGCGTCCCACGAAGCCCATTCGGTGTTCTCCAGCGCCGCGTTGGCGTTGTTGATGTAGGCCTGATGGTGCTTGGCCCAGTGGATTTCCATCGTCAGTGTGTCGATGGCGGGCTCGAGATCGTGAAAGGCGTAAGGAAGCTTGGGCAAGGTAAATGGCATCGGACTCTCCTTGGAAGTATTTGACTTCATTATAATCAGGAAAAGGAAAAACGGGGCAACCTTGATGGGGAATCTGACTCTAGAATTGGAAAAACCCCTTCCCATCGGTTACAGTGGGATTAGGAGGTCACCATGGCCGAAAAAAAGAAGGCGCTGGTTGCTGATGACCAAGCTATCAACCGAAGTTTTGTCAAGGTCTATTTGGGAACACGCGGCTTCGAGGTGGAAACGGCCGAGGATGGCCTGAAAGCCCTGGCGGCTTGCAAACTCAAGACCTACGACCTCGTTTTTACCGACATCGAAATGCCCAACATGAACGGGATCGAGTTCCTGCGCAGCGCCAAAAAACTGCCAGGCTACGACAAGGTTCCCTTCGTCGTGCTCTCAACCCTCGATGACGCCGCCATGAAAGCCAAAGCGGCGTCGTTCGGGGCCTTTCATTACATGGTCAAGCCCTTCAACGATGCCAAAATGGCCGAGCTCTTCCAGAAGATGAAATGACATCCGAGGAGTTCAGCCACCTTCAGGAATTGCTCGAAGTTCTCGAGAGCGGCGTGCTGTCGCTCGATCGACCCGGTGCGGGCGATCCCGTCACGGCCATCCACAAACTCTTTCAGTCGGCTCACAACCTCAAGAGCGGTTTGGCCATGTCAGGTCTGGCCCGGGCTTCCAAGTACATGCATGGCCTCGAAGACGGCTTGGACTCCATCCGGCGCGGCAAGTCGCGCTGGTCGGGGGCTTGGGCCGACCGGGTTCTCGACGCAGTCGACCTGCTGCGCACCTGCCTCGATGAGGGGGGCGACGAGTCCCTCGAAGGCGTACAGGTCAAAGAAGTAGCGCGCGAGGAAGACGGCAACGGCCGCATGTGGGGCATGAAGCTGACCGACGCGGAAAAGGCCCTTTGCGATCAGGCTGCGGCGCGCGGCGAGGGCTTGTACCGCATCGAGAAGTTTTTCAGTACCGGCCTCACCCGCAATGACTTCGACAACCTGATGATTTTGGACGACATCCGCTCCAGCGGCGCCCTGATCAGCGTTGCACCCGACTACGACACCTATGCCAAGTCGGAGGGCGACATTGTCGTCCGGTTCATGTTTCATTCCCCCCAGACGGCGGCCGAGCTCGAGCAGCTGTTTTTTGACCCGCTGATCACCGTCAAGGAGCCGGGGCCCGAACGACGCCGCGAGACCCAGCGCAAGCCGGTGCGGTTTTTGGTGGTCGACGACGACAAACTTCAGAACGACGCGCTCGGCCACCTGCTGGCCAACTACGGCGAACCCGTGTTCCGGACCGACGGCAAGGCCGGGGTTGCCGAGTTCATCGACGCCCACCGCAACGGTTGGACCTACCCCGTCGTCATCCTCGACAGCGAAATGCCGGGCCTGAGCGGCAACGAAGCCTTGCGGGAAATCCGGGCTTTCGAAATGACCCAGAACATTCACGGGCTCGACCGCTGCCTTATCTACATGAACTCGGCCCATGGTGATCTGCCGCAGGTCAAGCAGGCCTTCCGCGACCAGGCTGATGGCTACTTCATCAAGCCACACTCGCTGAACGAAATCCAGAAAAAAGTGGAAGTCTTGCTCCCCACCCTTCAAACTACGAGTAAGGGGTGAATCATGAGTGAAGTTCTGCAATTGAACGAACAAGAGAAAATCTTCCTCGCCGGTGCCATCAAGGTCCTGATTCTCGCCGACGGCTCGGTGGACGAACAGGAGCTCGACGATCTGGACCGTTTGGTCGAAGGGCTCGGGTTCGACGACTACGAAGAGCATCTGAAGCGTTTTGAGGCCACGGTGAAGTCCGACACCGACTTTGAGTATCTGGCCCACAACATCTTCCACAAGCCAACCAAACAGCTTATTACCCGCATTTTGTGGGACCTCGCCCTTCAGCACGGCTTTGCCAGTCCTGCCGAGGAAAAAGTGATCCGGAGCATTCAGCAGTGGTGGAAGGAATAGCCGGGCTCTGCTAAGCTCTCGCGCATGAGAATTGAAGTGGCGTATCTTCGTCCAGGGCTGGATAGCCGGGGGCGCAAACTCGGGGCCGAGACCCTCGACGTGTACCTGACCGAGAATGTATTTGGACTAACCTCCGAGCTCGCCAGCCTCGTGTTTGCCGACCCCGTGGTGCAGCGCGCTGTCACCGATGGCAGCGGCCCGCTCGTCGCCCCGAAAGCCGACTGGAACCTGTTGATCGAGGTGAGTTTCAAGGCCGGTGTGACCAACCCGATGGCGCTGACGGCTCGCGAGGCCTTGGCCAATGCGCTACGGTTGCCCGGTAACCACTTGCCAGAATCGGCCGTTGTCCAGACCGCGACCCAGTGGTTATTTTCCCGGGACGACTTATCGCTTGGCGCCAACCAGGCCTTGGCGGCAAGCTTACACAACCCGCTGATTCAACAGGCCGTTGTCCTCACCCGGGCCGACTGGGACTCGGGAAAACGCCCGCCGGCTTTGTATCCCTTGGTTCACCTCGGCGAAGTGTCGGCCGTGGTGACAATCCCGATGACCCAGCTCGAGGGAGACGCGCTGGTGCAGCTTTCGAAGACCCGCCTGCTGGCGCTCACCCAACCCGAGATGGAGGCGATCCGCAACCACTACCGCGACCCGGCCACGCAGGCTGCCCGTCGCGAACTGCAACTCCCGTCGGAGCCGGTCGACTTGGAACTCGAAATGCTGGCCCAAACGTGGAGCGAGCATTGCAAGCACAAGATCTTTGCGGCGAACATCGCCTACACCGACACCACCACCGGCAAGACAGAAGCCATAAGCTCGCTGTACAGCACCTACATCAAACAGACCACGCGCGATCTCGAACCCAAACGGACCTTCCTGCGCTCGGTATTTCACGACAACGCCGGTGTGGTGCAATTCGACGACGACACGCTGGTGTGTTTCAAGGTCGAAACCCACAACAGCCCCAGCGCGCTCGACCCGTTCGGCGGCGCCATCACGGGCATCGTGGGCGTGAACCGCGACATTCTGGGCACCGGCAAGGGCGCCAAGCCTATTTTCAACACCAACTACCTGTGTTTCGGCGACCCGAACACGCCGGCCGACGAGCTTCCCACCGGCCTGCTGCACCCCAAAACCGTACTGCGCGGCGTGCATCAGGGCATCATCGAGGGCGGTAACCATTCGGGCATTCCCACCGTGGCCGGCGGCTTTCTGTTCGACGAAAGCTACAAGGGCAAACCGCTGGTGTTCTGCGGCACCGGGGGCATCCTCCCTGCCAGCGTGAACGGCGAGGCGAGTTACCTTAAACACGTCGACGCCGGCGACTTGGTCGTTATGCTTGGCGGGCGCGTGGGCAAAGATGGCATCCACGGCGCCACGTTCAGCTCGTTGGCGCTCGACGAAACCAGCCCCACCAGCGCGGTGCAGATCGGCGACCCCATCACCCAACGCAAAATGACCGACTTTCTGCTCGAAGCCCGCGACCTGGGCCTGTACAAAGGCATCACCGACAATGGGGCCGGTGGCCTCAGTTCCAGCCTGGGCGAAATGGCCGAAAGCTCGGGCGGCGTCCGCATCGACCTGGACCTGTGCCCGCTGAAGTACCAGGGCCTCGCTCCGTGGGAAATCCTCGTCAGCGAGAGCCAGGAGCGCATGAGCCTCGCGGTCGACCGCTCCACGCTCGAGGCCTTTTTGGCGCTGGCCCGTAAGCGCGACGTGGAGGGTACGGTGATCGGCGAGTTCACCGCCACCGGCCGCGTCGACCTGACCTGGGGCCGTCAGCTCATCGGTTCGCTCAGCATGGAGTTCCTGCACAAGGGCCTGCCCGCGATGAACCTGAAGGCGACTTGGGTGCCGCCGAAGTTCACCCCCCGCGAAGTGCCTGATCTTCCGTTGGGGTCCACGCTCCTGCGCTTGTTGGCGGACCCGACGGTGGCCAGCAAGGAGAGCCTGGTGCGGCAATACGACCACGAGGTGCAAGCCCGTTCTGTGGTCAAACCCTTCTGCGGCGAGAAGATGGACGGCCCCACCGAGGGCGCCGTGCTCAAGCTCAAGCCGGGAAGCAACCGCGGCCTCACCGTCACCCACGGCGTGAATCCCCGCTACGGCGACACCGATCCCTACCAGATGGCGTGGAATGCCGTCGATGAAGCCTACCGCGCGCACATCGCCCTCGGCGGCGACCCCGACAACGCCAGCGTGCTCGACAACTTCTGCTGGCCCGACCCGGTTCAAAGCGCGACGACGCCCGACGGCGAGTACAAGCTGGCGCAATTGGTGAAAACCTGCCAGGGCCTCCGCGACGCTTGCTTGTTCTATGGTTTGCCCCTCATTTCGGGCAAAGACTCGATGAAGAACGACGCCAACATGAACGGCAAAAAGGTGAGCATCCGGCCCACCTTGCTGATCAGCCTCATGGGCATCATCGTCGACGTCAACAAGGCCATGACCACCGACTTTTTGGCCGCTGGCGACGTCATCGTCCTGTTGGGCGACACCCGGGCCGAACTGGCCGGTTCCACCCTCGAAAAGGTGCTGAGGTCCGACGACTCAGCCCTGAGGCTCGCTGGAACGCCGACCGTGCATCCCGAGGCTTCGCTCAAGCTGTACCGGGCCTTGGCCAGCGCCCTGCAAAGTGGCCTGCTCGCCAGCGTGCACGACCTGGCCGACGGCGGTTTGGGTGTGGCTTTGGCCGAAAGTTCGCTCGGGGGTCGCCTCGGCGCGCACGTGACGCTCGACGAGCTGCCCGGGCTCCGCAGCGCTCCTCCCGCGGTGGGCCTGTTCAGCGAGAGCCCCGGGCGCTTTCTGGCCAGTGTGAACCCGACGCAGCTCGCTGACTTCCGCAAGGCCTTCCGTGGCCTGCCCGCTGCCGAGATCGGCGTGGTGACCGCCGACGCCTCTCTCGTCGTGGATCGCGAGGGGCAGACCGTTGTCCGGCTCGCGCAGCAAGAGCTCCTCCACGCCTGGAACACCCTCGGGAGGCTCCAATGAGCACCGTCACCGCCGGTATCCTCACCGGCTTCGGCATCAACGCCGACCAGGAACTGGGGCAGGCCTTTGAGCTCGCCGGGGCCCGGGTCGTTTGGCTGCCCGTCAGCACCCTGCTCGAAGAGCCCTCCCGGCTCGACCAGCTACAGATTCTCGGCTTCCCCGGCGGGTTCAGTTTTGGTGACCACCTGGGGTCCGGCCGCGTCCTCGCCCAGTGGGTCAAAAACGCGTTGCAGGACTCGCTCACCGGCTTCACCGAACGCGGCGGCCTGGTGCTGGGGGTCTGCAACGGCTTCCAGACTCTGGTCAAAATGGGCATCCTCCCCAACCTCAAGGGTGACTGGACCCCCGAGACCACGCTCATCGGCAACGAAGGCGGCGTGTTTCAGGACCGCTGGATCCGGGTGCGGGCCAACCCGGCGAACACCAGCCCATGGCTCAGGGGTCTGGGAGACTTTGATCTGCCCATCAGGCATGGGGAAGGGCGGTTTCAAGTCCGCGATGACCAAGTCCGCAAAACCCTGCACGAAAAGAACTTGATCGCCCTGACGTACCACGGTGGCAACCCCAACGGGGCCCTCGACGACATCGCTGGCCTTACCGACGCCACCGGCCACATCTTCGGCCTGATGCCGCACCCCGAAGCCTTTACCCACCGCCTACAGCACCCGCTCTGGCGGCGGCGTGCTGACCTGGGAACACTGGGCCTCAAGGTCTTTGCCAACGGCGTCGATCATTGGAAGTAATCGAGGAAACATGGGGATGACGACGCAGGACCTGGAAAAAGAGATCTTCGACCTCAAGAACCTGCTGGAAATCAGCAGAAGCCTGACGTCGACCCTCGACTACCACGTGCTCAACGACTCCATCCTCTACACTTGCCTAGGAGCTCTGACCGTGGCCAAGGCCGCCTTCTTCTCCAAACGCACCATCGACGCCACCGACTTCACGCTCCACCGCGACTTTCTCGGTTTTGACATCGACCACGCCCGCACGTACAACATCGCTGAACACGGAGACCTCGTCAGTTTCCTCAACCTGCATCCCCACTGCCACGAACCCGCCAGCCTTCAGGCCGTGCTGCCTGCCTCGCACGACCTGGAGGTTCTGCTGAGCGTCGATCCGCACATCGTGGTGCCCCTCAAGGCCAAGGGCGCGATCAATGGCCTGCTGGTGTTGGGCGAAAAGATCGGCGGCGAGCCCTTCAATGCCCGCGACCGCGACTATCTGATGAACATCGCCGGGCTGGCAGCCATCGCCATTCACAACGCCTACCTGTTTGAAATGACCACCACCGATATGATGACGAAGCTCAAGCTCAAGCATTTCTTCGTCAACACGCTGCAAGAGACGATTCGGGTTCGACCGCCTGCCGGTCAGGTGCTTTCGTTGGTGATGATGGACATCGACCACTTCAAGAACGTCAACGACACCTGGGGGCACCTCACCGGTGACGAAATCCTCAAGGGCGTCGCGTCGCTCGTGCTGGAGAGTGTGCGGGTTGTCGACACGGCGGCCCGTTACGGCGGCGAGGAGTTCATTGTCCTGCTGCCCGGTCAACCGCTCGAAAAGGCCCGCCTCGCCGCTGAACGAATCCGACTCCGCGTCGAGGGGCATACCTTTGCCTCGCGCGGGCAGAAGGTGCCGGTCACCATCAGTTTGGGGGTTGCCGAGTTCGACCCGGCCCGCGATGTCACGGTGCTGGACTTCATCGAACGCGTCGATCAGGCGCTGTATTCGTCGAAACAGTCAGGCCGCAACCGCACAAGCCTTGCTCAATAGGAAGATCCTTCCTAAATTGAGTTCATGAACCTGAATACGCCGGCCCTGAACCTGCATCGACGCTTGGCCGGCAAGCTGTCCATTGTTGCCAAAGAACCCTTGACCCATCCCTCGGATCTGGCGCTTCAGTACACCCCCGGCGTCGCCGAGCCCTGTTTGGCTATTGCCGCCGATCCCGAGTCGGTGTACGAGTACACGGGCCGTGGCAATCTGGTTGCCGTGATCAGCGATGGCAGTGCTGTCCTGGGTCTTGGCAACATCGGCCCGTTGGCGGGCCTGCCGGTGATGGAAGGCAAGGCCCTCCTGTTCCGCGAGTTTGCCGGCATCGACGCGGTGCCCCTGGTTCTTGGCACGCAAGACAGCGCCCAGATCATCGCTACGGTGACAGCACTGGCCCCTTCGTTTGGCGGAGTCAACCTCGAGGACATCGCCTCGCCACGCTGTTTCGAAATCGAGAAGGCGCTTCAAGCCGCCCTCGACATCCCCGTGTTCCATGACGACCAGCACGGCACCGCCATCGTCGTGCTCGCAGGGTTGATGGGCGCCGCCAAAAAAGTGGGCAAAGACTGGGCCCGCCTGCGGGTGGTGATCAACGGTGCCGGTGCCGCAGGAACCGCCATTGCGGGCATGTTGCTCGAGGCGGGGCTGACCCAGGTCACCGTGTGCGACAAGGCCGGGGCCCTGGTGCGCGGCGACGCCGGGCTTTCCCCCGCGATGGCCGAACTCGCTACCCGAACCAACCCCGAGTGTCGCCCCGGTGACCTGCTGGCCTCGCTCGCCGGAGCCGACGTGTTTGTCGGTGTCAGTGCAGCCCGCCTGCTCACCTCGGCGCACGTGAAGGCCATGGCCCCGGGCGCCATAGTTTTCGCGTTGGCCAACCCCGAACCCGAAATCCTGCCGACCGACGCCCTCGCTGCCGGGGCTGCCGTGGCCGCGTCCGGGCGCTCGGATTTTCCCAACCAGATCAACAACGTGCTGGCTTTCCCTGGCCTCTTCCGGGGGGCGCTCGACGTCCGGGCTCCCCGCATCAGCGCCGGCATGAAGGTCGCGGCCGCCAAGGCCATCGCCTCGCTTGCCGGAACCGGTCCCGAGGGTTCCGACAGCATCATTGCATCGCCGTTTCACCCGGAGCTGGCTTTCACCGTGGCCAAGGCCGTCGCCGAGGCCGCCGTGGACGAAGGGATTGCCCGGCGCCCACTGCGGGGCCAGGTGCTGACCGCCGAAATCCGCCGTCGCCTCAGCAGCGCACGGGGCAAGGAGTAAACATGCTGGTTCCCGCCGAAATCTGGACCGTGGCCAAGACCGACCAGGGAAACGCCGTGCTGGTTCGCCCGCTTCAGGGTGACAAGGCAGTTCCCATTCTCATCGGACCGCTCGAAGCCCAAAACATCCTGCTGGGTCTCGGTGAGGTGGAAATTCCCCGTCCGCTCACCCACGACCTGCTTCTGCGCCTGCTCACCGAACTGGGCGCGACGCTGGTTCGCATCGACATTCACACCCTCAGCGAGGGCACCTACTACTCGAACATCCTGCTGAGTCACGGCACCCGCAAGTTGGAAATTGATGCCCGGCCCTCGGACGCGCTGGCCTTGGCTGTCCGCACCGACTGCCCCATCTTCCTCGAAACCGACCTGCTCGAGGAGTCCGGCATTTCGCTTGACCAACTGCAGGAGTCGGCACAAGAGGCGGACCTGGAAGACCTGCCAACAGACACCCCTGCGGCCCGATCCGAAGGCCTGACCAACACGCTGGTGCGCCTGCAGGCCCAGCTCGACCTTCTGGTTGCCAACGAGGACTATGAGGAAGCCGCCTTGGTCCGCGACCAGATCCGGCGGCTCGAAGAACCCGGCAAACTCGGCGGTTAACCCGGTTTTCCTTGACCTTTAGGGTAGTCGGACCTACGATCAAGGTGGGGGTCCCACAGACTCCAGGAGGTCCGATTCATGCCCGAACTTTCGGCAGCCACCCCAGGGACCGGTGTGGCCGTCCCGTTGTCGTCCTTGCGATCACAGTCCAGTTTCGGCATCGGCGAGTTCGCGGACCTGACCCTGGCGGCACAGTGGTGCCAAGCCTCGGGTCTGGACCTCATCCAACTGCTTCCCATCAACGACACCGGCTACGAACCTTCGCCCTACAGCGCCTTGAGCGCCTACGCCCTGCACCCCGTTTACCTCAGGTTGTCGGACCTCAGCGGTTTTGCGGCAGTCAAAAAAGAGGCTGAGGCCCTGCGAACCCGCACCAATGGCCTGGCCCGGGTGGACCATCAAGAAGTGTGGAAGGAAAAACAGCACCTGTTGAAACTGGTGTTCGCCGAGTCGGGTTTCACGGCCGCCGATGCCGAAGCTTGGCTGGCCGAAAGGCCTTGGGGCCGCAACTACGCCGTGTTCAGCGCCCTACGCGAGCGCTACCAGCGCGCGGGTTGGCAATCGTGGCCCGAGCACCGGCACCCTTCGCAGAACGACATCCTGGCCCTCTGGAACGAGCTGGGGTCCGAAGGTGTGTTGCAGGTGTGGATGCAGACCGAGTGCGAGCACCAACTGTCTGCCGCCGTCGGGCAGATGCAGAAGCTCGGCGTGGCCCTCAAGGGCGATATTCCTATCCTCCTCAATGAAGACAGCGCTGATGTTTGGGCCCACCCGGAGTTTTTTGACCTGGGTCTGCGCGCCGGTGCGCCTCCCGACGACATGAATCCCGACGGCCAGAACTGGGGCTTCCCGGTGTACAACTGGTCGCGTCTCGAAAAAGACGGCTACGGGTGGTGGAAGCAGCGCTTGGAACATGCCGCCCGTTTCTACCAGGCGTACCGCATCGACCACGTTCTGGGTTTTTTCCGCATCTGGGCCACCCCGGCGGCGAACTTCAACGCCCAGTTGGGCCTGTATCAGCCGACTCCCCGCCTGACCACGGAACAGCTTGGGCGCCTGGGTTTTGACTCTGGCCGCATCACTTGGATGAGCGAACCGCACATTTTCGGCCTCGAGATCCGCGAGCGGTTGGGGCAGGAAGCCCAAGCCGTCATCGACCAAGCCCTGGTGCAACTGCCAGGCGAGGACCTCTACCGATTCGCTTCGCGCATCACCGGCGAAAAGGTCCTTCAGGCCCTTCCGCTGGGTGACAACTCCCGCGAAAACCTTGTGCACTGGTTCCGCAACCGCACGCTTCTGCGCCTGGCCGACGGCACCTACACGGCCACCGCGCACTACTACTCCACCCGCGCCTACGACAGCCTCGGCAACGAGGAGCGCTGGAACTTCGAGCGCTTGGTGCACGAAACCAGCGACCGCGTGCAGGGCCTGTGGGAAGACCAGGGCCGACGCCTGTTGAGCTTCATGAAGTCGACCACGAACATGCTGGTGTGCGCCGAGGACCTCGGCAGCATCCCCGCGTGTGTGCCAGGGGTGCTCAACGACCTGGGCATTCTCGGATTGCGCATCATCCGCTGGGCGCGCGACTGGAGTACCCCCGGTCAGCCCTACATTCCCGTGAACCAGTATCCCGAACTGACGGTTTGTACCCCCTCGGTGCACGACACCAGCACCCTCCGTCAGTGGTGGGACGAAGAAAGAAACCATCAGGGCTTCTTACTGGCTTTGGGGCTTTCGGCGCACGACGACGGGCCTTTTTCCCCTGCGATGGCCCGCAAATTGCTGGCTGGCATCCTCACCACACGTTCGCGGCTTTGCATTCTCGCGCTCCCCGACCTCTTGGCTCTCGACGAGCGCTTCATGACCGCCGACCCGGCCTTGGAACGGGTCAATACTCCTGGAACGGTCGACGGCTCCAACTGGGCCTATCGGATGAAGCCTTCTCTGGAGGAGCTCGTGGCGGCCAGCGACTTCAGCGCCACCTTGCATCAACTTGTCGAACAAAGGAAGAAACCATGAAGACCCCAAGCGATGCCGGACTGACGCTCCGCCTGACCCGGATTTCCGACAAGGTGCCCGCACTGCGGTCGGTGCACCAGGAGTTTCACATTTCACGAAAGGCCCGGGACCAGTACCAGTTCGACGACGCCTTGTTCTCCAGCAGCGGCAACGTGGTGTTTCCCAATTTTCTGGCTACCCGCATCTTCGCCAAGAAGATGAACGACCTGCGCGATCCGGCACTCCACCCCGAACCTTCGGTGCTGCCGGGCCAGCTCAACGCCATGGGACTCATCGACGAAATCCTGCACTTTGTTGCCGGGTTGTACCGCGAAGAGAACGGCCGCGACCTGTTTGGCCGCGCACTGGACTTTGTGGCGCTCAAGGTCGGCCGCCAAGAAACCGACGAGGTGCTGCTCCGGTTCAGCCACCACTTTCCCAACGTCGAGGTGTACAAAGGCGGCGACGCGGAAGGCTACCTCAGGGGCAGCACCGAGGGCCTGGCCCATCGCGAGGTCGTGTTCGAAGAGGTGATGCTCCTTTGGTTGGCCAACGCCAACACCGCGTTTGAGCCCTTTCTCGAACTGTTCGACGACCGCGACCTGCGTTCCGAAACCGCTTACGGAGACTTCATGGACGCGGTGAAGGAGTTCTTCACCACGACGCCGCTTTTTGGGCCCGAAAAACAGTCACTGATCGACATGCTTCGCGCTCCCGCCCTCGCGGTTCCGCATTCGCTCTACGGCCAACTCCAGTACATCAAAGACCGCTGGGGCCTCATTCTGGGCAAGTTCCTGATGCGGTTGCTCAGCTCGCTCGACTTTATGAAAGAAGAAGAGCGCCTGTTCTGGAACAAGGACGCCGGTGGCGGCGGTTCGCAGGGCTACGAACACGCGCTGAGTTTCACCGGCGGGGCCGAGCACGAACCCGAGCGCTTCAGCACCGACAAGGAGTGGATGCCCAAGGTCATTCTGCTGGCCAAGAGCACGCTGGTTTGGCTCGACCAGCTCACCAAGAAGTACGAACGCCCCATCTTGACGCTCCGCGAGATTCCCGACGCTGAGCTCGATGACATGGCCGCCCGAGGTTTCAACTCTCTATGGCTGATCGGGTTGTGGGAGCGGTCGAAGGCCAGCAAGACGATCAAGGTGATGTGCGGTAACCCCGAGGCCGAAGCCTCCGCCTACTCCTTGTTTGACTACGACATCGCCACCGAGCTGGGCGGCTGGAACGACATGAACGACCTGCGCGACCGTTGTGCGCGCCGTGGTATCCGGGTGGCCAGCGACATGGTGCCCAACCACACCTCGATGGACAGCAAGTGGGTCAGCGAACACCCCGACTGGTTCACCCAGCTCGACTACTGCCCGTACCCCGGCTACACGTTCAACGGACCCGACCTGAGCCAGGATCCCAACATCGAAGTGAAGCTCGAAGACCACTACTACGATCGCAGTGACGCCTCGGTGGTGTTTCTGCACCGCGACAAGCGCACCAACCGCCACCGGTTCATCTATCACGGCAATGACGGAACTTCCATGCCGTGGAACGACACCGCCCAGCTCAATTACCTGAATCCAGAGACCCGCGAGGCCATCATCCAGGTCATTTTGCACGTGGCCCGCAATTTTCAGGTCATCCGCTTCGATGCCGCCATGACCTTGGCCAAGAAGCACATCCAGCGCCTGTGGTATCCGCTCCCTGGTTCGGGTGGCGACATTGCCAGCCGGGCCGAGCACGCCATGACCAAAGAGGCCTTCGACGCCGCGATTCCCGAAGAGTTCTGGCGCGAGGTGGTCGACCGCGTGGCCGCCGAGGTGCCCGACACCCTGCTGCTGGCCGAGGCGTTCTGGATGATGGAAGGCTACTTTGTGCGCACGCTGGGCATGCACCGCGTGTACAACTCCGCCTTCATGCACATGTTCAAGAAGGAAGAAAACGAAAAGTACCGCTACAGCATCAAGAACACGCTCGAGTTCGATCCTGATATTCTCAAACGCTACGTGAACTTCATGAACAACCCCGACGAAGAAACGGCCGCCGTCCAGTTTGGTACCGGCGACAAGTACTTCGGCGTCGCCACCGTGATGGTCACCATGCCCGGTACCCCCATGTTCGGTCACGGCCAGGTCGAAGGCTTCCGCGAAAAGTACGGCATGGAATACCGCCGGGCCTACTGGGACGAAAAGGACGACCTGGGCCTTATCGAGCGCCACCAGCGCGAAATCTTCCCCCTTATGCACCGGCGCTACCTGTTCGCCGAAGTGGCCAACTTCTACCTGTACGACTTGTGGGGTTCCCACGGTTCGGTGAACCAGAACGTGTTCGCCTACTCCAACGGCACCGGTAACGAACATGCTCTGGTGTTCTTCAACAACACCTGGGAAAAGGCCTCAGGCTGGATCAAGGTCTCGGCAGGCTACGCCATCAAGAACCCTGACGGAACCAAAGAGATCCAGCAGCGCGACCTGGCGAGCGCTCTGCGGTTGACGAACTCGCCCAAGCATTTCGTGCTCCTCCGGGATCAGGCCAGTGGCCTGTGGTACTTGCGCCGGTCGAGCGACTTGCACCAGTCGGGCATGTTCGTCGAACTCGGAGGGTATCAGAAGCAGGTTTTCCTCGACATCCATGAGCTGGAAGATGGTGCCGACGGCCTGCTTGACCGCTTGGCCACCGAACTCCAGGGCGCAGGCGTCAACGACTTGCAGGAAGCCCTCAAGGACATGACCCATCGCAGCCTGTTCCACGGCTTCACCGAGACCTTCCATGCGACCAACTTCCGCAACCTCTATGACGTCGCTTGGGGCATTCACCCCGTCGATGAAAAGTTCTGGGCCAACCAGGAAGACCGGTTGTCGGCCTTCTACTGGCGGGTGAAGGACTACACTGGTTCGGCGATCGACCCGAGCCCTTCGATCAAGGCTGCGCTAGCCGACCTGAAGTCGGTGCTGTCGCTCACCAATCTGGTCACGCTGTTCGACTCCAAGGCACTGGCTCCTGCGATCGGCTTCCTCGACACTCGATTGCGTCCGCCCATGCTGCTGGTGCATGTGTTCTTCGCCCACGCGTTGATCGCTCGTTTCGGCGAAGTCGTGGATCCCAAGGAACCAGTCGTGGTCGCCCGCGCCCTGATGGAAGAATGGTATCTTGACCGCAAGATTCAGCGCTTGTTCGTGGAATTGGGAATGACCGGCGGCGAGGCACACCATCTGGTGGGCATTGTGAAATTGCTGGCCAGCATCCGCGGCGACGTGGGGTCTCAGCCTGCCACGCTGGGCGTGCTGCTGCGCAATTCCGACGTGCAATCGATGATTGGTGTGCACCAGTTCGAAGGCGTGCTCTGGTTCGACAAGGGGGGCTTCGACTACCTTCTCTGGTGGGTCCTGGCGGTCAGAGTGCAGGAAATTCTGGCTCTCGACGCGACCAGCAAGGTCCACGAAGCGCAGATTCTGGGGGTCTATCAGCGAATCGAAGAGGCCCGAAAGGCCGCTGCGAAGTCGGCCTATCACTTCCCGGAGTTGATGGAGTTGCTCGACCCCGAAGCCGACCGACCGAAGAAAGTGAAGGTGGCTGCCCCCAAGGCAGCTCCCAAGAAAGCTGCTGCCAAAAAAGAGGAACCCGGGCTGTTTTAGGGTAGGGTGTAAGTCAGTCGTTGGGCCAGGATTTCGACATCTGCCCCAACGACTTGCCTTCGACCATATGCGCCTTGACCACCAAGTGCCGCACGGTGGCACGGTCGCGCCATTGCTCGTCCATGAGTTCGCACGCGAGCTTGCCCTTGAGGAAGCCGGGTTGGCGAACCGTGGTCATCACAGGGCGAAGGTGCTTCAGCGAAAGACTCCCGTCGAACCCGGTGACGGCGAGGTCCTCGGGAATGCGAAGCCCCTTTTTTTCGGCAAAAACGTACACACCCGAAGCTTGGGCATCGCTGAGGCACACAACCACCTGGGGCAGGCCGGCTTCCCACTGCTGCTCCATCAGCGACTCACAGGCCGATTCGGCCGTAACCCGGGAGCTCCCATAGCTGACAAACACATTCTCGGACTTGAGTTCGTCGAGAGCCTGGCGGAACCCCTGCAACCGCCGACTCAGCGACCGGGAGCCAGCGTTGCCACGGACTTCTTCGGGCGCGACCGGGAACGTGAGGATGTGGAGATTCCGGTAACCCCGGCCGAGCACCGCTCGAAGCAGGTCTCGTGCCGCCTCGCGGTCTTCAAAAGTGACGCTGGGGATGGTCGAGTCGATTCGGCTGTCGACCGTAACCAACGGAAGAGAGCGCTTGCCCAGCAGGTCCAGAAAGGTCTCTGACGGGGTGAAGCCCAAGGTGATAACGCCGTCGACCGCAGCGTTACGAACGGCCTTGAGCAGGCACCCCTGCAAGGGGGGGATCAGCGTCAGCGAGAACTCACGCCGCTCGCAAAACTCGCCGATGCCCTGAAACATCTCTTGAAAATGCGGGTGCACAAAGGCCTCGGGGAGGGTTTGTGGAATCAGGACCCCCAGATTGCCGCTGGAGCGCCGAGCCAACCTGCGAGCCGTTGGATCGGGGACGTAACCTAACGTGTCCGAGATGTTCAGGATCTTCTTCAGCGTGGCGGGGGCCAGCCGTTGGGGCGAATTGAAGGCAAACGACACCGCCGTTTTGGAGACACCGGCCTCGCGGGCAACGTCAAGAATCGTCAGACGAGATTTCATGCAACAGGGCCTCTTGAGCGTTAAATCGGTTTACTACTCAGGATAGGGTCAGTTTCCCCCCCAGTCAATGAGATTTTCCTTGAGTTTTTTTCGGCGGATTCCGATAGGATGGGTGTATCGTCCGGGAAAGGAGTTTCCATGAACGCCCAAAAACAAAAAAAGAACCCTGCTGTCGCCGTTGCAATCATCGTGATCATTCTCCTCTTGCTTCTGGGAACCGTTCTGGTGTTTCTGTTCAACAAGCCAGCCAGCGCCGCCAAGCCGGTGGCCACAGCGGTAACGGCGACAGCCCCCAAACCCGTTGCCGTGACGCCCGAGCCCGTTGCTCAGGCTCCTAAGATGCTTGGTGTTCACACGGTCATTCCGCGCGATACGCTTTGGTGGATCTCGGACAAGTGGTACAAAGACCCCGTGCTCTGGCCCGCCATTTTTGAAATCAACAAGGCTCTGATCAAAGACCCCGACCTGATCTACTCGGGTCAGAAGTTCGACATTCCTTTCCTGAACCTGCCCCAGAACAAGTTGTCGACCGAAGACAACACGCTGCTTGCCCAAGGGTACTTGGAAGCCTACCGGGTGTACAAAGCCAAGGCCAAGCCTGGAGCCGACGCGTACAAAACGGTTGGCGATAAGTTCGGCGCCAAGAAGTAGTACGTCAGGGCTTCGGCTCCAACAGCCGCTTCAGTAGTTGGTAGGCAGCCGAAAGTTGTTGAAAGGCAACCACATCACCACCCCGATCGGGGTGGTTTTTTTTGCTCAATTGTTTCCAGGCCCGCTGCACAGCCTCGGCGCTGGCTCCGGGGGCCAGTCCCAACTGCTCGAAGGCTGCTTCGATGCCTGCAGGGTCGAAACACCACCGGTAGAAGCCATCGAGCAGCCGCTCGAGTCGTTCGGAGGTCATTCCTTCCAACTGGGTCTCGTCGAGGTAGTACGACTTCATCGTCGGCAAGTCGGGAGCCAGACCCCCGTGTGTGCCACAGGGCAGGGACGCCTCGCAAAAAAGGCCCGTTTCAGGATCCAGTGCGTCGCAACGTCCGCGGGGAGGAGCTTCCAGCAAGGTGGAGCGGATGCCACGGATCCACAGGCGTCGGCCCGAGGCCTGCCGCAGCTCGTCGTCAAACAGCCACAGTCGCCGGTAGAGCAGGAAGTGTCTTTCGAACAGATCCAGGCCCAGGCCATCGGCGAAGACGTTTTCGTCAGCAAAGAAGTGACGCAAAAGGTCGGTTTCGGCGACGTCTTCGCCTGCGCGGGTCTCAAAGTAAGCCAAGAGCTCCTCGAAGCTCCAAACCGGGTGGACGCTTCGCATTCGATTCAGCGTGACTCCCGCCCTACGCCGGAAGCAGCGCGCCCAAGAGTGGTACGAGGCTGAGGTACCAACCTACGGTGGCACCGAGGGTGGATAACACCACGACCAGCAAAATGCGTAGCACGCGGTTCTTGTAATAACCGGTGAAGGTCGTAGCGTCCTGCGCCAAGGCTTCCAGGTCGGCCACCCTCGGCTTGCGCAACCAGGCCTCGGTCGGCCCGGTGAAGTAGGCGATGTGAACCAACCCGTGGAACAGGGCAGCCAGCGGGGCCGCGACGATTGACACCAGAATGGTCACCGGGTGGGCGAGGGCCGCGATGGAACCAATAGCGCCAAACAAGGCCGTGGAAATCACGACCGCGAGCAGGCCCGAGAGCAGCACACCCGAGCCCTTGAGAAAGAAGCCGGCGCCCAAAAGCCCGACAAACGCCAGCGGCAGAATCCAAGGCCAGACTTTTTCGCCAAGGGTGGGCTTCGGTACACTCGAGATTTCGACCAAGTCGGGCGCCTTGGAGCCGGCCGCCAGGTCGTTCAGCCACAACGTCATGCCAGGGACATGCCCTGCGCCTACGACGGCGACGATTTTGGTTCCTGCGGGCCCGGCGGTGGCCAGCTCGAACAGCGATGTTGCGAGGTACTGGTCGCGCTCGTCGATGAGCACTTGCTTCACCGTGGGGAGTTCCTTGGCCAGTTCGCCCATCACGCTGTCGAGTTCATTGCGGTTCTTGAGGTTTTCGATCTGACTCGAGTCGACTTTTTCCTCGCCGAGCACCGAACCCATCAGCAGCGCCATCAGCTTGCTCTTGCCCCAAAGGCTGCTCTTTTTCCACGCGCGCTGGAGCGTGACCTGAACTTGGCGGTCGATGAAGGCAAACGGGATGCCCAGCGTTTCGGCCGTTTGTACCGCTGCAAGCATCTCCTGGCCGGGTTTGACCTCGAGCTCTTCGCCGATCTTGCGCTGGAACGAACTGAGGGCGAGGTTGGCCAGCAGCAAAAAGCCTTTGCCCTCCCTGAGAACCTTGAAGATGTCGAGCTGGGCCCAGTTGGTGGGGTTGCTCAGCGACTGGTAGCGACCGGCGTCGATCTCGACCGCGACCTGGTCGGGTTTTTCGGCCTCGATGACGGCCTTCACCTCGTCGATGCTGGCTTGGGAAACATGCGCCGTCCCGACCAGGACGTAGGTCCTGCCGTTGTGCTCAAGTCGGGTAACGGTATCGCTCATCAGGTGGCCTCGTGGATGTAGTGATCGATCGCAGCGCGGAAGCGCTCGTATAGGTCGTCGGGTCCGTGAAAGTTGGTCAGGTGGACGGTGCCGCCGCCCATGTGAACGTGGCCTCCGCCGAAGCCGATGCCGTCGAGGGCGCGGCGCACCACCTTGCTGGCGGCCAAGCCGGGGTCCTCACTGCGCACCGAAATTTTCAGTTCGCCCTGATTCAGTCCGCAGACCACGCTGAAGGCCACCTCGTGGAAGCGCAGATAGTCGTCGGCCATCACGGCGATGGTGTCACTGTCGGTCTCTTTGCTGATGAAGGTGAAGCAGAAGCCCTTGTACACCCGCATGTGCTCGAAGCCTTCCTGGAAAATCGGCACGTTGCGCACCGAAAGGGAATTGTTGAGCAGGTAGTTCCCGGTGATCCAATCGGCCTTGAAGTAGAGCCCCGTGAAGGCTTCCAAGTCGGCCGGACCCACCCCGCGCGTCAGGTAGTTGGTGTCCATCATGATGCCCATCAGCAGGGCCGTGGCGGTGGTCTTAGAAGGCTGAAAACTGGAACCCGCGTAGTACTCGTAAATCATCGTGGAACAGGAACCATAGCCTTCGCGGATGTCGCAGTACGAGGTGGCCACGGGTTGGCTTGGCAGCGGGTGATGGTCGATCACCGCTTTGATGGTGCCACGCGGCAGCAGTGTGACGTTTTTGTTCCCCGGGCAACTGTCGACCACGATGATTTGGTCGTCGTCGCGGCTAATCAGGTCTTTCATGCGGGTCACGGGAATCTTGAGAGTTCGGATGGTTTCGCCCAGCGAAAAGCCCTGGATTTCTTCGCCATACACGATGGTCGAGGGCAAACCGTAGGTCTCAAACAGGCAGAAGAGGCCGTAGGCCGAGGCAATGGCGTCAAAATCCGGAAAATCATGGGTCTGGAGAAGAATGCGGCTCCCGACTTGCAGGTTCAACAAC
Organism: Spirochaetales bacterium; assembly: GCA_037142615.1. Lineage (GTDB taxonomy): Bacteria > Spirochaetota > Spirochaetia > JABEVK01 > JABEVK01 > JAIFLN01. Next base: position 8,962 of record JBAXAI010000016.1, on the reverse strand, counting down.
AGGGCATCAAACGACCTTTCGGCCGGTAACTCAGAATCCATGGTCCAACCAATCCCGGGCCGCGGCGATTTCAGGGATGCCCGGCAAACGACTCTCGCTGGCCGCTTCGAAACCGGCCCTTGCCGACGAGTATGCCTTCAACAGCACGTACTGGCAAGCCTGATAGAACTGAACGCGAACCCGGATGTTTTCCTTCTTTTCCTGTGTGAGTGCAGCATTGAGGTAGAAGTCGTTTTCGGGTGTCAGCAGGAACCGGTAGAGTTCGTTCACCGTCGTCCCTTTGGGGAAGCGCGCCTGGTTTTTTTCGAGCACGGTTTGGGCGTCGGCGGCGCGGTTCAGGAACCGGAGCGACAACGCTTCAATCACCGGGAACGCGTACTCCCCCGGGTAGTCTTTGGCCGCTTCGTGGGCGTACTTCATCGCCTGGGGAAAGTCTTGAAAGCGGAAGGCCAGCACCGACACGGCCGGGTAGCTGAAGCGGAAGTCTTTTTCGAGGGCCAGAGCCTTGCGGTAGGCTTCGTAGGCCTCTTTGGCTTTGCCTTGCGACTCCAGGATTTCGGCCTTGTACTCCCACGCGTAAAACAACGTCGGGTCGAGCGCCAAAGCGTTCTCGGCATCGGCCAGCGCCTGCACGGGCTTTTGCAGGTTCAGCCAGCCCAGGCGGGCACGGTCGAGCAAATACCATGGATTGTCGGGCATCAGGGCCAACGCGCGACTCACGTCGGTTTCGGCCATCACATATTCGCCCAGCGCCGAGTGGGCCTGCGAGCGCAGACTGTAGAGCAGGTCGTTGTTCTTGCTCAGCGCCTCGGCACGATCGAGCAGACCGACCGCGTCTTTGGCTTTGCGGGCTTGCAACGAAAGCATCGCCAGCCCCACCAGCGCGTCGGCCGAAGGCCGCAGTTGCAGCGAGGCGTCCCAGGCGGCCTTGGCCGAGGCCGCGTCGCCCCGTGAGAAGGAATTTTGGGCCTGGAGGTTGAGCACTTCGCTGTCACCTGGGTAGCTGGCCACCAAAAGGTCGATGAAGGTTTTCTGGGCGTTGGTGTCGCCCTCCAGCCCGGCCAGAAGCGCCAAAGCGGTGAGCGCGTCCTTGTTGACGACGTCGAGGGTGAGCAGGTTGCGAAACACCTTGGCCGCGTCGTCGTACTTTCCCGAGGCCAACAGCAGGTTGCCGTACAGCCCCTGATCGGCGGCCGTCATCGTCGAAAGGTCCTTCCCCGACTGCTGGATCTTCTCCAGGATTTTGGGAGCGTCGGCGACGCCCTGGTAGTCCTGGGTGGCCGCTTCGACGACGGTGGGCGTCGTGACCGGGGGCGGGGAAACCACTGCCGGGGGCGTGACCTCAACCGAAGGCGGGGGGGGTGAAATCACAGGAGGAGGCGGGGGGGCTGTAGCACACGCGGCAAGCAAAAGAGCAACGGCACAAGGCCAAAGACGGAGCATGGGGCCCATCATAGCGGAACGACCTCGGGTTCGACAAGGTTGCCATTTCGCGGGCTTGTGGCTAAAATGCCGCATGCGGAAAACCCGACCCTGGCTGTACGTCTTCTTGCCCGTGTTGTATCTGGGAATCATCTTCGGGCTTGTGGTCTTCCAGTTTTCCAAAAAGAGCGATTCTTTCAGCCAGTCGTTGGGCGACATGACCGTGTCGGGCAAGACCTCCGAAACCGGTGAACCTGTAGACCTTTCGCTCCATGGCCGCGGCCTGGAACTGCCGTTCAGTTCGTCGCGAACGCTGGCGCTGGTGTTTGCTGACGGGACCACCAAGAAGGTGAGGCCCACCAAGTGGGCTTGGAAGGACGGCAACCTGGTGGTCCAGTTTGAAACCGGCATCGTCCTGAGCCTCGAAAAAACCGGCACAGGCGGAGGCATCCTTCTGCTGAAAGTGGCCTTACCGGCCGACATAACCGCGACCGCCGTCCACGTTCCTTTCGCCGGCGAGGGCGGGGCCCGCGTCGAACGCAATGCCAGTTTGCCTCTCGTCGTCATTACCCGGGGTTCGCAGAAGTTTTTGGCGTCACTCGATGGAGCGCTCGACCGTGTCGAGCCCGACAACACGTTCATTCTGGGGGTGCGAAGGTCCCCAGCAGGAACCCCCACCCTGCGGCCCATCCGCCTGGAAGGGCTGCCAGAGGGCGTTAGCCCCGTGTACCAGTGGCTGGTCCAAGGCGCCGGCCCCGGAGTCGTCACCCAGGCTCGCGATGCTTTGAGCCAGTACCTGGAACGCGCCTGGAAGTCGTGGGGAGACACGCGGCTCAAGACGGCCCGCGGTGGCTGGTTGATGGCCGACGGCTCGGTACGCTTCTCGTCGCGCTTGGCGGCGGCCTGGGCTCGCGAAGCTCTGGCTCGAGGCACGTATCCGGCGGTTCTTGCCCGGCTTCAGTCGTTGCTCGCCGACAACCCCACCCCCTGGAACTACGACGCCCTGCCGTTTCTGGGCAACCTGATGGAAGTGACTCAAGCCCAGCGTCGCACGGTAGAGAGCCTCACCTTGGCGTCGCCTCCCGACTGGGCCGGAGGGCTGCGGTTGTGGCTCGACGCCCGCTACTATGGGCCCGACGGGGCTGCGGCACGCCTGCAAAAGCTTTTGCAGACCGGCGAACTTCCCACCAAGACCGCCGATCTGGTCGGTTTCCTGGCCAACCTTGGCAGTCTGAGGGCAGCCGATTCCACCCTCGATACCTCGGACCGCGTGACTCAGGTGGTGACCCAATTGATCGGACGTGTCATTCGCCACGAGGGCCAGCTGTTTGTCGCCACCGCCGAAGGTTACCATGACCTCAAGTCGGGCCTGATTTTCGGCCAGTTGCTGCTCGATCAAACCTCGAACGTCAATACCGACCAGTGGCAGGCCATTGGCTCCCAGCTCGTCCTTTCGGCCCTCACCGAGCAAGATGCCTTGTCGCGCATTCCCGAGGTCCTGATCCTCACCCCGGGCCAGGCCGACCGCACCGAAGGCGGGTTCTACCCAGAGGATCTCTACAGCGGACTCTTGGCTACCGGTTCGCCGGAACAGGTGCTTACCAAGGCGGCAGGACTTTCCACGGGTGCCTTTGTCCGCTCAGCGCTACCGCTGGTCAGCCAGACTTCGGCCTCTCTTCAGCTCAAGTTCACCTTCCAGTTCCCCACGGGGTCGGCCGAGTCGCTTGTGATCGTGGGGGTGCAACCCTTTGACAGTATTCTGTTGCACGGCATCCGCTGGCGCACCGACCCGCAGTTCCAGAGCTACACCGACGGCTGGTACTACAGCGCCTCGACACAGACGCTCTACGTGAAGGTGAAGCACCGCGAGGATCAAGAGGAGTTGGTGATCAATCTGCTCCCTCCCCAGAACTGACCGGGCTGATACCCCGCCATCAACCCTCTGCTGGGGGCAAAAAAAGAGGCGACCCGAAGGTCGCCTCTTTTCATTTCAGCATAACGAGTTAAAACAACGCGGCCAACGCTTCGGCGGTGAGTCCCAGGTGTTTGGCCACGGCGGGTGCCGGTCCCGACTCGCCGAAGCGGTCCAGTCCCAGCACCGCGTCGGCCAGGCCCAGCCAACCGCTGGTCACACCCGCTTCGGCGGCCACCACGCGCACGCCTGTGGGCACCAGTTTCTTGTAGTGGTCCAGGTTTTCCTTGACCAGCTCGCGGCTCGAGATGCTCACCACACGCACGTTCTTCTTGCTCAGGGCTACGGCCTCCAGAGCCAGGTTCACTTCCGAGCCGGTGGCGAGCACCACGGTTTCGGGCTTGCCAGCGCTGTCCTTAGCAATGTAGGCACCCTTGGCGAAATCCGCCTTCCAGTTGGCGGGCTTTTCGTAGGTTTTGAGGTTCTGGCGGGTGAGCAGCAGCACGGCGGGGCGCTTGGTCTGGGCCAAGGCCAGCTTCCACGCCTGGAAGGCTTCCTGGGCGTCGCCGGGGCGCAGCACCAGCACGTTGGGAATAATGCGCAGGCTTTCGGCGTGCTCGATGGGCTGATGTGTCGGGCCGTCTTCGCCGACGAAAATCGAGTCATGGGTGAGCACATGGATGCTGGGCAGGTTCATCAGCGCTGCCAGGCGAACCGTGGGGCGCATGTAGTCGACAAACACCAGGAAGGTGGCGCCGAAGCAGCGGTAACCGCCGTGCAGGTTGATGCCGTTGACAACGCCGCCCATGCCGTGTTCGCGCACCCCGTAATGCATGGTGCGTCCCAGGCGGTTCTTCGGCTGGTAGTCGCCGTAGGGGATGTTGGTGTTGTTGCTGGGCGACAGGTCGGCCGAACCGCCGAACAGCTGGGGAAGGGCTTTGGCGAACGCCTGCAGGCTCTTGCCGCCCGAGGCGCGCGTGGCGATGGCCTCGCCCACCTTGAAGTCGGGCTCCTCGACGAGTTCGAGTTGCGGGCCGATGGGGGCGAAGAACTGGTCCCACTTCTTTTTGAGCTCGGGGTTGGCTTTGGCCCACGCTTCGAAGGTGGCGGTCCAGGCGTCAAACGATTTTTTCCAGTCAGCGGTGCGGCTGGCGACAAACTTGGCGGCTTCGGGGTTGATATAGAAGGCTTCGTCTTCCGGGATTCCCAGTTGCTTGCGGGTCAGCTTGATCTCGTCGGCGCCGAGCGGAGAGCCGTGCACGTCGTGGGTACCCTGCTTGTTGGGGCTACCGTAGCCGATGGTGCTGGTCAAAATGAGGAGCGAGGGGCGCTTGGTATCTTTCTTGGCCTCGGCGATGAGCTTGGCCATGCCTTCGAAGTCGTAGGCGCTGCCCTTGAGCACTTGCCAGCCGTAGCTCTCGAAGCGCTTTCCGGTATCTTCGGTGAAGGCGATGTCGGTGTGGCCTTCGATGGTGATGCCGTTCGAGTCGTAGAACGCGATGAGCTTGCCCAGTTCCAGGTGTCCGGCGAGCGAGGCGGCTTCACTGGCCACGCCTTCCATCATACAGCCGTCACCCATGATGGTGTACGTGTAGTGGTCGACGATGGTGTGGCCTGGGGTGTTGAACTCGGCGGCCAACTTTGTTTCGGCGATCGCGAAACCCACCGCATTGCTAAAGCCGGCGCCCAGGGGGCCGGTGGTTGTCTCGACGCCGTCGGTCCAGCCGTATTCGGGGTGACCAGGGGTCTTGCTGCCGATCTGGCGGAACTTCTTGAGCTCGTCGAGGGGCAGGTTGTAGCCCGTCAGGTGCAGCAGCGAGTACAAAAACATCGAGCCGTGGCCGGCTGAAAGGACAAAGCGGTCGCGGTCGATCCAGTGCGACTGGGCGGGGTAGTGTTTGAGCACATCGCCAAACAGCAAGGCTCCGACGTCGGCAAAGCCGAGGGGCAGGCCGGGGTGGCCGGAATTGGCAGCTTGCACGCCGTCCATCGACAGGGCGCGGACGGACTGTCCGAGAGCTTTCAGCGCGGGTAGATTCATGGTTCCTCCGTGGTTTGCTGTCTATTGTAAGGAAGAACGAACGGGAAGGGAAGGGCGGGGGGCGACCCCCCTCGGCAGTACGCGGTACCGCCTACCCCCCAAGCGGGGACACCCCGCAACGCCCCGTTGTTATCGGCTCCTTACTCGCAGCACTAACGACTCCTGGTTCTCGCCACCGCCTGGTGAGAACCTGACCAGTTCGGCCCGCAACGCCGTCGGTTCGGCGACCCAAGGGGCCAACAAAGCGGCCAATGATCTGCGCAGATAGCCGGCCTTGTACGGAACTCCCTGACCGTCCGAGATCACCACCTTGAGGGCATTGGTATCGTGGCGGTTCCATGGTTCGGGTTGAACCACCACCTTCAGTGATTCCACCCAAGCCTCCACCCGTTGGTCCAGGGCTTGCCGCTTTTCGGGGTCGAAGTAATGGTCTCGCTGCGTTCTCCGGTAGGCGTCGAAAGCGGGTGCGCCGACTTCGCGGGTCCAGTCTGCATAGCTCAGGCCGACCACGGGTAACGTCAACCCGGTGCCAGCCAAAACCGACGTGAGCAGGTGCGACGGCCGCAACTCCACGGCGATGGCCTTGAGAGGCGAAAAGTCGAGCGCCTCCAGGAGCGGATGGACCGAGGCTCCGGGGCTTCCGGGTGGCACCAGTTGGGGGGCCTCATTCCAAGTGCCCCAGCCACCTGAGAGGATGGCAGCGGCTGCATGCGGTGCCACCAAGTATTTGAGGAGAGGAGCATGCGCCCCCTGTCCGGTTCGGCAACGATCGACCACATCGCTCAAGGCCAGCGAATCGGCGTGATCGATGGCCGCCTTCAGCGCGGGCGCACCAGTGAGGAAACTCAGCGTCGCACTGGACAGGACCACCTTCTCGTTGGCAGTCTTCCAAACCTCAGCAGGCGGCAGAGGAATCCGGCCCCAAGCCGTCCACCAGTTCCGAGCCGGTTCCAGCGTCGGGTCAGGGGTGATCGTTTCGTGCAGGACCAAACCGCTCGGGGCCTCGTCGGCTGGGCAACTGGACTCGAAATCGAGTACGCCCGCCGCACTCAGGCTCAACTTCCACGCGTCGTTGTTTCCTCTAATGTAGATGGTAGCCATCGTTGTGCTCCTGTTACTCGCCCCGCTTCAGCAGGTAGGCGTTGTTGATTTTCTTGAACGAGATCGACTGATCTTGGGATCTTACGACGATGCCTTCTGAGCCGGGCCGCGATTCCGAAAGGGCAATAATCTCGGCCTGGTTCGCGGTAAAGGCGTCGTCGAGCTCCACCAATGGCACCGTCTGGAGCCCGTGAGTCTGGCACCAACCGACCATTTCGGCCCAGCTGAGGCGGGACCGCGAACCGACATCGACCAGCGAGAACACAAACAGCCCGGCTGCATCGAGATGCAGAGGATTGCCCTGTACGCCGGGCCCACAAATCTCACCCTGAATGGCCAACCTTTGCCCGGTCGAGGCTTCGTGCTGCCGCAGAAGCTCCTCAAGGCGCAACTGCCTCGCGGTCGTCCAGTACAGATTGGTTTCCGATTCGACGAGCGACAGGTTGCGTGAACAGGCGTGGAATTCACCGCCCTCGACCAGGTAGGTGGCCGAGGTGCCATCGAGCTTCTCGGTGATGTAGTACGGTTTGCCCTGAAGCGCGGACAGCAACTCCGGTTCCGACTCCACGCGGGGTTCGTCGGTCTTGGAGACGGGCCACGAAAACGCACGGGCCACACCTTGAAGGTGCGCCGGAACGGAGGGCTCGAACTTGTCCACGTTCAGCAGCGCGGTGACATCGTCACCCTCGGCCCTCCCGGCCAGAGTCGGAAACATATTCAAGGGCAGGGCCAGCCCCTGGCTCAGTACCCCGCGCAGCTTGGTCGACCGGAGGCGGAATTTCTTGAGCACCGAGTTCCATGACGACTTGCGCAGAAACTCAAACTCCGGTCGCTCCGGGAGCAGCGAATCGATTTCGAAGTAGACGCACAGGTCTCCCGGAGTGAACTCACTCTTTTTGGCGACGCAATGCCAACCGAGGACTCCGACCTTCTCAATCAGGTCTGCCCCCTCGATAGCGGTGACCGAGGCGATTCTCTGCAAACTGGCAAGTTTTCGGGCCATGGTGGCCTCCTCAAGCACAGTCTATGGCCAGCGCCTGCGCCAATGGTGCATTTTGGAAGCAATCGACTAAAAAAACGACTCCACGGTCTTCAACCCCGCGAGTTTCTTGCTCCCCCCGACGGGTTTGCCGGTTCCTGGGTGCAAGTACCACGGGCCTTTGTTGCCAAGATAGTCAGCGACGTCCATGGGAAGCCGCGGCGCCTCCTTGCCGGTCAGCGTCTTCCAATCTTCGGCACGCACCAGGTGAACAAAACAGCGGCTGGCAGCCTCTTGGTCCCAATCGGCGAGGTCGTAGGGGTCTTTGGCGATTTCTTGGTGCATACGGCCACCAAGGCCGAGTCCCATATCGCCAACGGCTTCCGCCTGGCAGTACGAGACCATCGCCTCCATCATTTGCGGTCGGTTGGCGCGTTCCATCGGAAAGTGGCGTTCAAATGCCGGTCGTGCCATCGGTGCCACGAGAAGTTGTACACCTCCCCACTCGGCCTGCCCGGTGAGCTGTTCCTCGGCTGTGATGCCTTCTCCCAAACGGGCCGCAACGAACTGCCGGATGACGTTCTTTTCGACACAAAAGCCATCGAGCCACGGCTGTTCCGGGGCCACCAGATAGTCTTGGCGCGGACGGCGTTTCAGAGGCACCGACCACGCTTTTCCCGAGACGGCGTTGATCTTGCCTGCCGCAACTTTCATCACCAGCGGGTAGTTGGTCTGCCGGGCCGCCACGTTTCCCGTCTCGAAGTTCATCCAGAGCGCTTCGTTATCGTGGAGCGGAATCATGACGCCACCGCGTTCCCGCCAGGCCTCCGGCACGCGGTTCGCGTGGTCGGCCATGTGCTCGAGTGGAAAGCTTCCCAGACCTGGCGGCAGAAAATAGTCGCGACCGTCGTCGGGGATGCGGATGGTCCTCTGAAAATCGACCGAAAGGCACGCGGCGCGATGCACTTCGGGAAAACTGAACTTGAGCCTGCGGGAAAGCACTTCAACCATACAACACTCCTTTGTCACCATTCTCCATCTTGAACTTCGCGTACCAGCCGCAACACGGCGTGGTCGGGGGCATCACGCATTTGCCGCAGCAACTGGGCAAACAGCTGCGGGCGCTTGAGGATCACCTGCCTCAGTTCCAGCGACACCTTGCCCGCCAAAGCCAACAGCACATCGGCGTCGACGCGAAGCGCGCCGGCCAGCTTGATGATGGTGTCTTCCGAGGGCGGGGCCACCTCGCCGCGTTCCACCTTGCTCAGGTACGACGGCTGGATGCCGAGTTGGCCCGCCACACGCCGCACCGAATAGGCAGCGTCACTGGCGCGAAGCTCTTCGCGGGTCTGCCGCACAAAATCGCCGAAATTGGTGGCCATATCCTGTATACTACATGGTACACGTTTCGCCGTCAAGAGGATTATCCGAACGGGGGCCATGGCCTTCTAATGTGATGTCCCCGAAGTTGCCACTGAATTGGGTGTATAGTGGAGGCAGGGGGGAG
>JBAXAI010000015.1:0-88985 GCA_037142615.1 Spirochaetales bacterium | reverse complement strand
CTGGCATGGTGGCTATTCGGTGCGGCGCTTCGCTGGCACCTCTTCAGCTGGCACGCAATAGGCCCCGCTTCGCTGGCCTGGGGGCGTGCTTCGCTTCGCTGGCACTGAAAACGGCCCTGCTTCGCTGCGCTTGCAATTAGTCCAGGATGCAGGCGCTTTGGTGGCCGTTTCCTAGGTCGCGCATGGGCGGGCGGGCTTCTTGGCACTTCGGTGTCGCCAGCGGGCAGCGGGGGTGAAAGTGGCAGCCTGACGGGGGGAACACGGCTGACGGGATTTCGCCGCGGGGTAATTCGTGCAAGCGGCGGCGGTTGGGGTCGGGGATGGGCACGGCGTTGAGAAGGGCCTTGGTGTAGGGGTGGTGCGGATGTCGGAAGATCTCTTCCTTGGGGCCCATCTCGACAATCCGCCCGAGGTACATCACTGCCACACGGTCGCAGAGGTACTTGGCTGTTGCTAAGTCATGTGTGATAAACAAATAGGTCAGATCGTGCTCTTCCTTGAGTTTCTTGAGGAGCTCCATGATGAGGGCCCGAACCGACACGTCGGCCATGGCAATGGGTTCGTCGGCCACGATGAAGTCGGGTTTCAGAGCCAGCGCCCGCGCGATAACCACCCGCTGGGCCTGACCCCCGCTGATCTGATGCGGGTACTTCTTAAACAAAAAGTCGGCGGGAGTAAGGCCTACGTCTTCCATCAGGCTCCGCACGGTGTCGTCGCGCTCTTCGGCCTTTCCCAGATTGTGGATGTCCAAGCCATGCCGGATCGCGGCCCCGATGCTCATCCGCGGTGAAAGCGAACTCAGCGGGTCCTGAAACACCATTTGCATGCGCGGCCGCAGAGTCCGCAGTTGTTCGGCCGTCAGCGCGGTCAAGTCGGTGCCTTCGAACTTCACGGAACCCGAGGTCGGGTCCATGAGCCGCAAGGCCAGGCGTCCCGTGGTCGACTTGCCGGAGCCCGATTCGCCGGCCAACCCAAGCACCTCGCCTTTGCGGAGCGAGAACGACACCCCGTCGACGGCGTGAACCTTGAGATTCCGGGCCGAAAGGGCACGGTCGAAGGGGTTTCGGCGGACGGGAAACTCCTTCACAAGGTCAGTTGCTTCCAGCAGCAGGGGAGCTTTGGTCGGTTCACTCATGGCCAATCCTCCAGCAGGCGGCAAAATGTCCCGGCCGGTGCTCGGCCAGCGGGGGCTCCTGGTTGCGGCATCGGCCCATGACCAGCGGGCAACGGGGGGCAAACGCGCAACCCGGCGGTGGATTGACCAACCCGGGTGGACTGCCTTCCATGGTGGTGAGTTTCTCTTGGTCGAGGTCGATGTTGGGTACACAGGCGATCAGTCCCTGGGTGTAGGGGTGAAGCGGTTCGTGGAACACGGCGGCGGCGGGCGCATTTTCGACAATTTGCCCGGCGTACATCACCGCGATGCGGTCGGCCAATTCCGCTACCAGCCCCAGGTTGTGGGTGATCACCACGATGGTGAGCGCAAACTCCTTTTGCAAGCGCTTCAGGAGGTCAATGAAGCCAGCCTCGACAATGACATCGAGCGCGGTCGTCGGCTCGTCGCAGATCACCAGTTTGGGCCGCAGTATCAGACCGAGCCCGATCATGATGCGCTGGCGCATCCCTCCGGAAAGCTGGTGGGGGTAGGCGCCCATGCGACTTTCTTCGATGCCCAGATCGGTCAGGATCTCGCGGATGAGCTTCAGCGCGGCGGGCTTTTTCAGTTCTGGCTTGTGGGTTTTCAGCGCCTCGAGGAAGTGCTTGTCGATGCGCATCAGGGGGTTGAGGCTGGTCAGCGGGTTCTGGAACACCATGGCGATGTCCTTGCCACGCACCTGTCGCATCTGGTCTTCGGGCAGGCTGGCAAGGTCTTTGCCATTAAAGAGGACTCGCCCGGCTGTGATTCTGCCGGGAGCCCGCACCAGGCGCAGGATGGCGAGACCCAGCGTGGACTTTCCGGAGCCCGACTCGCCGACGATGCCCAGGGTCTCGCCGGCGTGCACTTCCACGCTTACTCCGCGGACAGCGCGCACAGTCCCGAGCGCGATCGGGTAGTCAATGCAAAGGTCTTCGATCTTCAGCAGCACGTTGTTCGCCAGGGGATCGCTCATCTTACTTTTCCAGCAGCTTGGGGTTGAGGATTTCGGCCAGCCCTTCGCCCAGGAAGGTGAAGCCGAGGGCCAGCGTCATGATCATGGCGCCCGGGAAGGTGATCAGCCACCAGCTTCCCGACGGCAGGAACTTCTTGCCCATCGACAGGTCCATGCCCCAGTCGGGCATTCCGGCAGGGAGGCCCAGGCCGATGTAGCTGAGCGCAGCCTCGGTCATGATGGCGTCGGCGATGTTGACGCTGAACACCACCACCGTGGTCGCGATCACGTTGGGAAAAATGTAGCGGCCGAGGATGGTCCAGCGCTTGGCGCCCAGCACCTGGGCCGCCTCGACGTAGAGTTCCTCTCGGATGCTGATCGTCTGACCCCGCACCAAGCGGTAGTAGGTAGGAATATAAATCACGGCCACAGCGAGAGTAATGTTGACAACACCCGGCCCCATCATGGCGGCGAACGCGATGGCGAGGATGAGACCCGGGAAGCTGTAGATCGAGTCCATGGTCAGCGAGAGCACCCGGTCCAGCGGTCCGCCGACAAAACCCGACAGCAGGCCCAGCGGGATGCCGATGAAACTCGAGATGAGCGCGGCGGCAAAGGCCACCCCCAGAATAGTCTGCGCTCCCCACACCATGCGGGCCCAGATGTCGCGGCCCAGGTTGTCGGTGCCCATGAGGTGGGTACCGCCAGGAGCCGCCAATTGTGGTCCTGCGTTCTGGTCCGAAGGGTCAAAACTGGTGAACAGCCAAGGGAACAGAGTCATGAAGATCATGAAGCCGACGATGAACAGTCCGACGAGCAGAATGTACCACTCCGCACCGTATTTCTTTCCGGCCTGGCTGAACGAATACAACCCACGGCTCAGCAGCCCAGCAGGAGTTAGGGGCATTTTCATGGCCGGTACTCCGGATTTTTCGCCAGGGCGTCGCGAGGAAGGGTTCTGGCGAGACCCTGAGGAACGGAGGACCGGAGCGTACTGGAAGTACGTGAGGATAAGATGGACGAAGGGGCGAAGGCAGAACCCTCCGCAGTAGACTTGGCGAGAAATCTCAATATTTTACCCTCGGGTCGATGAGCGCGTGGATGATGTCGACCAGCAGCGAGATGAGTGAAACAAACAGCGCGAAGATAACGATAATGCCCTGAACGGTGGGGTAGTCGCGCAGGTAAATGCGCTCCAGCAGCAACCTTCCCATGCCCGGCCAGCTGAAGGTGGTTTCGGTCAGGATGGCGCCCGAAAGGAGCACGGCAAACTGCAGGCCCAGCATGGTGAGCACGGGCACAAACGCGTTGCCCAGCGCGTGGCCGTACACCACCTTGCCCTCGGGAAGCCCTCGAGCACGACCCGCCAGCACAAAGTCGCTCTTGAGGGTGTCGAGCATGTTGGCCCGTGTCAGCCGCAAGAAGATACCCGACAGGGTAACGCCCAGGGTCAGCGCCGGCAGGATGAGGTGAACCACCACGTCGCCAAAAGCTTTTGGGTCGCCCACGAGCAGGGTGTCAACCAGGTAAAAGCCGGTCTGCTCAAAGTCGCTCGACATCACCCGGGAGCCGACCCGCCCTGCGATGGGCAGCCAGTCGAGCGCCACGCCAAAAACCATCTGCAGGATCAGACCCATCCAGAACACCGGAATGCAGTAGACAATGTTGCCATACAAACGGGCCGTGAAGTCGCCCACGCTGCGGCGGTTCTTGGCAGCCCACGCGCCCACCGGGATGCCAATACCCAGCGCCACCAAAAGACCGGTGAACGTGAGCTCAATGGTGGCCGGCAGTTTTTCCAGGATGGGCGCGGTTACTTTTTCCTGCAAAATCATCGAGTTGCCCAGGTCAAACCGCGCCAACTGGCCCAGATAATCGAAGTACTGCTCCCAGATGGGTTTGTCGAGGCCCAGTTCGTGCTTCTTTTCGGCGACGAACTTGACCGGTGCGTGGTCACCGAGCATTGCCGAGATCGGGTCACCCGGAATAACCCGCATCACAATGAACACGACGGTGAGCAGAATCAGGAGCATCGGGATTGTCATCAGCAGGCGCACCCCGAGGTAGCGCATCAGGTTTTTCATGGTGGTCCCCAAGGCAAAAAAAAGGAGGAACACGATTGTGTTCCTCCTCACTTTATACCAGAAACGCGAAGCTTCGGAAAGGCGTTAGTTGATCGTCAGTTGGTTGTAGTTGAAGATCAGCGTCGGGCCGATCTTCACGCCGCCCACGTTCTTCTGGGTAAAGACGAACAGGTCGCCCTGCCACAACGGAACGGTGGGGTTCTCCTTGGCCCACAGAGCCTGGATATCCTTGAACGCGGCGGTGCGGACCTTGGCGTCGGTGCTGGCGCCTTCCTTGGCAAACAGAGCGTCCATTTCCTTGCTGCTGAAGTTGATGCCCATGCCGACCGAGTCTTCGGTGCGGGCGAACACGGCAGTGTAGTCGTCCGGATCGATGTAGTCGGGGTACCAGCCGAGCAGGTAGACAGGCATTTGCTTGTTCTTCCACTGCGACTTGTAGGTGGCCCACTCGGCGCTCTTGAGGGTGACCTTGATGAGGGTCGACTTCTCGAGTTGCGCCTTGAGCACTTCGGCCTGGTTCACTTCGGTGTCGCCGTAGTGGCTGGTGGTGTACCACAGGTCAAAGGTGAAGGGCTTGGCGGCAGAGAAGCCAGCGGCCTTGAGCAGCGCGTCGGCCTTGGCCACGTTGGCATCGCCGAGAGCCTTGTAGGGGGCGGTGTCCTGGCCCCACATGCCGTTGGGGATCATCGAGTACAGGGGCTTGTTCTGGCCGAGGTAGACCTTCTGAATGATCTCGGGGCGGTTGACCAGGTAGGCCACAGCCGTGCGGAGGTTTTTGTCCTTGAACACGCTCTCGCTAGCTTCGAAGGCGATGTAGCGGATGAAAGCGCCGTCGAGCTTGACGGTGTTCACCTTGGCATTCTTCTGCTCATCGACGATGTCGGACGGGTTGAGGGTCTTGTAAGCCAGGTCAATTTCGCCCTTGTCGAGAGCCAGGCGCAACGTGGTCGCATCGGCAAAGTAGCGGATGATCACGCGGTCCACCTTGGCCTTGTCGCCATGGAAGCTGGGGTTGGCTTCAAACACGGCTTCCTGGTCACGCTTGTAGCTGGCCAGTTTGTAGGCGCCGACGCCCACGTAGGCTCCGCCAACCAGTTCGGCCGGGTCATGGATCAGCTTGCCAGCCGGGTAGACCTTGGGATCGGTGGGGAAGTACGGGGGGGTGGCGACCAGCGACGGGAAGTACGCGGCCGGGAGCTTGAGCTTGAACACGACGGTCAGTGGATCCTTGACAATCACTTCCGACACGTAGCTCGAGATCAGCGACTCGGGGTCACCCTTGAGGGCCACCACGCGGTCGACCGACCACTTGATGACGCTTGCATCGAGCACGTCGCCGTTCGAGAACTTCAGGCCCTTGCGCAGCGTGAAGGTGTACTCGTCGCCCTTGGCATTGGAAGTGTACTTCTCGGCCAGACCCGGAACCAACTCGGTGGTGCCGGGCTTGTAGGTCAGCAGGCCTTCCGAGATGTTCTGAAAGAACTCCCAGGTATGAAAGTCCCACGAGCTACCGGTATCGAGGTCGGTCAGCTTTTCTGTGGTACCGTACACCAAGGTCGTAGGCGCAGCGAAGGCGGCCAGAGGCAGCAACGCAGCGAGCAAAATCGCAGCAATCTTCTTCATGTGAACTCCTTGAAACTCCAATATGAAAATGAAAGCCTGAGCGTGTCAATCAAGATGAGCGAGATGAACGGAATTTTACGCCTGTGTTAGTATAGTCCGATGCTTTCTCCGCTTCGCGCCTACCGCACCTTGCTTGCCGACCGCCGGTTCTTCCACCTGTTTCTGCCCATTGCCATCCCCATTGCCCTGCAAAATCTGGTCAGTTCGCTCACCTCGCTGGGCTCGGGGTTGCTGGTGGGGCAGTTGGGCAATTCGGCCATGGCCGGGGTTTCTCTGGCTGGGCAGGTGCAGTTTGTGATGATTCTGGCCAGTTTTGGCATCGGTTCGGGCGCGGCGATCTTCACCAGTCAGTTCTGGGGCCGCAGCGATGCTTCCGGTGTAGCCCGAACCCAGGGCGTGGGGCTCGTGCTCAGCTTGGCCGCCGGTTTGGCCGTGGGACTGGTTGCCGCCTACTGGCCCGAGCGTCTTTTGGGCCTTTTCACTCCTGACCGCGCCGTTATCACCGAGGGAGCCCGCTTTTTGAGCGCCTCCGCGTGGAGCTTTCCGCTCACCGCCGTTGGCATGAGCTACTCGCTGGTGCTGCGGTCGGTGGGCGATACCCGCACGCCGCTGCAGTGGGCCTTGGTGGGTCTGGCCGTGCAGTTGCTGGCGGCCGTTGTGCTGATCTTCGGTTGGTCTCCCCTCCCGGGCATCACGGTGCCGGCGCTGGGGACTCAGGGGGCGGGTCTGGCTCTCGTTCTGGCCAAGCTGGTGGAAACTGGTGGCATTGTGCTCAGTACCCAGCTGCGGAAAAGGCCCAACGCCGGCTGGGCGCGGCTGTTCTCCTTCGACCGTGTGTTCTTGTTCCGCTATCTGAAGGTGGCCCTGCCGGTCGTCATCAACGAGGTGCTCTGGTCGCTGGGTATCAGCGCCATCAAGGCCATCTACGGCTGGATGGGCAGCACCGAACTGGCGGCCGTTTCGGTGGTCGATATCTTCGGCCAGTTGGTGTTCATCGTCTTTTTTGGTACCGGCAATGCTGCGGCGGTGATCATCGGGCAGGCAATCGGCCGGGGCGACCTCACCGAGGCCCAACGACTGGGCAAGAACGTCGCCCTCTTCGCTCCGCTGATGGGTGCCATGGTCGCGGTTCCCCTGGCTCTTGCGGCTCCGTTTGTCCCGCACTTGTTTCACCTGACTCCCGAGGCCCGCACTCTGTCGACGCAGTTGCTCTGGGTCGTTTGCGTGCTGCTGCCGGGGCGTGCGTTCTATCACGACATGATTGTCGGAGTGCTGCGCGGGGGTGGCGACACCAATTTCAGCCTGTGGATGGACCAGTCCGGCATCTGGTTGTGGGCTCTTCCTGTGGGGTGGTTGATGGCCTTCGTGCTTCACTGGCCCTTCCTTGTGGTGTATTTTTTGATCAGCTTGGAAGAACCTCTGAAGTCGTTTCTGGCCCTCTGGCGAATGCACACGGGGCGCTGGATGAAAGAGGTGACGAGGTGAGGGGGAGTGCGATGGGAACAACAAGGGTTGGGACCTTGGGCCTGGCGGTTGCGGCGCTGGCCTTGCTGGCTGCACTCGGGCTGCCGGCACCGGTGTTGGCCGAGCCAAGCGCTTGGATGCCGTGCAAGGCTCAGGACGGGGTAGCCGTGTCGTGGCGCTGGGACAAACTCGAAAATGGCGCCTTCAAGGCTGAGTTCAAGGCGACGAACAGCCGAGACCGGGAAATCCAGGTGTCGCTCAAGCCCTTCTTCGTCGATACCACCGGGCGCCGTTGGGTCGATGGCGGACTCTCGTTTCGACTGGCCCCCGGCGAAACCAAGGCGGGCGAACAGTTGCGTTCGCACGAACTGCCCTCCTGGTTCCACGCGGCTCCCGTTTTTGGGGGTTACGACACGCTGGTGGTCACCGTTGTTGCGGGAGCAAGCGCCGGGGCCTCGTCGGGCGCGGGCTGGCTGGTCGACCAAGAAACCGAACAGTTGCGCGTTTCGTGGCGGTCAGTGGAAAGCTCAGGCCTGCCCGTGGCCGAACTCCGTATGGCCAACCTGGGCACCAAGCGACTGACCGTGGTCTACCTGGTTCACTTCGTCAATACTGTTGGCCAGGAGTGGAAACAGGGGCCCCTCAGGCTGCAGCTGGCACCAAAAGAAGTGAGGGAAGGTGCCTTGGCCGACCTCGAGTTCCGCCCCGTGTACCACTCCGTTGATCCCTTCAGTGCGCACGACCGCTGGCTGGCTTCGGCGGATCCGCCGGCTTCGGGTGGAGTTGATCTGCTGAGCGTGTCGGCGCAGTAGCGCAAAGCAAACCGCTGGGGCTAGAATCAGGTTATGCCTGAACTACTACCCTCCGGAGCCTTGGCACTCGCCCTTCGTCTTCTTGACCTCCAGTCCGCCTACGCGAAAGGACGTCCCATCGTCCCCGACCTCGAATACGACCACCTGTTTGATGAACTCGTGGCGTGGGAAACCGCCCATCCTGACCTACGTGTCGCCTGGAGCCCTACGGCGCGGGTCGGAAGCGACCTCAACTCGGACTTTCCCGAGTTTCGGCATACCGTGCCGGTGCTGAGCCTCGACAAGGCCTACTCTGCCGCCGAGGTGTTCGCCTGGCTCGACAAGACGGCCAAACTTACCAACCTCGAATTGACGGTTACCGCCGAACAGAAGATGGATGGCCTATCGTTGGTGCTTTACTACGAAGAGGGAATCCTGGTGCGGGCGGTCACCCGGGGTGACGGCACCACCGGCAACGAGGTGACCTCCAACGTCCGCACGATGACCACGGTCCCTCTCAAGCTGAACTTGCCCCTGACCATGGCCGTTCGCGGTGAGGTGTTCCTCCCCAAGAGCGACTTCGCACGCCTCAACGCCGAGTTGGCCGAACCCTACGCCAACCCGCGCAATCTAGCTGCCGGCACGCTGCGCCGGGTCAAGAGTTCCGAAGTCGCCAAGGTTCCACTCAAGCTGTTTGTCTACGAAGCCTTCGTCGCCTCGCCGGCTGGCTTGGTTCCCTCGAGCCATCGGGCGGCCCTCGAACTGCTTCGCGGCCAGGGGTTTCCGCTCAACCCGAACCTGGGGGTGTTCGTTCCCCAGCGCACCGAGGAACTCGAAGCCTTTGTCGCGGCTCAAACGCAGGCGCGTACCGGTCTCGAATGGGAGATCGACGGTCTGGTCTTCAAGGTGGACGACCTCGCGCTGCGCGAGGAACTCGGTTCCACCGGCCACCACCCCCGCTGGGCGCTGGCCTACAAGTTCGAGTCGCCGCAGGCCCGCACCGTAGTTGAGGACATTTTCATCCAGGTGGGGCGTACTGGCCGGGTCACCCCGGTCGCCCGGGTCAAACCCGCGCTCGTCGGTGGCACCACCGTCACCTACATCACGTTGCACAACCGCGAATACATTGAAACCCTCGGCCTGGGGCTGGGCGACGAAGTGGCTATCAGCCGCCGGGGCGACGTGATTCCCGCCGTCGAAGAAGTGTTGGAACATACCGCCGCCGAGGTGTGGGCCTTTCCCGACCAATGTCCCGACTGCGACTCGGCTCTGGAAGTGCGCGGCGCCCACCACTTTTGCCCGAACTCCGCCTGCCCAGCTCAGGTGAAGGGCAAGCTCGCGTTCTTTGTCGGCCGTGGCCAGATGGACATCGAGAGTCTGGGGCCCGAAACCCTCGACGTCTTGGTTGTGAACGGCCTGGTGCGTGATGCCGCCGACTTGTTCACCTGCGACTTCGACGCGCTGGTCGGGGTTGCCGGCTTTGGAGCCAAGAAGATCGCCGCTTTGCAGGAGGGCGTGGCGTTGGCACGCACCAGACCCTACACAACGACCCTGGCCTCGTTGGGCGTGCCCGACCTGGGCAAAAAGCTGGTGGAGCTGTTGGTGGGCGCCGGGGTCCTTACGTTTGACCAGTTGGTCGAAACCCTCCGCAACCGGCCCGAGAGCCTGCTCGAGGTCCACGGCATCGGTCCCAAAACGATCGAGACGCTCCGGGCCGAGTTGCTGGTTGAGTCGGTGCTCGATCTCGCTGCCAGGCTGCGAGCTGCGGGGTTGGCCTTTGAGGCACCCCCACCGGCGGCCGCAGCCAGCGACGCGCTGGCTGGAACCGTGTGGTGCGTCACCGGCAGTTTCGACGGTTACAACCCGCGTTCACTGGCCGAGGAAGAAATCGTTCGCCGTTCGGGCAAGGTGGTCTCGGCCGTCAGCGGCAAGACGACGCACCTGCTGGCTGGCACGGGCGCGGGCAGCAAGCTCGAAAAGGCGCAGGCGCTCGGCCTCAAGATTGTCAGCGAACAGGAGTTCACCGCACTCTTGCAGGCCAGCCCCGCAGGCTAGTCGGCTTCGGCGCTGCCAAACAGACCGGCGATCTCTTTCTTGTACAGTTCGGCCACCACGTTGCGCCGCATGCTGAGCTTCTGCGTCATCTCGACACCGATCTGGAAGGCCCGGGGCAACAGGTGGATCTTGAACACGCGCTCAAAGGCCTTGAAGCCCGTGCGGGGGTTCACCAGATGCTGAACCACCTCGTGCACGTACTCCAAAATCTGCGAGTTGTTCAGAAGCTCTTCGCGGTCGATGTAGGTGATCCGCCGCTCCTTGGCAAACTGTTCCATCAGGTCAAAGTTCGGCACGATGAGCGCGGCCAGGTACTTTTGATCCTGACCGACCA
Organism: Spirochaetales bacterium; assembly: GCA_037142615.1. Taxonomy (GTDB): domain Bacteria; phylum Spirochaetota; class Spirochaetia; order JABEVK01; family JABEVK01; genus JAIFLN01. Next base: position 78,544 of record JBAXAI010000015.1, on the reverse strand, counting down.
CCATGACCTGGTCGATGAACTCCGACTGCATCAGTTTCTGTTCGATGGGCTCGGGCTCGATGTTTTCGCCGCCGCGAAGCACGATGGTGTCCTTGGAGCGGCCGACGATACGGATCTCTTTCTTGACCGTAGCCATGACAAGGTCGCCCGTATTGAGCCAGCCGTCTTTCATCACCTTGGCCGTCAGCTCAGGACGCTTGTAGTACCCAAGCATCACCTGCGGCGACTTGACCCACAACTCGCCCTTGTGGCCGAGCTTGGCGTTCTTGCCGGTTTCTTCGTCGCGAACCCGGAACTCGACGTCCTTCAGCAAATTGCCTACCGTCATCGTCACCGGCGCCTTCTGGACGCGGACCGCAAGCACCGGACCCGTTTCGGTCAGGCCGTAGCCTTCCAGCACCAAAATACCGACCGCACGGAAGAACTTGTCGACATGCCCAGGCAACGCTCCGCCGCCGGAAACGCCGGCGATGAACTCGCCGCCCAGCAAAGCCCGGATCTTGCCGAATACCAGGGCGCGGCCCAGAAGATTCAACAGCCAGAGCACAAACAGGGGAATCGCCGTCCAAACCACGGTCGCGGCCTGCCAGTGGTGGTGAAAATGCGGCCAGCGGCCCAGAAACTTGTCACGGATGTCGGCGTAGCGGCTGCCCACGCCGACGAAGAAGTTGAACAGGGCTTGGCGCGCGCCGCTCTGGCTCTTCACGTTGCGCAACACGGCCGAGCGGACACTTTCCCAGATGCGAGGCACCGACGGGAACCACTGGGGTTTGATCAGTTTCAGGTCCTCAAGCATGATCTTGCCGATGGGCTTGGAGTAGGCGATGGCCGCACCGCAACAAATCACCACGTACTCGATGGCGCGCTCGTAGCTGTGCCACACCGGCAACACGCTCAAAAACTTGTCGTGGTGCTTGACACCGAGGATGGGAAGGATGCGGTCTACCTGGAAAGTAAAGGAGCGGTGGGTGAGCATCACACCCTTGGGCTCGCCCGTGGTTCCTGACGTATATATAATGGTGGCAAGATCACCGGCTTTGCCCAGCGCGACGGCCTTTTCAAAGAACTGGCTGTCTTTTTCCAGCTCCTTGCTTCCGCGCTCGAGCACCTCGGTGTAGTTGAGCAGTTGCATCGAAGACGGGGCCTTGCGGTGGGCGCCCAGCGAGTCATCGATGACGATCAACAACTTCAGCGGACTCCCGGAACTCAGGCCCGAAAGGACTTTCTCGAGCTGAACGGAGTCTTCCACCAGAGCGGCTGTGCAGTCGGCGTGCGCCAAGATGTAGGCGATTTCCTCTTTGGTCGAGTCGGAACCACGGGGAACATCAGCGCCCCCCAACCCGAGAATGGCGAGGTCGGCGACCAGCCACTCGCGCCGGTTGTCGGCGATGATGCCGACATGGGCGCCCCGTTCGACACCCAGGGTTGAAAGCCCGGCGCCGAACCGGGTGGTTTCGTCCCAGAGCTCCTTGTACGAGGTGAGCAGGAAGGTCGTCTCTTTGGCAACGGTGGAACGGTACATCTGCACCGGCGCACTACCGTAGCCTTCGACGATGTAGCGCACGCGCTGGGGAACAGTTTCGGGATTCATATTGACCTCATTTGGCAGGAGCTGGACCGACGATGCACATCCACTCCGCCTCACATGCAAGTTCTTGCCCAACATAGGCTTTTCCGCTTTGGCGGATCATCCGCGGGCTTAATCTCAAGTTCACGATCTCAAAACGGACGAGGTCGTTTGGAACGACCTGACGGCGGAACTTCGCCTTTTCGATGGTCGCCAGAAAAAACAGCGCGTCGTCGCCGAGCACCCCGAGTTCCCTCACACCAGCGCCGCCGGCCTGCGCCATGCTTTCTACCAGAATGACGCCTGGAACGACGGGATAGTCCGGGAAATGGCCGGCAAAAAAGAACTCTTCGCGGGTGTAGGTATGCCACCCCTGATGGCCTTCCTGCGTGACATTTTCGAGACCGTCGACAAAAAGAAACGGCTTGCGGTGCGGGATCAGGTGTTCCATCGATTTCATGGTGTTCATTCTAGGGCGGGGTCGCCGATTCGTCCACGTTTTTCATGCCTCCAGCTCAACCTTGACAAGATTGGCCGTGGGGGTATCCTAGGAGAAGCCCGGAAAAGGGGCTCATTGACATCCCTTTTTCGTCCATGTTAGGTTCCCCTAGAATTTTCTGAGGAGTAGAAATGGATACGAAAGACATCCTGGCTGTGCTCGAGAAGTTCAACCAAACCACTCTGGCCGAGTTCAAGTACAAAGAGGGTTCCGTTGAGTTCCACCTGAAACGCCATGCCGACGTGACCTACGCTGCCCTGCCTTCGGCACCGGCCCACGCTCCTGCGATGCCCGTTGCCCCGGTTTCCAGCGCGCCCGCTGCCCCGGTTGCCGCTCCCGTCGTCGGCGCCGAAACCATTACCAGTCCCATTGTCGGTACCGTCTACCGCTCGCCCGCTCCGGATGCGCCTGCGTTCGTCGAAGAAGGCAAAATGGTCAAGAAGGGCGACACGCTCTGCATCATCGAGGCCATGAAGGTCATGAACGAACTGGTGGCCGAGTTCGACTGCGAGATTCTGCGCATTCTCGTCGACAGCCAGCATTTTGTGGAATACGGTACCCCGTTGTTCGAGGTCCGCAAGAAATGATCAAATCTCTTCTCGTTGCTAACCGGGGAGAGATTGCCGTCCGCATCATCCGCGCCTGCAAAGAGCTCGGTATCCGGACCATTGCCGTCTATTCCGAGGCGGACCGCAAGGCGTTGCATGTCAAAATGGCCGATCAGGCGATCTGCATCGGGCCTCCTCCCTCCAAAGACAGCTATCTGAACATCAGCAACATCATCTCGGCTGCCCTCGCTTCGCGCGCCGATGCCATCCACCCCGGTGTCGGCTTCTTGTCCGAAAAGGCCGAGTTCGCCCGCGAGGTTCAAAAGGCCGGCCTGATCTGGATTGGCCCTGACCCCGAAGCTATCGACATGCTCGGCGACAAGATCCGCTCCAAAGAGAATGCCACCAAGTACGGTGTGCCCTGCACGCCAGGCATCGAGGGCGCCATCACCAACGTCGCCGAGACCGTCGAAAAGGTCAAAAAGATGGGCTTGCCCGTCATCATCAAGGCCTCAGCTGGCGGCGGCGGCAAGGGTATGCGCATCGTGCGCAACCTCGAGGAGTTGGCCGACAACATCAAAATCGCCTCCAACGAGGCCGAGAAGTCGTTCAACGACGGTACCGTGTTCATCGAGAAGTACCTCGAGAACGCCAGCCATGTCGAACTGCAGATGATGGGCGATAAACACGGCAACGTGGTTTACTTGGGCGAGCGCGACTGCTCGGTGCAGGAAAAGCATCAAAAGCTGGTCGAAGAGGCCCCGAGCCCGCTGGTGACCCCCGCCATCCGCAAAAAGATGGGCGAAGACGCCGTGCGCCTGTTCAAGGGCATCGGCTATTCCGGCGCGGGCACCATCGAGTTCCTGTTCAAGGACGGTCAGTACTACTTCATGGAAGTCAACAGCCGCATCCAGGTGGAACATCCGGTCACCGAAATGCTCACCGGCATCGACCTGATCAAAGAAATGATCCGGGTTTCCGACGGAGAGCCGCTGTCGGTGAAGCAGGAAGACATCCGCATGGACGGCTACGCCATGGAAATCCGCATCAACGCCACCGCGCCCGGCACCGTCAAGGAATACCTGGCGCCGAGCGGCTTCAAGGTGCGGGTCGACAGCTTCCTTTACACCGGCTACACCGTGCCCCCGACCTACGACTCCATGGTGGCCAAGGTGATCATTGGGGCACCCACGCGCGCCGAGGGCATCAACAAGATGCTGGCCGTGCTCAGCGAGTTTCAACTTGAGGGTGTGCCCATCAACATCGAACGGCAAAAGAAGATCATCAATACGCAGATCTTCCGCAAAGGCGGCTTTGGCACCCAGGTGCTCGACAGCATTCTGAAGGAGATCGGCTGATGGCGCTGTTTCAAGCCCTGCGCGATCGGATGTTCCTCAAGCAACAACCGGTTCCCCGCAACACTCCCGATGCCGACGAACGGCGTCTGGTGGCGCAAAAGCATTCTTGTCCGTCCTGCCATGAGCACCTCGAAGTGGGCGAGCTCGAAGCCAATCTGTTTTGTTGCCCCAAATGCAACCATCACTACCGCATCACGGCCGTCGAGCGCATCAAGAGCCTTGCTGACGCCGACACCTGGGTCGAGTTCGGCCAGGAAATCGACAGCGTGAACCCCATCGGCTTTCCGGGTTATGAGGGCAAGCTTTCCGAAGCCCGCAACTCTTCCGGTCCTGGTGACTCGGTGACCAACGGCTTGGCTCAGATCGACGGCCGCAAGGTCATCATCTCGATCATGAACTTCAAGTTCATGGGTGGCTCCATGGGATCCGTTGCCGGCGAAAAGCTGACACGGGCCCTGATGGCCGGCGTCGAGAAGCGCCTGCCGGTGGTGCTGTTCACCACTTCGGGTGGCATGCGCATGCAGGAAGGCATCTTTAGCCTGATGCAAATGGCCAAAACCAGCGCGGCGATCGCGCAGCTGGAAATGGCTCAGGTGCCGCTTTTCACCGTGCTGACCGACCCGACCTATGGTGGGGTCACGGCGAGCTTTGCCATGTTGGGCGACGTCATCCTCGCCGAACCGGGGGCCGCCATCGGCTTTGCCGGTCCCCGTGTGATCGAGTCAACCATTCGCCAAAAACTCCCCGAAGGCTTCCAAAAGTCGGAGTTCCAACTGGCCAAAGGCTTCGTCGACGCCATCGTGCCCCGCGTCGAGCTCAAGAAGACCCTGGCCTTTCTTGTCGACACCCACTCCAACCACCTGAAGGTGCGCTAATGGAAACCAACGAGATCCAGAAGAAGATCCAGGAACTGCAGTCCCTCGCCGAAAAGAGCAGCGTCGACATTGAAAGCGATCTGAAGCGCCTGCAGGAAAAGATCAACGACGGTGGTCGCCTGAGTCCCCAGGACCTCTGGAAGAAGATCCAGCTGGCCCGCCACGCCGACCGTCCGACCACCCTCGAAATCATCGCCGCCATCACCGAGAGCTTCATGGAGTTCCATGGGGACCGCTACTTTGGCGACGATGCTGCCATGGTGGGCGGGGTGGGGCTCCTGGACGGCCGTGCGGTCACCTTCATTGGCCACCAGAAGGGCCGCAACATGAAGGAAAACATCCGTCGCAACTACGGCTGGGCCCATCCCGAAGGCTATCGCAAGGCTTTGCGCCTGGCAAAGCAAGCCGAAAAGTTCGGTCGCCCCGTCGTGACCTTCATCGACACGGCCGGTGCGTATCCGGGCATCGCCTCGGAGGAACGTGGCATCAGCGAGGCCATTGCGCGCAACCTGAAAGAGTTTGCGATGCTCAAGGCCCCCGTCATCTGTTTCATCATCGGCGAGGGCGGTTCCGGCGGTGCCATCGGGATTGCCGTGGGCAACGAAGTGTTCATGCTCGAAAACTCGTTCTACACGGTCATCAGTCCGGAAGGTTGCGCCTCGATTTTGCTCCGAGACCCGAGCAAAGCGCCCGAAGCCGCCGCCCAGTTGAAACTTTTGCCTTCCGATCTTCTCGCGTTTGGCATTGTGGATGGCATTGTTCCCGAACCAGAGGGGGGCGCCCATGCCGACCACGTGGTCGCCGCAGCGAACATTAAAGCTCAGATCCTGGACTCGCTGAAGCGTCTGGAGACCAAGACCGGCGAGCAGTTGGCGCGTGAGCGCATGGCCAAGTTCATGTCGATGGGGCGTTTCGTGGAAGAAGGTGGCCCAAAACCGAACTTTTTCCAGCGGTTGTTCAGCAGCAACCGGAAAAGCTGACCACAGACTTGACAAGATTTTCCACGGGGATACGATAGAGATTCATGTTATTTCTGTGGCTGATACCGACCATTCTCGCGATTCTGATGCTGCTCGGTTTCATTGCGTGGCTTGCCACCAATGGCGGGCTAGGCTTTCCGTGGCTGGCGTTCTACGCCAAAGGAAAAGAGTCGGGGTTCAAAATCTCCGAAATCAACACGCTTCGCAAGGCCGCCGTCGAGGCCCGGATGGTCAACCCCGTGGTCATCTTCTCGTCGGTCAAGATCCTGGACCGCACCATCCGCACGCTGATCACCAACTTCCGCGCCCGCCAGAAAATGGAAGAACCCTCAACCAACTATTTTTTGGCCGAGATCTTTGAGTTTCGCAAGCGCGTCGAGTTCAACTTGCCACGCTACAAGAACGGGATCAAGTCCAGCCGTGAGCTCATGGCCAACCAGCGCATCCGCATCACGCTTACCGGTGGTGCTACGTTCCACTCCACCATCGTCGAGAACCTGCGCAAGTACATGGCCGTTTCGTATCCCGTGGGCAAATCCATGCCCCCCGGTTTCACCTGGAAGAACCAGCGCGTCAACGTGTATTTTTGGCGGGCCGAAGACGCCGGCTACTACTTCGAGTCGAAAGTGCTCGACGACTTTCTCAACCGCAAGTTCCCGATTCTTTACCTGGCCCATTCGGACAACCTCATCCGCAGTCAAAAGCGGGGGTCGATCCGTATCGAGTGCGACCTGCCCTGCTCGATTTTTAATCTCGCCAACATCAATCTGGCCAACGAAAACGTCGAGCGTGCTTCGGGCTACCGAGGCCGGTTGGTGGACCTTTCGGAAGACGGCTGTTCCCTGCTGGTGGGGGGCAAGGCGAAGGTTGGCCTGGCGATGAAGGTTCAGGTGGAACTTCAGAATCAGATGGTCACCATGAGCGGCATCATCAAGGGCATCACGTACGACGAAAAGAAGAACCGATCCATCCTGCACATGCAGGCGGGCACAGTTTCGGACAAGTACCGCAACACCATTCTGACCTACGTGTACGACATCTTCGAGGAGCGCAAAGACAAGCTCTCCAAGAAGATTATTCCCGGCGTCGGTTGAAGCAAAGCACGCGCGTGCCCCGTTAGGGAGGTATGAGCGGCCTCCAAACGCTGGTTTCCCTTCACCCCTGGACTTTCCTCACGGCTTGTGCCCTTCCCGCGCTGTACGTCGGTCCGTGGTGGCCGCTGGTTGTCGTCCTCGCGCTGGCCCTCGCTGGGCTCACGGCGTTGCTGGCGCGGCATTTGGAACGCCCTGGCCGCTGGACGGCGCTGCTGTTGGCTGGGGCCACGATCGCAGCTTTCTGGGGAGTGCGTCCTGAGCTGGACCGGAAGGAAAGCTATCCCGTGCCAATCTCGAGCATTTTCGAAGGGACCGGCGTTGTTTCCCGCGAGGCTCCCCTGAGCCGCAGCGGCGAGTCGCGGTTTCAGCTTCGGATCGACAGCGTCGCTTCGGAGCAGGGCTCGGGACCGGCCTACGCCCTCGTGACGGTGCGAAACTACCGGGGGCCTTCACCCGGATGGGGCCAAAAGCTGACTTGGAAGGGGACGCTCGAAGGGGCAGAACTACGCTGGAGGCAAGGCTCGACCGCGGGTTGGGAGACCGACTGGCAGGAATGGAGGTACGCGGCCCGCAGCAGGTTTTTTGCCGTTTTGTCCTTCCTCGACGAGCCGAGCGCGGCGCTGGGCGAGGCACTGGTACTCGGCGCGGTGGATGACCTGACGACGGCCGAGAAGGCCAGCTTCCGCGATGCGGGTTGCAGCCACGTGCTTGCGCTGTCGGGGATGCACCTGAGCTTGCTGGCGCTGGTTCTGGCGGGCGCGCTACGACGTCGTGCTCCGCCGCTGGTGGTGCTGCTGGTCACTCAGGCCGTTCTGGGAGCGTTCTGCCTGCTGGCGGGGCCGATTCCGTCGCTCTACCGCGCTTGGATGATGGCGCTGGCCGACGGTTTGGTGCGCCTGAACCTGGGCCGACCCGACCCGCTGGACTTGCTGGCGCAATCGTTTCTGCTGACCGTTTGCCTGTGGCCCGAAATGGCGGGCACCCTTTCGCTGCAACTGTCGTTCCTTTCTATGCTGGGACTGTCGTTGTGGTCGAGGCGCTGCGAGTGGGCACTTCGGCCTTGGATGGGACGGTGGGGTGGGGCTACGCTCGGTTCCTCGGTGGCGGCCCTCGTGGCGACGTTGCCCCTGACCGTCGGTTTGTTTGGCGAAGTGCACTGGACCGGGCTCTTGCTTTCGGCCCCTTTGGTTGCGCTCACCAACCTTTACCTGTTCCTGACCCTGGCGGTGCTCGGGCTTGGTTTGGCGGGTCTGCTCGGCTTCTTGCCCTGGGTTCCCGAGCTCATGCGCTTCCTTTACGACCTGATTTTTGGCCTCACGGGTTGGGGCGCTGGCTGGCCGGCCCTCTCGGGGCCTCTGGTTGCCCTCTGCGCCGGTGCCGCAGCCCTTGGCAGGTTGGGAGTTTTTCTCTATAACAGGCACCACAGAGGTGGCCCGATGCCCGTTTCCCTGCGTTACGACTCTCCGACGGACCTTCAGGCCTTCCTCGACTCGCGGGGCTTCAACGCCCTCAAGCGGTGGGGCCAGAACTTTTTGATCAACCCCGGCGCGCGCGCCCAGATCGTGGCCGCTCTCGACCTTCAGCCGGGTGAGCCCGTTTGGGAAGTTGGTCCAGGCCTCGGCGCGCTGACTCACCACCTGGTCGAAGCCGGGCACCCCCTCACGGTGTTTGAAATTGACCCCGGTTACGCGGTCTTCCTCCGTGAGGAGTTCGGTGATTCACCTGCGGGCTTCACGCTGCTGGAAGGTGACGTGATTAAGACCTGGCGCGGCGCCCTGGAACCTGAGGCCCGCAGCCCCGGACTCAAGTGCGTCGGGAACCTGCCGTACAACGCGGCGAGTGCCATTGTTGCCGACTTCGTCGAGGGGGGGTATTTTCCGCAGGTCCTCGTGGTCACGGTGCAGAAAGAAATGGCCGACCGGATGACGGCCACGGTGGGAACCAAAAACTATTCAAGCTTCTCGGTGCTTTGCCAGTCGGTGTTCGGCTTGACCGACGTGCTGGTTCTCAAGCCGGGTTCCTTCTACCCGGCACCCGAAGTCACGAGCCGGGTTGTAAAGCTGGTGCCGCACCAAAAGTGGCCCGAACTGGACCACAAGCTGTTCTCGGTGTTGGTTCGGGAGTGTTTTTCCAGCCGCCGAAAGACCCTGCGAAATAACCTGCCAGGCGCCGCCGCCGCGCTGAGGCTTACCGACGACGCCCTCAAGAATGCCTTCCTCGGTCAGGGAATCGACCTGGGCCGCCGAGCCGAAACGCTTACCGTGGAAGAGTTTGTCAGGGTGTATGGCTCGACAGGTCTGGTTTCGACCAGTCAAGGGTTGCCCCGATGAGCTTGGCAAGACTTTCCACCGTTGCGTCGGTGTGGTCCTGAAGGCCTCCGGGCACAACGGAAATGCTGCCGTTGGCCTCGCGGGTAAAGATGCGAGAGCCATGGTGGGCATTGGTCAGGTCAAGAAGTTGGTTTGAACCGTCGGGCGTCAGGGCGACGCTGCCGTTGCAGGTGCAGAAGTAAGTGTTGTTGCCGTCGGTGGTGACGTGAAAACTCGTGCCGCGCACACCCGCGACCACAGTGGGGGTCTTCAACACGAACGAAGGATCCCCCGCCACCTTGGCCAATTTTCGCAGCACAGCCGTGAACAGTCCCTTGTCGAGAACGACGGTCTTGCGCTCGTTTTGGAAGTCGACCTTCAGCACCGAGCTGGGCCCCAGCCGGAACACATTCTGGTCGGCGAACACCACTTCGATCTCGGAGGCCTTGCCCGTACGGATCAGGCTTGCGCCCGCCAGCCGGTCACCGGTGTCGACGGCCTTGCCGTTCACGGTCACATCGCCTTCGAGGAACATCACACGGCCGGCCAGGTCAGCCGCCGAAAGGCTGACTGAAAGCGTCAGAATAAGAGCGACAGAAGCAGCGACGCGGAACAGGTCGAGTCTCATAGAAGCCCCGCTTCGCGAAGTACCCGGGTCAGCTGCTGTCGCTTCGCCTCATCCATGGGGCACATCGGCAGGCGGAACGTTTCCTGCATCTTGCCCTGCAACGCCAAGGCCGTCTTCACCGGGATGGGGTTGGTGTCGAGGAACATGGCCTTCATCACGGGCAGCCAACGGAAGTGCAGGGCGCGGGCAGTCGCCAAGTCACCGGCGATTGTCAGGCGGCACAACTCGACCATGGCCTGGGGAATCAGGTGGCTGACCACCGAAATGACGCCGTCGCCACCCAACGCGGCCAAGGGAAAGGCCAGGTTGTCGTCGCCCGAGAGCACCGAGAACCCGGACGGCCGGCGCGCGAGCACCTCCATCATCTGGCCGAGGTCTCCAGAGGCTTCCTTGACACCCACCACGTGTGGATGGACTGCCAGCCGCATCAGGGTATCGGTCTCGAGGTTCTTCCCGGAGCGGCCAGGAATGTTGTAGATGATCATGGGCAGATCGACCTGTTCGGCGAGAGCAAGAAAGTGCCGGTACAGGCCTTCCTGGTTGGGGCGATTGTAGTAAGGAACCACCTGGAGGCTGGCCGAGGCCCCCAGATCCTTGGCGCGCCGCGTGAGCATAAGCGCTTCGTCGGTCGAGTTGGACCCGGTTCCTGCGATGACCGGCACCCTCCCAGCCGTCCACTTGACGACCTTGCCGATCACTTCGAGGTGCTCCTCGTGGCTGAGCGTGGGGCTCTCGCCGGTCGTTCCCATCGGGACCAACCCGGTGATTCCTGCCGCGATCTGCGCTTCGACCAGCGCTTGAAGGGCAGGTTCGTCCACCTTGCCGCGCGCGTCAAAGGGCGTTACCAGCGCTGTATAGACACCTTGCCACTTCATGCCTGCCTCCCGGGGGTCGTTGCTGCAAAAAACTCTTGGGCAAACTCATCTACCGACAAAAAGCCGGTCTTGCGGGTCGAGGTGAGCCACTCGGCGGCCAGCACGGCCCCGAGGGCGAATCCCGAACGGCTGCGCGCGGTGTGGGTGATTTCGACCGTGTCGGCCACGGAATCGAGAAGCACCTGGTGGATGCCAGGAATCGAGCCGCCGCGCACCGAGGCCACGTGCAGCTCGTGAGGCTCAATGGCGCGGTCGAGCCTGTCGGTCACCAGCGAGGTTTTCCGTGGAAGCGAGGCCAAAATACGCGAGGCCGTGGTCAGGGCTGTCCCCGATGGGGAGTCTTTTTTCAGCTTGTGGTGCCATTCGGTGAGCAGAATGTCGTATTCCGGCAGTTCCTGAATCATGGCCGCCGCCTGCCCGACCAGCCGGAAGAACAAGTGAGCTCCCAGTGAAAAGTTCGAACCGTACACGAGCGAGGCCTTGTTGCCTTCGACGACGGCGCGGGCTTCCTCCCGGTGGGCTTCCCATCCTGTGGTTCCGATCACCGCCGGTACTCCTGCTTGGGCGTAGCTGCGGATGTTGTCGACCACACCTTCCGGGAGCGAAAACTCGATGGCGGCGTCGGCCGATCGAAGGAGCTCGGAACTCAGCTCGGTGGCGTCCCCTAACCCTGGACTACGGTCGATACGGGCGACCACCTGGTGGCCCCGCTGGAGCAGGGCAGACTCGACCTCGTGGCCCATACGGCCGTAGCCGACGATCAAAACTTTCATGCTCGCAATAATACTGGAGTTTCGCCGATTTGGGTATAGGATAGGAACCCGGAGGAATTCATGCGATTCATTGTCATTCTCGGAGTTCTGCTGGTAGCCGGGGCTACTGGTTTGTTTGCCGACCAAGCCGACAAGGCCGTCGGTTACTGGAAAAGCATCAGCGACGTCAAGGGAGAGGAAGGGAAGGTGACGGCCATCTGGAAGTTGTCGGTCACTTCGGCAGGGGAGCTGCAAGGCGCCATCGTCTTTGTACCGGATGAGTCGCCCACCAAGATCTACGTTTCCAAGAAGAAGGAATACAACGGCCTGCCCGTGTGGGGAACGCTGTGGATGAAGGGGCTCAAGAAGTCGGGGGCCGACTCGTGGGGCGGAGGTACCATTGTTGACGTGGGCAACGACAAGGCCGACGTCTATGGCTGCGAAGTCAAGGTGATCGCCAACGCCACCAAGCTCGACATGCGCGGCTACATCGGCTTCGCGTTCATCGGCCGCACCCAGACCTGGGTTGCTGTGAGCGAAGACGAAGTGAAGAAACTTCTCGGCAAGTAAGTCAATTGACATACGTGGGTATTGACCGAATCCGGATTCACGGGTAGCTTGGGTGAATGAAAGTCAACTCAATCCTCGAAACCATCGGCAATACCCACCACGTTCGCATTAACCGCCTGTTTGGCGACAAACACCAGGTTTGGGTCAAACTCGAAAAAAGTAACCCCGGTGGCAGCATCAAAGACCGCATCGCCCTGGCGATGATCGAAGACGCCGAAAAAAAGGGCGTTCTGAAAAAGTCCACCACCATCATTGAGCCGACCTCTGGCAACACCGGCATTGGACTGGCCCTCGTGGCGGCGGTCAAGGGCTACAAAATCATCCTGGTGATGCCGGAGTCCATGTCGGTGGAACGCCGCCGCCTCATGGCCGCCTACGGCGCGCAGTTTGACCTCACCCCGCGCGAAAAGGGCATGAAGGGGGCCATCGCACGGGCCTCCGAACTTCACGAGCAGATTCCGGACTCGTGGATCCCCCAGCAGTTTGAAAATCCCGCCAACGTTGAAGTGCACCAGCGCACCACGGCCGCCGAGATCCTGGCCGACTTCCCCGAGGGGCTCGACTACCTCATCACCGGCGTCGGTACCGGCGGGCATATCACGGGTGTGGCCGAAATCCTCAAGCCGAAGTTTCCCAAACTCAAGGTGTTTGCCGTGGAACCCGCCGCTTCGCCGGTGATCTCGGGCGGACAGCCGAGCCCGCACCCGATCCAGGGCATTGGCGCGGGGTTTGTGCCAGCCAACCTGCACAGGGAAGTCCTCGACGGCGTGATCACGGTGACCAAGGAAGAGGCCTTTGACTACACGGTGCGTGCGGCGCGAGAAGAAGGCCTGTTCATCGGCATTTCTTCGGGGGCTTCGCTGGCGGCTGTAGCCAAGAAGCTGGCCGAGATTCCAGAAGGAGCCAGGGTGCTGACCTTCAACTACGACACTGGCGAAAGGTACCTGTCGATCGACGGGCTTTTTGTCTAGCGGCTTGCCGGGCTTCGTTGCCGTGCTTGACGTGGTTGGGCCCTAGGTTCTAACCTCGTCAGCACGGAGGTGATCCATGCCCGTCAAGATTCCCAGCAATCTTCCCGCCCGCGAGCTTTTGGAACAAGAGAACATCTTCGTCATGTCGGAGTTGCGGGCCGCCAAGCAGGACATCCGTCCGCTCCGGATCGCCGTGCTCAACCTGATGCCTACCAAGATCCAAACCGAAACGCAGTTGTTGCGCCTGCTGGGCAACACTTCGCTTCAGGTCGAGATCACTCTGCTCCACATGGGCTCGCACGAGTCCAAGAACACACCGTCAGAACATCTGGAGTCGTTCTACTCCACGTTTGACAAGATCCGCCACCAGCGTTTTGACGGCCTGGTGATCACCGGCGCTCCGGTCGAGAACCTTGCCTTCGAAGAGGTGGACTACTGGCCGGAAATGACCGCCATCCTCGACTGGAGCACGACCAACGTTTTCTCAACGATGCACATCTGCTGGGGCGCTCAAGCCGGGCTCTACCGGCACTACGGCATCCAGAAGTATCCGCTGCCGAAAAAAGATTTCGGCGTCTTTTTGCACGAGATCCGCGAGACACACGAGCCTATCGTGCGCGGATTCGACGAGCAGTTTCCGGCGCCGCATTCGCGGCACACCTCCATCCGGCGCGACGATGTGGTAAGGGCCAAGGGCCTGCGCCTGGTCGCCGAATCCGCAGAGTCCGGGGTGTACCTCATTGTTTCCGAGGATGGACGCCGGGTGTTCGTCACGGGTCACCCGGAATACGAGCGCTTCACGCTCAAGGCCGAGTACGACCGTGACGTCGCCAAGGGGTTGCCCATCGAGGTGCCACGCCACTACTTCCCGGCCGACGACCCGACCAAGGAGCCCGGTGTAACCTGGAAGTCGCACGCGCACCTGCTCTACGCGAACTGGTTGAACTACTACGTGTACCAACTGACTCCCTACGACCTGAACCAGCTCCCCGGATCGGACTGAATGTTCGAGCCGAATATCTCGACCCTGGGGTTGGCCCTCGTGGTCGTTTTCACCGGCAATCTGTACTTCTCCATCCTCCTGTTTGTCCGCAAGCAGGGCTTCCCCGGCGACTTGATTTGGATTGCCGGTCAAGCCAGCCTCTTTCTGGGTTTCCTGCTCAAGACCCTGGAGCCGGTCCTTCCCGACTTCGTGCACGATGCGGTGGCCAACACCAGCATTCTGGCTTCGAGCCTGCTGTTCGCCCATTCCATCTGGCGCTACCGCTGGGGGCGCTCGTTTCCGGTTGTCTGGTACGGTTTGCTGCCTGTCGCGTTCCTTTCGCTCTGGGGCATGCTGTCGCGCCCCTACCACTGGGAATTGCTGGTTTTTGACCTTCTGCTGGCTTTGGGAAGCGCCCTGCCGGCCATCACGCTGTTCGCCAAACCCCGCTCTGGCGCGGTCGGGAGCCTGCACCTGATGGCGCTGCCCTTCGTGGGCTACGCGGTTCTGGCGGCGGTGGGGGCGTTCTGGAACATTCCCGAAACCGGCGAAACGGGCTTGCTCACGATGAGGGGCTACAACGCCTGGTTTTACCTCGGGGCGCTTTTTTTGGCTTCGATGTCGAGCTTCGGGTACTTTCTGCTCGGATCGCAGCATTCCTCGCGGGTCGTGTCGAAGAAGGACAAGGAGATTTCCCGTCAGAACGACATTCTCCGGGAACAGAACCGCACCAAGGACCTGTTCTTCTCGATCATTGCCCATGACCTTCGTGGGCCGATCAGCGGGGCCGCGCGCTACACCCGCAAGCACCTGCTGGGAAAGATGACAGGACTCGAGGCCAAGCACCGCGAGGTGGAGACTCTTGCCCAGGCGCTCGACCGCACCACCGACTACCTGGAGAAACTGCTGTGGTGGTCACGGACACAACTCCGCGACTGGGTGCCCTCCTGGACCCGTGTCGACCTTGCGCGCGTTTTCGAGGAGACCTCCAAGATGGTTTCGACCCTCGCTGCGGCCAAGTCGATTCGCGTGGTGTATCCGGCCGCGCCATCGGTCCGCATTCTTGCCGACGAGGAGTGCGTCACGCTGATTCTGGTGAATCTGGTGACCAATGCGATCAAGTTCAGCCAGCCGCGTTCCACCGTCGCGATCGAGACGGCCAGTGCCCGCGACAGTTTCGAGCTGACCGTGGCTGACGAGGGCGTGGGCATGGACGATGCGACTCTCGAGCGGTTGTTCCGCATCGAGAACAAGCTCAGCACACCCGGCACAGCAGGCGAGGCTGGGAACGGCATGGGCCTCATCCTTGCGCAGACCCTTGCCCAGCGCAACGACGGCGGCCTTGATATCAAAAGTCACCCCGGCAAAGGCACTAGGGTGACGTTTTGGTTGCCGTTACGGAGCGAATGACCCCGTCCAACTCGGTCACGTCATACGGCTTCTGTACGTACAGGTAGCCTTTGATTTTTGCGAGCCGAGGGGCCATCTCGGCCTCGGAATACGACGAAAGGAACACAATGGGAACCGCGTAGAAGGCGCGAATCTGGGCCGCAGAGTCAATGCCGTCCCGAAACCCCTGAAGCTTGATATCCATCAGGATGACGGCTGGCCGGTGCTTGAGAAATGCGTGGAGAACCATGTCGCCGTCTCCGACGGCATCGACAACTTCGTAGCCGAGTTCACCCAGATCCTCCCGCATCAGTTCGGCGAGAATGGGTTCGTCCTCGACCAGCAGGATACGGGTCTTCTCCACGTTACTTCGCTTGGCAGAGGATAACAGCGCAGGTGTTGACGATGTCGTCGACTGAGCAGCCCCGGGAGAGGTCCGAGCAGGGTTTTGCAAGACCCTGCAGGAACGGACCGTAGGCCTGAGCCCCTGCGAGACGCTGGACCAGCTTGTAGCCGATGTTTCCGGCCCCCAGATCGGGGAAAACCAGCACGTTGGCCCTGCCGGCGACGGAAGACCCGGGAGCCTTCTTTTTACCCACTGAGTCGACCAGCGCGGCGTCGGCCTGCAGTTCGCCGTCCACCTGCAACTGAGGCGCCCTTTCTTTCACCAGGCGCGTGGCCTCGATGACCTTGTCGGCATCCGCGTGGCTGGCAGAGCCCTTGGTGCTGAAGCTGAGCATGGCGACCACGGGTTCGGCTCCGATATACTGACGAAAGCTCGTCGCCGAGGCGATGGCGATTTCGGAAAGCTGTTCGGCGTTCGGGTCAGGAATGATGGCGCAGTCAGCGAAGAGCATCATGCCCTCGTGGCCCCACTTCTTGTCGGCAAGCTCCATGACGAAGCAGCTGGACGCCGACTTGACCCCGGGAGCCGTCTTGATGATCTGGAAAGCGGCGGTCAGGACGTTGGCGGTGCTGTTGTCGGCCCCCGCCACCATGGCGTCGGCGTCGGCTCTGCGCACCATCATGGAGCCCCAAAACAAGGGATCCTGAACTTTGGCGCGCGCATCTTCGAGGCTCAGCCCTTTGGCTTTTCGCAATTCGTGGTATTCTTCTGCATACGCACCCAGCAGGGGACTGGAGGCCGGGTCGACGATGGTGATGCCTTGCAGGCTTGTGCCCAACTCCTTGGCTTTGGCTTCGATGGCGGCGCGGGAGCCCAGAAGGGTCACTTCGCGCACCAGTCCCAGGTCGACCAGTTGGCGGGCGGCGGGGATGGTGCGGGGTTCGGTCCCTTCGGGTAGGACAAGGCGTTTTTGGAGAGCTTTGGCTTGGGCTCTCATCCGTTCGGTAAAGGTCATGAAGATGCTCCTTGCAGGCGTTCATCTTAACACATCTCAACCCAAACGAACACCGGGCCGGATGCTCGGACTGCTGCTCGCGCTGTTCAGCCTGGCTCCGGCGTGGTCCCAAACCGCCGAATTGCGTCAGGCGAACTTGATTCCGCGTCCCCGGGCCATCCTGACCGAGCCGGGGGTGCTGGAGCTACCCACCCGGCTGGGCGTGGTTTGGGGCAACGTTCCCGAACCGTGGAAAGGTGATCTCGCCAGCCGGATCACGGCGGTGACCGACCAGGCCGGAATCGATTGGCACGTGGCCACGGACTCCTTGCCTGGTCCCTTGCTGGAGTTCAGGTTCTCCGACACGACCCGCTTGGGGCCCTTGGTTCGCGAGGGGTACGAATTGACCGTCAGGCCTGATGGCATCGTGCTGGTTGCCGACAGTCCCGAAGGCTTCTTCTACGGTCTGGTCACCTTGCAGCAGTTGTTGCCGCCTGTCGCTGAATGGGGTGCTCCGCCCACCCTGGCCTGTGGCACGCTCTCGGACTATCCGGCGGCCTCCTGGCGGGGTCTGATGATCGATTCCAGCCGCCACTTTCTGCCGATCGCCCAACTGGAGGAAATCCTCGAGCTGATGGCCCTCCACAAACTCAACCGGTTCCACTGGCACCTCACCGACGACCAGGGCTGGAGGCTGGAAGTGCCCGGCTGGCCGGCGCTGACCAAAGTGGGTGCCTGGCGCACCGAGGTCGACGGCCAAGTCACGGGAGGCTACTACACCACCAGCGAAGTCCGGTCCTTGGTAGAGTTTGCCCGTTTGCGGCAGATCACCATTATCCCCGAGGTGGACGTTCCTGGCCACGCTTCGGCGGTGTTGGCGGCGTACCCGGAACTGTCGGCCACCGGAAAGCCCCGCGAGGTGCCCCTCAACTGGAACGTGGCCGATGGCGTGCTCAGCATCGGCCGCCCGGAGGTGCGCAAGTTCACCACCGACGTGTTACGAACTCTGGTCGATCTGTTCCCGGGCCCTTGGATCCACTGGGGCGGTGACGAAGTCTTCCGCACGCCCTGGATGAGCAACGCCCAGTCGCTGGCGTGGATGAAGACGGTGAAGGCCACCACGGCGGAAGCGGCCCTGGCCGCGTTCTGGAACGACCTGGCCAAACAGACGTTGACCTTAGGGAAGATTCCTATCGGGTGGGACGAAACCGTCACGGGCAAGCCGCCCGTAGGAACTCTGGTGCAATGGTGGGACGACCCGGCCCGGGGCCTGGCCGCGCTCAAGGCCGGCTATTCGGTGATCAACTCATGGAAGTGGAACTCCTACTTCGACTATCCGGAGTTCGGTTGGGACTCGGACCGGGTGGCGTGGATGCCCCTGGTGCCGCTCGAAGCGGTGGCGGCCAACCCCCTCGCTCCCGCTGGGGCCACTCCAGCCCAAAAAGCCCGCATCGTCGGGCTCGAAGCCACGCTGTTTACCGAAAGGGTCACCGCAGGAAAAGTTGACCGCAAGCTCTTCCCCCGGCTCGCATTATTTGCCGAAATGGCGTGGCGTCCGGTACGGGGTGGGGTTCCCGGTTGGGAGGGGCGCCTGGCGTTTCACCGCACCCGGCTTGAGGCCTGGGGAGTTGGCATGCTCGACTCCGGGCGCTAGAATGGCCGCTATGCACGTTGCCGTCTTGGGGTTGGGCCGTTTCGGCTCGTTTTGGGCCCACCACCTTTCCCGCCAACTGAAGGTCACCGCTTGGTCCAGAACTGCAGGCCGCGAGGCCGGTGACCGGGTGCGCCTCGTGGGTCTTGCCGAACTCTTCGAGGCCGATGTGGTGTGGCTTTGCCCGGCCATCTCGGCGCTTCCCGAGGTGCTGCGCGAAATCGCCCCCTACGTGCGGCCCGGCCAGGTGATCGCCGACACCTGCTCGGTGAAGCTCCAACCTTCGCGCCAGATGCTCGAGCTGCTGCCGGCTCACGCCAAGCTGCTGGCGACGCACCCGATGTTTGGCCCCGATTCCGCCCGCGGCGGCGTGGAAGGGCTACCCTTGGTGTTGCACAACCTGCGCGGCGCCGAGGCCGAGCTGGCGTGGTGGAAGGCCCATTTTGCCGCCCAGGGCATGCGGGTGCTCGAGCTCACGCCCGACGAGCACGATCAGGCGGCGGCCTACACCCAGGGCGTCACCCACCTCATCGGCCGCGTGCTTTCCGACATGGGGCTGAAAGACCATGCCATCGCTACCCAAGGCTACAAAAGGCTGCTCGATCTGATTCAGCAGACCTGCAACGACCCCTTCCAGCTGTTCCTCGACATGCAGCACTCCAACCCGTACACCTCAGCGATGCGAGAGGACCTCAAACTCTCGCTGGAGCGTACTTTGGAGCGCCTTGACACCACCGGGGGCGGAAGGTAGGATAGCGCCATGTCCGAAATCCATCACCGGGGAATCGATGAGCGCGAACTCGACACCACTCTCGGGGACGATTTCGACTTCGAGGGCGAAATGGAGTTTTCCAAGCCGCTGAAGCTCAACGGCAGCGTCAGGGGTTCCATCAATGCCACCAGCGACTTTTTGATTGGCGTCGGCGCCCGCGTCGAGGCATCGGTCAAGGCCCGCTACGTCGATGCCCGAGGAACGGTGGTGGGCAACATCATCGCCACCCACAAAATCGAATTGTCGTCGACGGCCCGCGTCAAGGGTGATATCACGGCTCCCGAAGTGGTGATGGAAGCCGGCGCCCGCCTGAACGGACTTTGCACCATGCTTCAAGAAGGGAACTCTTAATGTCTCGATTCCTCGCTCTTCTGTTGCTCCTGACAGGCGTCGGGCTCTTTGCTCAGACCAAGGATGCCCTGGAGTCCTACAAGGCCGGTAAGTTCGACGAGGCCATCACCATCACACAAGCCGAACTCAAGCAGAATCCGTCCAACATGGATTCGTACGTGGTGTGGTGTTGGTCGTTGCAGAAGCTCGAAAAGTATCAAGAAGCGGTCAACACCGCGCTCCAGGCTCAAAAACTCAACGCCTTCGACTTCCGCATCATTGAAGTGCTCGGCGAGTCGCTGTTCTATCTGGGCAAGTCGCTCGAGGCGCTCAAGCAGTTTGAACAGTACGCAGTTCTCGCGCCGACCGGCGACCGCATCGAGCGGGTGTACAACCTGATGGGCGAGATCTACCTGCAGTTGGGCCAGTACAACCGGGCCGACATCGCCCTGACTACCGCCGTGTACCATAACCCGCAGATTCCCGCCTGGTGGAGCCGCCTGGGTTACGCCCGCATGCTCGCCAAGGACTACCCCTCGTCGCTCAAGGCCTTTGGAGAGGCGCTTCG
Source organism: Spirochaetales bacterium (assembly GCA_037142615.1). Lineage (GTDB taxonomy): Bacteria > Spirochaetota > Spirochaetia > JABEVK01 > JABEVK01 > JAIFLN01. The sequence goes on along the minus strand of JBAXAI010000015.1, from coordinate 58,486 downwards.
CCAAAACCCCGGGTTGGCCGATGCTGTCCGTGGCAAGCAGCAGGTCGAAGCGCTCATGGCCAAACCAACGGGTCAATAGACCCAAGTCTGCGGGTCAGTAGACCCAAATCAACGGGTCAGTAGACCCCAGGTAGCGGGGGATCGTGCTGACCCCCTTGCCCGCAAACCCATTGAACAAGAACCAATCCCGATGCTGGCTGTGACGCCCGATCAGCGGTTTCCGTGACCTCGACGCCGGGCGGATTCCCCATTGGTGGTCGACCACCCGGAACTCACCGATTCCGGGCACGAGGCACAGTTCCGCGACCAGCCTTTCGCGCATTGGGGGCTTTTCCTCGCGGGTCACCACGTCGATCTCGTGCGTGGCACCCCAGCGGAAACGACCCCCACCGAGGGGCAACAGAAACCGTGACCCGATCGAGATCCAACTTTGGTGGCATTCGGGGGCCTCGACCGTCAAAACATCGCCGCGTATGCCCTGCCAGCGGCCCTCGACCATGGGGTCAAGGCCCCAGACCCCGGAGGTGAAATCGTCGAGCCCCCCGCACCAGACGACCCGACGCCCGATTGCCTCGCCTGTGGTGAGCCTTTGCTCCCTCAACAGGCCCTGCTGCCGAAAGAAAGTCCGGGCGGCGTCGAGCAAGACCGGGATGTTCACCCAGCCACCCCCCTCGATGCAGACGCCCTCGTCGGTCGCTGCCGCGCTCCAACCTAGCCCGGAGCGCGGAAAGTGCGCCGCCGTGACCTTGCTTCCGACCCACGGGCGCTTGATCGTCAGCGGATGAAAGAACTTGGTCCCCAGAAGCTCTTCCCAGCGGCGGTAGGCTGGTTCCAGAAGGTCCCAGCCGCCCGGGTCGGCCGACATCCGTGGGCCCAACAACGGATTGAACAACCCCGCCGCGACCCGGCTGCAGCCCGCCCCCGAGGCGTCGTCCCACACCTCGATCGGGTGTCCGCGCTGATGCTGGTCGAGCGCCAGCAGGGTTCCCGCCAGACCGGCCCCTGCCACCAATAACGGTTGCTGCATGCGCCAGCCTACGTTGCGCCTTGCCAGCAGGTCAACGCGGGCTTACATTGAAGTCCGGAGGATTTCATGAACCTTTTGGACCAACTGAAGAGCGTGACCAAGGTGGTCGCCGACACGGGTGACTTCCAGAGTATCAAGGCCTACACACCTATGGACGGCACCACCAACCCATCCTTGATTCTGAAAGCTGCCAGCCAGCCCGACTACCGGGCCCTCGTGGAAAAAGCCGCCAAAACCGCCAAGGCCAAGGGTGGAACCCCAGACCAGGTGATGGCCCACGCCATCGATGAGACTTCGGTCGCCTTCGGCCTGGAGATTCTCAAGATTGTTCCCGGGCGCGTGAGCACCGAAGTGGACGCCCGTCTGTCGTTCGATACGCAAGCCTCGATCGACCGGGGTCGCTCGATCATCAAGCTCTACGAAGCGGCCGGGATTCCCAAGGAACGCGTGCTGATCAAGCTCGCCAGCACCTGGGAAGGCATCGAGGCCGCCAAGGTGCTCGAAAAAGAAGGCATTCACTGCAACCTGACGCTGCTGTTCAGCTTGGTTCAGGCCGTGGCGTGCGCCGAAGGGGGCATCCGCCTCATTTCGCCCTTTGTCGGCCGGATTCTGGACTGGCACAAGGCCGCCCGCAAGGTCGATTCCATCCCCGCCACCGAGGATCCCGGCGTTCTCAGCGTCACGCAGATCTACAACTACTATCAGAAGTTCGGCTACAAGACGCAGATCATGGGCGCCAGCTTCCGCAACATCGGCGAGATCGTCGAATTGGCCGGCTGTGAACTGTTGACCATCGCTCCGGACCTGCTCAAGGAACTGGCCGCCACCGAGGCCAAGCTGGTGACCAAGCTCACGCCCGAAGGCGCCAAGGGTGCCAAAGTGACCAAAATCGCGCACGACGAGAAGACCTTCCGCTGGCTGCTCAACGAAGACGCCATGGCCACCGAAAAACTGTCGCAGGGCATCCGGGCGTTTGCCGCCGACCTCGTCAAGCTCGAAGACCTGCTCAGGCCCCTTCTATGAACGAAGCCCTCACGCTTTGGGCCCGCTACAACCTGGCCACCGACGAGAAGATGCAGAGCTTGCTCGCGGGGTTGACGACCGAGGTGTACACCGCCGAGAGGCCAGGCTACTTCAAGACCCTGGCGGCCTTGCACGTGCACTACGTGCAGACCTACCGGTTCTATCAGGCCCTGATCCGCAAGAACACCGAGGGCAAGTACCTGGTCAGCCCCCTGACCGAAGAAGCCTACGAATTGAAAGCGACAACCGCCGCCGAAGTGGGAGAGGTGGCCGTCGCACTCGACAAGGAATGGCTGAAGTTTGTCCAAAGTGTCACCGAAGCCGATCTGCGGGCCCCGAAGACCAAGAGGACCATGCGCAACGGCAAGAGCTACCTGCTGTCGGTGGGAGACTTGGTGACCCAGTATCAGAACCACACCGTGCACCACCGCGGCCAGTTGTCGCAGCAGCTCGATGAGCTCGGCGTCGAGCACGACATCGGCGGACTGCTGGTGTTTGCCGAAGAAACCGAGTAGCCGGGGCTAAGGGCGCTTCGGGAAGTGGGTTACAACCTCCCGAAGCGTGCTTTCCGCCTCGTCGAGCCACGTCCGACGGATGGCTGGCGTGCTGTCAGAAACGACACGGAACAGCACTCGGCGCGTGTCTTCGATGCCGCAGAAGCCGAAGAGGCAACGCTTCCACAAGGCTTCGAGCGGATCGCCAAAGTAATCGTTCTCGCGCTCGGCCGGCGTGTTGCCGGTGTTGAAAACCACCCCGAGCTTGCCGCCCAGCTTTCCTTCGCTGACTTCGTAGGCGTGCGGCGGCCGAATGATCCGGTCGATGTAGCCTGCCAAAAGCGCCGGAGGGCGGCCCCACCAGTTGGGGTGCACAAAAACCAGAACGTCACTGGCCATCAGTTCGGCGGTGTATTGGCGCACCAGCGGGTCTGTGGAAGGTTCCTTGCCCAATTCGGCAACCGTCAGCACGGGGTCGAACTTTTCGGCGTACAGATCGTGCGCAAAGACCTCGGCATCCAGGGCCTGCAGAGTTTGCACGGCCCGGTGGAACAGGGCGTGGTTGAAGCTTTCGGCGTACGGGTGGGCAAGGACAACGGTGGCGCGCATACCGTAGTATACTCTCACGATGGAAAGGATTCTTGTCATCGGCGGCAACGGCTTTTTGGGAGCCGCGCTGCTGCGTGGGTTGCTTGAGGCCGGGTACTCCGCGCTCACCAGCTTTGATCTGACTCCCGGCGGCGAGCCGGGCGTCCGGTCGCTGGCGGGTGACTTGAGGAACGCCGAGCAGGTGCGAGCCGCGTGCGAGGGCATCGACACGGTGTTCCAGACGGCGGCCTTGGTCGATTGGGGGCCTCGAAGCCGCGAGCGCCTGTACGCCATCAACGTGCTGGGCAACCGCAACGTGATCGAGGCTTGCCAGGCTCAGGGGGTGGCCCGTTTGGTCTACACCAGCTCGATCGACGTGGTGTTCGACGGCCACGACATCGCTGGGGGCGATGAAAGCCTGCCGATTCCAACCCGGCACCTGGACGACTACGGGCACACCAAGGCTTTGGCAGAAGCCGAAGTCCTGGCGGCCAGCACCGCCTCGGGCCTTCAAACTTGTGCCCTGCGAGCGGCGGGAATCTACGGCCCTGGCGACCGGCACCGCTTTCCCCCCATTCTCAAGGCCGTGCGCGGCGGGCAGATGATGTACCTGGGCGATGGTCAGGCCCGCTTCAACCACGTGTACATCACCAATCTGGTTCAGGCGCACTTGCAGTCCGCCGAGAGCCTCTTGCCCGGGTCAGCGGTCAGCGGCCGAGCCTTCTTCGTCACCGATCACGAACCCGGCAACTTCTACGAGTTCTTCACCCCGTTTCTGACGGCGCTGGACCTGCCTGTGCCGAGTCGCAGGCTCCCTGCCGGGCTGGCGTACGCTTTGGCCGTGGTGATGGAGGGGCTGGCCCGCTGGTTTGGGGGCGCCGCGCCGTTGCTGACCCGCTACGTGGTGCGTTCAACCTGCCGAGACTTTTGGTTTGTGACCCACGGAGCCGAGCAAGCTTTCGGCTACCGACCCCGCGTGACGCGCGACGAGGCGTTTTCCCAGACACTGGACTGGCTCCGCCAAAACTCAGAAGGCTGAATCCAAGCGCTTGCATTCCTCACTTTCTGGGTGTATAACCAGATCCAAGCGCTTGGATTTTGGCGCGGGAGGAAGCATGTTCAACGATTGGAGCATCAAGGGCCGCATGGCGGTCGAGTACCGGCGCATCAAGAACTTCATCGACGAGTTGGCACCGCAGGTTCTGGCCGAGACGGCTGCTCTGGAAGCCCGGTATGCCCTGCGTTCCGCGCCGGTGCCGCTGGGCCAGTCGTTTGACTTGGAACGCCGCGCCGTTTCTGAGGGCGAGGTGTGGGGACGAACCTGGGAGTCCGGCTACTTTCTGCTGACTGGCACCGTGCCTGTGTCGTGGAAGGGCTGGCCCGTCGTCGCCAACCTCGACTTCGGTGGCGAGGGGTTGGTGTACAACCGGGCCGGTCAGGCCCTCGGAGGCGTCACCAACGGTTCGGTGTTTGCCGAGGACTTCAGCCGCGACCAGTTCCGCCTGTTGCCCGAAGCCCAAGGGGGCGAAGCGGTCGAACTGTTTGTCGAAACGGTCGCCAACGGGCTTTTCGGCCTCCACGGGGCCAAAGCCCCGGCACGGCGCGAGGATCCCAACCGCCACGGCACCTTCGAGGCCAGGATCCGCGTGCTGCGCCTGGCTCGGTTCGACGCCGAGTTGTGGCAGTTGGTGCTCGACCTGAAGTTCCTGATCGAACTTTGGGAAACCCTCGACCCTTCCAGCGTTCGGGCGGTACGCGTTCTGAGGGCGCTGTTCACCGTCACCACGCTCTACCGGGACGACCGGAAGAACATCGCTGCCTGCCGGTCGGTTCTTGCCGACGAGCTGGCCAAACCGGCCACCGCGTCGTCGCTGGCCACCACGGTGGTAGGCCACGCCCACATCGACACCGCTTGGTTGTGGCCTCTGGCCGAAACGCGGCGCAAGACCGCGCGCACCTACGCCAGCCAGCTCAAGCTGCTAGGGCAGTACCCCGGCTACGTGTTCGGGGCCTCCGCGCCCCAGCATCACGCGTGGATGCAAGAAACGTATCCGGACCTGTTCGCCGGCATCCAAAAGGCGGTCGCCGACGGTCGCTGGGAGCTGCAGGGTGGCATGTGGATCGAGGCCGACTGCAACCTGCCTTCCGGTGAGTCGCTGGTCAGGCAGTTTTTGCACGGCAAGAACTACTTCCGCGATACCTTCGGCTTCGACGTCAAGAACTGCTGGATTCCCGACGTGTTTGGCTACGCGGGCTCGATGCCTCAGATTCTGCGCCAAGCGGGCATCGAGGTGTTCCTGACGCAGAAACTCTCGTGGTCGAAGTTCAACGCGTTTCCCCACGACACCTTCCGTTGGCGGGGCATCGACGGCAGCGAGGTGCTGACCCATTTTCCGCCCGAGTACACTTACAACAGCCTGGGCAACCCTGCCGGGCTCACCTCGGCCGTCAAAACCTTCCACGAAAAAGGGTTCTTGGACGAGTTCATCACCCTGGTGGGGGTTGGCGATGGCGGCGGCGGTCCCAAGGAGGAGTTTCTGGAGTCCATTCTCCGCTCTGGCAATACCGAAGGGTTGCCCCGGGCGAGCTTTGGGCGGGCCGACGAGCTCCTGGCGAGACTGAACGCCCACGCCAGCGAACTCGAGGTCTGGGTCGGCGAACTGTACCTCGAATACCACCGGGGCACTTTTACCACCCAAGCCAACACCAAGCGCAACAACCGCCGGCTGGAGCAGGAAATACGGGCCGTCGAGGCGCTGTGGACGGCGCTCCCGCTGTCGGCCTACCCTCGGGCCGAGCTCGACGCGGTGGTCAAAACGCTGCTGCTGCACCAGTTTCACGACATCCTGCCGGGTTCGAGCATTCACCTCGTGTACGAAGACGCCGACAGGGCCTACGCTGGTGCGTTTGCACTGCTGGACGGGCTGAAGCTCAAGGCGATCGGACTTCTCGGCGGAAAGTCTCCGGCCGCGACGGTGCCTGCGGGGGGGCAGACTTCCGTGACGCTGTTCAACTGCCTGAACACCCCTTGGGTGGGGGCGGTGGAGTTGCCTGCCGGGTTTGCCGGCCGCGAGCTCACCCAGCAGGAAGACGGCAAAACGGTTGCGTGGGTGACGGTGCCGGCGCTGGGTTCGCTCGTGTTGGATCCCAAGCCTGTGACCTCCAAACCGGCCCTGGCTCCGCTGGAGGCGGGCGAGCTGGTGCTCGAAAACCCGCTGGTCCGCTACCGGTTCGACTCGGCGGCCCAGTTGGTCGAAGCGTGGGATAAAGCGGCTTCGCGCTCGCTTTTGGCCCCCGGAAGGGCCGGAAACCTGCTTTCGCTCTACGAGGACACGCCGCACAACTTCGAAGCGTGGGACATCGACTACTACTACCCCGCCCAGTTTCTGGAAAACGCCCGAAGCGTGGGCCGGGCCCAAAGGCTCGGGGGAGAGGTTCGCCAGGGTCTGCGCTTCGAGCTCGAAATCGGCCAGTCTCGCCTGACTCAGACGGCTTGGCTGGCTCCCGGGTCGAAACTCCTCACCTTCGACACCGAAATCGACTGGAACGAAACCCGCCGACTGCTGCGCACTGCCTTCCCGTTGGGAGGGCTGGCCACCGAGGCGAGGTGCGAGATTGCCTATGGCCACGCCGCGCGCCCCACCCACCGCAACACCGAGTGGGACTTCGCCAAGTTCGAGGTGTGCGCCCACCGCTGGGTCGATGTGGGCGATGCCCGCTTCGGTGTGGCTCTGCTCAACGACAGCAAGTATGGCCATTCGGTGCAAGACAATGTGCTCGGCTTGAGCCTGTTGCGTTCTCCGCTGAGTCCTGACCCCGACGCGGATGCAGGCCACCACCGGTTTACCTACGCGCTGCTGCCGCACGAGGGTGACCTCACCGAGGCCGGGGTGATCGAGGCTGCCGCCTGCCTCAATCGGCCGCCGTTGCTTCTGGCTGGCCTGTCGGCGCCCGTTCGCCTCCCTGTGACGGTCGAAGGCGAAGGCTTCTCGTTGGAGGCCCTCAAGAAGGCCGAAAAGGACGAGTCCTGGATCGTGCGCGCGGTTGAAAATCTCGGGCTGGGAGCTCGGGGTGTGCTGCACGTGGCCATTCCCGGCGCGAACGTCTGCACCACCGACCTGCTGGAGTGGAACGACGGCCCGTCGGAACCCGCCGGGGACGGGGTTCGGTTCTCCCTGAAGCCGTTCGAGATCCGGACCTTCAAGATCCGGTTCGGGAGTTAGTCATGGGCGTCAAGCTGGTCGACCTGGCTACTTCGCTGGGACTCGATAGCTCGACCGTGTCGCGGGCCCTGCGCGACGACGCAACGGTGCATCCGAACACCCGGGTTCGCGTGAAGGCCGAGGCGCTGCGGTTGGGCTACCAGCCTCACGCCGGAGCGCGGGCCTTGGCCGAAGGCCGGTCGAGGACCTATTGGTTCCTGTTGCCTACGATGGACACTCCGGTGGAGCGCGAACCGGCCTCGTGGGCGTCCAAATACCTGCTTGAGCGGGGCTACGACTTGCTCGTGGCCCAGCACCATAACGATGCCGGCGTGTACGCGCGCCTCTTGGCCCGCTTGAGTTCGGGGACAGCCGACGGTGCTATCGTGATTCCCCACCGGGGGAGTGGCAACAGTCCGGAAGCCCGCGTGCTGGGGGCCGGAGTTCCCCTCGTGTTTCTGGACCGCCATGTTCCCGGTGTCGACGCGCCCCTGATGACCACCGACAACGCCGGTGCCGTGGCGGATGCCCTGCGTTTGCTGGGGCCTCTGAGTTGGGTGCTCGATGGGTTTGTCCCCGAGCTGAACACCGTGGAGGCCGAGCGCTCCCGTGGCCTGAGAGAAGCAGCCTCGCGGCTGGGGATTCCCGTTCTCGTGGGCTTGCCTGGCTCGGCGACTCGGACCACACGGCCGGCCGGGGTAGGAGCCCTTTTTACGACAGGCCAGCAGGGCGCGTTGGATTGGGCCCCGCAGAGTTCCTCGCCTTCCTCTGCCGTCGTTTTCGACGCGTGGACCGGTCCGGTGTGGCCATTTCAGAACGTTCGGGTCCTTTACCAGGACTTCCGGAGCATGGGCGAAACCGCCGCCGAAGCCCTCCTGGCCGGGGCGGGTGCGCAAGTATCCCGCCAGTTACCCCTGCTCAAGGTGGTTTCAATGTAAACGACTTCCCAGTTGCAACCGCCGGCAAGGGCGACAACCTGTTGCTCAACGCCAGTCCCCGGCCCGAGCCGCCATTCTGCCGACCAGCAGACTTTGTACGTGTTCGTGTTCGACCGGCCGTGAATGGACCTCGCCGTGCGTGGTGCGCGGTGGGGCCAGGCAGATCAAACTTGACCTGGCCCCGGACGCCCCTTAGGCTAAAGTTGGAGGTTGCCATGGTTGTGCAGTGGAAAGACGAGAAGCACGCTGTCGGTGTGCCCGAGGTGGACCGCCAGCATCAGCAACTGTTCGTCATCACGAACCAGTTGTGGCAGGCTCAGGACATGCCGGATTCTCCGGACCGTAAGGCTCGGATGATCGCAGGTCTCAAGCGCCTGTACGCCTACTGCCACTACCACTTCAACGACGAGGAACAGCTGTTGCGGTCCAAGAGCTACCCGGAAGTGCCCGGTCACCGCGAGATTCACCGCGCGTTCACGGCTCAGGTGAAGGTGCATCTGCTCGATACCCGCGACTCGCCGCACCCCGACCTTTCGGGGGTCCTTGACTCGCTGGTGGAGTGGATTCTGAACCACATCATGGGCGACGACCGGCACTGGGCCCAGGCGCTCACCGCTGACGGCGTGCTGTGGGAAGAAGCTCGGGAGCCCCACGACACCAGCGTCGTGTCGGCGTGGACCGACAAGAACCTGTCGCTCGAACTCGGCGGCATCGACGATCAGCACCGGGAACTGATCGGCATTTTGCAACAGGCCAACGATTTGGTGCTGGCCTCACCCGGGCGCCGAAAAATGTTCCTGCCCCCCGTGATCCGCAAACTTTTCTACTATTCCCAGTTTCACTTTTCGTTTGAAGAAGAGTTGATGTCGCGCCACGCCTGGCCGGGTCTGGCCGAACACCGTACCCTGCACGGCAAGTTCATCCGCAAGATCCTCCAGTTTGCCGAGCAGTACAAGCAAGGTCGGACCGATTTGACCGACGAGTTGGTCACCTTTCTCAAGGAATGGACGATAGGTCACATCCTTCAGGAAGACAAGAAGTTCAAAGATTCGCTACAAATCAAGGGTGGCGGACTTCTGCCCTGAGGAGGGCTCAGGCGCCCGTCGACGACCGACGGAACGCCGTCGGGGTGACACCCCGTTCGCTGCAGAAGGCCTCGACCAACTGGTCTGCACCAGCAGCTTGGCGGCGCTGTCCGCCCGTCTCTCGCGCAGGAAACGTCCTGGCGGTTGTGCGGTGTGCCGCTGAAACTCCCGCGTAAAGTGCTCTCGGCTCAGTCCCGCCCGGTCGGCGAGCTGGGTCACGGTCAGCGGCTCGCGGAAGTGGCGCTCGACGTAGTCAGCCACGGTTCTGAGGCAGCTGCCGGGTACGAATACTTCAGCGGCTCCGGCACCAGAACCACGAACGCCTGACCAGCCGCCACCGGCCGACTCTGACTGGCGACTTCAAGGACCCCTTGCCCCGAGTGGGTCCATTGGACAATCACAAAAGCGTGCTCTGGTTCGTAACGCAACGGAGCCGAGCTGTGAGGCGTACAGTCCCACGAATAGAGGGCGTCAGAGCGCCTTTCCTGCCAATTGGCGGCCGACAGAGCCGTCGGGGTGCCCTTGGTGGGGCTTTGCCACTCGGTGCAAGGCACCAGCGCGCAGCTGGCCGGTTTCCTCGGCCTTCCGTATGAAGACATCAGCTACGTCGTGGCCGGGGTCAACCACATGGCGTTCTTCCTCAAGTTCGACTACCGGGGGCAGGACGCCTCCCCGCTGCTGTTCAACTTGCTCGACGACCCGTCGTTCCCCTCCGAAAAGGTGCGCTTCGAGATGATGCGCCGCACCGGTTACTTCGTCACGGAGTCGAGCGAACACCAATCGGAATACTTGCCGTACTTCATTCACCACGCCGTCAAGCCTGGAACGGGGCGTTCGCTGGCCAGCTTGGCCCAAGTCGTGGCCGAGGTGAAGGCTCCCTCGGTGGTGAGGCGTGCCAAGGGCGAAGAGAACCTCTTGGAGGTCGTGGTGACCAACGCCCACGACTGGAGCGGCCCGCAGGAATACGTGCTTACCTCCACGGGCGCCACGCCCGTGCTGTGCCGAAGCGTCAAACTGTACCCACGCCAGGAACTCTCCCTGGCGCGCGGCACAGCTGTGCGCTCTGACCTGGACTTGGCCGGAAACCCCGCGATCCGTGGCACCTTGCAGCGGGAGGAGACAGACCTCGCTCTGCGCGGCAGAGTGCACGACTCCAACCCGGTCAACGACGCCGCCGAAACAGCGCCTTGGGTCGGTTCCTGCGTCGAACTTTTCTTCGACCGAGTGGGTGGGGGACACATCATCCAGCTGTTCTTGGTGCCTCGGCCTGGTCAGAAGGCTCCGCTGCTCAAGGACCGGCTGCTGGCGGCGGTCGCCGGTGCCAAGGCCAACCAAAAGATCGGGCCCAACGGCTGGAACTTTGAAGTGACTCTGCCCTTGGCCTCAATCGGGCTGGCCCCCGGTGCCGACTTCCTGTTCGACGTCAACGCCCGCCTGAGCGCCCTCGGCGACGCGCACAGTGGAGGACGCACCAGCCTAACGGCAGTTTCGAGAGCTACCAGGCCAGCCGACATTACACACTGGTCAGAAGTTAGGTTTCGGGTGAAGAAAGCCTCATGGACGAACTCTTCCGCAATCCCGATCTCCCCTTGGCCGACCGAATCGAAGACCTGCTCGGCCGCCTGACGCTCAGCGAGAAAGTGAGCCAGATGCTCCATGAGGCGCCCGCCATTGAGCGTCTGGGCGTTGGCGCGCACAGTTGGTGGAACGAAGCCCTCCACGGCGTTGCCCGGGCCGGGGTCGCGACCATCTTCCCGCAGGCCATCGGCTTGGCCGCCACCTTCGACAAGGCGCTGATCCTTCGGGTGGCTGGGGCCATCAGCGACGAGGCGCGCGCCAAGCATCAGCTGTTCCTCGCCAAGGGAACCACGGGCCGCTACGTGGGCCTGACGTTCTGGACCCCCAACATCAACATTTTCCGCGACCCGCGCTGGGGCCGGGGGCAAGAAACCTATGGTGAAGACCCGTACCTCACCTCGCGCATCGGCGAGCAGTTTGTGCGGGGACTGCAGGGAGACGACCCGCACTATCTCAAGACCGCCGCCTGCGCCAAACACTTTGCCGTCCACTCGGGGCCCGAGAAGCTCCGTCACAGCTTCGACGCCGTGGTCTCGCCCTACGACCTGGAAGACACCTACCTCCCTGCCTTCCGCCACCTGGTCGAGACGGGGGTCGAGAGCGTCATGGGCGCCTACAACCGCACCAATGGCGAACCGTGCTGCGGCAGTGAGTTCCTGCTGCAGAAGACTTTGCGTGGCGACTGGGGGTTCCAAGGGCACGTGGTGAGCGACTGCTGGGCCATCCAGGACTTTCATCTGCACCACAAGGTCACCACCGGACCCGTCGAGTCGGCGGCGTTGGCCGTCAACCGGGGCTGCGATCTCAACTGCGGCGAGCTGTACCACATGCTCGAGGACGCCGTGCGGCTGGGCCTGGTCGAGGTGGACACCCTCAATACCAGCCTACGCCGCTTGCTGAGCACCCGCTTCCGGCTCGGCGAGTTTGACCCACCGGCCCGGGTGCCCTATTCCGGGCTCGACTCGTCGTTGATCCGCAGCCCCGAGCACTTGGAGCTGACCTACGAAGCCGCGGTGCGCTCGACGGTTCTCCTCAAGAACGACGGGCTGTTACCCCTCGACAACACCAAAATCCGCAGCCTCTACCTGACAGATCCCAACGTGCTGGCCCCCGAGGCGCTGTTAGGCAACTATCACGGGCTCAGCCCCCGCCTGATCACGCTTGGAGAAGGGCTGGTCGATGCCGCCGGTCTCGACGTCAAGGTGGAGTTCCGTCACGGCGCTCTGCTGGCCGAGCTGAACAAAATCCCTGCCGACTGGGCCGCCTTTGAAGCTAAGGGCTTCGACGTCACCGTCGCATGCATGGGCCTGAACATTCTGCTCGAAGGCGAGGAGGGTGACGCCATCGCTGCCCCCGACTTTGGCGACCGCACCTCGCTGGCGCTACCGGCGGGTCAGCACCAGTTCCTGATGAAGCTGCTAAGTACGGGCAAACCCGTGGTGCTCTTGGTGAGCGCCGGTTCAGCCGTCGATCTGAGCCCTTACGTCGAAAAGGCCGCTGCCATCGTTTACACGTGGTACCCCGGCGAACAGGGTGGGCGGGCGGTGGCCGACCTGCTGTTTGGCAAGCGCGACTTTTCGGGCAAGCTGCCGGTCACGTTGCCTTGGAAACTCGAGGACTTGCCGCCCTTTGAGGACTACTCGATGGCCCGGCGGACCTACCGCTACGCCACGGCCAAGCCATTGTTCCCCTTCGGTTTCGTCCTGAACTACCGTTCGCTGCAGGTGACCGGCCTCGAAGTTGATGGACAAGGAACCGGCACCAGTGTGGTGGCCGGCCAAATGCTCCGGGTGAAGGTGACTGTGGCGAATCTGCACGCTCACGGCAGCGCCGATGTCATCCAGCTCTACCTGACCAAGGCGACGGCCACGCGAACCTCCCTGCGCGAGCTGGCGGGCTTTGAGCGCGTCGAACTGGCAGCAGGCGAGACCCGCGGGCTGACCTTTGAACTCGGGCCGCGCCAGCTGGAATGCGTGCTCGAAGACGGCCGGCGCCAGTTTCTTCCGGGCACGCTCACCTTGTTCGCCGGCACCTGCCAGCCCGACGCCCGTTCCCGGGAACTGGGGGGAAGCTGGGTCGAGTCGCAGGCCAAACTCACCTGACACGCGGGCGACCCAGCTCGCGCGCCAGAAGGCCCCGCTTGAGCCGCTTGCGGCGCAGCAGGTCCCGCCACTCCTGCGGCGTGTCGTGCATCAGTTGCCAGTGGTAGTAGTTGACCTGCTCCAAGGCCGCCAGCGTGGCCAGCACAAGCCCCGTCCAGAAGTCAAAATCCTGGCCGGTTGGCTGGAGGCCCCTTGCCGCCACCAGCCCGCCCAGGAGCCCCAGCAGCGCCAGGTTGAGCCACTTAGCACGGCGGAACCAAGCCACCGCGGCCGCCATCCGGCGCCCGTGGTCGCCCAGGTCCTTGAGCTTGAGAAGGCCAAACGCTGCCCCTTGAAGCAGCAGGAAGCCAACAACGGCCAGCGAAAACCACGCCAGCGGGCCTGGCAGGGTGTCGAAGGCGGTGGCCAGGCTGAACACCGTCACGGGCAAAACCAGACACCCAAACAGCTCTCCCTGCACCAGGAAGGTCAGACGGTTGCGGGGTGAGCCAACAGCCGACGACACCTAGGCCTCGATGGCGTCCAGAAACGCCTGCGCCAGCAGCGTGTGCCCGATACGGTTGGGATGCACCCGGTCCCAGGCAATCGCGGCCGAGTGCATGTGGGCCAAAAGTCGGTCAAACTCGGCCTGCGTGTCGACAAACAGCGCGCCGTGCTTGGCCGCGAGTTGACGAACGACCTGGCCGTACTCGTCCATACGCGCCCTCATGGTGTCGGCCACGTTGGCCTCGATGAAATACGGCGTCATCAGCACGAGCCCCTCGAGGGTGGGCTTGGTTTGAGCCACCAAGGCGTCGAGGGTGTCGCGGTATTCTTCGAGCCCCACGGCCCACTCGGTCTGCCACGGCGTGTCAAACTGCCGCCACACATCGTTGATGCCGATCATGATGCTCAGCCACTGGGGCTTCTGGTCGAGCACGTCGGTCTGCCAGCGGGCCTTGAGGTCGCGCACCGTATGGCCTGAGGTGCCCATGTTCACCACGCGGATCGCAGCCTCGGGGTGCCGGGCTTGCAACTCGGCATCGACAAAGCTGACGTAGCCTTTGCCCAGGGCGTCGAACAGCCCCTCGCCGACGGGCTTGGCGCGGTCGCAGTCGGTCACCGAGTCGCCGATCATCAGCAGTTTGCTTTTTGGTTTCAGTTTCATCACAGGTTCTCCTCAGGTTTCCTATCGTAACATAGCTGCACCACTCCCGGCTCCGCAGTTTCTTAATGCCGTAGGGGTCAGACTCAAGCCTGAAAGGACCTTGCACACGCTCCCTCACCGCCGCCGAGGCCGTTTCGCTCGGCGACGGTAGAGTTCCTTGCGGAACCGTGACGCCAACCTAGACGTGGTCGAGCTTGAGCAGGTGACCGAAGCGGTCCTTTTTGGTCTCGAGGTAGTGCTGCACGTGGGTGTGCGAAGGTAGCTCGTGTTGCACGCGTTCGCTCACGCGGATGCCGTACTTTTCGAGGTGCTCTACTTTTTCGGGGTTGTTGGTCATCAGGCGCACGCTTTTGACGCCGATCCGACGCAGCATTTCGGCGGGAATCGCGTAGTCGCGCTGGTCGGCGCCAAAGCCAAGGGCCAGGTTGGCATCGATGGTGTCGTAGCCGACGTCTTGCAGGGCGTAGGCGCGCAGTTTGTTCACCAGCCCGATGCCCCGGCCTTCTTCCTGGTGGTACAAAACCAGACCGCGCCCCTCGCGCTCGATGGTCTGCAGCGCCAAGCGCAGCTGGGGTCCACAATCGCAGCGCTGGCTGCCCAGGGAATCGCCGGTCAGGCACGCCGAGTGCACCCGCGTCAGCAGGTTCTCGCCGTCGCCGATTTCGCCCTTGAGGATGACCACATGGTCCTTGCCGTCGCGGTTGTTCACAAACCCGAGGATGCGGAAATGCCCCCACTCGCTGGGAAAATCGGCCGACGACACCAGCCGCACGCACACGCCCAGCTCGCACGACCGGCAGTCCTTGCCCGACGGGCAGCGCCGCATCAAGTCCAAGTCCTGTTTGAGAATCTCTTCCACGGTGGGAACCGTCATTTCACGCTCCTTGGCTCGCTGCTGGGTCAGACTTCCAAAATACCGGAAGCGGATGAGGAAGACAATGTGAAAGGGATAACTGCGTCGCGTTCGCCCATGAGGCGGAACATGGTGACGACGAGGATCACTTCCACGAGCATCATAAGAGCCCCGCAGCGGGGACCCACCGGCTTCGCTCAGGCAAATTCCTAAGAAAGACCGGCAGATCGTCCTGGAATTCATGTATGCTTCAGCATGTAGTAGCAAGCCGGAACAAGACTCGTGGGGAGGCCTTTTGTGGGCCTACAGCCGCATGATGGGCTTTTTTGCGCGACCTTCAGGATAAGTTTGGGCTCGCACACGGGGAGTTCGAAGTGGTGTTGCGGCTGAAATGGAGCAAAAATGAACGGAAAAACTGTCCTGATCACCGGGGCGACGGCGGGCATCGGGCGCCAGAGCGCCCTGGGCCTGGCGAAACTCGGGGCGCGCGTGGTCGTGACCGGCCGAAATCCTGCCAGCGGCCAGGCGGCCATCGAGGAGCTCCGGCGCGAGAGCGGTAACCCGAAGGTTGAGCTCGTCGTCGGCGATTTGTCGTCGCTGGCCGGGGTGCGCGCGCTGGCCGACGAAGTGCTGTCACGTTTCGACCGCCTCGACGTGCTGGTCAATAACGCCGGAAGCGCCGCACCGAGCCGCAAGCTCACCGTCGACGGTCTGGAGACCAACTTCGCCGTCAACGTGGTTGCGCCTTATCTTTTGACCCACCTGCTGCTCGACCGGCTCAAGGCCAGCGGCAGCGGCCGCGTGGTCACCGTGATGGGCGGTGATGTACCAAAAACTCTGGACCTCGACAACCTGCAGGCAGAGCACGGCTTCGACGGCCTGAACTCGTATTCGCAGTCGAAGCTGGCCATGCTGGCGATGATGCAGGAGTTTGCGCAGCGGGAGACCCAGGGGGTGACCCTCAACGTGGGCTACCCCGGGCAGGCCGCCACGGCGATGACCCAAGGCGTCACCCGTGACATGCTGCCGGGGCCGCTCAAGTTGATTTTTCCCTTGTTCCGCTGGGTGGTGAGGCCCGATGGAGGCAAGTCAGCGGCCAAGGCTTCACGCTCGTCAGTGTACTTGGCGTCGTCCCCCGAAATGGCCGGTCACACCGGGATTTACGTCGACACCAACTGCCGCCAGGTTGTCGTGCCGGCTGCGGTCACCAACCCTGCGGCCCGGGTGCGGGTTTGGCAGGAATGCTCGCGGACGTCGGGGATCTGACGCAGCCAACAAAAAAACCGGACATCCTGTACCCCCAAGGGCACAAGAAAGTCCGGCTTTTTTGTTCTACCATTGAACTTTGAGCGATCCAAGATTCGAACTTGGGACTTCTACCGTGTGAAGGTAGCACTCTAACCACTGAGTTAATCGCCCGAACGAACATCATCATAGCGACCCGGTCACCAAAAGTCAAGAATCGACTTTACAGGCGGGCCGCGCTTGGGCTAAGTTCTCGCCATGAATTTTTGGTCCACGCTTCCGCGCCCTTTCACCGTGCTTGCCCCCATGGAAGACGTCACCGACCACGTGTACCGGCGCCTTGTTTGCGACCAAGGTGAGCCCGATGTTCTCATGACCGAGTTCACCTCAGCAGAAATTCTGACGTCTGCCAAACCGGAGCGTGCACTTCAGCGTCTGGTGGTCGGCGAGGGCGAACTGGCGCGCCGGCCCTTGGTAGCCCAAATCTGGGGCAGCGATCCGGTGGCGCTCGAAAAGGCGGCAAGGCTGTGTCGCGACCTGGGCTTCGCGGGCATCGATATCAACATGGGCTGCCCGGTCAAAAAAATCTCCCGGAAGGGGGCCTGCAGCGCCCTCATTCGGTTTCCCGCCCTGGCAGCAGAACTGATCGCGGCCACAAAAGAAGGAGCGGGTGAGCTGCCCGTGAGTGTGAAGACCCGGATCGGCTGGAGTCGGCCCGAAACCGAGCTTTGGTGCGGTCACCTGCTGGACCAAGACCTGGCCGCGCTCACGGTTCACGGTCGCACCGTGAAGCAAAAGTCGGAAGGGTTGGCTGACTGGACTCAGATCGCCGTGGTCGTAGCCCTGCGAAACGCCAAAGGTCTCGCGACCGCAGTTGTCGGCAACGGTGACGTGACTCGGGAATCCCTGGCAACAAAGCTTGACGCCTCGCAAGTTGACGGCGTGATGATCGGACGAGGCGTCTTCGCTGATGTGGGGATCTTTCGCCAGCAAGGCTATCGGCCCTACCCCGAGTGGGACCGCGACGAGAAACTCAACCTGCTGGTTCGACACGTTCGAGATCATCGCGACGCGTGGCAAACGTCCAAGGACTATCACAAGCTCAAGAAGTTCTTCAAGAACTACACTGTCGGGTTTGACGGAGCGCTCGGGCTACGCGACCGGTTGATGCAAACTGGCAACCACGAACAGGCGCTGGCGGTCCTTCAGGCCTTCTTGAGCAGGCCCCTGTAGAGGGTTTCGAGGCGTTCGGCCATCTTGCTGGCGGTCCAGTTCTGGCTGTATTCCCAAGCCTCGGCGCACTTGCTCCGGTAGAGCTCCGGATCATCGAGCAGTTGCCTTACCCGGTCGGCGAACTCCTGCACGTCCTCGCTCACCATGAAGCCACCATTGTCGCCTTGCATGACCTCTTTGGTGCCCATTTTGCCAATAGCCACGACCGGAGTGTGGCACATCATCGCCTCGAGGGTGACCAGCCCCTGCGTCTCGGTGACGCTCGCGAACGTGAACACGTCGGCCAGCGCGTACAGGTGCTTGAGTTCCGAGCGGCGGACGTACCCCAGGCATCTGACAACCTTGTCGAGTCCCATGGCGTGGATGTTCTTTTTGAATTGGTCCATGTAAGGACCGTTTCCGGCAACCAGGAGCGTGGTGTTGGCATGGTCGGTTTGCAGGTTCTGGACGACCTTCAGCAAAAAGTCGACGTTCTTCTCTTGGCCCAGACGCCCGACGGCCAGAAGCAGCCTGCGTCCTTGGAGCTCGGGGTGCGCCTTCAGGAAGGGGTCCTCGTCCCTTCTTTCCTTGGAGACTCCGGCAAAATCTTCGGCGCGAATTCCCGTGGGAATCACGTGGATCGGGCAACGCAAGCCGTACGACTGCAGCACGGCCTTCATCGCCTGAGTGGGGGTGATGATGGTCTCGGCGTGCCAAAAGAGAAAGCGGGTGATTTCACGTGCGAACCATTTGGCGAAGCGGACGTTGAGAAATGGGAGGAAATACTCGATGTACTGTTCGAAGTAGGTATGACAAGACATCACCAGCGGAATGCGGCGCAACTTGGCATACGGCCGGGCAAACCACGCCAGGCTGAACTCCGTCTGGCAGTGAATCAGGTCGGGAGCAAACGCGTTCATTTCGCGAGTGAAGCGCTTCATCTCAAAGGGGCTGGTCAGGTAGTCCTCTTTGGATACAGCCACCCCAAAGGACTTCATCCGGTGGTAGCGAGGGTCTCCGTAAACAGGTTTAGCCCGCTCTTCCGGGGTCAGCGGATACGTAGGTGCCCACAAGTTCAGTGCGTGGCCACGGCGAGTCAGTTCGTCCAGAAACGTCTGTGTCGAAACAGTGACGCCGTTGATCCGCGGCCAGAACGCGTCGGTCGTAAAGGCAATCCGCAACCCAAACTCCTCTGGAAACCCAGTTCCAAGGTCATCTTCGCACGGCCGACCCGGGAATGGGAAGTAATACCTCCTACGGGGATCGAACCCGTGTTGGTGGAATGAAAATCCACTGTCCTAACCACTAGACGAAGGAGGCGCGACTGGCAAAAAAAAGGGCGGCGTTAAGCCGTCCTGAAAGTACCTCCTACGGGGATCGAACCCGTGTTGGTGGAATGAAAATCCACTGTCCTAACCACTAGACGAAGGAGGCGCGCGGAACATCGAACTTGAGCTGGACAGGATTCGAACCTGTGACCCTCGCCTTAAAAGGGCGGTGCTCTACCTGCTGAGCTACCAGCCCGATGAACGGAGAGAACTATACGAAAAGTTCTCTCCGTTTGTCAAGGCGATGGATGGTGGATGGGACTAGAAGCGAAGGGCTACTTCGGCGGCGACGCCGGGCTTCCTAGCGGTGCCGGTGTAGCGGCCCAACTCGTCGGAATAGATCGCGATGTTGGCGTCGAGGAACAACAGGTGCGCTCCCAAACCGGCCGTCACCCAGCCCTGATTTAGGCCTCCACGCAAGGTCAGGAACGACAACAACTTTACTTCGACTCCCAGATGGCTGCTGGCCAGCAAGGAAGGCATCTCGGCCACAGGAACCATTGGAATGTTCAGATCGCCCGTAAAGCGTGGCTGGATCAGAACACCCAGCAGGCCAAAGTCGGGGGTGTAAGCAAAGCCGGTGTTGATGGTCATCGGCGTCACGTAATCATACAGGGTATCTTTGCCTGCGCCGGCAGTGAAGGTCGCCGCAGTGGCAATATCGGCCACCGAGTAGGTCTTCATCGCGTAGTGGGTGCCCCCGAGGTCGCGAACAGAGATTCCCACGTCGAAGGGGCCAAAGTCGGCGATGACGCCGAGGTCGAAGCCGAGGCCAAAGCCATTGGCCATCGTCAAGGCTGTCAGGTCTTTCATTGCCGCCGTCGCGCTCGAAAGGTCGAACTCACCGTAGGTACGCTGCATCGGCCGAATATCGAGCCCGACCTTCACCGTCGAGAAGGCGAGGTCAATTGGGAGGGCGTAGCCGATCACGGCTCCCTCGATCAGGTCGGCGGCAATCTTGGTGCCGAGCACCGTTGTTCCTCGGGCGTAAACCGAGGTTTGGGCCGCGATACCCAAACCGAGCCCCGAACCGACCCAGCCCAAGCCGGCATTGGCCTGGAAACCAATGCCTTCCAGGGTGATGATGTCGGTGAGCGCGTCTGCGATCGCCCCGATGTCGGGATTCGCCCAGTCAGCAGTCTGCGAAAAGACAATCACGTCGTTGATGCGGCTCAAAGCCACGTTGGCCGTGGGGTTGACGCCCAGAATTGTCAGGCTGTTTTGGTTGGTCGCGAAGCCGGCCGGGTTGAAAAAAAGGCCATTGAACCCGTTCGACACGGCCGTAAAGGCGCCGCCCTGGGCTTTGACTTCCGGCCCGACGGGAGCGAATGCGGGGAGGGTATAGGTATCGGCTGCGTAAGCCAAGGTGGCGGCTAGCGACAGCAGCACGGCAAGAACTAGTTTGTTGCGTTTCATGGTCGTACTCCCTTATTGACCTAGCAGGCTCGACAGGCCCAGGTCCCCGAGGTAGGCGTACTTGGGATCGGGGGTCTGAGTGGGGTCGAGTGCAGAGGTAAGCTTGCTGATTTCAGAATCCAAACCCGTAAAGTTCGCTGTCGCGTAGGCCGTGGGGTCGGGATCATTGAGCATGTTCACCACCTTCAGAGCCGCAGCGGCTTTACCCTCGGGGGTGGTCAGGTCTTCGCCGGCACAACTCATCAGCGCGGTTGCCGCCGCGGCGATCACGCCGACCTGGGTCACGTCGCCTGAGGAGGTTCCACTCAAGAAGTCAGTCGAGCTATCGGTGGCTGCCGACAACGTCGACATCGCGGTCGAAATCGACAGCATGCTCTCGAGGGTCGAAGTCACTTCGGCGTCGGTCATCCCCTGAAAGAAGCCCTTCGCCAGCGCGGCTGGATCGGTTGTTCCTGAGGCGCCGCCAGGCGCGGCTAACTTCAGCAACTCGGGTACCGCCAAGTTCGCGACGGCCAAGGTCTCGGTCGAGTTCGCGGTTACAGCAATGAACGCCTTGGCGGCGTTTGCTTGCGCCGTTCTTTCGGCCGGCGTTACTGCCGTTTTGTTCATTTCCGCCGCAAGATTGTCTTGCACGTTCTTCAACGCAGTGGCGTCACCCTTCAACTGGTTGAAAAAGGTCGGATCGCTGTTCTTGATGGCACTATTCACGTCACCGATCAGCGTCGTTGGGTCCATCGACGTGTACGAGGCCGCGTCCAGCGCCGGCGGAGCGTCAAAAGCCCCGAGGTAATTCGAGTCAAAAATATTGGCACATCCGGAGAGGAGCAGGACTCCGGCCAGTAGCACAATCATCGTTTTCATGGTTGGTCTCCTAGGGTCAAGTATACCGAGGGTGTCTGGAAATTACCAGAAAATCTGGGTAAGCTGGTCCGCCTATGGAAATTGTGAAGTATCCGGCGGACATACTGCGACAAAAGACGACTCCGGTAGTCAACTTTGACAAAGAGCTCAAAGAGTTCACCGACGCAATGATCACCACGATGGTCGAAGGTCGAGGCATCGGGCTGGCGGCGCCCCAGGTGGGTTCGCTCCAATCGATCTTCGTGCTGCAGGTGGAAGAGGGTAAACCGCTGGTGTTCATCAACCCCGAGATTGTCGGCACGAGCGTCGAAACGATGGCGTACGAGGAAGGCTGCCTCTCCATCCCCGGCATGTACGAAGAAGTGGTTCGCCCGGTGGCGATTCAGATTCAGGCCTTCAATGCCAAAGGCCGGCGGATCAAGATGGAGTGTGACGACCTGCTGGCGCGGGTGTTTCAGCACGAGTTCGACCATCTCAAGGGTGTGCTGTTCATCGATTATCTCAACGAAATGAAACGAAGCCGCCTCTTGGCGCAGTACGAGAAGAACCTTAAAAAATGAGAATCCTTTTTGCGGCAACTCCTTCGATTGCCGTACCCGCCCTCGAGGCCTTGGTGTCAGCCGGCTATCGGGTCGCTGTGCTGACTAACCCGCCAGCTCCAACGGGCCGTGGTGGCAGGCTGACTCCCTCAGAAATCGACCAGCGTGCCTCGGTCCTGGGTCTCGAGGTGATACGCGCCGAGAAACTCGATGCTGCGGTTCGTACCCTTCTGGACGGGCGGTTTGACCTTTTGATCAGCTTCGCGTTTGGTAAGATCTTCGGTCCGAAGTTCTTGGCGCTGTTCCCGCAAGGAGGCCTCAATGTGCACCCTTCGCTGCTGCCCCGGTGGCGGGGGCCTTCCCCTTTGTCTGCAGCGCTGGCCGCAGGCGACACCGAAACGGGCCTCAGCATCCAAAAACTGGCGCTGGAAATGGACACCGGCGACGTTGTTCTGCAACGTCGGCTTCCGCTGGGCGGCCACGAGACCACGGCCAGCCTGACCTTGTGGGCGGCCGACGCGGCAGCCTCCGCGCTGGTCGACACACTCGCCGCCTTGCCTGAGTTCCTCGCCAAAGCCGTCGCTCAGGATTCCAACTTGGCCACCTACTGCCACTTGGTTCAAAAGGCCGACGGACGCCTCGACTGGACCCGAAGCGCGCGCGAGCTCGATGCCCTGGTGCGTGCGTGCAACCCCTGGCCCGGCGCCTTCACCATGTGGAACGGCCAAAAACTAACAATCTGGGACTCGAGGGTCTACGACGCCGTTGGCCGGACAGAAGCGCCATACGGCGACAACTTGAGCCGGACAGAAGCGCCATACGGCGCTTCTGTAGGCTCAAAACAGTCCCCACCGGGCAATGGCCGGACAGAAGCGCCATCCGGTGCTTCTGTAGGCTCAAAACAGTCCCCACCGGGCAATGGCCGGACAGAAGCGCCATCCGGTGCTTCTGTAGGCTCAAAACAGTCCCCACCGGGGACTGTTTTGAGCCTAGACAAGGAAAGCGGCATTTTGGTAAAAACAGGGGACGGTTTTCTGGTCGTCCGGGAACTTCAGCTTCCGGCCAGGAAAAGCTTGGACTACCGGAGTTTCGTCAACGGAAGCCCCGGGCTGATCGGTTCCCTCCTTGGAGACACCCCATGAGCACGCCTGCAACCCCGAAGCCTCCCCGCCCAAAAGGCGCTTTCTCGGCCCGACTCAAGGTGTTCTGGAAGGATCTCAAGCGCCTGGCCCGCCGGGCACTTCCTTCCAAGGGCGACGATGAGAATGCTCGCCAATTCAAGAAGATCGCTTGGTCGCTGGTGGGAATGTTTGCCCTGCTGGTGTTCTTCGCTGCCGCAGCCTTCTTTTTCAGCCTCAAGGGTGCCGAAGAAACCCTCATTCCGAAGGTTGTTGGCAAGGAACTCGTTGCGGCCATTCTCGACCTGCAAGAGAAGGAACTCGTGCCCGTCGTTCAAGTCAAGTTCTCCAATGATCCGCGTGAAAAGGGGAGCGTAATCGCCCAGGATCCCGAAGGCGGACTTTTGAGCAAGTCGGGTCGCCGGGTTACCCTCTGGGTTTCCAAAGGCGCGGTCATTGATACCGTGGAAGACTACAAAGGCCTGAGCGTCAACGATTTGCAGCTTAAACTCAAGACCTTGTTTTCCTCGCAGGCAGTGCCCCTTATCACGCTGGGGACCGATCCTACCTACGTTATCAACTCGGCGCCCGAAGGGACAATTCTCGAACAGCAGCCGCTGCCCGGAACGGCTTTGGGCTCGCCGGTGGCACTCAAGCTGGTGATCAGCCGGGGTCCGAAGGGTCAAGTGGTCAAGGTGGGCAATTATCTGGGCCAGCCTTGGAGCGACGCGCTTACGTCGCTGGCGAGCGATAGCATTCCGTTTCTGATCACCGTTCGGAAACCCGACGCTGGCGAAAAGGCAGGTCAGTTTGTTTCACAGGCGCCTGTAAATGGCGCTGAACTGGCCAAGGGGGCCCCGATCAAGCTGACCCTGGCTGAACCTCCCTTGCTCACCGACGGCCGAACGTTCCACCTGCTGACGACGACCTTGCCGGAGTATCCGATCATGGTGGACCTGAAAGTGAGCCTGAAGCGAATTTCGGGCGAGAGTTTGGAGTTGCTTGCCATGAAACACCCCGGCGGGGTCCTCAACCTGCCGTATTGGGGTAGTGCGGGTGACATTATCACCGTGACGGTACTCGACAAGGAAGTCCTGGTTCAAAAAGTGGAATGACCGAGCTTCGCGTCGCCAACCCCTGGGGTGGCACCTGCTGGTACACCCCCGAGACCTTCAGCACCATGGACGATGCCCGGGACCTGGAAGCCCGCGGTGAGCCTGGCGGCTCGCTTGTCGTGGCTGGCTATCAGAGTCAGGGCGTAGGCCGTCACCAAGGCCGAAACTGGCTCAGTGCACCGGGCGACAGTCTGCTCTTCACCGTGTTCTGGCCGGCGTCGCTGTTCGCTGTCCCCACGTTTGCACCTTCACTCGTGGTCGGTTTGGGGGTCTGTCGCTGGTTGCAAGGCCTAGCGTGGGCCGCTTCGCCGCAAATCGCCCTCAAATGGCCCAACGATGTGTATCTCGACGGTCGCAAAGTCGCGGGCATTCTGGTCCGGTCGCGCCTTTCGTCCACGGGTCCGCACAGCTATCACGCCGGAGTCGGCATCAATCTGCGGCAGCAGCACTTCGCCGGGGAGTTTCGTCAGCAGCCAACCTCGCTCGCTTTGCATGGGGTGTCTTTGTCGCCCGAAGTGGCGCTGGGGGAACTTCTGCCTCACTTGCAGGCGGCCTTGGCTCTCGTGGACCCGAAAACGGCCTGCGAGGGGCTCCTGTGGCGGCGAGGCGAGGTGCTTTCCGTGCAAGTCCCTGACACCGGTTCGACGGTTGTCGAAGGTGTCGTCTTGGGGCTCGATGCGGCCGGTGGCCTCAGAGTGGCAACGAGCGCTGGAGAGGTGGTGGTGAACTCGGGCGAGTGAAGCGCCGGAGGTACGCCGCGAGGTCGAACTTGCGGGCCAAACCACCGGAGGTCATGCAGCGCACCAACCCATACACAGGCCGTTCCCCCCAGGGGCGGTCGTGGGCTCCAAAGCACCAGGCAACGCCGGCTGCCGAGTTCGGGTCGCGGCCATCGAGGGCGTATTTGTTGTTCAGGCGCAACGCCAGGTCAAAGGCCTCGGCCGGGTCGGCGCTCCACTCGAGCAGCTTCTTGCCCCAGTACATGCGCAGGGTTCCGTGCAGGCGGCCCGTGGTCACCAATTCGGTCTGGGCCGCGTTCCACGCCGGGTCGTGGGTCAGCGCGGCTTCCCATTGTTCGGGGGTATACAGGAACTCCCGACGGTCGAGCGCGTGGTTGGCCAGCGTACGGCGAGCCCATTGGGGCAGTCCGGCAAAGCTCGCGAACTCGGGGTTGTACCAGGCTGCGTTGACGGCCAGCTCTCGGCGTACCAGCAGCTCGTCGAGGAACTTCGAGACCGGATCCTCACCGCTGCGGCGGTAGCTGAGCGCGGGTTTCCAGAGTCCATTGCTCTTGAGTTCGGCGAGGATCGTGAGCGGGGTAATATGCCCGAAGTGCAGGTACGGGGCCAGGCCCGAGGTGGCGTCGAGGTTCGGGTCGTTCCGGTCGGAGTCGTAGCGCTCCAGGCGGGTTTGGGCGAACGTGGTCCAAGCCCGCCAGGCAGCCCTCTCTCCCCCGGGAAGCTCGGTTGCGGGTACGTGACCGGCCTGGTTCCCAAACCGTGCCAGGTCCTGCCTCGAGGGGACGGCGTCGAGAACCTCGACGCCTGCAAGTTTCCAGCGCTCCTTCAGGTGCGACGGTGCCGCTACGGGCGACCAGACGGGCTCGCTCAGGGTTTCGAGCTCGGCCAGACGCATCAGTTTGGGCCTCAGTGTGGCGGCCGACCACTCGCTCTTGGTGCTCACCGTTTCGACGGGAACCGCCACGTTGTCTTCGACTTCGAGTACCGGGCACGGCAAGGCTGCCGCGACACGTTCCCGCCACCGCCGTTGAATCGGTAAGTAACCCCGGTCAAAAACCACCAGCCGGGCCAAGCGGCCGCACAAGGGCACCACGTCGATGGGTTCGCCACGTACCACGGTGAACGAAACACCGAGGTCGTCGAGCGAAGCAGCAACATCCTGCAACCCGTCAAGGAGGAAGGCAAACGATCGGGCGTTCGCCTCGGGAAACGCGGTAAGGCAGAACACCACAGCCAGCGGGCAGCCCAGTGACCGGGCTTGGGCCGCTGCCTCGACCAGAGCCAGGTTGGCCCGCACGCGCACCGAAGCCTGCATCCAGTACAAGACGTACTCGCCTTCGGTAGAACGGAACGTGAACAGGGCTTTTTTTCGGGGCTCCATCACCCTAGAATACTCAAGTGCGGCAAGGAGACACCAGCCCATGGATGGAAAAGACCTGTTTTATGCCCTCGACCTTTTCGGAACCTTGGTTTTTGCCGTCACCGGGGCCTTTCGCGCGGTCAAATATGAGCTCGACATCCTCGGTGTGCTGGTCCTTTCGGTCTTCACCG
Organism: Spirochaetales bacterium; assembly: GCA_037142615.1. Taxonomy (GTDB): domain Bacteria; phylum Spirochaetota; class Spirochaetia; order JABEVK01; family JABEVK01; genus JAIFLN01. The sequence goes on along the minus strand of JBAXAI010000015.1, from coordinate 32,324 downwards.
GGGTAGGGGGAGGCATTCTGCGCGACGTGATCCTCGGGACGTACCCGCCGGCCGTCTTCACCAACGAGATCTATTTCATCGTCTGCCTCGCCGGGGGGCTCCTGGTGTTTTTCACCGCGCCCCGGATTGCCCGCTGGTGGAATCTCGTGAAAGTATTCGATGCGATTGGCCTGGGCGTTTTCGCGGCGCTGGGAGCCCTCAAGGGCTTCGAGCACGGTTTGGGTCCCATTGGCGTCGTGATGATTGGCACCATGACGGCCGTTGGCGGCGGTGTCATCCGCGATATTCTGGTCAGTGAGATACCCGCCGTACTCGCGACCGACTTCTACGCGACGGCAGCCGCTCTTGGCGCGTTGGCACTTTGGGGCGCCAAATCCCTGGGCTTCGGTGACGAGGTCTGTCTGCTCTTCGCCGCCGCGCTGACCATCGTGCTCCGCCTGCTGGCCATGCGGTTCCAGGTGAACTTACCCCGGGTGCAGAACCTTCCTGCGGCCCCTTCCGAAATCGCCCGGCGGTTTTCGGTGCCCTGGCGCCGACGAAAGTAGCCCTCCGTGCGGGTCAGTCCAGGCGGTTACGGCGTTCTCCGTCCAGCCACGCTTGCAGGTTGAGGCCCACTTCGACCAAACAGCGGTTGCGGGCTTCCACGCTGGCCCAGGCCAGGTGAGGGCTGATCACTAGCCTCTCTGGGCGCTTCAGGCGCAAGAGCGGGTTGTCCGCCAGCGGAGGTTCGGGAAGGGTCACGTCGAGGGCAGCCCCGGCGAGCTCTCCGCGGTCGAGGGCCAAGGCGAGAGCTCTCTCGTCGACGATGCCGCCCCTCCCAACGTTGACCAGGTACGCCGAAGCGCGCATCCAACCCAATTCCTTGACCCCCAGCAGGCCTCTCGTCCGGTCATTCAGGGGGGAATGGATGCTCACGATGTCGCTGGTGGCCAGCAAAGTTTCCAGCTGGAGCCGTGGCCAGGACCCAGCGCGGTCCTGGTCGGTCGTGCTGAAGTACACCGGTTCGGCCCCAAAGGCCTGGGCAAGGCCGGCGACCCGGCGGCCGATGGCTCCCAGGCCGATAATTCCCCAGCGTTTGCCTTCGATTTCGTGAAAGGGCCGCTGCAAATGACCAAACGTGGTCGAACCGGCCCAGTGTGACTTCGCGTAGGCGTCGAGCCAGGACGTCTGCTCCATCAGGGCAAGCAGGAGGGCAAAGGTGTGTTGGGCCACGCTCGCCGTCGAATAGCCGACAACGTTGCAAACTCCAACCCTGTATTTGCGGGCGGCATCCAAATCGACGTTGTTGTAGCCCGTCGCCGTCAGGAGGATGAGCTTGAGCTGGGGGCAAGCCAAGAACACCGCCTCGTCGAACACGACACGGTTGGCGATGGCCACGGTCGTATCGTGAAGGCGAGCCGCGCGTTCGCTCAGGGCCGTATTGTCGTAGAACTCCGCGACACCCCAACGTTCAAACGCCGAAAAATCAAGGCCGGGACCTAAACTGGCCGCATCGAGGAACGTGATCTTCATAGTTTGCACATTAGGCGAGGATGACTGAAAATGGAAGCTATGCGACGACCCGCCTCCTCGCCTTGCGCTGTCGGTACCGCTGATTAACTCGGCCTCGGAAGTGCTCTGGAACGGCCGGACGGTTTGGCGAACGGGAAGCTGGACCCCGGAAGCCTACGAGCCGGCCCGCCGAACTGGCGTCGTCGACCTCGACACCGAAGCGGGAGACAACTTGCTCGAGATCCGCGTCGCAAGCTTCGGCGACATCAACGCCGGGCTCACCGAGTCGTTCCATGTGGGCGACTATGCGCAGTTGCTCTCCGCTCGTTCGGCCGACGTGACGCTCAACGTGTTTCTCTTCGGTTGTTTGTTCATCATGGGAATCTACCATTTGGGACTTTGGGCCTACCGACGGAGCGATGTGACCCCCTTGTGGTTCGGTATCATTTCCATCCTGCTGGCCACCCGGGGTCTCGTTTACGGGTCAGCCTTTTTGGCAGACCTTCTGCCCTGGCTCGGTTGGGAGCCTGCCATGAAGCTCGGCTATCTCACGTTCAGCGCGACGGCGCTCTTTTTCGCGCTGTTTATCCGTGACCTCTTTCCGCAGGTGACGCCGCGCTGGTTCCGGCCTTTCGCTTACGTAGGGGCCGGGGGCTACAGTCTCGCCAATCTGCTGTTGCCCACAGCCTGGTACACTCCGGCTCTGCCCTGGTTTCAGCTGTACGTCGGTGGGCTCGGAATCGTGGTCGTCGTCGTTTTGGTGTTGGCTTTGGTGCGCAAACTCGCCGGGGCGGCGCTCTTTCTCAGCGGGTTTCTGCTGTTCTTTGCCACCGTTGTCAACGACATCCTGAAGACCAACTACTTCATTCCGACGCCGTATTTGTCCTCGGTGGGGCTGTTGGCCTTTCTCGTGTTCCAGTCCTTGGTCATGCTCAAGAAGTTCACCTCGGCTTTTGCCGACTCTGAGCGCTACAGCCAGCATCGTTGACATCGAGCTCGGCGATTTCTCAGAACGACCCATGGTCGTGATGTTTGCAGACATCCGCGACTTCACCACGCTTTCCGAGTCCATGAGTCCCCGCGATAATTTTCAGTTCATCAATTCGTGCCTGCGCCGCTCTGGATATGCGAACGGCCCTCAGGGAGTACAACGAGCACCGCGCTTTGTCGAGCTACCCTCCGATCCGCATGGGCATAGGCCTGCACCGCGGCCCCCTCATGCTGGGCACCATCGGTGAGAACCGGCGCATGGACTCGACCGTGATCAGCGACACCGTCAACACGTCCAGCCGGCTGGAAGGCCTCACCAAAAAGTTCATGGTCGACATTCTTGTCTCGGAAGAGACGATCGACGGGCTGGCAGAAGAGTTTCGCAGTGAGTTTGTGTTCACCTTTGTTTCCGAGGAGACCGTCAAGGGACGAAAGCAATCGCTGCGGGTCTATTCCTTGGCCTCGAACCCGGTTCCCTCGCCAGTCTGAGTTGAAAGAAAATCAAAAAGCCGGCATCCGACAACAACCTGTTTCCAGGGAACATCCATTGCCCGGCGGAGGCAAGTCTGTTTTACGGCGTCGAAGCCGGCTTTCTGCTCGTAACCAGTCGAACCGAAGTTCTTACTTGGCGTAGAGTTCGATCACCATCTGTTCGTTGGCAATCGTGGGAATCTCTTCCCGGCGCGGAATGTGGTCTACGATCGCTCGCAGTGCGTCTTCCGCAAAATTCATCCAGGTGCTCTTAGCCTTGCCAGAATGCTTGGCATACTGATCGCGCACCAGTTTCTTGACGCTTTCCCGGTCTTTCACGGTAATGACGTCGCCGCCTCTGACGCTGTAGGAAGGAATGTTTACCAGACGTCCGTTGACATGGAAGTGACCGTGACCCACCATCTGCCGGGCCTGGGTGCGCGAAGTCGCGAGACCCAAGCGGAAGATGACGTTGTCAAGGCGTCGTTCCAGAAGGCTCATCATCGAGTCACCGGTGATACCGGGCATCGTCTTGGCCTTTTCGAAAATGTTGCGGATCTGGCGTTCGGAAACACCGTAGGCGAACTTCAGCTTCTGCTTTTCGACCAGTTGCTTGCCGTACTCGGTTTGCTTGGTCCGCTTCTTCTTGGGCCCATGCATGCCGGGCGCGTGGGGCTTCTTCTTGAGCAGCTTGTCGTACTTGGGCTGTTCGAAGATGTTGATGCCCAGGTGACGGACAATCTTGCCCTTGGGGACATTCTTGCGGTTCCTGTTCATGGATACTCCTCGGAAAAACTACAGCCCCCCTTACGGAGGCAACCCGACGATCATAGGGAAAAGTCGTTGTGGCGTCAAGACTCAGGTATCGGTGCCGAGTCGATGACGTACGGTGGAATGAGCTCGGTGGCCTGCTTGCGCGTGACCGAGAACGGCAGTTTCGCGCCTTCGGACCGGTTGAGGTAGAAGTGAAAATGCTCCTCGACGCCTTCGAACTCACTGCTGGGACGGGCGGAATCGCCCCCTTCAGGATTGAGGAACAGCCTCTTGCCTCGCCAACTCCGTTCCACACGCCAGGGAAGGTAGTGCGGCCTGGGGCTTTGGTTCTGGGGAAAACCGAGCACAAGGCCCGTCTTTCCGAGACCAAACACGAAGTCTGTGCCGCAAAGGATGCCCTGACGCGGGCCCTTGCGGTGCAATTCGTCCTGTGAACGGCCGTCGGGCCACAGAACCCGAGTGCCCAGAGCTTCGGTTGCCGAGGGACCGAGCATTTCGAGCTTCAGCGGCGCCCATTCCTGCACCGTGGTCGTCTGCTTCCACTTGGGCCAGCGCACCGTGGCAGCGACAAAGAACTCCCGGCTCTCTTCCACAAAGAAAAAGTCGAGAATCAGTCGGCCCGGTTCGGACAAGTCTTCGTGATCGAGCACCAGACTCTGCCTGAGCCCCCACGAGAAGTCTCCCTCAAACGAAAACGCGCTGTTGGTCACAAACGGATGCTTTCGTCCGTTCCAGGTCATGGAACTTTCGGCACCATGGCACAGGATTTCTTTTCGCACGCTGTCTTCGATGCGAACCAGCCGTCCGCCCTGAAAACGAACCTTGAGACCCGACTCCTGAAAGTCGGTCACACCCTGCATGTTGGCGACAAGCGCCCGTTTGCGGATACCTCCCAGCGAGGCGTCGAAGTCGACCGCTTCGCGGGTTCCCAACCCCGGGTACTCTTGGGTGTGGAAAAGAATTGCCTGATGGAGCGGGCTGTTGCCCCCCGAGCGGCGAAGTTCCGAGATGCGACTCAACACCAATTTTGCCTTCGGCGAAAAGGTGTGCGCCGACACCGACCGGAGCACGGCCGGAGCCTTGCGCCCGACATGCGCGGGCCGCAGTAGGGTCAGATCGGCCCAAGGAGCCGCCGGCAAGGGTGCGACAAGAGCCTGTCCCGGAACAATCCAGCAGACACCCCGTCGGTGGCTGGAAACTTCGCCCGGACGGCCGGGACCCCAAGGAACCAGCCATTGGTCGTTGCCAAAATGCACACACAGGCCATTGGCAGTCGGACGGAAGACTGGCTTCGACAGCCTGTGCATCCAGGGGGGAGGGGCGCCGCTCTCGGCAAGAAACAGCTGGGTTTCGCGCGAGATCAGCGCCGTCAGGGCACGGAACTCCTGCTCGGCCTCCATCGGGAACAGCCCCTGCCAGGCCAGCCCCGAAGGGTGACTGCAAAAAAGCGGGTCGCCGTGGTTGAGGCGCTCCCGCAGGAAGTCAGGCCCGGGTCCGCGCGCGCTCAAAAGGTCCAGGCTCCGCACCGGAGAGACAATCCAATGGCAAGGACCGGGGAAACTGACCGACCGGGAGTCGGTCCGCGAGGCTAACTCTGCCAGAAAGCCCGATGCCGTGGCCGTATCGAGGGTCGATAGGTCGAACAGGACGAAATTCTGGTTCTTTCCCACGGTGGTCATACTCGATTCTTGTGCCAGTCGTCGGCCTTTAGTCAAGGATTTTCGCACAAAACCCTTTACCGCCGGGGCGGAATTGGGTATCTTGTAGGAAAGTAAGCCGGTGTATCCGGACGCTTTCCCCAAAGAATCCTATATCCTACTTATTTGAGGAGTTGTTATGGCTAAACAACTGCTGTTCACGGAAGACGCTCGTCGTTCCCTTCTCGCTGGTGTCGAGAAACTCTCCAGGGCTGTCATGGTGACGCTCGGTCCCAAGGGCCGCAACGTGTTGCTCGACAAGAAGTTCGGTGCCCCCACTGTCACGAAGGACGGTGTATCGGTCGCCCGCGACATTGAGCTGGAAGACCCCTTTGAAAACATGGGTGCTCAACTGGTCAAAGAAGTCGCCATCAAGACCAATGACGTGGCTGGCGACGGTACCACAACGGCGACGGTTTTGGCGTACTCGATCGCCAAGGAAGGCCTGAAGTCTGTCGCCGCAGGCGTCAACCCCATGTCGCTCAAGCGCGGCATCGACAAGGCCGTCGAATTGGCCTTGGTCGAAATCAAGAAGATCAGCAAGGTCATCAAGGACAAGGAAGAGATTTCGCAAGTCGCGACCATTTCGGCCAACAGCGACAAGGAAATTGGCGCCCAGATCGCCAACGCGATGGAAAAAGTGGGCAAGGACGGCGTGATCACCGTCGAAGAGTCCAAGACCATCGAAACCACCATCGACTACGTCGAAGGCATGCAGTTTGACCGTGGCTACTTGTCGGCGTACTTCGCCACCAACCGCGAGTCGATGCAGGCACTTCTCGAAGACCCCTACATCCTGATCTACGAAAAGAAGATCAGCAACATGAAGGACCTGCTGCCTGTGCTCGAAAAGGTCGTCCAAACCGGCAAGCAGCTGCTCATCATCGCCGAAGACGTCGACGGCGAAGCCCTGGCCACGTTGGTGGTCAACCACGTTCGCGGTGCCCTGCAGGTTTGCGCCGTCAAGGCCCCTGGTTTTGGTGACCGCCGCAAGGCCATGCTCGAAGACATCGCCATCCTCACCGGTGGCGAACTGGTCAGCGAAGACCTGGGCATGAAGCTCGACAATGTTGAGCTCAAACAACTCGGCCGGGCCAAGACGGTCAAGGTCGAAAAAGAGAACACCACGCTTATCAACGGCGCCGGTACGGCCAAGGCCATCAAGGACCGCGTGGCTCAGATCCGCAGCCAAATTGAAGAGACCACCAGCGACTACGACAAAGAGAAGCTTCAGGAACGCCTGGCCAAACTGGCCGGTGGCGTGGCCGTCATCAACGTTGGCGCTCCTACCGAGGTCGAGCTGAAGGAAAAGAAGCACCGCGTGGAAGACGCTTTGAGTGCAACCCGCGCCGCTTTGGAAGAAGGCATTGTTCCCGGCGGTGGTGTCACCCTCGTGCAAGTGGCCCAAACCCTCGAAAAGGCCGACATCAGCGCCCTGAGCGAAGAAGAGAAGACCGGGTTCAAGATTGCCCGCCGCGCCATGGAAGAACCGATCCGCCAGATCGCCAACAACGCGGGCGTCGACGGCGCCATCATCGCCAACCAGGCCAAGAGCGAAAAGAAGGGCTGGGGCTTCGACGCGGCCAAGATGGAATGGGTCGACATGATCAAGGCCGGCATCATTGACCCGGCCAAGGTGACCCGTTCGGCACTCCAGAACGCCGCTTCGATCGCTGCACTCTTGCTGACCACCGAAGCGGCCATCACCGACATTCCCGAAAAGAAGTCGGTCGGCGGTCAGGGCGGCGGTGGAGGAATGGGCGGTATGGGCGGCATGGACATGATGTAGTCAAGCTAGGATCCTGGGCGCACCGCTCGTCCAGCTGTCGGGAATCCGTCCTCGCGTACTTCCAGTACGCTCCGGGCGGTTCCCTCGGCTGTCCTTCGCGGATGCATCCCAGGCTCCGTCGCTTGACCGGCCCACGCAGGGCCATCACGCTAGGCATTGGTTTGGCTGTGCCAAACCTCGCCCCATTTTTCATGGTTCCCCACGGAGCCCTTCGGGGCTCTTTTTTTTGCCCTTGTGGTGCAACGCTTCGCTTGCACATACACTCGGCGTGACGTACTTTATCCGTATGAAGAATTCCATCCGCATCCAGACGCTCCCCGAGGGCGGGCTGGATATTCAGCTCCAGGTGCCGGCCGACCAGCAAGGTATGGTCCTCGAACGGTTCGAGCGCTGCCAGAACGGCACCTGCGACTGCAAGACCACCGAGTACGACAAACTGGCCCAGTTTGACCTGAGCGCCACTGGCACCCTCGTGAGCCTCCGCTTGACTCCCAAGCCAGGCGAAGCTTTCAACCCCGCCGAAGTCGAGCGCTGCCTGATCACCAACCTCGCCCCCGCCGAGTCGTCCCGCAACACGCCAGCGCCCGAAGTACCAACCGCGACAAGTTAACGGATCTGGCAAGGCCCAACCGCACCAAGGCCGAAGTGCGCGACTGGAGCAATACGCAGGCTTGCGGAACGTCGCCCCCCTCTCTGCAAGGACCCCGATTCGGTGCCCGTTGATCACCCCCCGGTTTTGTGCTTCAATAGCCCCATGACGAGAAACGCTTTTGTCTTCTGTGTTGGCTACAACGGCGGCACCGCGATTGTCGATCGCAAGCTCGAGTCTAGGTTCAACCGCCTGGGTACCCGTGAGCTTTTTGCCCAAGGCTTGTTCAAGCCTGCGCTGGCCAGTGCCCTGTTCGCCAACAGCGACGAGGACATTCTCTGGCTCAAGGGTGAGTATGAAAAGAAGACTGGAACGGTGTTGCGCGATGTCGATGCGTTCCAACGGACCTTGGGTGTCGGCGAAGTCTTCAAGAACATCCAGCGGACCTCGTTCTTGTAAACCGCTGTTCTTGACTGTGACGGGGTTCTCTGTTAATCTCCTGATTCGTACAAAACCCTTTCCCCTCAAGGAACAACCATGGATTCACTGATTTCCGCGCTGACTTTCCTGCAGGCTGCCGGCTCCGACAGCAATAGCCTATTGATGACCGGCGTCACGTTCGGCCTCGTCATCCTGATTTTCTACTTTCTGATCATTCGCCCCCAGAACAAGAAGCAGAAGGATCTCGACAACCTGCTCAAGGGCGTCAAGAAAGGCGACAAGGTGTACACCATCGGTGGCATGCACGGCGTCGTTCAGTCGATCAACGAAGAAAAGTCCACGGTGACTCTTAAGGTTGATGAAGGTTCCACCACCACCCTCGAGTTCAACAAGAGCTCCATTGCCGGCCTGGTTAACCCTCCCGTCGCCAAGAAAGAACCCAAAGAAGAGAAGAAGAAGCCTGCCAAGGTTGCCGACTCCGCTTCGGAAGAAAAGAAATAATCCCCCTCCGGAGATGAGGTCATGACAAAACGCTTTCGACTGTTCACTATCCTGCTGCTGCTCGCAGTGAGCGGATGGTTTCTGTATCCCACCCTTTCTTGGTATTTCTGGACGCCCAAGGACAAGAAGGAACTGGCTGCCGGGTCGCTTGAGCAGATTCGCGACTACGCGCTTCAGCAGGCCAAGACCAAACTCGGAGTTCTGAAGGACCTGTTTGCCAAGGACGCGAGTTCACCGCTCCCGTCCGACCTTCAGTTCGTCCTGCCAATCGTCAAGCAGAACTATAGCGTCGCCAAAATGACCGAGCCTTCCAACTGGACGGTCAGCGACGTGTTCAAGGCCTTTACGACCGAGAAGGACTTTCTGTATCAGCTCGAAGAACACTACCGCGCCGAAATCAGCGCAGTGAAAGACTCCAAGGGCAAGATCATGCAGTTGGGCCTCGACCTCTCGGGGGGTATGAGCGTTGTCATCAAGGCTGACCTCGACGCTTTGGCGCAGAAGAAAGGCGTGACCACGTTGTCGGCCCAAGACAAGGAAGACGCGGTCACCCGCGCCATCGAAGTTCTCAAGAGCCGGATCGACACCTTTGGCGTGGCGGAACCGGTGATCAAGCGCGAATCGGGCGGAGACCGCATCTTTGTGGAACTGCCCGGCGACGTGGATCCTGAGCGTGTGAACTCCTTCCTTCGCGGCAAGGGCTCGATGTCCCTGTCGATTGTTGACGATGAGGCCACCTCGGCAGTCAACCAATGGATTGCCGCCAACCCCTCTTCGGTGGACTCTGTGACAAATAAAGTAACGGGGATTCCAACCGAAGTGATGGCAGCCGGGCTTGAGCTCAAGAGCTACTACAAACGCGACCGTTTCGGAATCGACCAGTTTACCAACCGCCAGGTCGTGAAGACCGAAGCCAAGTTCTTGCTCGACGGTATCCACATCAAGCAGGCGGTTGTCAGTCGCGACTCGGTTTCGAACCAGCCTACCGTCAACTTCGAGCTCGATGCCGAGGGCGCGTCGCTTTTCGGTACCATGACGGCGGCCAACGTAGGCAAGACCATGGCCGTTGTTCTCGACGACAAGATTCGCGCTGGCGCCCGGATCTCGGAGGCGATTCCGGGTGGGCAGGTCCGCGTGACGGGCTTCGCCGCCAAGGACGCGCAGGACCTTGCGCTGACGCTTCGCACCGGGGCCCTGCCTGTCAACCTGATCGTCCAGAGTTACACAAACATTGGATCTTCCCTCGGCGCTGACGCGATCAACTCCGGGATCAATTCGATCCTGTATGGGTTGCTGTTGGTTGCCGGGTTCATGTTGGTGTACTACAAGGGCTCGGGTATCAACGCCAATGTGGCCCTGCTCATCAACATGTTCATTGTTATCGCGGTTTTGGGTGTGTTCAACATGACCCTGACACTGACGGGCATCGCTGGTTTGGTGCTCACCGTGGGTATCACCGTCGACGCCAACGTCATCATCTTTGAGCGCATCAAGGAAGAGTACTGGGCAGGCAAGTCGCCGGCAACGGCCATCGACATCGGCTTCAAGCGGGCGTTCTGGACCATTATGGACTCCCATGTGACGGCACTCATCGCCTCGCTGTTCCTGTCGTTCCTTTCCAAAGGCGCCGTCCAGGGCTTCGCCGTCACGATGGCCATCGGCCTGGTGTCGTCGCTGTTCACGTCGCTGTTTGTTTCCCGCTTGATTTTCGACTTTGAGACCGACGTGCTCAAGACCAAGAAGATCAGCATCGCCTGGAGGAAAGCCTGATGCTTACTAAGAAAGCGATACCGTTTTCGCGCCTACGCTACTGGATGTACGGCGCGTCCATTGCGATGATCATCCTGTCTTGGGCGGGCACGTTTCTTGAGGGTGGGTTTAACCTGGGAATCGACTTCAAGCCCGGGCTGAGCGAATCGGTGCAGATCACGGCTTCGAACGTGACCATCGAGAGGGTTCGCGAGGCTCTTAAGGGCTCGGAGCACAGTTTTACTGTGCAACCCATCGGTGTCGCCTCCGAGAACCGCTTCCAACTGCGTGCCGTGGCCAAGCAGACAGAAGCCAAAGAAGCCAACCTTCAGGAAAAGCTCTCGAGCAATGCCACCGTGGCTCTCGAGAAGACCTTCGGCGCCGGCAGCGTCAAAGTGGAACAGACCGAGTTCATAGGGCCGAGCTTGTCGAGTGAACTCGTAGTTCAGACGACTTGGATCGCGTTGGCCGCCATTTTGGTGATTCTTCTGTACATCTGGTTTCGTTTCAAGTTCGCCTATGCCTTGGCGGCTATCATTGCCTTGGTTCACGACCCCATCGTGGTCTTGGGACTTATCGGCACCGTGCAGATGGAGGTGACTACGGCTACCATCGCGGTCATCCTTACCATCATCGGGTATTCGCTCAACGACACGATTGTGGTGTTCGACCGGATCCGCGAGAACATCCGCATCACCCCGACGATGAACATGTACGACCTTATCGACATGGCGATCACCCAGACGCTGAGCCGGACCATCGTGTCGTCGTTGACCGTTCTGTTGTCGATGGTGGCGGTGTATGTTTTCACCCAGGGGGCCATCCACGATTTCGCCTTGGCGCTGATCGTCGGCGTGGTGATTGGTACTTACTCGTCAATCTTCATCGCTGCTCCCTTGATGGTGGCCATCGCCGGTGGCAAGCCTCCGAAGGAAAAGGAAAAGAAGATCCTCACCGAGGGCGAGACCGCCGAGGCCTGATTTCGGCCCACTCCTCGATAACAGTCGTTTTTTGCACAAAGGCCACCCGCGAGGGTGGCCTTTTTCCTGTCAGAACCTGCTTGGCAACGGGTTGGCCTTTTCGAGCCATTCATACCAAGGACCTGGGCCAACATGGCGCCTCAAGGTAGGCAACTCCTGCTGAAGGTGTTTGGAATGCGCCAGCGGGCTCGGGCTCAAAAGACTCCTACGGGGCTCCGGCAAGGTTTCTGGGTTATGAATCTCGTACAGCAATCGTTGGTGGTTCTGCATGGTTTCCTCAGGAGGCAAAAAGGTCGAGCTGTCCCCGGGCCAGTGTGGGTGCCAAACCAGGGTCCATTTGGTCTTCTACTTCGAAAAGTGGTGGCAACGAAAGGCGCCGGAGCCGGAGTTCGGAGGTCAGGGTACGGTGCAAAGCCTCCCAAGTATCGAGCCATAGGCTGTCAGTTTCATGCACGGCCTGGGTCTCGTGGGCTGCGGCCAGAAACTCAGAAGCCAGTTGATGAGCCTCAACAAGCGTCTCGCCACACAGGACTTCCTCCCGCAACCCATGGATGAGGAACTTCCCCCACAGCAGCGAAGCACCTTCCGCGTCCCAGGACAAGGTGCCGAGGGCCGCCAGCCGGAAGGCCTCGGCTTTCCCCCAAAGAACCGTCGTCAGTTCCAGAAGCGATGCTTCGTCGAACGTCTGCCACGAGAGCTGATTCCAAGCCCACAAGGCCACCCGTTTTGCCAAGAGTTCATCCCCGGTGGCTGTGTCCTCGAGAAAGTCAGCCATCACAGACCAGAATTGGGTTTCTTGCTCACTCTCGAGGGTATCGGTGAGTTGTTGGGCCATGGCGGTGAGTTCCGGGTCGGGAATATGGATTTGGTCGTGCAAGGCCGTCGAAGCGGGAGACAGGGTAGCAGCCGAAGACGAGAGAATCGCTGTGAGGGCGCCTTTGAGCGGTGCCAACGGTGAGGTGCCGGGAACTCGACCAAGGTGGGCCAGGGCCGCCTCGTCAAGGCGTTCGTAGAAGAAGTGAACTGCGAGGACCAGGTGTTTCCAAGGTTGAAACAGTGAATCACGAGAGAGTGTCTCCAACTCTTGCATCACTTCCTGGGTCTGCATTCCATTGGTAACGGCCTCGAACGCGTCAGCAATAACAAGGGCTTCACCGCGAAGCGGATGCGAACCCGTCAATTGAGGAGCCGCCAGAAGCCACCCGGGGTTGAGCGTCAAGCGCTCGACATCGGACAGCGCTTGCGCCCGCAGGGTGGGTTGACCCGTCGAAAGATACTGTTGAAGAGCGGCCTCAAGAGACGCTTGACGGTGCAGGGCGGGTTTCACGGTACTCATACCTCATCGCGGCGTTCTACGCCGGTATGATCTTATCGGCACGGAGTTGCTTGACCTCGTCGGAATTCAGCACGCGGAGTATCTCGAGGTCGGTCCGCTCGGCGAGGCGCAACACGTGGAAATCAGCCAGCGGCGTTCTCGATTCGTCGGTAAGCACTTTCACGTCGGGATGCTTGAAGTCGTCGGGGTTCGCATCATTGACCACCGCAAGGCAGCCGTTCTTCAGCTCAATAATGGAACCGATGGGGTAGAGGCTCAAAGTGAACACCAGACGCCGAAGAATCTGCTCATCGTAGGACTTGCGGATATCCTGCAGCAGGTTCAGCATACTCGCGTGACCGTTGCGGGCAGTGCGGAAAGGCCTGGAAGTAATCTGCGCATCGTAGGCGCTCGCTACCGCAAGGATTTTGGCGCTCATGGCGATCTTGTCGCCCGTAAGGCCCTGCGGATACCCCGAACCGTCTTCTTTTTCGTGGTGCTCAAGCACAGCCAGCGTTACGTTCGGAGGAAAACCCAGATCGCGCAGCGTTCGGTAGCCGAGCAACGGGTGAGCCGAAAGGGCCCGCTTTTCCGTGTCGGTAAGAGAGCGGTTGGCGTTCTGGAAGTTGTCTGGGAGCTTGAACATACCCAATTCATGCAACAAGCCGGCCATTCCGAGCTCAATCATCTTGTGCGAAGGCAACTTGAGCGTATCCCCAATAGCCACGGACAGGACCGCCACGTTGACCGAGTGGCTGACGATGTAGGAAAAACCGCTGCGGTCAAGCTCACTCAAGTTCAGCAGATGCCGCTTGTGCTTGCGCATCACGGCCATCATCACTTTCACCTGATCGGTAAGTGGTTCGATGGGGATCAAGTTGCGCTTCATGAAGGTGTCGTAGAGCTTGTGGGTGAACTCCAAGATGCTCGAATAGAACTTCTGAGTCTCTTCGCGGCTGGCCGTCTCCTCGGCATCATCCTGCAAATGGCCGGCGCTTGCCTCCGGAGCTTCTGCCTCCAGACCGCTGCGTACGCTGAGCGAACCCTCTCCCTGAAGGTTCTTGAAGCCCCACTCCTTCAGGAGCCGCAACATGGTTTCCGTGACGGGAGTTTCGGGGGTGAGAAGAATAAACTGTTCATCCAGAAAAACGGTGCCGGTAAGGATGGAGTTCGGCTTGAGTGTTTGGATGGGAATGGTTTTCATATCGGACTCCGTTGACCCATGTGCATTAATTATCTACACTGGAACAGGTAAAAGCAAGGGGCGGACCCGGTATTTCCTCCCCGGGAGCGTCTAGGTGAAGTTTCGGACTGTTTTCTTCCTGTTCAACCTGATCATTGTCCTCTCATTCGCCTTCATTTTTCTCATGCCCCTCCCCATCTTGGGTTGGGCGTACGCCGTGAGTTTTTGGGGACAAAACTGGCCAATTGCGTTCGTTTTTGTAGCTGTTCTTGCAGCTCTTGACGGGTACTTCTTAGCTCATTGGCGCCTGTACACCCTGCTCGAGAGGGAAGACTGGCCCGGACTTAAGGTCCACTTGGAAGCAGAACTGGCCCGGAAGGGACGGTTGTCGCTATCCTCGTCGCGCATTTACATCAATGCGTGCCTGATTGGCCAAGTACCGAGCAAGCTCACCGAGCTTCGGGTTCTCTACATGGAAAAGAAGATTCCCTACCTGCCTCAGTTGGCGCTCAGTTTGGCACTTCCACTCGTTCTTGAGGGCCAAAGTGCTGAGGTCGAGAGTTTCTTGCGACCCTATGCCACCAACCGCAAGACCGGTGCTGACGGTCCGTGGATCCGTTGGTCGCTGGCTTTCGCCGGGCTGCTTGGCAATGAGCGAGACCGAAGTCGCAACGAACTGCAAAACTTGCTTGGCGACCGGCTCGAACCGGCCCTGGAACTGCTCTCGCTCTACCTGATCGATACGCTCCGAGCCTCGGATGTGGAGCAAAATGTCAATTATGACCAGAAAAAGGCCGTGCTGGCCGCCGGACTGACCGATAAAGAATGGGTGGCCCACCTCGATAAACTCAAGGAAACCGTGATCCTTGTGTTGTTCATGGGTAAGCTCATTCAGGACGCCCGCACTTGGTTGGCGGCACCGGCACCGGGAGGTACTTCATGACCGTCATTCATAGCGAACATGCGCCGGCCGCCATCGGACCCTATTCTCAGGCGATAGAAGCGGGTGGTTTGGTGTGGTGCTCGGGTCAAGTGCCCTTGGATCCCGCGACGATGAAGCTGGTGGAAGGGGACATCACCGTGCAGACAAGGCGTGCGCTCGAGAACCTCAAGGCCGTTGCCGCCGCCGCTGGAACAACGCTGGGCCACGCCGTCCGTTGTGGGGTCTTCTTGACCGACTTTGCTGACTTCGCGGCCATGAACGCCGTTTACGCCGAATACTTCCCCGGCAAGCCGGCCCGTACGACGGTCGAGGTTTCGGCCCTGCCTTTGGGTGCCAAGGTCGAGATTGACTGCGTTTTGAGCAAGGGATAGCCATGGAGAAGTTTCAAAAAAGCCACAAGCTCGACAATGTGCTCTACGACATCCGCGGTGAGGCCCTCGTCAAAGCCATGAAGATGGAATCTGAAGGCTACCGCATTCTCAAACTCAACACCGGCAATCCAGCTCCTTTCGGGTTCAACGCCCCGGAAGAAGTGGTACGCGACATGATCCTCAACATGAACAATGCCCAAGGGTACTCAGATTCGAAGGGGATTTTCGCCGCCCGCAAGGCGGTGATGCAGTACTCCCAGGAAAAAGGGATTCGTGGCGTCGAAATCGATGACGTCTGGATTGGGAATGGGGTCAGCGAGCTGATTACGCTCTCGTTGCAGGCGTTCCTCAACAATGGCGACGAACTGCTGATTCCTGCGCCCGACTACCCGCTTTGGACGGCCAGTACCCATTTGGCAGGCGGCAGGGCGGTTCACTACCTGTGTGACGAAGCGAGCGGTTGGATTCCTGACCTCAAAGACATGGAAGCCAAGATCACGGACAAGACCAAAGGGATCGTGGTGATCAACCCGAACAATCCAACCGGCGCGATCTACCCGAAGGCGGTGCTGGAAGGGATCATCGAATTGGCCCGCAAGCACGGTCTGCTGGTCTTTTCCGACGAGATTTACGACAAGATCATTTACGACGGCGACGCTCACTACTCGATGGCGTGTCTGGCTGACGACGTGCTGTTCCTGACCTTCAACGGCCTTTCGAAGAGCTACCGCGCGGCAGGCTTCCGCTCGGGCTGGATGTACCTGTCGGGCAACAAGAAGTTGGCCGGTACCTTCCGCGAGGGGCTCGACATGCTGTCGAACATGCGCATGTGCTCCAATGTTCCAGCCCAGTACGCCATCCAGACTTCGCTGGGTGGCTACCAGAGCATTAACGATCTCACCAAGCCAGGGGGGCGGCTTTTCGAGCAGCGGACCTACTGTGCCCACCGCGTCAATTCCATTGCAGGCCTTTCGTGTGTCACACCTAAGGCCGCCCTCTACTGCTTTCCCAAGATCGATATCCAAAAGTTCGGTATCCACGATGACCAGAAGTTCATTTATGACTTTCTCGTCGCCAAGCGGGTGCTGTTGGTTCAAGGGCGGGGCTTCAACTGGCCCCATCCTGACCACTTCCGCATCGTGTTTCTGCCCAGTGTCGAAGACCTCATGTCGGCCTTGGACGGACTCGAAGAGTTTCTGGAAGACTATCGACAATCTTAGGAGGGAATATGAATTACAGAAGAGCGGGTTGGGCCGTTGTGCTCATCGCCGGACTGGCAGCGTCGCCTGCCATGGCTGCCGATAATACCGGGGCCATTCCTTATGTGGACATGTCCACAGCTCAGACCTTGGTTGATACCTTGGTGAAGGAGAACGAAAGCCTTGCGGCCGATGCTTCGTCGTTGCGCAAACAGGCCGGCGTAGTCACCGACCAGATCATCGCGGCAAAGAAATCGATGGACGACTTTGTCCCGTTGATGGAAGAGGTCCGTGCCCGGATCTCAGAACTGGCGACGATCACCGACGAACTGATCGACCGGGTTCTCAAGGCCAAGGCCCTCAACGCCATGGACAAGAACAGGGCTGCCGAGAAGAAGGTAAAGACCAAGATCGATGAACTATCGGCTCTCATTGTCGCTTTACCGAAGCAGATCGAGACGCTCGTGTTCCAGGTTGCCGTCGACAACGCGAAAATCGGCCGGAACAACGACGACATCGTGTTGCTCCAAGCCACCATTTCGCGGACCAAGGTTCAGGAAGCCCGGCTCAACAACATCTTGGCTGACATCGATACCACGAGCTCCAAGGTCGATTCCTTCGTGCAGCAGGCAGCTTCCGCCGCCAAGAAGTAGTCTACTTTACATCCATTCGGAAGACCCCGTCCCAATCGTGGGCCGGGGGATTCTTCTCGAAGTGGCGGATGCGGCCCACGAAAACCTTCGCCGGCTCATCGCGATACTCGTCCACCAGCTTCTGAAATATCGGGCCCGCAGTCTTCCAGTCCTGGGCCCGATAGGCGGTAAGCGCCTCCCCGAAGGTCTTGGCAATCAAGGCCAGCTTGGCATTCGCGGTTTCCTTTTCCTGCAGAATCTCGTAAATGCGCACCGGTTCGGTCTTGCCTTTCACGGCGATGAAGTCGAGTTCGCGGCAGACAAACTTGTCCTGGACCTGCAGGTACACACTTTCGGCGATCATGGACTTGGAGGAATAGGCCTTGTTCGCGCCTTCGAGGCGGGCTGCCAGATTCACCGTGTCACCGATGCTGGTGAAGTCCATGCGCTCCCGGGCCCCCATCGAGCCAAAGACCACGTCTCCCGTATTGATGCCGATTCCGATTTCTACCGAGGGCAACCCCTGCTTTTCGCGAAGCACTTTTTCGTCGAACATGGCTTTGCGGATCTGCATGGCCGCCCTGCACGCGTTGAGCTCCTTTTCGGGGCCGTCGAAGAACGCCATCATTTCGTCACCGACAAACTTGTCGACGTCGCCGTGGTTTTGCAGGATGATTTCCGTTTCGAGGTCGAGGTAGCGATTGAGCACCTGGACAACCTCTTCGGGAGTCATGCCTTCGCTCATGGTGGTGAACCCACGGATATCCGTGAAAAGGAAGGTCAGGTTGCGGCGCTCTGAAATGGTGGTTCCCTTTTCGGCCTGTTTGAGAGTCGAAGCAGAAATGTAAGGGATGATCCCGCGAATGATCGTCACCATGTTGCCGATTTCACCCGAGAGGGTCTTGATCTCGTCGCGGGTGTTGACCGTGTCGGCGAACTGAAGCGAGGAAGCGGCAACACGGGCCTGACCCCGGATCATCGACTCCAGGGTCTCGGACGCGTTGCGAACGTTCATCCGCAGGAACAGCAACGGATTGACGATGAAGTTTCCCACAATGAAGACCAACGCGATGGCGAAGTAGAGAAACAGGAAAGTCAGGATGAAGACAATGGTACGGGTCTGCACGTAGGGGGCCAAGATCACGTCTTCGTCGAAGGTGACGACCGCCAACCCGAGCAACCGCTCGTGCTTGACCTTGCTCCCGTCGGCCAGCTTTTCGGACTGATTGATGGTGATGGCTCCGGCGTACGAGTACGTGTTGGTGGCAGCGTCGTACAGGCCTGCCGCGTTCACCGGATCGAGGTAGGCGGCCACTTGGGTCGGAGTCAGTGCAGCGAAACTCCCCTTGCTGTTGGCGTAGGCCGCGTTCAATGCCGGTGGCAGGCCCTCCTTCTTGTCGAGCAGGTACTGGCTTTGGAGATCGGTGTAGAAGACAAAGCTGCGGAAGGGGAAGGCCGCCTTGGCGTTAACCTTGTTGAGGCCAATGAAGAACTCGTCGATCACAATGGCGGTTTCGCCGCCGACTGCCGACTTGAAGGCTGAAGTGGCCTGTTCCACGCCCGACTGGGCGCCATCGCCGACGGCCTTCAGGATGGTCTTCTGGTAATTGGACAGCAGGTTGGAACTGAGGATGAGCAGGATCACCGCGATGATCGCGATAAACGCCAAGAGCAGTTTGGCTCGGATCTTGAGGGCCCCGTCGAGGACTGCCTGAACGGGTGAGACTTTGGCACCCGAGGCAACCTTTCCACGACCTGTTCGCATGAACTGCTGATATTCGCTGTAGACTTTGTTGCCGTGATTGAGGCTATCGACGAAGCCCGCCAACGCAAACACATTCAGCACCATTCCGACCCCAAGCAAAACCCAGGTCGTCACGGGGAGGGCCAAGTACCACTGGGGATTGTCGCCCCAGAGCGAGAAGGGGACAAGGACCGCCACGACCAGCAGTCCGCTGGTCACGAAGCGCAACACCGAGGCAGCCCAACCCAAGGGGTTGGCGACAAACCCAAGGCTCTCGGGCACGAACAGGGCCGCAACTCGGAAGGCCACAAACAAGGGGATAAGCCAAGAGGCCAACAATATGGTTGCGAATCCGGTTGTCGCAGGGTTTGCGGCAAACAGGGCTTGAAGCGCGGGGCCGGTCAGCGGTGCCAGTCCGTTGGCGGCTGGTGATGCCGTCAGGGGCAGGAAGTACCAGCCTACGAGCAGGAGGCTGGACAGAGCATCGATCCATTTGAGGGGTTTCTTCACGGTTTGCCTCCCAGGGCTTGAAGTTTGGCTTTTGCCTTGTCTTGGTAGGATTTGACCAGCTGCCAGGCAGGGTCGATGGCGACCACGACATCAAAACCGAGCTTGGCTTCGCGGTAGTCTTCGTCGCCGTAGGAAGCGACAGCGGCGTCGTACAGCGCGTGGGTCGCGTCGAGGATTTGTTTCTTGCGACCCGAAAGCTTGGTCTTGGTGTCTTCTTTTTTGAGTTGGTTGCCCGTGCTGTTGGCAAGGTTCCAGGCGGTCTTGAGGTCGCCGGCAGCGATGAGCGAGGCAAGCTGCTTGTCGATGGAGTCGTATTCCGCGTCGTAGTCACGCGTCAGGCTGGCCTTGGCGATCTTGTCGCGCAGGTCGAGAGCCTCGGCCGTGGAGTTGAGGTTGAGGGCCTCGCCAACGCGGCTGGTGGCCTCGCCGTACTTCTTGGCCGTGAGCAGGTCCTTCGCCCAGTCGAAGTAGACTTTGTAGAGCAGCGCATCGACTTCGCCGGTGTTGTCGCTCCCGATACCTGCCAGGGATTGTTCGACCCGACCAGCCGTCTTGGCGGCCGTGCTGTAGTCCTTGGCTGCGTAGGCCTTTTTGGCGGCCTCCAGGTCCGTCTGGTTGCGGGCAACCAAAAACTTGTCGAGCCAGTCGGTGGCCGCTTTGGCGCCCGCGTTGGTCGGGTCGACCACCTGCAAGGAAACGATTTCGTCGTGCATGAGGCTGACCATTTTGCCGGCCGACGACTCGAACTTCGGATTCTGGAGTTTGGTCTCGTAGTCCTGGATGTTCGCCGACTTGGTCTTGACGACCTCGGTACGAATGGGTGTCACCTGGTCATTGAGTTTCTTTAGGTCGAAGTTAGGTGGCGCCAGCAGCTGAAGTTGTTGAAAGACGACCACCAGGTCGTATTTTTCTTTTTCCGACAGGGTCGCTGCCGACTTGGCCGTCAGAACCTTGACCTTGTTTTGCGCATCCGTTTGGCGCTTGGTGACAAAAGTGTCGAGCGTCTTGAGCGCCTCGGAAGCCCGCTGGTTGGCGGGGTCCGCTTTTAGCGCGGTTTCCAGGATCGTTTTGATCTTGGCAATGTACTTCAGCGAATCTTCGTCCAGCATCTGGGCGTAGAGCGCGGTGCCCTTGTCGACCAGAACGTCGGACTTTTCGCGCACCGACAAGTTGTCTTTGATCCACTGCTCGGATGGTGACAACTGCACCGGCGGGGTTTGACAGCCCACCAAGCCGAACAGGATGAGCGCCGCCAGGACGCTTCCCCAACGAAACTTCATTAAATGCCTCCGATCACGCACCTAGAGTTTACCAAACAAATCCCCATTGTGTACAAGACTCTTTTACTAAACTTTCGAGAGTCGGTTGAGCTGGTGAACCAGCAACAGCAACAAAAGCAGAACCGAGCCCAGCGCTGGAGCGAGAAGTTCCAACGAAACGTGGGCCAAAGCCAATCCAAGCAGGCCAGGCAGAGCTGCGCCGGCCAGGTAACTGCCACCGACCTGTCGCCCGATCACGACGTGGGCAGCTCCCGGGATGAAACGTCCGGGGGTTTCATGCATCAGGCACGGATACACGGGCGCAAAGCCAAGGCCCAACAGCACGAGGCCCACCAGCGGCAACCAGAAGACGCCCTGCACGAAGAACAGCACAGAACCGACCAAGGCCGTCAACAGCCCGAAAGTGACCATGGCCCTGTTCCCAAAACGGAGCACGACAAAGCCGGTGAGGATGCGGCCCACCATGATGGAACCGTAGTAGGCCGCTGTCCACAGGCCTGCGGTTTCGGGCGCCACGCCTCGGCTGCTCACAAGTACGGTGTTCGACCACAGGCCCACCGAGAACTCGATGGTGACGTAGAGCATGTAGATGGCCACCGAGAGCCAGGCGGCCAGCGAATTGGCCCCGTTGATCCCCACGCGTTGCTCGCTGACCTCGGAGTGAACGTCGTTCAGGCGGTCATTGCGCTTCCAAAGGCCTTGGGTGACCAGAAATAGCAGGGCCAAGGTGAGCTGCACGGCCGCGATCGTCAGGTAGCCGGCCCTCCACGACGCTGGCGAGGCGATGGCAACCGTCATGACGACGGGGCCGATCGTGGCGCCCACTCCCCAAAACGAGTGGAGCCAGTTCATGTGCCTGGCGCTGTAATGTTTGGCCACGTAGGCGTTTAAGCTTGAGTCGACACCGCCGGCCCCGAGCCCCAGCGGAATCCCGGCGAGAATCAGAAAGACGAACGATGGGGCCTGACTGTAGATGAGCAGTCCTGAGGCCGTCAGCAGGCAACTGACCAACACAATGGGACCGGTTCCGAACCGTTTGGTCAGCGAGCCGACCGTGAAACTCGATAGGGCCGAAAGCAGGGTACCAACGAGAGCCAAGATTCCCGCCAGCTCCAACGGAAGGGCCAGGTTGGCGCGGATGGCAGGCCA
This sequence comes from Spirochaetales bacterium, assembly GCA_037142615.1. Classification (GTDB taxonomy): domain Bacteria; phylum Spirochaetota; class Spirochaetia; order JABEVK01; family JABEVK01; genus JAIFLN01. Next base: position 10,526 of record JBAXAI010000015.1, on the reverse strand, counting down.
TGCAACCCCCAGAACGCTGTCGGGCAGACCCAGGCTGACAAAAGCGAGGTAGATGATGGCCAGCAGCAAAAGCGACGGGCGGGGGGCCACGCGGGCCGGTGTGTTGCTCATGGCGCCAGCTTAGCATAAGATATGCCATGCTAGAACTGTGGGGTGACGACGACTTTCGGGCGGTGGTGAAGTCCATCGGCGTCGATGTCGAGGTGGCATTCGCCGGCCAGGTGATCCACCGACTCGATACCCCCGTCAGCGGCGTGTTGCTGTTGGGCAAGACCCCCCGCGCCCTCGAAGCTGGTTCGGCGTTGTTTGCCGACCGGGGTGTGCAAAAGGTGTACTGGGCCCTTGTGGCCAACCCGCTGCCGAAGCCCGAAGGTCGCCTGAGGCATTGGCTGGAACACCGCCAGCAGGGCAACAAGACCTTCGCTCACCGTGATGCCGCCCCCGGGCGCCAAGACTCCTGGCTCGACTATAAGCTTCTTGCGCAGGGAGATCGGTATACCCTGTATGAAATCATCCTCGGCACAGGGCGCACGCATCAGATCCGTGCCCAGTTCGCCGCCGCCGGCAGTCCCGTCAAAGGCGACCTCAAGTACGGCGCACCGCGTTCCAACCAGGGCGGAGGCATCAGCCTGCTCGCACGGAGCTTGACCTTCGAGCACCCGTTCACCCAGAGGTTGGTTCATGTGCAGGCCCAGCCGCCCGAAGGCGACAAACTGTGGTCGGCACTCGTCGCGCTAGCCGCCAATTCCTCTGGCACTTGACTTCTGGACCAAACGGTCCTAAATTACCCCGATGCCAGAGCGCGGACGCCCCAAGACCTTCGACTCCGACCGGGCTCTCGAGGCCGCCATGAACCTGTTCTGGGAACGAGGCTACGAGGGAAGTTCCCTCGCCGAGCTCTTGGCCGTCATGGAGCTTTCGCGCAGCAGCCTCTATCAGAGCTTCGGCGCGAAAGACGAGGTGTTCCGCCTTTGCCTGGCTCGGTACGCCGACGCCCTGTTAGGCAATCTGAGGGAAGGCTTGGCTTCGGCCCCCACGGGGCGCGTCTTCTTGGAGCAGTTGCTCACGTCGGTGGCCTCCACCGCTGGGAACCCCGAGGGTGACCGCAGTTGCCTGATCGTGAACAGCGTCACGGAGTTCGGTTCCGTGCAGACCATTCCCGGTACGGTGCTTTCGCAGGGCCTGGAGGCCGTCAGTTCGGTCCTCGTCGAGGCCGTGGTGCGAGCTCAGGCAGAAGGGGATCTCGACCCCGCAGAATCCCCGGCCGATCTGGCCGCTTTTTTTCACGTGGCCCTCAGTGGCCTGCGAACGATGATTAAGGCTGGGGCCTCGCCCGAGTCGATACAAAACACGCTCAAACGGCTGCTCAAGGCCTTTTGACAAGGAGGCCCTATGGGCAAACACACGACGATGACCCGCGAGATTCTGATCGCGGTTCCCCAAGACAAGGCTTGGGAGGCGCTGGCCCAAGTGGGAGACATCTGCCATGCCCACCCGGGCATCAAGAGCTCCCACCTGACCTCTGCCCAAACAACGGGCATCGGGGCCACCAGGCACTGTGATTTCACGATGATGAACGCCACTGCCGAAGAAAAGGTGACCGAATGGACGCCTGGCGAGCGGGTCAAAATCGAGGTTCAGAGCCTGACGAATCTGCCCGGGGTCGCGACGATGTCGATGGACTTCCACTTGCGCTCCGACGGCAATGCGACCGTTCTGCGAGCGGTGCTCGACTACACGATGAAGAACCCGTTGTTCGACCTGATGAACGTTCTGATGATGAAGAAGATGAACGCCTCGGTGATCGAGGGCGTGGTCGCTGGCCACAAGAAGTACCTGGAAACCGGGGTGCAGGTGGTTGCCGATACGCCACTTGAACTCGACAAGGTCATTGTCGTTGCCTGACCGAGGGTAAGTTGTGTAAAGTGGGGGCATGAATGTCCGCGTCCGTTACGCACCATCCCCCACGGGATTCCAACACATCGGTGGCCTGCGCACCGCGCTGTTCAACTACCTGTTTGCCAAGGCCAGGGGCGGGAAGTTCTTTCTGCGCCTGGAAGACACCGACCAGGGCCGGTACAACGCCGAGGCCGAGGCCGACCTGTACGAAAGTCTTCGGTGGGCAGGAATTACCTGGGACGAAGGGCCCGACCTCGGTGGGCCCTTTGGTCCGTATGTGCAGTCCAAACGCCTGGAGTTGTACAAGCAGTACGCCCGCCAGTTGGTCGATTCCGGGCACGCCTACGAGTGCTACTGCACCTCCGCGCGCCTGGATACCCTCCGGCAGGAGCAGGAAAAGGCCAAACAGCCCTTGGGCTACGACCGCCGCTGCGCTCACCTGAGCGACTCGGAGCGCGAGGTGCAACGTTCCCGCGCCGCCTACGACGACCGCGAGCCCGTGATCCGCTTCCACCAGAAGCCCGATGGCGAAACCGTGGTTGAGGACGAGATTCTTGGCCGCGTCGCCAAGGCGAATGCAGACCTCCCGGTGGACCCGGTGCTCCTCAAGAGCGACGGCTACCCGACCTACCACTTGGCTCACGTCGTCGATGATCACCTGATGGAGACCAGCCACGTGCTTCGCGCTCAGGAGTGGCTACCGAGCGCGCCCTTGCATGTGCAGCTGTTTGCGGCCTTTGGCTGGCAGGCTCCGCGTTACGTCCACCTGCCGCTCATTCTGGGCCAGGACGGGCAGAAACTGAGCAAGCGGCACGGTGCCACCAGCGTGCGCCAGTTCCGCGAAGACGGCTATACGCCTGCGGGCTTGGTGAACTACCTCGCGCTGCTGGGCTGGAGCTACGATGACAGCCGGGAGTTCTTTACCCTGAAAGAACTTGAGGACGTTTTCACGCTGAGCAAGCTGAGCAAGAGTCCCGCGGTGTTCGACTACAAGAAGCTTGAGCACTTCAATGGACACTCAATACGCGAACTCTCGATCGGTGAGCTCAAAGCCGTGCTGGCTCCGCAACTGCCCGACTTCACCGACGACGAGCTCGACGGCTACCTGCCGCTGGTTCAGGAGCGCTTGAAGTTCCTGAAAGACGCCTCCGAGGCGCTCAAGTTCGTGCACCACGCGCCCACCGCCTGGGTACGCGAGGACTTCGTGCCGAAAAAGCTCGACGAGGCGGCAGCCGTTGCCCTGCTTGAGGCTGCTTTGCCGTTGCTCGAGGGCGTGGAAGCCCGTGACGACGAGACCAACGAGCAACGCTTCCGCACTCGCGGCGAGGAACTGGGCTTCAAGCTCGGCGATGTGATGCAACCCGTGCGCGTGGCCGTCTGCGGGGGCAAGGTGAGCCCCCCCATGTTCGGGGTGCTGCACCTGCTCGGTGGCGCCGAAAGTCAGTCGCGGATCAAGGCCGCCCTGGCCTTTCTCCGCGGCTGACGGGCCCCTAGTTCGTCGGCCGAGCGATAAAGGGCGACAGCAGCTGCGCGAAGCTTCGCAGGTTGCGGGTTTGCATCCACACCCGGCCGGGCCCCGTCGCCTCGACCACCAGGCCCTCGCCGCTGGCCAGCGTGCTGAACAGCCCTGCCGACGCGGCACGGACCTTGTAGCCCAGCGACTCATCAAAGGCGACGATGTGGCCCGAGTCGATGACGTAGGTCTCGCCGGCCGCCAGTGTCTTCACCGTCAGCGCTCCGTAGCAGTTGAGAAACAGGTCGCCGGTGCCGGTGATCTTGCTCAAGAACAGGCCCTGGCCGCCAATCCAGCTTCGAAGAGATCCTTGGGTCGAGAGCGTAAGGTCTTCTGCTCCTGCCAAGTAGGCTCCACCTTGTGCCAGTACGGTGTTGCCGGTGAGCGAAAGGTGCGCGACGTCGCCCGGCACCCCGGGTGCCAGCACGACCTCACCGTCGCCATTGGCGATGAACAGCGAGCCGAAGAGGGATTCGCCGCCCACCGCTGCCGCCAGCGTGCCCAAAAGGCCCTTGCCGCTGGTCTTGGCCTGCAATTCGATGGTGGGGCTCATCGAGACCATGGCCCCTGGTTCGGCCTTGAAACGCTCTCCCCGGCTCAGGTGCAGGGTGAGGGTGGTGAAAACGGGCGCGTGTTCGATGGTGTGTTTCATGGCGGTCTCCTACAACTTCAGGTCTTTCTGAACTTTGATGATGACGTCGGACACTACCTTGGCCATCGGGCTGAACCACTCGGTGTCGGCGGTGTAGGCCAGGAAGAGGACCTTGACCTTTCCGTTGGCATCATCATCGGCGAGGAAGATGTACTCTTCGGAATCGGAATTGTAGTAGATCGCCGTGCCATCGGGCATATCGGGCAGGTCCTGCAGTTCAAAGCCGTTGTCGGTCACCGTCGTGTCGAGGTCTTCCTTGTCGGCCGGAAGCTTCTTGGCCTGGGCGGGCGTGTAGTAGGTCATCACCGCGAAAATGGTCGAAACGCCCTTATTGAGAAAGTACAGCACGGCGGTCGGCTGTTCCTGCTCCGGATCGGTGGTCACGAGAATGCTGTCAAACAGGCCCTTGAGGGTCGCCTTGTCCTTGATCTCGTCGAGGGGCTTGCCGATTTCGGCCAACAGGTCGGCGCGACTGCTTCCCAGCGCGCTCGGTCCCGCCGCCTCTTCCTGGGCCCATCCCAAGGCCGCGATCGCCATCGCCATCGCAGCCGTCAGTAGCCATTTCTTCGCTGTTGTCTTGTTCACACGTTCTCCTTGTGGGTGAAGCAGGGGCACCACCGCCCCCAGTATACGCCGACTTCGCTCGGCCGACAAAAAATACGGGCATGCGATGGACCCGTGAACTAGACTTGCTCGATGCGTTACTGGCTGGTAGCAGTCTTCCTTGTGTTCGCATCCCGCGGGGCCTTGGCGGCCGATCCTCTGCTGCTCACCGCCGACGACCGGGCCTACCTCGATTCGTTAGGACCCGTAACCCTGTCAGTGGACCCCGACTGGGAACCCTACGAGACGATTAGCCCTGGCGGGACTCACGAAGGTATCGCGGCAGACTTGGTCAAACTGATCGCCGAGCGGTCCGGCGTGACGCTGCAACTGGTGGTCACCAAGGACTGGGACGAATCCATTGCCTCGTCGCAAAGCGGCCGAAGCCTGGTGCTGAGCTTTCTCAACCAGACCCGCAAGCGCGAAGAGTGGCTGGTGTTCACCGAGCCCTACTTCACCGACCCCAACGTGTTCATCACCCGCGAGGAGCACGAATACATCTCGGATCCCGCCCGGTTGACTGGCGAGACGGTGGCCCTCCCTTCCGGAACCAGCATCGAGGAACGGCTGAGATCCGAGTACCCCAATCTCCGCGTCATTCTCACGAAGAGCGAGCCCGAAGCCGTCCGCCTGGTTTCCGAACGTCAGGCCGACATGACACTGCGGTCGCTGACGATGGCTGCCTACACGATCAAGAAGGAAGGGCTGTTCAACCTCAAGATTGCCGGTCAGATCCCGTCGTTCACCAATCAATTCCGCCTCGGCGTGGTCAAACAGCAGCCCAGGCTTCGCGACCTCCTTAACCGCGGGGTGGCGACCATCACGCCCCAAGAGGTGCAGCAAGCGGTCAACCGCCACGTTTCCATCCGGGTGCAGCAGGGCTTCGACTACTGGCCCTTCCTTTGGTTGGCGCTCGGCTTTTTGGTGGTGGCCTGCGTGGCGGCGGTTTGGATCAACCAGCTTCGGCACCTCAACGCTCAGCTTGCCGCCCGAGACGCCGAGAAGGCTGTCATTCTGAAAGAGGTTCACCACCGGATCAAGAACAACATGGCGGCCGTGCAGGCGATGCTGTACTTGCAGGCGCAGGAACTGAACGGAACACCCGCCGCGGCGGCCCTGGCTGACGCCCAGTCCCGTCTCGAGAGCATGATGCTCCTCTACGACAAGCTTTACCGTTCCGACACTTATGGCAGCCTGGCCGTCGGACCCTACCTCAGCGATCTTGTCAGTCACATCCTGGAAAACTTTGCCCGCCGGGCGGAGGTGACCTACACGACAGCCTGTGACGAGGTGTCCCTCCCATCCGCACAGCTGCAGCCTCTGGCCATCCTCCTCAATGAACTGATCACCAATGCCATGAAGTACGCCTTCGCGGGCCGTTCGTCGGGAAAGTTGGCCGTCGAGTTGCGCCGTTCAGGTAGCGGTCTGAAACTCTCGGTTGCCGACGATGGCGTCGGCATGGCGACCGACGTCGACTTTGACCACTCCACGGGTTTTGGCATGCAGCTGGCTTCGCTCATGGCCCAGCAGCTGCGCGGCAAGCTCCACATCGAGCGGAAGAATGGCACGCGTGTCGTGCTGGAGTTCCCTGCCACCTAGGTCCCCAAGCTCGACAGAGGTGCCGTTTTTCTGCTACGCTTTTCCCCATTCCAACCCTCCGGGAGAGTCCTTCATGGCCGACAAGTCTGAAAAAGCATCCGTTACCCTCGACAAGCTGGTGAGTCTTTCCAAAAGGCGGGGGTTTGTCTTCCAGTCCAGTGAAATCTACGGCGGCCAGAGCGGCGCCTGGGACTACGGTCCGTTGGGTGTCGAGCTCAAAAAGAACATCCAGGGCGTCTGGTGGAAAGAAATGACGCAGATGCACGACAACATCGTCGGGCTTGATGCCGCCATCCTGATGCACTCCAAGGTGTGGCATGCGTCGGGCCATGTCGAAAACTTCACCGACCCGCTGGTGGAATGCAAAGGCTGCCGGGGCCGCTTCCGCGCCGACCACATCGACATCAAGGGCGCTTGCCCCACCTGCGGCAAAAAAGACACCCTCGGCGAGCCGCGCAAGTTCAACCTGATGTTCACCACGCACATCGGCCCCGTCGAAGAAACCGCCAGCACCATTTATTTGCGCCCCGAGACCGCGCAGGGCATTTTCGTCAACTTCAAGAACGTGGTGAGCTCCAGCCGCGTCAAGGTGCCTTTTGGCATCGCTCAGGTGGGCAAGGCCTTCCGCAACGAAATCGTCACCAAGGCGTTTATTTTCCGCACCGCCGAGTTCGAGCAGATGGAAATGCAGTTCTTTATCCATCCCAAGGAAGAACCTAAGTGGTTCGAGTACTGGAAGCAGAGCCGCATCGACTACTACAGCAAGCTCGGCATCGACCCCGCGCACCTGCGCTTCCACCAGCACGGCAAGGACGAGCTGGCCCACTACGCCATCAACGCCTTCGACATCGAGTTCCTCTTCCCCATGGGCTGGCAGGAGTTGGAAGGCATCCACAGCCGCAGCGACTACGACCTGCGCCGCCACCAAGAGTTCAGCGGTGACAAGCAGGAATACCTCGACCAGGAAACGCAGGAACGCTACCTGCCCTACGTGATCGAGACCAGCGCTGGCCTGACCCGCAGCGTGCTCATGGTCCTCACCGACGCCTACGAGGAAGAAACCCTCGGCGAAGGCGACGTGCGGACTGTGCTGCACTTTCACCCCAACCTGGCCCCCGTCAAGGTGGCCGTCATGCCCGTGGTGAAAAAAGACGGCCTGCTTGAGATCGCCCAGAAGCTGGAACTCTCGCTGCGGGAAGACTTTGCGACCATGTTGGAACCCACCGGCAACATCGGCAAAAACTACCGCCGCCAGGACGAGATCGGCACCCCGTACTGCGTCACCGTCGACCACACCACCAAGGAAGACAACACCGTCACCATCCGCTACCGCGACAGCATGAAACAGGAACGTGTGCCCATGGCCGAGCTGGTGGGCTTCATCCGCAACAACATGAAGAACTACGTCCGGGGCCAGTAGGAACGGGGTAGCACGTCACCATGAACCTTCTCACCGGCGTAATTCTGGCGTTTGTCGTCCTGGAGGCGCTCAACGTCGTGATTCTCTACTTTTGGCCTACCAGCGATAAGGGCAACAGCATCGGTATGTTCAACGCGTGGGAAAAGTCGAAGGCCGACCCTGAGGTGAACGCCTTGGTGCGCTACCTGGTGAACTGGGTCGCCGGCACCAAGCTCATTTTTCTGGCGCTGCTGGTGGTCATTTTGATCGTCGGGAACCTCGCGACCCAGCTCTTCGCGGTGGTGGCCTTGATCGTCACGGTGGCCACTTTTTATTGGCGGCTTTACCCCATCATGCGACAGCAGGACCTCTCGGGGGCCATCACCCCCAAAGGCTACTCCCAGACGCTTGCGGTGATGATTGGAGCGTTCCTTACGGCGTTCGGCCTGGCGCTGTCGGCGTACCTGCTGTTCTTCAGTTGATCGCCGCCACCGCGTGGATCTCGACCCTGTAGTCGGGTTCGGCCAGCCCCACCTGCACGCAGGCCCGCACGGGCGCCGTACCAGGCACGAGCCAGTTGTCCCACACCGCGTTGAAAGCGGCCCTGTCGGCCATATCGGCGAGGTAGATCGTGCACATCAGCAAACGGTCCTTGGACGAACCGGCACGCAGGAGCGTGGCCTCGAGAAGCGACAAAACTTCGGTAGCCTGGGCCGCTGCTCCGGCGGGAAGCGTGCTTGGAACCTCGACCACGTGAACGACGCCATTGTGGATCACCGCATCGGACCAACGTTCGGTGGTGCCCAAGCGCTGGATTTCTTTGGGAAAGAGCGAAGCCATGACCCAGTGTTGGCTTTTGGCCCACAATGCGTCAAGATTACTGGACCATGAAAGAACTCTTTGTCTACTACGCCCGCTGTAACCGAAAGATCAACCAATTGATGCTCGACCTCCTCGAGGCCCAGGTCGAAGCGCCGTTCGACAAGCCTCTCGACGGCTACCACTTCCCTTCGCTCGGACAGCTTCTTGTGCCGGTACATGGAACAAGTGGACGACCGGCTGCTCACCAAGACCGTCTCTCGCAGAAACGGGGCGGGGTTGCTGGAGCGCGAGGCCGCGTTCGCGTTGGTGCATTTCTTCAACCACCAGACGCACCATCGGGGTCAGGTGAGCGCACTGCTCGATGGTTGGAAGATTGAGAACGACTACTCCAATATGATCGTCTTGGAACTGGGCGCCTGAGGTGAAGGAGGCTTTATGACCCGTACATTGCTTGCTGTGCTGGCTTCGGGCGCGTGGATCGGCGCGTCCGAGTTTGCGCGAAACGAACTTCTGTTCAAGTCTTTTTGGCTCGCGCACTACGCTGGCCTCGGAATTGGCTTTCCGTCGTCGATGGCCAACAATGCCGTCTGGGGCCTCTGGAGCTTCGTCTTTGCTGCCTGCGTGGTGTTCCTGGTTTCTCGACTCAAGTTCTGGGAAACGGTCGCCGTCGCCTGGGTGATGGCCTTTGTTCTGATGTGGCTCACCATCGGAAACTTGGGGGTGCTCCCGTACGGCCTGCTGTGGTTCGCCGTGCCGCTGAGTGTCCTTGAGGCCGTTCTTGCCGCGTGGATCGCCAAAGCGATCTGCAACCCGAGTTCAGCCCGTTGACGACCTACCTTGCTCTGCTGAGGGGCATCAACGTGGGCAAGGCCAAGCGCGTCCCGATGGCCGAGCTGCGCGACCTGATCGCTGGCTTGGGTTTTTCGGACGTGCGGACGCTCCTCAACAGCGGCAACGCGGTTTTTAGGGGCCAGCCTCAGGCTCCGGCCGACCTTGCCGCTTCGCTCGAGACCGTAATCACCTCCCATTTTGGTTTTTCGGTGGCGGTCATGGTCGTGACGGCCACGGAATTGGCCTTGATCGCAGCCCAGAATCCGCTTGCTGACCGCTTTGTCGATCCGGCCCAAGGCATGGTCGGTTTCGTTGCCAGGCCGGACGCTTTGGTGCCCCTGGCTGACTTAGCTGAGCGGGATTGGGGGCCTGAAGCCTTGGCCTTCGGTCCGCTGGCCCTCTATCTTTGGTGCGCCAACGGCGTCATCGAGTCGAAGGCCGCTAAAGCCCTGGACAAAACGGCGGGTAAGGCCGTCACCCTGCGCAACTGGGCCACAGTGCAGAAGTTGCTGGCCCTCGTTGGAGTAGAGAGTTCGTCGAAGCCAAAAGCAGGCTAGAAAAAGCCCCAGTTTTCGCCGCTCGTGGCTCCCCAAGTTGCCACGTCAACCTGGGGCTGAGCTCCGAAGCTCGTCCAGCCATCCACGTTCTTGGCCTGGAGTTCCGTGACACCAAGTTCTTTCTGAATGAGGGCATAGCCCTTTCCTGTGAGCGAAACCGGTCCGCTGGCGGTAGGCAAGGGGCGCCCGGGAACAGTGGCGGCTGGCGAGGCGCCACCTGTGGCAGAGACGAAAATGACCTGCTTGCTGTGGGTGACCCCTTTGTTGTCGTCGGTACTCGAAAGGTAGACCCAGACACCGCTGGCGTCGGACTTCCAGGCGAGTTTGCTGTAGTTGTCGGCTGCGCCGTAGACTTCGCGGTAGGGTTCCAGATTGCGGAGCTCTTGCCAGACGTCCGTGCTGACCCGGGTTGCTCCCGAAGGCTTGAGGGTGCTCAAGTCCCAGAAGACAACACCGGATACAGGTAGATGAGGCCGCCGATGGCATCACCCACCCGGTAGGATACGCCGTAGACTGCGGCCAGGACCTTTCCATCGGGTGAGGGAACAGCTTCGAGCAGCCCCATTTCCGAGGCAACGAGCGCCGGCGTCAGCGAAGCTTCCACCTCGTTGACCGTGCCCAGCGCGGCGGCCAGTTGCCCGGTCAGGGGTT
>JBAXAI010000014.1:0-92544 GCA_037142615.1 Spirochaetales bacterium | reverse complement strand
ACACAGGATGCCCCTCGAATCGAAGATGAAGGGTCCAGAGCTGAGTCCGGGCAGCGTAGTTTCAAGCGTGAAGTGCAACGAATACTATACAGATGAATAGTATTTGTCGGTTGGCGTGAGGTACTGGTGCCGCTCGCGTGACAACATTGACAATGTATACTTCCTGTAGTAGATTTCATGCACATGAGAATCATATGGGACGAGGAGAAAGATGCCCACCTGGTGAAGACCAGAGGGATTTCCTTCGAAGACTTTGTGGAGACAATCCTAAACAAGGACTTCCTAGACATCGTCGAGAACAAAGCTCGACCCGACCAGATGATCTTCGTCTGTCAATTCAAAGACTACACCTACTGCATCCCCTTTTTACTTAGCGATGACGGTGAGCTCGATCTGAAGACCATCTATCCCAGCAGGAAATACCATCAAATCTATGGAGTAACGATATGACCGAAATCAAGCTTGATGCCTACGAACAGTCCCTTGAGAACGTTGCCGAGAACTTCGTTTCGGTTAAGGGTGAGAAGCTCGCTAAAATTGAAAGCATGCTGGATGGGATCAAGAAGACCCGGAACATCAACATCAGGATTTCTGAGTTTGACCTGGATCGACTGAAGAGCATCTCTTCTAGAGAAGGACTGCCCTACCAGACTCTCATCTCCAGTATCCTGCACAAGTTCGTCACGAGGCAGTTGGTCGATGAGAAGAGCATCATCCAGTCCATCAAGCTGATGAGCCACTGAGGAAGCCCCAGGCCGTGTACGGGACTATTCGGTCCTTGGTGGCCGACTTCGCGGTGAAAACCAGGTACCCACTTCGGCACAAGCTTGACGATGCGGCTATTCGAAATTGTGTGGCGTTGGCAAGCTCAGCGGTTGGGTTCATCGGCTCACGACTTCGCCCAGTTTCAGAGGAGTGGCACCCCGTGCCAACCACCACACCCGGTGCGCTTTGAGCGACGATCCCGTGCCTCCGCAGTTGTACGCGCCCAAAACTGGTTCAGCTCGGCGTTGCCGAGGTTGTTACCCTAGTTCAGTTTGAGAGAGGTTACACCGGCATAATATGGTCCTGTGCCTTCCTGTCCGGACAGGATCAGGGTGCTGGCATCGGGCTGGGCCCAACCATAGGGAGTCATGTCCACGGCACTGGATGTCAGCACGCCATTGGTGCCGAAGGTCGTGTCAGCGCTTCCGTCCAGCGTGAACTTCCAGACCGTGGGCCGAGTGACCGCCGAGCCGCTCACCGCCACATTCCCGAACACCAAGATGCCATCGCTGACAAAGAGCAGGCCGCTTACCCGGTCGGTGTCGGCCAGGCTGACGGCGGTAAAACCGGAAGCCGCAGCCATGGTTGTCGTGTCCCAAAGCCGGATTTTCTTTGTCTTGTATACCGAAGCAACTGAGTCCCAGACGGCACTGTAGGTGGCCAACTTGGTGCCATCGATGGCCATGACCAGGGCTTCCTCATTGGTAAGGGGCAGGCTGATGTCGCCGGAAACATACACACCCGCCTTGGTCCACTTCTCGACATAGCCGTTGTCCACGTTGGCCAGGAAGAAGTACGTGGCGTCGGCCACGGCGTAGTTGAACTGGGTGTTGTCCGGGTCTAAAGTTGAATCGAAAGTACCGCTTGCCAGAACGGCTGAAGGCGAGGCGCCGGTACCCGCGTAAGCTATGACAACCCGGGAATAGGTATAGATCGGAGTTGCAGCGGTTGGGTCATCTGCGACGGCCTTGTACCCGTACACATAGGGCTTGTCGGCGTCCAGCAGGAGGCCGTTGACCACGTAGCGGGTGCCCGCGCTTGTGCTGCCGTAAAAATCCACGCCGTTTTCGGAGAAGGTGGTATCAAGGGTACCGGTGGAAGTCAGGCGGATGAGGCAGGCATCCTTGTTGTAATAACCCACAAAGCTGGTCTGGGTGTACCAGGACGTAAAAGCCAGGTATATCTTGCCTGCCGCGTCCACCGCGATGACAGGGGCATAGTTATCGTTGAACCAAGACTCATCCCAGGCTCCGCCAACTGAGCTGACCGTATAGTCGTCTCCCACAAAGAAAAAGGCGCCGGCGGTACCGAAGCTTGTGTCGATGTCACCCAAGGCCGTGTACTTGACGACCATGACGTTTTTTTCCTCGATGTCGGAGTAGTTCTTGTATTTATAGAGGCCGACAACGTAGATGTTGCCCGCCGAATCCACTGCTGAGCCATAGAAGTTTATGTCTTCGATGGCTGTCTTATTGGTGTCCAAGGTTGCCGGCAGGGTCCAGGTTCCCAGTGGACGGGCCACGCCATCGGTCCCGAAAACAGTGTCAGGGATGTCAGGGATGACAGGGATGACAGGGATGACAGGGATGACAGGGATGACAGGGGTGACAGGGGTTTCATCGATGGGCCCAACGCAAGCCCCCAGTACCAGGACTATGAACAGGGCCAGAATGACCACCAGAACCGATGCCAGTCGAGACGTATGTGTTTTCATGACTTACCTCTACCGGAATGTTACCATCGGTTTGTGGGGGGCGGGTTGTACGGCTATACGTAAGTCGATCTGAAGTCACGTACAAGAACGTAGGATTTTCCTGACGCTTCGACAACAAGACATGGATATTTTTGACGTTTTGCCGTACAATGCCTCGATGAAGACCATTCCACGTGGTACCGATAGCACCAGCTCCCCTGGTTGCGATTCCGACGGCATGGAGCATGACGGGAACCAGGATGCCACTTAGCCAGTCTCGCTACCGAAAGGCCCAGGCGCCATGATCCACATAGCCATAGCCGACGATCATATTCTGATCCGGGAAGGGATAAAGACCCTATGCGCCGAAACCGACGACCTGCGAATCGTTCTGGACCTGAGCGATGGTGAAGCGCTGCTGGAAGCTCCCGCTCAGCTAGCAGACATCGATGTTCTGCTGCTGGATATTGGGCTGGCCAGGTCCAATGGCCTTGAGGTGCTGGGTAGCCTGCAGGCCATGGGCTGCGCTCCGCCCACACTGTTCCTGACCATGCATCCTGAACACGAGTTAGCCTTGCGGGCCATGCAGGCAGGAGCCCGTGGGTACATAACCAAGGATTCCGACCCGGCAACAATGCGCGATGCCATAAGGGTCGTGGCCAATGGTGGATACTACATGACCAGGAAGGGTTTGGACTTCCTCCACTCTATCGTATCCATGCAAGGCCAAGCCCAGCAGGCCACCGGGCCTGTACCACAGGCAGAGCAAAAGACAGGCATGCTGGATGACCTGTCGCCTCAGGAACAGCGGGTACTGACCATGCTCTGCCAGGGCAGGACTATGAAAGAAATAGGCTATGATCTGGCCATCGGCGAAAAGACCGTGAGCACCTACAAGCACCGGTTGATGGCAAAACTCGACATTTCATCCACGGTCGAATTGGTACGTTTCGGACTCCGAAACAATATCGGATGAGGTAGCCCACCGGCTTGCAGAGCCGAATTTCGTTAATCATGAGCAAAACCATGCAGAAACCGCGGAAGCAGGAACCATACCCGGGTACCTTCACCGGGCTGCGATTCGAAGTTCAACGTGCTTTCGTGAAAGGCCAAGAGAGTTTGGCACACCGAAAGCCCAATGCCAAGGCCAAACTCTCCAGCAGTTCCCCTGCGCGGAGGCTGCGCTTGACCGTTGTTGACCCAACGCAAAACCTCGGGTTCCATACCGGCTCCCTGGTCTGTCACCGAAACCCTCACGTCGGTGGGCTGTACTTCGGCGTCAAGGGTGACTCTCTTCCCTGGCTGAGAGTACTTGATCGCATTGGCGAGGAGGTTTGCCAGAACACTCTGCAGCATAGCCGGATCGCCCACCAAGAGTACCTCGGTCGGCAGGCGAAACTCGAGGGTCACCGCCTTGCCCGCTGCCTCGGCGGCCAGCGACTTCTGGAGAGGTTCGACCAAGTCGTCCAGTGACAGGATCTGACGCTGAAAGGGGAGTTCTTCGCGGCCCGAGGCTCCAATTGCCAGCAGGTTATCGAGTACGAGCGACGCCCGGCGGAAGAGTTGATCGAGCTGTTGCCGGATCTCACTGCGCTGTCTCAAGAAGGTCTCTTCCGGTTCTTCGAGCTGTTCCAAGAGCACGCGGATCTGCGAAATGGGGGCCCGGAGGTCGTGACTCGAGGCGCGGATCACAGCGTCCTTGAACTTGCTGCACGAGGCAAGTTCGAGGACGTGACGGTAAAGTCGAACCCGGCCCCTATGGTAGGTAAGGTAGAGCAAAGTCCCCGCAAGGAGAACCGCCACGATGTTGGTCTCGTCAACGCGAGCAAGGTCTGCATTCTTCTGCCAGAGGACGATCGCCGCCAGGAGCAATGCCCCACAGACACCAAAAAGCGGAAGTATCACACGGGGAGGCTCGTAGAAAACGAGGGCCGCGGTGATAATTCCCACGTGAAAGAGCGCGATCGAGCGGCCCTCCACGAGTTGATTCAACATGGAATGGGCCGTACACGAAAGTAGGAAGAAGACCAGCGCGACCCTCAGAATCCACTCCTGGCTGGAAGGAGTCAATTGCAGGCGCTTGCGCAGGAAGAACAGAAGGAGAAGCAACGCCGCCCCTCCCAACTGTGCGAGGTGATTGACGACCGTAGCCAGACCGAGCCCTTGCCCCCTCGTAGATTCCGGGAAGAGTCGCCAGTCATAGGCCAGGTAAAACAGTTCGGCAATCAGCAACACCGCAAAGGTGGCAGCTACAGTGTTCCAGCGTTCTGGAAGTGTTCTGAGGTAATAGTCCCGGTTGGTTCGGGAGTCTGTGCCTTTCCTCGAGAGCCAAGTCGCCATTCGAGTCCCTCGCATCACGAGACCGTGAATTGTTCTAATTATGGAGATAATAGAGCTATTAGTCAACTCGATCTCACGTGGGGACAGGCGTAAGTAACCGTGTGTTTTGTCAAGTCTGAACTTGAGCAGTCCCCCCGTTCCAGATCGTTTTGCTCTTGACCATCGCGTTAAGAATCGTGAGGAGTTTTCTCATGCAGGCGACCATGGCAACCTTGAAGGGCTTGCCCGCCAGTCTCATCCGTTCGAAGAAAGACTTCAGTTCCGGCGAGTATTTGATCGAGGTCAGGGTTGCCATGTAGAGGGCCCGCCGGATATGCGCCCTTCCTCCCTGGATCCTCCGTCTTCCCTGACTTGTTCCAGAGTCACGGGCGATTGGCGCCACACCGACAAGTGCGCCGATGGCACGACGGCTGAGGCGCCCTAACTCCGAGAGGGATCCGATCAGGACGCTGCTTGTGACCTTGCCGATCCCCGGCATGCTAGGGTTGCCGAGAAGGCCGGTTGCCAACGTCCTGGTCTCTGCACCCTGATCGACAAGGAGCCCCACATGCCAACCACATCACCCGGCCGACCCAAAAACTCGGCGACGCCGCTTCTCGGCTTACGCCCCGCCGACGGCAAGCGCGTCAAAACTTTCGTGCTTGATACAAACGTGTCAGTGTAATTGATTGGCATTTTGATTCAACCGGGACCCTGTGACTCCCTGTTGCTTTCGATGACTGGATGCGTCATACTTGTCATACAGAGGTACATTATGCTGGCTGTCCGCTTGGATCCGAACATGGACGAAAAGCTCTCCCGCCTGGCCCAAGAGACGGGCCGAAGCAAGAGCTACTACGTCAAACAAGCCATCTCCGATTTTCTCGACGAGCGGGAAGATTACCTGCTGGCCTTGGCAGTCCTGGAACGAGGCGAACCACGGCGTCCGCTGGCAGACGTGAGAAGGGACCTTGGCCTGGAACGTTGAGCTGTCGGCCACGGCTGAAAAACGATTGCGAAAGCTAGACCGGCAGTGGCAAGCGGCGATCTTGGACTATCTCGAGGACGAGATCGCTCCGCTTCCCGATCCGCGGTCCAAAGGGAAAGCCCTCGTGGGAGACAAGAAGGGGCTCTGGCGCTTCCGGGTGGCAGACTTCCGGGTCATCTGCGACGTTCGGGACTCCCAACTGGTTATCCTGGCCGTTGCGATCGGTCATCGCAAGAATGTCTATGAAAGCTGAATCTCACGTATACTCTTGAACGGGAGCCCGGCCACGCCACTTCGTGGCTTAGGCCCATGCCAACCACAACCCCTGGAAAACCCAAACTCGGCGCCGACGGCAAGCGCGTCAAAACTTTCGTTTGGATACAAACGTGTCTGTATCATTGATTGACTAACCACTCACAGCTAATTGACAATGTATTGACTTTGCAAACAACTAGGACTAGGTTATCTTATGGAAATCGGGTGGGACGACTCGAAGAATGAAAAGATCAAGGCTGAGCGTGGCATAAGTTTCACGGAGGTACCAAATGAAGCCCAACGAAGCTGCCATCCTCGACTCAGAGGAGCAGGAAATCGAAGACAACATCGACTTCAGCAAAGCTATCCCGGTTTCCGAGAAATCGACGTTCATGGCGTCCCTTCGAGAAGCTTCGGTTCGCAAACCCGTCACTCTCCGCATGGAAGGCGCTGACCTGGAAGCCATCAAGCGCCTGGCGGAGCAGGAGGGAATGCCCTATCAGACCCTCATCGGCTCGCTCGTTCACAAGTACGTAACCGGAGCGCTCGTTGACATCAACGAGGTGCGCAAGGTCATCCCGCTCGGCCGCTGAGAAAGGACCACCCATGCCAACCACCCACCCCGGAAAACCCAAAAACTCGGCGACGCCGCTTCACGGCTTACGCCCCGCCGACGGCAAGCGCGTCAAAACTTTCGTTTTGGATACAAATGTCTTCATCCATCGGCCCGACGCCCTGATGTCGTTCCGCGACAACGAGATCGTGATTCCCCTGTGGGTGCTCGAGGAGCTCGACAAGCTCAAGAGTGGCACCGAGGAACGCGCCCGCAACGCGCGCCAGGCCATCCGCCTCATCGACAGTGTGGGCAAGCGCGGCCGCCTGAACGAGGGCGTCTACATCCCCGAGATCAACTCAACCCTCACCATCGCCATGATTTACGACAGCGACGCTTCGCTCGACATGGACCTGGGCCGCATGGACAACAAAATCATCCTCAGCGCGCTACACCTGAAGAACTTCGGCAAGAACGTGTTCTTCGTCAGCAAAGACATCAACGCCCGCGTCAAGGCGCAGGCGCTGGGCCTCAACGCGGTCGACTACGAAAAGCAAAAGGTCAACGTTGACAGCCTGTACACCGGCATCACCGAGCAGGAGGGCACCGACGACCAGTTCAAGGCCCTCGAAGCCGACGGACAGATTCCCACCGACCGCGACCTTGCGGCCAACCAGTTTGTGCAGCTGAACGAGCGCAAAGGCAAGGGGTTTCAGCTGACGCGGTTCAACAAGCACGACAAGGCGCTGTGGAGTGTGCCGGCGCTGGTGCAGCCCATCACGGGCATCCGACCGCTCAACCTGCGCCAGCAATTGGCATTCAATCTGTTGCTCGACCCGTCCATTCAACTTGTGACGCTGGTGGGCAAGGCGGGCACGGGCAAAACGCTGCTGGCGCTGGCCGCCGCGCTCAGCCAGACGCTCGAAAGCAAGCTCTACAGCCGTATTCTCGTCAGCCGTCCGGTGATCCCGATGGGCAAGGACATCGGCTACCTTCCCGGTACCAAGGACGACAAGATGAGCAACTGGATGCAGCCGCTGTTCGACAACCTCGACTACCTGATCGCGCAGGTGCACAGCCAGAGCCTCAAAAGCACCGACCAGCTGATCAAGTCGAAGGTGATCGAGATCGAGGCGCTGAGCTACATCCGAGGCCGCAGTCTGCCCAACCAGTACATCATCATCGACGAGGCGCAGAACCTGAGTCCCCACGAGGTGAAGACCATCGTCAGCCGCGCGGGCAGCAGCACCAAAATCGTGCTCACCGGCGACCCGTACCAAATCGACAACCCCTACCTCGACGCGAGCTCGAACGGGCTGACCTACCTGGTCGAGGCCTTCAAGGGGCAGGAGCTGTTTGGCCACATGTTCCTCGACAAGTCGGAGCGCAGCAAGCTGGCCGAATTGGCGGCCGAGCTCTTGTAACTCGGGTTCCCGAAAGGCTCGACTTCTGGTAGACTACCCGACCAATGGCTTCGTTCACGCGGTTCTTCATTTTGGCGCTGCCTCCCCTTTTGGGCGTCACCTCGCACGCGGGGCCGGCGTTTCTGTTCGCGCTCGTCCTGCTGGTGGTGATGCTGGCGACGCAGTTTCTAGCCAAGCTTCTGCGTGACAAACTTCGCGGCCAAGGCTTTTTGTGGGCGCTGATCGGGCAGAGCGTGGTGCTGATCACCGTGGTCGATCTGCTGGCCACGCTTTTTGCGCCCGAGTTGCGCGCAGCGTGGGGAATCTACTTGAACCTGCTGGCCCTGAGTCCGCTGGTGCTGGTTGTTCCGGTGGAGCGCCGGCTGCCCTTGCGACCGGTGGTGCTGTTGTTGTGCCTGATCACCGCCATGGGCTTGGTGCGCGATGTTCTGGGCTTTGGCACGCTGACCCTGATACCGGGCGCACTCACTTGGAAGATTCCCTTTCTCAACGAGTTCCCCTTGACGATTTTCGCGTCGACCGCGGGGGCTTTCTTTCTGGCTTCGGTCAGCATCGTCGTCTACCGCATCGTCGGTCCCTGGGTCCCTTCTCTCATGCGGGAACCGGAGGATCTGCCTGAACGTCCTGTCGCTGCCGAACCGGCCCCGGTGTTGGTCGAGCGCCGGGCCGCCACCCGTCCGTCAGGTATCGACGCCACCGAATGGGGTGAAACCCTTGAAGAAGTTGTCGCCAAGTTACCGAGCGACAAAATGGCCGGCAAAAAACGGCTCCTCGTGATCGGCTCGGGGAACGGCGAACTGGCCTATTACCTGTCGATGTTGGCGCTCGAAAGCGGCAAGACGACCAAGGGCTTTCAGTTCCGGGTGCGCGGAGTAGACCACTTTTCGACCCGCGTCGAGGCTGCCGTGAAGGGCATTTACCGCGACAATTTGCTCGAGTTCATCCCCGAGACCCTGCAAGACACCTGGCTCACGCGCGGCAAAGACGACCCCAACCTGATGCGGGTAGTCAATGAGCCGCGTCTGCACATTCAGTTTGAAGTGGCCGACTTGCACGCTGGCCAGCTGACGTTTCCCCAATCCACTCACCTGACGGTGATCAACCGGGGGGTCGAGCACGCGTCCAAGGAAAAGGCCGCCGGATTCCACCGGTTGGTTTGCGACCACCTATTGCCCGGCGGCGCGCTGATCCTTCTCGGGTCCTTTGCCCGGGAAACCCTCCCAGAGGGCATGAAACGGACGGGAACCACCGTGTTCCGCAAGGAATGACCGCCATCACCAACACCGCTGACGAAAAGCCCCTCATTGTTCAGAGCGACCACTCGCTGCTGCTGGAAGTGCACCATCCAGCGTTCGAAGCCGGCCGAGGCGACATCGCTCCGTTCACCGAGCTCGAAAAAAGCCCCGAGCACATCCATACCTACCGCATGACGCCGCTTTCGTTGTGGAACGCGGCCTCGGCGGGCCTGGATGCCACCGCCATTCTGGGGGTGCTCAACCTGCGAAGCCGCTACCCCGTGCCCGAGAATGTGCGATTCTTCATCACCGACACACTCGGCCGCTGGGGCATGTTCACGCTTGACGCTTCGGACCACCCCGACTTCTTGGTGCTCGGCGTGCGCGACTCGCTGCTGCACCGCGAACTCAAGGCCCAGCGAAAGCTCTCTGCCTTTTTGATCGAAGATGGCGACCACTTTTTGGTGCCCCTGTTGCACCGGGGTACCCTCAAAAAAGAAATGCTCACGCTCGGATACCCCGTACAGGATCTGGCTCCGCTGAAGCAGGGTGATCCTCTCGAGGTGACGCTCCGCACCCAGACGCTGGGCGGCGACACCATGCTGGTGCGCGGGTACCAGCTCGAGGCCGTCGCGGGGCTGCTGGGTCACGGCCAGCCCGGCACCGGTTTTGGCACCATCGTGATGCCCTGCGGTTCGGGTAAAACCATTGTGGGCCTCGAAATCCTCGCCAGACTCAAGACCAACACGCTGGTGCTCACCACCAACGTCGCGGCCGTGCACCAGTGGATCGACGAGCTCATCGACAAGACCAGCCTGACGGCCGACGACATCGGCGAGTACACCGGCGACAAAAAACTCATCCGGCCGGTCACCGTGGCCACTTACCAGGTGCTGGTGTGGCGGGAGTCACGCGGTGACTCGGGCAAAGAGGCCGACTACCCGCACTTCAAGATTTTCCGCGAGCGAAACTGGGGTCTCATCGTGTACGACGAAGTGCACCTGTTGCCGGCCCCGGTGTTCCGCGTCACGGCCGAATTGCAGGCGCTGCGCCGCGTCGGGCTCACGGCCACGCTGGTTCGCGAGGACGGTGCCGAAGGCGATGTGTTCAGCCTGGTCGGGCCCAAACGTTTCGACGTGCCGTGGAAGGAACTCGAAGCCAAAGGCTGGATCGCCACCGCCGTGTGCACCGAAATCCGCCTCGACCTCCCCGAACACCAGCGTATTCCGTACGCGGTGGCGGCCAAGCGCGAAAAGTTTCGCATCGCGAGCGAAAACCCGCTCAAAGAAGACGTGGTGAAGCAGTTGGTCGAAAACCACCGCGAAGATGCTATTCTGGTGATTGGCCAGTATATCGACCAACTGGAAAGGTTGGCGTACGCGCTGAAAGCGCCGCTGATCACCGGAGCCACCCCCAACGCCCAGCGCGAGGTGATGTACCAGCAGTTCCGCGAGGGCAAGATCCGTGTGCTGGTCGTGAGCAAGGTGGCCAATTTTGCGATCAACCTGCCCGACGCGTCGATGGCCATCCAGGTGTCGGGCAGTTTTGGCAGCCGTCAGGAAGAAGCCCAGCGCCTGGGCCGGATTCTTCGCCCCAAGGAACGCAACGCCTACTTTTACACGCTGGTCAGCCGCGCCACCAACGAAGAGGAGTTTTCGGCCCACCGCCAGAAGTTCCTCACCGAGCAAGGGTACAAGTATTCGATCGAAGTGTGGTGACGCCCCCCGGCTGACTAGCCTCGCCGCTCGCGCCGCACGCCGAGTTCGGTGAGTTTGCGGCTGAGGTTGTTGGGGTGCAGCCTCAAGGTGGCGGCCAGCGCCGAAACCTTGCCCCCGTGGAGCTCCAGTTGGTGCTCCAGGTAGGTCTTTTCGAGCAAAGGTTTGGCTTGCGACCACGGCAGCGGCGTGTCCCACCACCCGGCAAACGGTCGGCCCGCGCGCAAATCAACCGACTCGACGGCTGAGGCCTCTACCACGGGCCCATCGCTGAGCACCAGTGCCCTTTCGACCCACGAACGCAGCTCGCGCACATTGCCTGGCCACGAACGCTGTTGCAGGCTCGCCACCGCCTCGGCCGAAAAATGCCCTGGTCGGCCGAGTTTGCGCGAAAAATCGTCGGCAAAGGCCTCGACCAGGCCGGGAATGTCATCCTTGCGCTCGTCGAGCGACGGAACCCGCAACGTGACCTGGTTGAGCCGGAAGTACAGGTCTTCACGGAACTTACCCTCGGCGACCAGCGTCGGCAGATCGCGGTTGGTGGCGGCCACGATGCGCACATCGACGGTTTCGGTCACTTCGGAGCCCACGACGGGAATCTCGCCGCGCTCCAGGGCCCGCAGCAGTTTGGCCTGCAGGTCGAGGGGAATCTCGCCCACCTCGTCGAGAAACAGCGTGCCGCGATGGGCACGCGAAAAAAAGCCCGTGCGGTCTTTCACAGCGCCCGAAAAGGAACCCTTGCGATGGCCGAAAAGCTCACTCTCGAACAGCGTCGAGGCGATGGCCGCGCAATTGGCCGTGATCAGGGGACCTCCGGAGCGGCCCGACAGCAGGTGCACCGCCTGCGCCAACCCTTCCTTGCCGCTCCCCGAAGGGCCCAGGATCAGCACCGAAAGCGGGCTCGGGGCCACGCGGCGCAGCAAAGCCACCACCTCGGCCATCGCCCGCGAGGGCCCTTGAACAAAGGCCTGCGCCAACCGTTGTTCGCGCAAGGTCTCGACCTCGCGGCGCAGCCGGCTTTGTTCCAAGGCCCGGTCGAGCACCAAGGTCAGCCGGTCCTGGTCGAGGGGTTTTTCCAAAAAGTCGAAGGCCCCTTGCTTGACGGCCTTCACGGCCAGCGGCAAGTCGCCGTGCCCGGAAATCAGGATCACCGGTGCCTGGGCCGCCAACGGGGAATCGAGCCACGCCAGGCCGTCGTCGCCTTGCAAAAACACGTCGAGGATCACGGCGTCGAACTCGCGCCCAGCCACCACACGACGGGCTTCGGCCAAGCTTGCCGCCACCAGCACCTGATAGCCGCGCAGGGTCAGCCAGGTTTCCAAGGTGACGCGGATGCTTTTTTCGTCGTCAACGATGAGAACGGTCGGCATGGGCTTCCTCCTCAAAGGTCATGCGGAAGCGAAGACCACCGGCGGGGTTGAGGTCTGCCGTCAGGTCGCCGCCGTGAAGCTGCAGAATCCGCCGGCAAAACGAAAGGCCGAGGCCGGTGCCACCTTCCTTGGTGGTGAAAGGCGGGTGAAAAAGCCGGTTCGGCAGTTGCGGGTCGAGCCCGGTCAGCGAGTCTTCCCACACCAGGGCTCTCCCGTCGGCCCAGACCTTCACCGTCACCGCAGCGGGTTCCGAGGCCTGCGCGCTGTTGACCAGCAGGTTGAACACCACCTGTTCCACCAAAAGCCGGTCTGCCACCAGGGGCCACGACGCCGGCGCCTTCCAGTCCAGGCCCAGTGTCACCGGATAGGTTCTGGCAGCGACTCCCTGCACGAGAGTCGCCAGGTCGAGGTGTTCGGGGTTCAGCTCGCCAAAGGCCGTCAGTTCCTTGAGGCGGTTGACCAGCACCAGCAGTTTGGCGGTTTCTTCGCTCAGCACCTCGGCATTCTGACGGGCCAGCGGCGTGTTGAGAGCCCCCAAGTCACCGAGGTTGCTGGCCGCCAGACCCAGTGCCGTGAGAGGATTCTTGATCTGGTGCGACAGAAACCGTGCGGTCTCTTGCCAACCCTGCAGCTTGCCCAGTTCTGAAAGCCGTCGTTCCCCTGCGGCCAATGCGTCGAGCAATTGGTTGAGCTCGTGCCCCAGATCCCTCAATTCGCGGGCCGCCAGCGGAGGCAACCGCGTGGTGCGGTCACCGTTTTGCAGGCGCACCACCGCCTGGTTGAGCTGGCGTACCTGCTTCGAAAGCACCCGCGAGGCCAGAACGGCCGTCAGCACCAAGCCAAACAACTGAAGCACCGCCAGCAGAAGCAAGTTGCGAAGGCCGAGCACGAGCGCCTCGGTCGCCAGACTCCGGGCGGCCTGATCTTCGCGGCGAATGCCCTCGAGCCCGGCGGTCAGCGACTTCCACGCGTCGCCGGTGGCCCATTCTGGGTGAAGGCTTTCGAGTTTCCGCGCCGCCGCCCAAGCCTGGTCCAGGGGCGCCTCGACCGCCGCGGCTTTGGGCGACCGGAGGGCGCTCACCAAGCTGAAGAAGCTGGCCGGGAGCACCGCGAGCCAGAGCAGGCCCTGAAAGCCCAGCAGCGCCACCAGCAACTGGGTTTGGAACGACCACGGACGCCTCACTGGGGAATCTCGGCCCAGGTGGGGTAGCGGAGCGACAGCGAAACTTTTTGGTACCCCCACAGCGACTCCTGCTCGCTGGGCAGGCTGACAGCCACCGTCAGCGTTGTCGCCAAGGCCGACGAAAGGGCTTCTCGCGTGCCCAGTTTGGTCGGCGGCCAGGTTTGCCACTCGGTCAGCGCGCGGGACTGGTCGGCAGTCTCGAGCACGGTACCCTGACTGTCGGTCACGGCGAAAACCCTGTCCCAGGCGTGGTAGGTGATGCTCCGGCTGGCACTCACGCTTCGGTCTCCCCAAGTGGCCACCCACCGGAGGGTCAAGGTATTCCCCGCCAGCAGGTAGTCGCGGGCCGCCGGAGACAGTCCCCCCGAAAGTTCGGCGGTGACCAAGACCGCCTGGGGTGTTTTGAGCGCCGACGATTCCAGCCTAAGCCCCTGGGCGGGGATGACCAGGCCGGTCAGCACCGCCAGGCCCACCGCCATACTGCGAAGCCACTCTTCCATGTCAGGGCACCGTGTTGCCGAGGGCGGCCTGGTACTTCAGGTACAGGTACTCTTCGTCCGAAGGTTTGTACAACTGGGCCACCCCGCCGATGATGCCGAACACTTGGCTGGAGTTGACCGCGACCAGATTGTCGGTCCACGGTTTGTTGTTGCCCAGATTGAGGGCGATCATCGCCGCGGTTGTTACGAGGGGGGTCAAAATCCCCGTCCAGGCCGAGGTGAGCCTCTTGCCCTTGGCCTCGTCGGCCAAAGCCCACAGCGAGGCGGCCGCCAGACGGTTCTGCGTTTCGGCGTCGGTAGCCTGCAGCACGTCGCTGAAGCGCAAGCGGTAGTCGGTGGGCTTGGCGTTCTGCACCAGAAAGCCCGTCCCGAGCAGAACAGCACCGCCGGCACCCAGGCCAACCGTGGTCCACAGCTTCACGTCAGGGTCGAGCGCAGTCCCGGCTGAAGCCTTCGACAAGTCGTCGCCCAGGTACCACAGCCCCAGAGCGCCAGCCTCGACCACGGCACCCAAGCCGTAGAGCACACCAGCCGCCGCGTTGGAGTCACCCGCGTGGCGTTCCTGCTCCTGGATGTAATTCATCAGGATGCGGTAAGCGATTTGCGGCGAGTCGCCCGACTGGGCAGGGAGCAGGGCCGAACCAGCGGTGAGCACCGCCAAGACCAAAAAGTATTTCATGATTCCTCCACTCCCTGCTATGCAAGGGCAATGCCAATCTGGCACGAAAAACATCAAGTCCTTTTCCAGAAAAGACTTACATCGGATATCGTGAAGAACACGGGTCGCACCCGCCTCAAACTCGCGCCCAGAACTATCCCCCAAGATAGCCTCAACCTATCAATTGCGATAGGGCGCGGTGACCCAAAGATCTTTATGCCGTTTTCAGGTATGATGCAAGGATGGATTCCCGCGAAGACTGGAAGAAATTCCTCCTGACCCTACCCGATGCGGCCTTTTTCTCGTTGGCCCGCCACTACCTGGGGGAACTGCAGACCCCGTTCACCAAGCACCGCATCATTGTCGACCTGCAGTCTGTACTGGCCAAACCCGAGTGGAAGCAAGCCCGCCGTGACCTGCTCACCGACGAGGACATCGACCTGCTGACGGCCATACAGATTCTGGGCACCCCCTCGCCGGAACAAACGGCGTCGTTTTTGGGGTGGAGCCTGCCTCGCCTGAACGCGCGCTCGCTCAACCTGCAAGAACGCTTTTTGATCTACCCGCGCCTGAGCGGCAAGACCCCTGAGCTGTGCCTGAGCCCGCTGGTCACCGAAGACGAACAGTTGATGGCCTGGTTGCACCCGGGGCGCTTGTACCCGTCGGTCGCGGCTCCCGAGCCGGCCCTCACCACCCCCTGGCTGTCCGAAGGCACGTTGCTGGCATTGCTGAGCTTTGTGCTCGAGGTCCCGCTCGAAAAGACCGCCGCGGGAGCTTGGAAAAAGAAGCCCCGCCAGGAGTTCCTGGAGCGTTTCGCCGCGTTGGGCGATGCCGAGGGCATTCCCCGCGCCGACCTGCTGCTGCATACCGCCGAGCACATGGGCCTCATCCTCTGGCAGGAAGGAAAAACTGTTCCCGTCTGGAGTTACTGGGACGACTTCCGCAGTCTGCCCCGCCCCGGCCGTTTGGCGTTGCTCTGGTTGGCAGCGGCCTATCCGGCCCAGGGCCCGCTGTTTGAAGCCGCCCGCTGGCTCTCGCCGTTGGTGCTTCTCCTGCCGCCGGGCCGCGCTTTTGGTTTGACGACGCTCATCCGCCTCAGCTCGCGTCTCCCCGCCTTGGGCGGCGCCAAAGAACGAGACGCGTTGTTCCGCTCGTGGATCCGTTGGGGCCTGTTGCTCCCCGGTCCGGTCGCCGACACTTGGATGCCCTCGCCCGTGCTCAGGCAGTTCGAGGCTCCCGCCGGCGGCTCGTGGGTGCAGGCCAACTTCGAACTGCGCCTGCCTTGCGACCTCGACCTGGCCAAGGCCTGGCCGGCCGTGTTGGCCAGCCGTCTGGTCCGATGGGACCGCACCATCTTGTGGGAACTGGGCAAGGTACCCGTCAAGCGTGCCCTGTCGCGCGGGGTCACGGCCAAGGAGCTCGAAACCACGCTCGAAGGCCTGACCGGCGTGCCGCTCACCCAGAACCTTCGCATCAGCCTGCAGGAGTGGGAAAAAGAGTTCCAGAGTCTGCGCCTGTGGAAGGGCCTCGTGCTCACCGTCGGTGAAGACCGCCGTCACCTGATTGAGCATACCGAAGGCTTCGCCAAGGCCATTTTGCACGAGTTTGCCCCCGGCGTGTGGCTGGTGCGCGAAGACCTGTTGCCCGAATGGAGCAAGGAGCTGGAGCAGAAAGGCCTCCCTTCGCTGCCCGACGCCCTGACCGGCGGTACCGAGACCGACTGGGGCCGCCCTTGGACTTTCAGCGGTTGGCATATCGAAGCCAGCGCCGATCCCGGACCCCTGCCGCCCTTGGCCGAAGCGCCGCCGTTTGAACCCCGGCCCACCGACCTGCCCGACTTGGTGCGCCAGCTGCTCAAAAAGCTCGAAACCTTGCCGTTCGGTGTCGACGAAAAAGAAGAATGGAAGGCTCGCATTCTGCGCCGCATCGTGCTCGAAGAAGAGCAGTTGAAGCACCCGCTGAGCCGTGGCGAACGTTCCGAAGCGAAAGGCCTCGATTTTGCCGGCAAGATCCGCCTGGCCGAGCAGGCCCTCGGTACGCCCACCGACCTGCTCGAAGTCAGCTATCGCGCCGAAGACGGTACGTCGGCCAGTGCCTTGCTGCGGCCGGTTCGCCTCGAAAAAAGCGGCCCGGAAACGATTCTGCACGCCGAACGCGTCGATACCAACCTGCCCTTCCAAGCCTGGATCAGCCGTTTGAGCCAGGTCAAGAAGATTCGGGGCAGCCTGCTGTTTTGAGCCTGGGCGTCCCCTTGTTTGCGCGCGGGCCCTACCTCTTGAGGGCGCTCGGGTACACGCGGGCGCAGCGCAAGGTTGGCGCGTTTGGCGAGTACCAGCTGTTCGCGGCGGTGGATCTTGCGCCGAGCGGCGCTTTGGGCCAGCGAACTTTCGGCGGTGACCAGACAAGCCTCCCGCTGAGTTCCACCTGGCAAGCACGGCTGGAGCAAACCTCCACCAAGAGCTTCGTGGTGGTGCGCGGTGGCGAGGTCACGCGGCAGTGGACGGCCCCGGGAATCCTGCCCTCCCAGCCTGGCCGCCTGTATTCGCTGACCAAGTCCCTGCTCAGCGTGGCCATCGGCATCGCTCTCGACGAAGGCCTGTTCCCGCCGCTGGAAACCCCAGTCGCAGTCGATCGTCACGGGGCCCAGCTCACGCCGCGCCAATTGCTGCGCATGGATTCGGGCCTCGAGTTTCATGAAGGCATGGCCGGCCTCAACCACCAGAGCCGAACCTACCTTCACCCCGATGGCCGGCGCACCGCTTTGGCCTCGCGCGTGGTCGACAAGGTGAGCCAAGACTTTCACTACAACGATTACAACACCCTTTTGTTGGGGTTGCTGCTGGAGCGCGGCCTGAAAGCCGGCGGATGGAAGCCGGCCGACCCCAACCTGCCGCTGGTGGCCGCCTGGGTGCACGAGAGGCTGCTGTTGCCCTTGGGCCAAGCCGACGCCGGACATTTTGTGCTCGATTCGGCCCGCCACCGCTTTCCCAAGCCCGAATCGGGCCTGTGCCTGAGCGCGCTCGACGTCGCCCGGGTAGGCCAATTGGTGTTGCAAGGCGGAGTTTGGAACGGCCAGCAACTGGTGTCGGCCGCCTGGCTGGCCCTCAGTACCGGCCGCACCGACGCCTGGCAGGGTGCAGAGGCCTTTCGCCGCTACGACACACTCGCGTGGGGCCCCTGGTTGTCGCAAGGTCGCGGCTTCTACGCCTACCATTGGTGGGGAAGTCGGGAAGCGTCGGGGCCCGACACGGTGTTTGCGCTGGGCTATCACGGCCAGGTGATGGTGATCAGCCCCCGGCACAACGCCGTGGTGGTGCGCCTTGCTGACCGCTGGGCCCTGAAGGACTGGTGGCCCGACGTGATCCTTCAGGGTCTGGAAAGCGGGGAGTTGTAACCCTCCCCGACCTTCGTCTCAGGACTTGAGCAGCTTCAGGCCGTCTTTCAGGTTCAAAGGAGCCCTGCCGAGCAACTTGGCCAGATCGCCCGAGGTCTTGGCGAGGGTTCCTGCCGCGATGCCCTGATCGAGCGCCACCACGAAACCCGCCACGCCTTCGGGAAGCCCGTACGACAGCAGGGCCGCCTTGCGCTCCGCCACCGTCTGGTTGACAAACTTCACTGGACGACCCAGCACTTCGCTGGCGGTGCGGGCAAACTCTTCGAAGTCCCACGCGCTGGGGCCGGTGAGTTCGTACACCTTTCCGGCGTGGCCTTCACCGATCAACACGCGGGCCGCCGCTTCGGCAAAGTCGGTCCGCGACGCCGAGGCGATTATGCCCTGGCCGTAGGCTCCGGCTACCACACCACCCGCAGCGGCACCCTTGAGGTCGTCGCCGTGGTTCTCGGTGTACCAGTTGTTGCGAAGTACCACGTGAGCGAGGCCCGAGGCCTTGAGGGCCGCCTCGGTCGCCTTGTGGTCGGGGGCGAGCGCGTTGGTCGAGGTGTCGGCCTGGGCCAGGCTGGTGTAGGCCAGCAACTTGACGCCCGTGGCCTTGGCGGCATCGATCACGGCCTGGTGTTGCGGATAGCGCTTGCCCATTTCGTTGCTCGACACCAGCAGCAAGCGGTCGACACCCTTCAGGGCGGCCTTGAGCGAAGCCGGATCCTCGTAATCGGCCAGGCGGACCTGAACGCCCAACGCTTTCAGGGCGGCAGCCTTGGCCTCGGTTCGGGCCAGCGCGACGATGGAGGCAGGGGCGACCTTGAGTTTGAGAAGGTGTTGGACCGCAAGGGTGCCAAAAGCTCCGGTGGAGCCAGTAACGGCGTAAATCATTTTGAATCTCCTGAAAGCAACATAATACTAACTTTTCGTTAGGGCAATAGATTCGTAAGTGACTTTTGCAGCAACCCGTGCTATTTTGTGTTCATGGAAGTCGCCCGCCCCTTTGATGTCTTTAGCCCGTACTGCCCTTCGCGCGCCGCCTTTGACGCCATCTTCAGCCGCTGGGGCATCCTCACGCTGTCGAGGCTCACCACCGAACCCGTTCGGTTTGGCGTGTTGCGGCGTTCCATCGGCGGCATCAGCGAAAAGATGCTGTCGCAGACCCTGCAGGTTCTCGAGGAACAGGGACTGGTCGTCCGGCGTGACTTTGCCGAGAAGCCACCCCGCGTCGAGTACGGCCTCAGCGCTTCGGGCCAGCGGCTTTCGGCCAGCCTCTGCGGGGTGATCGCCGGCCTGTACCAAGAGCTCGAACAAAGGGTCGCCCCGGCAACTTGACTTTTCGGGTTTACCAGTCGAGGCTCGAATTGAGGCCCTCCATGTACAAGACAATGATTGAACCCTTCCGCATCAAAAGTGTGGAACCGATCCGAATGACCACCCGTCCGCAACGCGAAACGTTCCTGGACGAAGCGCACCTCAACGTGTTCAAGTTGCGTGCCGAAGACGTGCTGCTCGACTGGCTCACCGACTCGGGCACCGGAGCCATGAGCAGCGCGCAGTGGGCCGCCATCATGACCGGCGACGAAAGCTACGCCGGCAGCCCGAGCTTCTTCCGCCTGCAAAAGGTGCTCCAGGACCTTACCGGCATGCCGCATTTTGTTCCCACCCACCAGGGACGCGCCGCCGAAAAAGTGCTGTTCACCGCCGTGTGCAAAAAGGGCGAGCTGGTACCCAACAACTGCCACTTCGACACCACGCGCGCCAACCTCGAGTTTCTGGGCGTCGAGGCCGTTGACCTGGTGATTGCCGAGGGGTTGCAACCGTCGCTCATCCACCCGTTCAAGGGCAACATCGACTTGGCGCGTGTCGAGGCACTGCTCAAAACCGACGCCTCGCGCGTGCCGTTCGGCATGATCACCGTCACCAACAACACCGGCGGTGGCCAACCTGTGTCGATGGCCAACATCCGCGAGTACTCCCGCCTGCTGAAAAAGCACGGCAAGCCGCTGATTCTCGACGTGTGCAGGTTTGCCGAGAACGCCATGTTCATCAAAATGCGCGAGCCGGGCTACGAGGCCAAAACCATCCGCGAAATCTGCGTAGAGATGTTTGGCTACGCCGACGGGGCCACCATGAGCGCCAAAAAAGACGGCATGGTCAACATCGGCGGGTTCATCGTGCTGCGCGACGACCGCTGGCTCGACGAGGTGCGCGAAATGCTCATCCTCACCGAGGGATTCCCTACCTACGGTGGCTTGGCCGGCCGCGACCTCGAGGCCCTCGCCGTTGGCCTGATCGAAGGCATGGACGAGGACTACCTGCGCTACCGGCTTCGCACCGCCGAGTACCTGGGCGAAAAGCTCGAGGCGGTGGGCATCGGCTTCGTGAAACCCACCGGCGGCCACGCCGTCTACATCGACGCCAAAACGGTGCTTCCGGGCATGCCGCTGGAACACTACCCCGCGTGGGCGCTGTGCAACGCGCTCTACCTCGAAGGCGGCATCCGCGGCGTGGAAGTCGGCTCGGTGATGTTCGGCAAGCACTTCGAAGACGGCAGCGAGACCTTCCACAGCATGGAGCTCGTCCGGCTGGCCTTCCCAAGGCGCATGTACACGCAAAGTCACTTCGACTATGCGGCCGAGGCCATCGCCGAGGTGAAGGCCAATGCCAAGCTGGTGCGCGGCGTGAAGTTCACCAAGCAGGCCAAGTACCTGAGGCACTTCACCGCCGAGTTCAAGTGGGTCTGACCGATTTTATTGCGCCAACGTTCACATTATTTCTTCAAAACTCTTGCATTGCAGTCTTCCTCGGTGTTAATATGAAGTAACACATCGAAGGAGTTTTACATGGCACGCAAGAAGAAAACGATGGACGGCAACATGGCCGCCGCGCACATTTCGTACGCCTTTACCGAAGTGGCCGCCATCTACCCGATCACCCCGTCGTCCGACATGGCCGAAAACACCGACCAAATGGCCGCCAAGGGCCACAAGAACCTGTTTGGCGAAACCGTCCGTCTGGTCGAAATGCAGTCGGAAGCGGGTGCCGCCGGGGCCGTGCACGGCTCGTTGCAGGCTGGAGCGCTGACCACCACCTACACCGCCAGCCAAGGCCTGCTGCTCATGATCCCCAACATGTACAAGATCGCCGGCGAGCTGTTGCCGTGCGTCATCCACGTGTCGGCCCGCGCCGTTGCCAGCCACGCGCTGAGCATCTTCGGCGACCACAGCGACATTTACGCCACCCGCCAGACGGGGTTCGCCATGCTCGCCACCGGTTCGGTTCAGGAAGTGATGGACCTCGCCGCCGTCGCCCACCTGGCGACCATCAAGACCCGCGTGCCGTTTGTGCACTTTTTCGACGGGTTCCGCACCAGCCACGAGATCCAGAAAGTCGAAGTGGTCGAGTACGACGAATTGGCCCCGCTGGTCGACCAAAAGGCCCTGAAGCGCTTCCGCGACGACGCGCTCAACCCCAACAAGCCTGTGACCCGAGGCACCGCCCAGAACCCCGATGTGTTCTTCCAGGCCCGCGAAGCCAGTAACCCCTACTACGACGCGATTCCCGACGTGGTCGAAGGCTACATGGACCAGATGAGCAAGCTCGTCGGCCGCACCTACAAGCCCTTCGTGTACTACGGGGCCCCCAACGCCGAAAACATCATCATCGCCATGGGCTCGGCCACCGAAACCATCCGCGAAACCATCGACTACCTCAATGCCAAGGGCGGCAAAGTCGGCGCCATCATCGTGCACCTGTACCGCCCTTTCAGCGCCAAGCACTTCCTCAAGGTGCTGCCCGCCAGCGTCAAGCGCATCTGCGTGCTCGACCGCACCAAAGAACCCGGCGCCTACGGTGAACCGCTGTACCTCGACATCAAGGCCGTGCTGTACGGTCGCAAGGATGCCCCGCTGGTCATCGGTGGCCGCTATGGACTGGGCTCCAAGGACACCACGCCCGACCAGATCATCAGCGTGTACGACAACCTCGCCACCAAGGAACCCAAGGACCAGTTCACCATCGGCATCGTCGACGACGTGACGTTCCACTCGCTGCCCTTGCCCAAGACCGAAGTGTCGGTCGTCCCAGCCGGTACCATCGAGTGCAAGTTCTTCGGTCTGGGTGCTGACGGTACCGTCGGTGCCAACAAGAACAGCATCAAGATCATCGGCGACAACACCGACCTGTACGCCCAGGCGTACTTTGCCTACGACTCGAAAAAGTCGGGCGGCTTCTCGGTGAGCCACCTCCGCTTTGGCAAGAACCCCATCCGCAGCCCCTATCTGGTCAGCGCGGCCGACTTCATCAGCTGCTCGCAGCCCAGCTACCTCGACAAGTACGACATGCTCAAGGGAATCAAGAAGGGCGGGACCTTCCTGCTCAACAGCCTGTGGAGCGCCGACGAGACCAAGAAACACCTGCCCGATTACGTGAAGGCTCAACTGGCCCAGAACAACGTGCAGTTCTACATCCTCAACGCCACCGACATCGCCGAGGAACTGGGCATGTCGGGCCGCACCAACACCATTCTGCAGTCGGCGTTCTTCAAGTTGAGCAACGTCATTCCTTACGACCAGGCCGTGAAGTTCATGAAGGACGCGGTGGTCAAGAGCTACGGCAAGAAGGGTGAAGACGTCGTCAACGCCAACTTCGCCGCCATCGACAAGGGCGTCGGAGCCTTGGTCAAGGTCGAGATTCCCGCCGAATGGGCCAAGCTCAGCGCCACCGCCGTGATCGCCGGTAGCAAGAACGCGCCGAAGTTCATCACCGAGGTGGTCGACGTGATCAACGGCCAAAAGGGTGACGACCTGCCGGTGAGCGCCTTCGCC
Organism: Spirochaetales bacterium; assembly: GCA_037142615.1. GTDB lineage: Bacteria > Spirochaetota > Spirochaetia > JABEVK01 > JABEVK01 > JAIFLN01. Next base: position 69,678 of record JBAXAI010000014.1, on the reverse strand, counting down.
GACCGCGCCGACGGCACCTTCCCCCAGAGCACTGCCAGTTACGAAAAGCGCGGCATCGCGGTCAACGTGCCCGAATGGCAGGCCGACGCGTGTATTCAGTGTAACCAGTGCGCCTACGTTTGCCCCCACGCCGTCATCCGCCCCTTCCTGGTGAACGCCGACGAAGCCGCCAAGGCTCCCAAGGACTTCAGCACGCTCAAGGCCATCGGCAAGGGCTTGGAAGACCACGGGTTCCGCATCCAGATCAGCCCGTACGACTGTACCGGTTGCGGCAACTGCGCCGACGTTTGCCCCGGCAAAAAGGGCGCTCAGGCCCTCATCATGAAGCCCCTGGCCAGCCAGATGCCCCAGATGGAAAACTGGAACTACGCGCTGAAGAGCGTCAGCTACAAAGACAACCTGACCGGCAAGAACAACGTCAAGAACAGCCAGTTCGCCAAGCCGTTGTTTGAGTACTCCGGAGCTTGCGCCGGTTGCGGTGAGACTCCTTACATCAAGCTGATCACCCAGCTGTACGGCGACCGCATGATGATCTCGAACGCCACGGGTTGTTCATCGATCTACGGCGGCAGCTGCCCGAGTACCCCCTACACCACCAACCCCGCTGGCCAAGGCCCCGCCTGGGCCAACAGCCTGTTTGAGGACAACGCCGAATACGGCATGGGAATGCTGCTGGGCTACAACCAGATGCGCGACCGCGTCAGCAAACTGATCGCCGAGGCCAAGGCCTCCGGAGCCAGCGGTGCCGCCCTTGCCGCGATGGACGTCTGGGTGGCCAACAAGGCCAACGGCGAAACCACCCGCCAGGTGAGCACCGACCTCGAAAAGGCCCTCACCGGACTCAAAGACAAGTGGGCCACCGACCTGATGGCGCTCAAGCAGTACTTCGTCAAAACCAGCCAGTGGATTTTCGGTGGCGACGGTTGGGCGTACGACATCGGTTACGGTGGCCTCGACCACGTGATCGCGTCGGGTGAGGACATCAACATCCTGGTGATGGACACCGAAGTGTACAGTAACACCGGCGGTCAGGCCAGCAAGTCGACCCCCGTCGGCGCCATCGCCAAGTTCGCTGCCCAAGGCAAGACCATCCGCAAGAAGGACCTCGGCTTGATGGCTACTACCTACGGTTACGTGTACGTGGCCCAGGTGGCTATGGGCAGCAGCAACGCGCAGTTCTTCAAGGCGCTGCGCGAGGCCGAGAGCTACCCGGGACCGTCGATCGTGATTGCCTACAGCCCCTGTATCAACCACGGCCTCAAGAACGGCATGGGCAAGACGCAGGCTGAAGCCGAAGCCGCCGTGAAGTGTGGGTACTGGCACCTGTGGCGCTTCGACCCCCGCCTCGAGGCCGAAGGCAAGAACCCCTTCCAGCTCGACAGCAAGGAACCCGACTGGTCGCTGTTCCAGCCCTTCCTGATGAACGAAGTGCGCTACACCTCGCTCAAAAAGGAAAACCCCGACGCGGCCGACAGCCTGTTCGCGGCAGCCGAGACCAACGCGAAGTGGCGGTATAATGGGTACAAGCGGCTGGCCAGCTGGGCCGACGCGGCGAAGTAGCAGGCTAGGATCTCGGTCCCGCGCGTCGATCGCAGCTGGCGCCGGAAGTCCTCACGTACACTCGTACGCTCCGGGCTTCCGGTTGGCTGCTCACTAGCGCAAGACCGATCTCCGTCGCCTGCAGTTTTATGGAATGAGAACGGCCCACCGCTTGGTGGGCCGTTTGTTTTGGGGGGAGTCGGACTTTGGTAACCCCCGGTTCTGTAGTAAGCTAGTGTATGGTTCTCGACAGCAAGCTGAGCGAGGAAAAGATCAGCAAACAGAAAGCCCGACAACTGTTTGACACGGGTGACATTGCCAAGGCTGAGGTCGGAACCTTTCGTGGCTTGGCCTTCATCCATGCCTGCCTCTTCGGGGAACTCTATGGCTTTGCGGGTAAGCTTCGGGACGTAACCATCGCGAAGGGGAACTTTCGCTTCGCCCCGCTGATGTACCTCGAAGCGTCGCTCGGGATGATCGACGCCATGCCGCAGAACACCTATGACGAAATCGTCGAGATGAACATCGAGATGAACATCGCCCACCCCTTCCGCGAAGGCAATGGCCGGGCGACTCGCCTCTGGCTGGACTTGATCTTCAAGAAGGGCATTCACAAGGTGGTGGATTGGAACTTGGTCGACAAAGAGGAATATCTATCGGCCATGCAACGCAGCGTGGTCAAGGACCTCGAAATCAAAGCCCTGCTGAGCAAAGCCCTGACTGACCTGGTTGATGACCGGGCCATCGTCATGAAGGGAATCGACGTGAGCTACTACTACGAAGGGTACAGCCAGTTCAAGACTGAGGAACTGTAGGGGCGAAGGAGCAACAAGGTCTGAGGACTAGAGCCCGGGGAAGTGTTCGGTAAGCCAGGTAGTCGACCGAAACTTCTTTGTAAGCTGACCAAACTCACCTTCGGCAACCAACACAGTTTCGGCTCCGCTGCTGTCAAAGAGGAAGGCCCGATCAGAATGCTCGACGGCCTGGGGCAGGAGTCCCATGACCTTCGGGTACCGACTGTGGATTGTCTCTGAGGGGACGTCGTGCTCGCCTTGGGCAACACGAAGCTGGACTCGGGCTTCACAGAGGAAAGGGTCTCCCGGCGTAGAAAAGTACAGGTAGATCCGGTATCCGGACCTTCTTGCTGACTTCAGGAACTCAATCTTCGAGGGATGCGACATAACCGTTTCAAAAGCAAAGGACTTCCCAGTCGACACGAAGGCAGAGCGCAAATGCTCGGCGAGACTGGCCGCCAAGTAGGGCGAACACTTGGTCCCTTGGGGCAGCCGAACTCCATGGTCCACGATGACGAGGGCTTCGATTTGGCTGATGCTCAAGCCTTTCGCGAAAAATGGGCTCAGTTGCAATCGGGACTTGACGTCTTGCCAATCAATCTGCGGGAAGACAACTTCACGGCCGTCGTTTAGCTGTTTGCCAAATTCGTCGGCGTTTATGTAGGGAAGCGGGGAGAACTGTCTGTCCTCAAGGAGCGCACGATAGAGCGTGGACTTGCCTGAGCCGTTGGGTCCCGCGAAGATCCGCAGTCGCCGAGAACCATCCATTCCACTAGTTCTTCTTCGGAGGCAAACCAAGACCCGCAAGTGTGGGCCTGACGACTTCGGTATGCCCATCGGGATACTCACGGATGATGAAGCCGTCCTTGGCATAAACAATGGGGACGCCAGCGTTTGTGGCTTTTTCACGGGCAATCGTGCCAACTTTTCTAGCCGCTCGCCTTGCCTGTCTTGTCAGGGTCATGACAACTCCTCAGATCAAATCAAGCTAACCGCTGCGCCGAAAGGTGTCAATGCGGACTTACCCCGAGAACCCCGGCAACGTCCGAATACCGGAACCACGAACCGCCCTTCCAGGCTACCCCTTTCGGTGTCGGTGGGGCTAAGTAGGTGCTGAGATGGAGCGTTCCCGCAGCCATCGGCCAACCCTCGCTGACCCGGTAGACCCCGTGGATCGAACGGGACTGCCCGGGCGAGGCCTCGAAGAGAAAGCCGACGAACGTTACGGAGCCGAGGCGTCTTCTATCCGGATGGAAGTCGGCTGGCAACTCTACCGACTCAGCACGGCCTTCGCGGAGCTGCTCGAGGTCGATACTGCCGGCCAAACGCTCCACCGGGATGATGAGCAGGTCGCGCTCGCGGTAGGCCAGTCCCGTCACTGGGATCTGGACGTTGTCGTGCTCCAGCACATCGCCATCCTCACTATCCAGCTGCGCCAGCTGGGCCGAGAGGTACTGTTTGAGCCAGAGGCGCCCGGAACCGTCTTCCTTCGGCACGAGCGGAAAGGCCCCGATGCCGACCTCGACAATGTCGTTCCAGTAGGGATTGCTCTCGAGTGGTGCGGTCTGATCCACTGGGCTTGGGAACAGGGCAAACGCCGAGATGACTGGGCGGGACTTGGACTCTTCGTGGAGGAGAATGGAGTCCCGATAGCGATGCATTTGGTTCAGGGTGTCCGGCGGGGCCAGCCACTCGCCAGAACGACCACTGTCGACCTTCGTCAGGTCGTCGCTGGGCGACTTGAGCCGGTACTTCGCGTCGAAGATCCACACCAGGCCACCGGCCTCGAGAACGATGTCGGGCCGCTGACTGATGGTGTAGCTTCGCAGGCCGCCCTTGTTGGTCTTACCGTAGGTAGGCTCGTGCGACAGCCGGACGCGAAGGCCGCGACGCTCGAACTCGAAGCTGGCACCCTTGCCTTCGTCGAGCTGTCGCTCGAGGCCGGTATCTCGCCAGCGAGGTTTCGTCTGTTGAGTTTCGGCAAACTCAAGTTCGGCGAGAACCTTTCGAAGCTCCAGGAAGCACCAAATCTCATAGAGCTCGTTGACCGAGCGCATGCCGATTTGAGTGTTGTTCACGTTGGCAAAGAACTCGAGGCCAAAGCGAAGTTCGAGCCACACGCGGTACACGTCGGAGTAGCCCGAGCGATGATGCAACACGAGAGATTCCTGAACGAGCCCCGAGAAGGTACTCAGGCCCCGGAACATCGGGTCGGACCGCAAAGCTCGGAGCCGCGACAACCTCCCCAGTAACCTGGTTCGGAACAGCTCGGACAAGCTCGGGTTCTCGACGAGGGTGGCGAACCGTTCGAGGGCCCGAAGTGCGGTTTCGATGGTGTGGCGCACGAATCGGTTCTCAGGGGTGTCGAGGCTGGAGCGCCAACGTTGCACGGCGTAGGTTCGCTCGGACTCCTTGCGATGCAAAACGACGTCTTGGGCAAGGCGATGGTTCAGCTTGCCGCGGAGCCTGTCGGCACGAAGGCGCGCTGGTTGCCCGTCGAGCTGCACGTGCGGGTTCTGAACCACGGCCCCCAGACCGCGCTCGAAGGTCTCCCACAGGCGATCAAACTGGGCAAACCACAACAGTAGCAGGCCCTGGTCTCGCAGCGAGGAGCGCCCCGCGTCGTGTACCGTGGCGGTATCGAAGCGGAACAGCCAGAGCGGGTAGACGTCCTCGACCTGGCGGATCATTTTTCGGAAGTCACTGGCGTAGTTGAGCTTGAGGGGCCAGACTTGCCAGCCAGCGCGGTCTCGAAGACTTGCCGAGGTTCCATCGCGCCGAGCCTCGAGCTCGAGGAAGAACCAGCCGAGGTCGTTGCCGAAGTTCAGCGTACCGTGCCAGCGTCGGTGGGCCGCGCCAGCGGGCTCCAAAGGTTCAAAGGCTTCGGCCACGTCCTGGCGTACTCGGTGCCCGACCGAAGTAATCTCCCAGCCCTCCCCCGAGGTGATCGTGACGGTGTAACTGGTGTTCTCGAACACCCTCGGGGGGTCAACGGGCAGCGCGCCGACCAACCGGGTCAAGGTTGCGAGTTGTTCGTCGGGATTCTTCGCCGTGGTGAGCTGCACCTTCCAAGCCGAACGGTTGGGGTCCTCCAAGACGAGGGCGACATAGCGGTTCATGGTCAGGGCCAGAACGAGGTGTAGCTGGTCCGCTTCAGCCGTTCTTGCATGGCCAAGAGCTTGCGCTGCGATCGGCTGTCTTTCCACGACTCGCCAAACTTGGCGGGCCAGTCCGCCAGCAAGGTATCGAGCACCGCACACTTGTCGGCGTCGCCCTCGAGCCGCGGCAGCAGCTTGGTCATGGCCACCCAGTCAAGAACCTCCCCCGCCGGCTTGCCCTCGAGCGAACCGGCGATCAGAAGCGACTCGTTGATGGTGCGGTAAGCAATGCGAAACGGAGTCTGGGCGTTCTTGAGGTTCCAATGTTCGAGGAAGTCGAGAACCTCGGCTTTGGCGGACGGCGGTGCAGGAAAGTCGTTGACGTCGGTCAGGTGCCCAAGGCTCGTCCACGGCAGGACGGTTGTGAGCTCGTCGGCCAGCTGGGTGCCTCCGTAGAGCCCGAAGTCGACGTCGTCGAACTCAATGGTCAGCGCGCGGTCGAGCACCTTGCGGCTGAAGCCGTGGGTGGTCTCGTCCATGTTGACGGTACCGACCACAACCAGGTTGGGGGGAAGCGGAATGCCGGGTTCGTCGGCGTTCAAGAACTGACTCCAGAGGGAGTCATCCAGGGGAATCATCAACGCTTCGCGGATCAGGGTTGCCACCTCGGGCGATTCAAACTTCAGCAAAGGGGGACACGAGTAAACTCCTCCCGTCCAGTGACGTTCCTCGAGCACGCTCAAGTAGTCGGCAAAGTACTGCTCCACGGGAGCGAGGTTCATCTCGTCGAGGCAAAGCCAGAAGGGGGTCATGGCGTCCACCGCAGCGGCCGCTGGCGTCAGTGTCGGTGAGGCGGCCCAGCAGTCGCGCCAGGCTTCGATCAGAAAAGCCGGCAACCCAGTGGGCGACACGTACTTTTCGGGGGTCGAGATTCGGCTGACATAGCCCAACAGGTCCGTCGGTTCGTGCCAGTCGGGGCGCACGGGGATGACCTTGACGTTGTTCTTGCCGGGGACGGCCCTTTGGCGCACCCATCGCGTTTTGCCGGTACCGGAAATGCCGGCGAGGAGGAGGAAAGGTTTGGGGAGGGGGGCCGAAGGTCGGAGTGACGGCCTGTAGCTACCCAACTTTGACACGACAAACTCGTGGATTCGAAGAATGTTGGAGTCGTAGCCAAGTATGTAGGTGTCATGCGCAATTCCGAGATCGAGCAGTGCCTGGGAAAGTCCCTTCTCCTTGCGGTTGTCCTTCAGTACCTCGAAGGGAAGTGATCCGGTGAGGATGGCGTTGCAGATCTCCAGTAGCAAGGGTGTGGGCAGGTAGCGTGGCGCAGCAACCGTGCCAGAGGTAGCCCCTCGGCGAATCTGTGGATCACCCAAGAGTACGGTTACATCGGGCGTCACTTTTTGAACGCTGAAAGAGCCCAAGGAAGTTCCCGGAGCCAGCAAGCGCTGATACGTCGCGTAGTCGAGTTTGTCCATTTGGGAACTATATCACATGGGCCACCACTGGGGGACGGCGCAATCCTGTGCGCCGTGGGGGGGCGTATCAGCGTGTCGCCCAAATGGGCGAACTCAGTGGTCGCGTAGACCTAACGCCCCCCGACTTCGAGGACGAGCAGCCCGTCGATTTCGCCCAGCCCACGGAGCACGCTGTAGTCGAGGGTGCGGATGTCGGCGCACACCACTTTTTCGGGTTGGTTGGGAAAATATTTAGCCGGTAGGTTTCCCATGTTTCGGGGTGGTAGTCGGTGGCCTAGGCATGTTGCACGTGGATGCCTTGGCCAGCCATGGCCTGGTTGGCCAGGTCGACGCCTTTGGCGATGCCGCCTGGACCGCAGAATAACTCGCCCATTTGGAAGGTCATGGAAGCTCCCTTGTTCGTATTTTGGTTGCCGTCAACGTGCAAAACTTGCCAAGCAAAGGACGACTTTTGATGAGACCCAACAGCGAGGCTGAGATTGCATCGACTTCTCCAGGCGCGTACCTGAGGTACACAATTCCCAGACTGGGATGCGCGTGGGCAAAGACAAGTTCACCAAAGTCCGAGTCTTCGGTGACGAGAACAGCCCCTGCTTCCAGTGCGATCTGCAGTACCCCTCGATCGGGAAGCCCGGGAGACTCTTCGCGGATCGAGCGCACGATGCAGCCGGCGCCGCGGAGGGCCTCAATGATGCGTCGATGGAGGTTTTCATCAGCGAGAAGAAGCGGTTCAGACAACCAGCATTTCCTCGCTAGCCACAACGCTGGCTGAATACGCCAAGGCCGCCAGAACGTCGTCACGGGTCAGGTGGGGCCAGGCGTCCAGTAGCCATTCGACGGTGGCGCCTTCGGCGAGCCGGGTCAGGATAAGTTCGACCGAAATCCGTGTTCCTCTAATAACGGGCTTGCCAGAAAGGACATCGGGAGACGACGAGATCCGCTGATGGTAGTTGGGCATGGTGGCAACCTCGGAAGAATTATAGCATACGGTCAACCCCGACAATGACGCCGCCTGAGACAATAGGCTAGCTCCCGGTCCGAGATTCCTGGGCGGCCAGATCGTGGATCTGTTCGACAGTCAGGCCCGGAAATAGACTCTCTTTGCGCCACTCGGTGTTTTCCGAAGATTGCACAAGCGAGGTGAAGTGAGTCGGCCTCCAAAAGCACGCGAATCTGCGTCTGATCATCGTAGGGTCGGTTATAGCAACAGTTGTCCAGGTACACGGTAATGACTGTAGCATACCATCGACCGGTGCACTAATGGTGCTTGGATACCTACTGGGGGACGGCGAGATCATGGCCACGCTTGCGTGGGCATAGCTCGCCGTGGGGGGCGTGTCAGCCCCAACTCACGCCGGCTTGGGCATGACGCCCCCCGCCCACAGCTCGGTCAGGAACTGTCGCCACGGCAAAACACGGATGCCATCGGCGGTCTGCCGGGCCACTTCATCTTGCGAGACGACAATTGCCTGCAGGTCGGGACGCTCTTTGCGAAGAACTCGCAAGCCTTTGAGGTCGCTGTCGGTGACTTTGGAGGTCGACTTGACCTCGATGGCCAGTCCGTCGCCGACAATAAAGTCCACCTCGATACCAGTCTGGGTGCGCCAGTAGCTCAGGGGCTTCTTGAGGCGTCGGTACGAAAGCCAGGCCCGAAGCTCCATGGCGATGAAGTGCTCGAGGCTCTTGCCGAACTCCTGCGTGTGACGCGGCAGAGTCAGGTTGCCGCGAAGAAAATTGGCCACGCCGACATCGAAGAAATAGAACTTCGAGGTTGCCACGGCCTTGCGGCTCGTCGCTCCCTGCCACGGTTCCAGCTGGAAGCCAATGAAGGTGTCGGTCAGCACTTCGAAGTACGACCTGACGGAACTCGCTGCGATTCCCGTGTCTTGCGACACTTTGGCAAAGTTCAGCTGTTCGGTATTGCCCAGCGCGGCCACCTTCAAGAACCGCGAGAAATGCGCGAAGTTCTGCACGAGCGCCTCTTCCTTGATCTCCTCTTTCAGGTAGGTGTTCACGTAGGCGTCGAGTTCTTCCAGAGGAAGCGCGCTGGTGACCACCTGCGGAAGGCCCCCGTACAACAGGTAGCGGTCGAGGTCGACCTCGCCAAGCTCAGCGGAAGTGAGTGGGAACAGGTTGGCCTGCCACGCTCGGCCAGCCAGCAAGTTGACGCCCGACCGCCTGAGCTTACGCGCGCTCGAGCCAGTGAGCACAAAGTGAAGCTTTGTGGTTTCGATCAGGTGGTGCACTTCGTCGAGAAGTTGGGGGAGTTTCTGGATCTCGTCGATGACGAACAACGGGCTGTTGCGAGCGATTTCGCGGCAAAGGTCGGCGAGGTTCGAGGGGCGCTGCGAAAGCTCGAGGAAGACGCTGCTTCGCAGGAGATTGACCGTGACGGCCTCGCCAAACTGCGCCCGGATCAAGGTCGACTTGCCGGTACTTCGAGGTCCGAAGAGAAAGAGCGACTTGGACTGCGCCAATGTGGCGAGGTCGAGGGTCCTCGGGTAGTCCATACCGACATCTTAGCGGTCAGGACTCCAGAAATCAACAGCGACTCTGCTGATTTTTATGCTTTTTCAGCGGAGACGTTAAGGATTTTCTCTGCTCCCGCTGACTGCTCCTCTATTTCTGACTTGCTAACTCAGCTTTCTGGCTTATGCTGGCAACAGGAGGCACACCATGGTGTACTTGATTCGCAGGGCAGTGATCACAGGGGACTGGGGAAAGATGGAAGAAGCGGCCAAGGGGCTGTTGGATTGCTGGGCCAGGCAACCGCAGACCAAGGGTGTTGAGGCGTGGGGCAACATCGCGGGGCCCATCGCAGAATACCGCTTCGTGGCCAAGTTTGACTCGCTGGCCGACGAGGAGCAATTCTCGATTGGCCTGATGAAGGACCCCAGTTTCGGGAAGGCGATGATGGCCTTCGCCGAGGTGTTCCGGATGGAAGACGACCAACTCATCCGGGTAATGTAGGGCTTACCCCTTCAGATTGCGCTCGAGAAAGGCCTTCATCTCATTCCAGCCATCTTGCGAGGCGCCGGGAACGCTGAGGGTGTCGTACTTGACGAAGGCGTGGCCTTCGCCCTCGTACAGGTGCACCTCGCCCACGCCCTTGGCCTTGAGCGCGTCGCTGAAGGCCACGGCCTGCGCGGTGGGGATGTTGCTGTCTTTGGTGCCAAAGATCCCCAAGACGGGACCACTTTCGCCCAAGTGGCCGAGCTTGGCCACGTCTGTCACGGGACCCGAACCGTAGAAGATCACGGCGGCCTTGAGCGAACCGTCGCGGATGCCCAGGCGCATGGTGGTGGTGCCACCAAAGCAGAAGCCGGTGGCCCCCACGCGGGTGGCGTCGACCTCGGGCAAGGCCTTGAGGTAGGCCAGCGCGGCATCGACGTCGGCGTCGATCTGGTCCTTGGGGGTGGTCGACACCTGAAGGATGGCGGCTGGCACCGAGTTGGCACTGCGGCCGCGCATGGCGTCGATGGCGAGAACGACGAACCCATCCTGGGCCAAGAGGTCGGCCTTGCGGTCCATTTCCTCGGTGAGTCCCCACCATTCGTGCACCATGAGCACCGCTGGGTAGCTTCCGGGCGCGCTCGGCTTGGCCAAATAGCCGCCGAGGGTGAGTTTGCCGTCGAGCGAGGGGTAGGTCACGTTGATCAGGTCTTTGACGGGCGTACCGGCGGGCATGCCGGTGGTGGAACAGGCTCCGAGCAGGGTCAGGAGCACGGTGGCGGTGGCAAGGCGAAGCAGTCGCATGGTGTACCTCTGGCTGCCAAGATAGCGACGTTTGCCTTTGTCGGCCAGCAGAACGACCTTCAAGGCATGAAACCCACCCCGGCCACCACCGAACTGCTGCTCGATGACTTTCGCGCCTCCTCGGGGCCAACGTGGGGCACGCGCTGGGAAGGCTTCACCGACCGGGTGATGGGCGGCCTGACCAACATGCAGTCGAGCATCGTCACCACCGAGGACCGTCCGTTCCTGCGCCTGCAGGGGAAAGTGCGTACCGAGAACAACGGGGGCTTCTTGCAGATGCGTCTGGTGCTCACCCGCGAGGGGAAAACTCTCGACGCGCGTCCTTGGCAGGGGGTGCGACTGGTGGTCCGCGGCGCGCCGGGACCGTATGCCGTGCACTTGCGCACTCCGCAAAACTGGTTCCCTTGGCAGTTCTACCGCTGCACCTTGCCCGTAACGGCCGACTGGACCGAGGTACGGCTGCCGTTCACGGGCTTTTCGGGCGACTACGGAGCTTGGGGCGACGTGAAGGTATCGGCGCTTTCGGGGCTGGCGGTGGTCGCCATCGGCGCGGCGTTTGAGGCCCGGCTCGAAGTGCGCGAAGTAGGGCTCTACACCCACTGAGAAACACTGGCGGACCAGCGAAACCCGGGTTGAGATGAAGGCTTGGAGGATCTGAATGAAAGTTGTTGTGACCACTTTGATAGCCCTGCTTCTCCTGACCGGAGTTGCCCTGGCCCAGCAGAGCGTGAGCGCCTACGCCTCGTGTGACGAAGCGATGGCCAAGGAACTGTTCGCCCAGTTCGAAAAAGAGACCGGAATCGCGGTGAAGTTCGTACGCCTGTCGGGCGGCGAAGCCATCACCCGCATGGAAGCCGAAAAAGCCAATCCCCAGGTGTCGATCTGGGTAGGCGGCGTGGGGCTCGACCACATTTCAGGCAAAGACAAGGGCCTGACAGTGGCCTACAAATCGCGCGTGGCCGACACCATCCCAGCCATTTACCGCGACAAGGAGAGCTTCTGGACCGGCATCTACATCGGACCGCTGACGTTCTTCACGAACAACAAGCGTGCTGCTGAGCTCGGTATCAAGCCCCCTACCAGCTGGGCCGACCTGCTTAAGCCCGAGTACAAGGGTCTGATCCGCGTTGCCAACCCCGGAACCTCGGGCACGGCCTATAACATCATCACGACGCTCCGCTATGTGTTCAAGGGCGACGAGAACAAGACCTTTGACTACCTGAAGAAGCTGGACGTCAACGTCGACCAGTACACCCGTTCGGGCGCTGCGTACGCCGCGAGCGTTGCCATCGGCGAAATCCCCATCGGCATCGGCTACGCCCACGACCAGGTAAAGCAGTTGAACCAAGGCGTCGACGCGACGATCACCGCTCCTTCGGAAGGTTCGGGCTTCGAACTGGCCTCGATGTCGATGGTCAAGGGTGGCACAGACCAGGTGAACGCCAAGAAGCTTTACGACTGGATGCTTGGCCCCTCGGCGCAGAAGGTCATGTCGGGCTACTTCTTGCTGATGGTCGCCCCCGGCGCCCCGACACACCCCAAGGCCTACCCGCTGAGCAAGATCAACGCTCTGGACCAGGACTTGCTGTGGGACGGTGCCAACAAGGACCGGCTGGTCAAGCGCTGGAACGACGAAATCGGTTCGCGCCGCTAGTCGATGTTCACGAAAAAGAAGCTGCTTCGGTTTGCCCTCGTCGCGGCCCTTTTTCTGGCCGTCGATGCAGGTATCTTCAGCTCTCTGTCGGGGGAGTTCTCCAAACTCATGGAGGCTTCCCAGACCAAGGAGATCCGTCTTTTTGCCCAGACAGCCCCGGTGAAGGCCGAACTGCTGGGCGACTGGATGGCCTCGGTTCAAACCGTACTGCCGGGCTGCGAGGCGCTGTACCTGTCGGTGGATGACGCCGGCAAGTTCGTCGTGGGCCCCGGCAGCGGCGGACTCAAGGCCCTTTACCAACAAAACCTTTCCCTGCCAGAGTTTGTCAAGGCTCTCGATAGCGTGTACTACCTGGAACCCTACACTACGACCGGGCCCTACTCGGTCGAGGTTTCCGGTGCCGCGCCTCTCTCTGGTCGTGTGTCGTTTGCCCCGATTGCCGACGACACGGGTGCTGGAGTGCGAGGCGCGCTGGTCATCTTGTCGGCGTCTACTGTGGCCGCTGACTTTCAGGGCCTGCTGTGGGGCTTGGCGCTCATCGCGCTGTTGCTGTTCTTGGTCATCTACTCAGTGGTGAGTTTCGCCCGCGACCGGGTGATGGGGTTTGCCATCGTGGGGCTGTTTGCCGTGGTAGGCGTGTTTGTGGCCTACCCCATGTTCGAGTCGGTGCGCCTGACCTTTTGGAAGGGCGGCCAGTGGACACTGGAAACCTGGGCCACGGTGCTCTCGCCACGCTATTTGGTGGCCCTGTGGGGCTCGGTGCAACTCGGTTTGTGGACGGCTACCATCTCGACCCTTCTGGGTTTCGCGTTCGCCTTTTTGGTGGAGCGCACTTCGGTGGGTGGCAAGAAGTTCATCTCGAACCTGGCCACGCTCCCGGTGATCTCGCCGCCGTTTTCGTTGACCCTGAGCATCATCCTGCTGTTTGGCAACAACGGACTGATCACCAAAGGACTGCTGGGTCTGCACGGCTTTTCGATCTACGGCCTCAACGGGCTGGTGATCGTCCAGACCATCAGCATGTTCCCCATCGCCTTCATGACCCTTTCGAGCGTGCTCAAGGCCATCGATTCCACGGTGGAAGACGCGGCGCTCGACCTGCGGGCCACGCGGTGGTACACCTTCCGCACCATTACCTTGCCGCTGGCCATGCCCGGCATTTTGTCGGCGTGGCTGCTGGTGTTCACCAACTCGCTGGCCGACTTCGCCAACCCCCTGCTTTTGTCGGGTTCGTACCGGGTACTGTCGACCGAGGCCTACATGGCGGTCACCGGGCAGAACGACCTGGGCGGCGGTGCGGCGCTGTCGATCCTGTTGTTGCTGCCCACGCTCACGGCGTTTATGGCCCAGCGGTACTGGGTCAGCCGCCGCAGTTTTGTCACGGTGACGGGCAAACCCTCGATGCGGCTCACCGAGTTGGCTTCGCCGGCAGTGCGCGTGGCCCTGACGATTTTTGTGGGCCTGTGCATCGTGCTGATCATCGCGCTGTACGCCACCATCGTGGCCGGTTGTTTTGTGCGCAACTGGGGCATCGACTACACCTTTACGCTCGACAACTTTGGCGAGGCCCTCACCCGGGGCTGGCGTGCCATCACCGACACGGTGACCCTGGCGGCACTGGCCACCCCCATCGCCGGCGTGCTGGCGATGATCGCCTCGCTGGTCGTTGTGCGCAAAGTGTTTGTGGGAAAGCGTTTGCTCGAGGCTCTCATCATGACGCCGTTCGCTATTCCGGGCACACTGCTGGGCATCAGCTACATTTTGGCCTTCAACAAACCGCCGCTCATCCTGGTGGGTACGGCGGCCATCATCGTGATCAACTACATTGTCCGCGAGTTGCCCGTGGGCCTCGAGAACGGTTCGGCGTCGCTGCGACAGATCGACCCTGCCATCGAAGAGGCGGCGCAGGACCTGGGAGCCGACACGCCCACGGTGTTCCGAACCATCGTGCTCCCGCTCATCCGGCCGGCGTTCATTTCGACAATGTCGTACACCTTCGTGCGCTCGATGACGGCGGTGAGTGCCATCATCTTCTTGATCTCGGCCAACTGGTACCACCTGACCGTGCAGATCTACAATTTCTCGGAGCTGCTGCGCTTCGGCTGGGCCAGCGTGCTCGCCACCGCGCTGATCGTGATCGTGTTTGTCGCCTTTGGACTGATGCGCCTGCTGGTGCCCGACGAAGGGCACACCGACAAGAGTTTTGCAAGATAGGAGCTGACGATGCCCAAGACCAGCGTTTCGGTGACCCTCGTGGGGGTCACCAAGCGGTTCAAGAACACCAAGGGACGCGACGACGTGATCGCCGTGAGCGGGTCAGACTTCACCGTCGCCCCTGGCGAACTTGTCACGCTTCTCGGGCCTTCGGGCTGCGGCAAGACGACTACCTTGCGCATGATCGCCGGGTTTGAGCTCCCTACGACGGGCAAGATCCTCATCGGCACCGAGGACGTGTCGCAATTGCCCCCCAACGCCCGCGACAAGGCCACGGTGTTTCAAAGCTACGGCCTTTTTCCGCACATGAACGTGTTCGACAACGTGGCCTACGGCCTGCGCCTGCGAAAAGTTCCTGCCGCCGAGATCCAGACCAAGGTCGAGGCCACGCTCAAGCTCGTCGGGTTGCAAGACCTCGCCGACCGCTCGCCAGGACGGCTTTCAGGAGGCCAACAACAACGGGTGGCGCTGGCCCGTAGCCTGATCGTGGAGCCTGCGGTGCTCTTGCTCGACGAGCCCCTGTCGAACCTCGATGCCCTGTTGCGCGAGCAGATGCGCGTCGAGATCCGACGCATCCAGAAGACCCTGGGGATCACCGCCATCTACGTTACACACGACCGCGTCGAGGCGATGAGCCTTTCGGACCGCATCATCGTGATGAAAGACGGCGTCATCCAGCAAATCGGCACTCCCTCGGACATTTATGAAAATCCCGCCACCACGTTCGTCGCCGGCTTCGTGGGCAAGGTGGCCTTTTTCCCGGTCACCGTGACGGCGGTTGCGGGGGGCTGGGACTGCCAGTTGGGAGGGAAGAACCTGCGGGTAACACAGGGAGCAGCAGGCGTACCTGCGGCGGGAAGCGCCGTGCTGATGTCGCGACCGGAGTCGCTGCGTTTGCTCAGCCCCGGCCAAGGAAGCGTCGAGGGCACTGTTCGGATGAACGTGTACCTGGGCCACAGCGTTGAGACCTTTGTTGACACCCCGTTCGGCGAAGTGATGGTTCAGGTAGACGACCCGGCCTCGAAGGCCGCCTTTGCCGAGGGCTCGGCCGTGTCGATCGGCTTCGAACCTGAACGGGTTCGGCTGTTGCCATGAAAAGCCTGGTCGATGCCGTGAAAGCCGGGTCGTTGCTGGTGTCCGACGGCGCTTGGGGAACCTTCTTGCAGCTCAAAGGCCTCAAGCCTGGGGAGTGCCCGGAGCTGTGGAACTTGGACCGGCCCGACGACGTGGCGGCGGTTGCGCGCAGCTATGTCGAGGCGGGGGCCGATATGGTGCAAACCAACAGCTTCGGTGCCAACCGGCTCAAACTTGCCCATTACGGCTTGGCCGAGCGTGCGTCGGAAATCAACGAGGCGGCCGCCCGGTTGTCGCGACAAGAGGCCGGCCCCAACCGCTGGGTCATCGCTTCGATGGGGCCGACGGGTAAGTTTCTGATCACCGAAGAGGTCACCGAGGCCGAACTGCTCGAAGCCTTTGGCGAGCAGGCGCGGGCCTTGGAGCTTGGCGGCGCCGACGCGCTATGCGTCGAAACCATGAGCGACCTGCAAGAGGCCTGCCTGGCCGTCCGGGCCGCCAAAGCGCAAACCCGACTGGAAGTGATCTGCACGTTCACGTTTGACCGCCAGGCGGACGGCAGTTACCGAACCATGATGGGACTGTCGCCGGCCGAAGCCGCGCGGGGAGCTGTCGAGGCCGGGGCCGACGTGATCGGGAGCAACTGCGGCAACGGCCTGGCCGGGATGGTCGAAATTGTGGCGCAGATGCGCAAGGCCTGCCCCGAAACGCCGATTCTGGTGCACGCCAACGCGGGTCTGCCCGTACACAAAGACGGCAAGGACGTTTATCCGGAAACACCGGCCCTGATGGCCAGCCAGACCGAACCGCTCATCCGTGCTGGTGCGAACATCCTCGGGGGCTGCTGCGGCACCACCCCGGCCCATATCGCTGAACTCGCTCGCGCTGTTCGGCTGCTCTGGAATCCTCAGCAGGGCTGAATTACACTAGGATCATGCACAAGGTCGTTTGGGCGACAATGCTCCTGTTCACGGCGATGTCGGTTTCGGGTCAGGAACCGCTGGTCATTGTTCTTCAGGCCGGGAACACCGCACCCTACGTGCTCGGGCCTCACGACAAACCGACCGGTGGCATTGTGGTCGAGACCGCCCTGCGCGTGGGAAAAGACCTCGGCATGCCGGTGGTGTTCACCGAGATGAGCCGCAAACGAATGGTCGACGAACTGCTGGCCGATCCGAGGCATGAAGTGTGCCCGATTCTCAACCCGGCGTGGACCGAAGAACCCGAAGTACTGGCCTTCAGCGGCCCCCTGTTTGTCGAACGGAACAGGTTGGTCGTCCGCAGCGACAAGTCACTGCTCTACGATCATTTGATCGACCTCGAGGGAAAGACCATCGGCGGACTTTTGGGCTACATCTACCCCCCCGCCTTCCAAGACCTGGTCGATCACGGAAAAGTGTTCCGCAGTGACGTCACCTCGCCGACGCAAAACTACCAGAAGCTTCTGGCCGGCCGCATCGACGGCTTCATCCACGCCGACCTGCTGGCTCTCTACGATCTCAAAACGAATCCCGCCTACAAGGGCCTTTCGATGGCGGCCTACGTGCTGTCGACCCAAAACATCCAGTGGGCCCTCAACACCAAAGGCCCGGTGTTCAACGCGAAGCTGTTCGCCAAGCTCGACGCTCTGAAAGACGAAGGCTTTTTCGACACGTTGCTCCGCAAGTACCGCTGACCCCTTATTTCTGATATACTTAGTCAGGTATGAGGGACACCATGGGAAAACTGTTGCTTCTGCTGCTGGTCGGGGCGCTTGCGCCCCTGGCCGCCCAAGTGAGACCGGGACTCGACCTTGCGTTGGAACCGGTCGGCCTGCTTCCTGCCGGCGAAAATGCCGAATACTTCGCCGCCGGTGCGGGGGGGTCGGTCCTGCTGGGCCTCAGCCACCTGGTGCCGCTGGTCACCCCCCGCCTCGAAGTGGGTTCCGACTGGCTTCCCTTACGGAGCAAAGACTCGCTGGTGCTGTACCGTGCCGAGGGCGGCTTGGCTTTTCCCATCGGGCTGGGCGCCGGGCTCGAGGTGACCCCTTGGTTGCAGGGTGGTTACGCCTGGGGTCAGGTGAGCGATGGCAGTCAAAATGCCGGCAACGGGCTGGCAACGGCGGGCCTCAAGCTCCAATGGTCCCCCGACCCGAGTTTCCAGCTCGGCCTGGACGCCGGCTACCGCTGGTACCCCGGGCTTGTCGGCGGTGCAACGCTGTCGTTGTCGACGGCGTACAGCGCGTCGCTGGCCGGAAAGGCTGCACGGGTCCGGCTGGTTGACTTTGGCACCGTCTCACTCGACAACGTGTTCCCCGTGTTCAAAAACTACTACGACGACCACAGCCTCGGCAGCATTCAGATTCGCAACATCAGCCAGGAAGTGGCCAAGGACATCCGAGTCACGTTCTTCAACAAGCAGTATATGGACGCTCCCAAGGAGTGCGCCGTCCTCGATCAGTTGCGCCCGGGCGAGTCCCGCGTGGTCGACCTGTTTGCGCTCTTTCAGGACAACATTCTTGACGTCACCGAGGCGACCAAGGCCACCAGCCAGATTTCTGTCGAGTACCGCGACAGTGTCGATGTGCAGACTTTGGAAAAAACGGCGACGCTCAAGGTATACGACCGCAACGCCATGACGTGGGACGACGACCGAAAAGCCGCCGCCTTCGTGTCGGGCAAGGACCCCTGGGTGCTCGAGCTGTCGAACCAGATCACCGCAGCGGTTCAAGACTCGCGCAACCCCGGCATCGACAAGAACCTGCAAACCGCGATTGCCTTTCACGAGGGCCTCCGGCTTCTCGGCCTCGGGTACGCTGTCAGCCCCACCAGCCCGTTCGGCAAGACAAAGGTCGATCCGTTGACGGTGGACTTCCTGAAGTTTCCCCGGCAGACGCTCAGTTACAAGGCCGGCGATTGTTCCGACCTTTCGATTCTCTACGCCTCGTTTTTTGAGTCGGTGGGCATCGAAGCGGCCTTCATCACGGTTCCCGGGCACATCCTGATGGCGATCAAGCTCAAGCTGACCCCCGAGCAGATTCCGGGCTCGCTCAGCCTCGGCTCGCAACTGATTGTCCGTGACGGCGCAGTGTGGTTGCCCATCGAGACCACGCTTCGGGCCAATGGGTTCCTCGATTCCTGGAAGGAAGGGGCCAAGCAGTGGAAGCTGGGTACCACCGACGGAACGGCGGCCTTTTACCCCATCCGGGAAGCGTGGAAGGTCTACCAGCCGGTCGGCTTGCCGGCCACCACCGAAAAGACCTCCTTGCCCGACCCGGTTCAAGTGACCACGACCTTTCGCCGCGAACTGGCGACCCTGGTCGAGGGGGAACTGGGCTTTCGAATCGCGGCGCTCGACAAGGCACGAGGCACTTCGACGCTGACGCCCAAGGATCACAACGACCGGGGGGTTGTTGACGCCCGCTTTGGACGGATGGCAGCCGCAGAAGGAGAGTTTCAAGCCGCGCTGACGAAGGGCGACTATGGTCCGTCGCTCGTCAACCTGGGCAACCTGTCGCTGCTCGGCCAGGACTACCCGGCGGCCGAGGTTTACTACCAGAGGGCCCTCAAGACCAGCCCCGACAACCCGAAGTACCTGGTGAACCTCGCCAAGGTGCAGGCCCAGACCAACCAGCTCGACAAGGCCAGCACCACGCTGGCGGCCGTACGCAAAGCCGACCCGAAGCTCGCCGACCAATATTCGTACCTCGCCGTTCACGAGGATTCGGGGGGACGGGCCGCCGAACAGGGCCTGACAGTGGGGGACCTGCTATGGAACTAGTCCGCCGGACCTGGAACCAGCGAGCGCTGTGGATCACGGGGGCCGGGGCTTTGCTGGCACTCCTCGCAGGCTGTGCGAGCCCGTTGGCGCAGGGAATCAAGGCCAAGGTGCTCGGCGACGAGGCAAAGGTTCTGTCGAAGTTCGTGTTTACCGCTGACAAGAACGTCAGCCTGGTGAGCGACCTTCCGGCAGTTGCCGACGCTGACGGGATTACCTACCGGCTGACGATTCCCAAATGGACGCCGCTGACCGCGCTGGTGGCCGACTTGGACTTTCAGGGGGCCAGTATCGCCATCGACGGGGCGCCCTACACCGCCGGCATGGCCCTGGACTGGTCGGCCGCCGAGCACACCAAGGTGTTCACGGTGACCCCGACAACCGGCGCTGCGGTCGACTACAAAGTGGTGATGACCCTTGGCGAAACAGGGTTGATGGGCGGGGTGATTCAGGGCAAGGATCTCAACCTCAAGGGCGAGACGACGACGTTGGTGGGCAAAGCTTCGGTGTTCGGCACACCCGAGGCCGCGGTTCGCGACGGCAACACGCTCTACGTTTCAGACAGCAGCTACAACCTCATTTGGGCTATCGACGTGAACTCGCAGGAGACGGTGGAGTTTGTCGGCAAGCAGGGCGAACCGGGCTACGTCGACGACACGGGCAGCGCTGCCCGGTTCAATGAACCCAAGGGCATGGTGATCGACGTCGCCACCCACGTGCTGTACGTGGCCGACCGGGGCAATTTGGCGATTCGCAAGGTCGATCTGGCGACGAAAGCCGTCACCACGCTGAGCGGCGGTCCCTTGGCGGCGACCTTCCAACGCCCGACGGCCATCTGCCTGTACGGCACGTACCTGTATCTCACCGACGGGACGTTCATCCGGGCGGTGTCGACCGTGGACGGGACGTCGGCCAATGTGCCCGGGCCGACGGGCTTCGCCATGGGAACTTTTGGGGGAATCACCGTCGCCTCGAGTTCCGGCTCCGTCTGGTTGTGGGTCAACGACAACAACCGCAACGCGGCGTACCAGCTCAAGATCTCGAGCATGCCGGGCACCGGCACCTGGAAGCGCCTCGTCGGGAACAGCTACGCCGCCGTCGCCGCCTTCAACAACGGTCCGGGTACCACGGCGGCCTTCAACTTCGAGAGCACAGTCGCCGGCATGGTCTTCACCTTCAACTCGCTCTACGTGGCCGACCCGGGCAACAACAGCATCCGGCGAATCACCAACCTGAAGAACAACGACCCGGCCAACCCGGGACTCCAGCAGGTCGATGACCAGGGGGTCGCTCTGACCGCCCTCGGCAGCCCCGGTGACTTCTACGTGAAGGATGGCAACGGGTCGGCCAACATCCGCTACAGCGGTCCGACCAACTTGTCGGAGTACGTCGACGCGGGGGGCACGTACACGCTGTACGTCGTGGACCAGAACTCGTCCACCGTCCACGCCGTGACCAACTACCGCGGGACCAACACCAACCCCTTCAGTGCCTTGGTGGCGGGCACCAGTGCCAAGGACGTGGATGGCACGGGGTCAGCAGCGCGGATCAACACCCCCTGGGGCTTGGCGACCAACGGCAAGGACCTCTGGCTGTCCGACTACGCCGGCTACACGATCCGTCATCTGGACCCAGCAACAGGGACGGTGACCAACCTCAGCGGCAGCTCTGGCGTCGGTGGCATCACCGATGGGACCGGCGAGGCCGCGCGCTACATCAATCCGTCGGGCATGACCTACCTCAACCAGGCGCTCTACGTCAGCGACTCGTACGCCAACACCATCCGCAAGATCGATCTCCGAACGGGAGTGAGCAGCACCTTGGCCGGTGCCCCCAACCAGACCGGGTTCGCCGACGGCACGGGGGCCAACGCCCGCCTCAACGATCCCCACGGTCTGACCAACGACGGCCACTACCTGTACCTCACCGACTACAAAAACTGGGCCATCCGACGTATCGACCCGGCCACGGGCGACGTCAAGACACTAGCAGGCGGGACCCCCGTGAATGGAAGCCAAGGCACCTTCACGAGCACCTTCGGCAATGGCAACAACACCAACTTGACCGATGACCCCAACCCCATCGACGGGGTCTCCCGGGTGGCGTCCTTCTATTATCCCATCGCACTGACCACGGACGGAGAGTTCCTGTACATCAGCGACGTGTTAAACGGTACCATCCGGACCCTGGAAATCGCTACGGGCAAGGTGGGCACGCTGGCCGGAAGCGTGGCCAACTACGACACGGCCCGCAGCGCTGGTCAAACGGCGCCCTACGCCAACGGCAGCGCGTCGCAGGCGGGGTTCTCGCTGCTGCGGGAGATCACCACCGATGGCACCTGGCTGTACGTGTGCGATTCCAATAGCGGGACCATCCGAAAGGTCGACAAGACGACCGGTGCCACCACCACCCTGGCGGGACCCGATCCCGACGGTACCACGCTGTTCAAGGCCGGCAACATCGAGGGGGCCGGCAACGCGTCCCGCTGGGGCCAGCCGTTCTCGCTCATCACCGACGGAACGGCGTTGTACGTGGGTGACGGCTTCACCGAAACCATCCGGGTCATCCACTAGACTCGATTCCCCTCGGTGCGGATTCCCGGTGACAGCTGCCGACACCCGGCGTATACTGGCGTTCATGAAAACTCGAACGAGAATCCTGTGGGCCATCGTGGCCGTTGCGGTGGTGGTCGGCTCGATGCTGGTGTACGACCCTGTGCGCCGGCTTGTCCACGTGTTGAACCTGTTTGAGACGCCCGAGATCGACGTCAACTTCCGCACGATGGACACCCAGCTTGCCTCGCGCACGGTGCCCAAGAGCCCCGCCCCGTGGACCTTCCAGCGCACGGCCCGGCCCCTACCCATCAATTACTCGTGGCAAGGCAAAGATTTGCCGGTTCAGGCCTTTATCGACAAGACCAACACCACCGGGCTGATCGTCGTCCGCGACGATACCATCCTGTATGAGAACTACTTCCGCGGCAACACCGAAACCTCTCGCGCCATCGCGTGGTCTGTAAGCAAGTCGCTGCTGTCGGCCCTGTTCGGCATTGCCGTCGGCCAGGGCAAAATCACCAGTTTGGACGACCCGGTGGCCCAGTACGTGCCCGAGCTTCGCGACTCCGGGTACGGCCTGGTGCGCCTTAAGGACGTGCTGCAAATGTCGTCGGGCATCACCTTCAACGAGGACTACGGCGATTTCAACAGCGACATCAACGCCATGGGCCGCTACTTTGCGCTCGACCTGCCGTTGGCGAACTTCGTCGCGGGCCTCAAGAACGGCCGCAAGCCGGGCACCTTCAACCACTACGTGAGCATGGATACCCAGGTCCTCGGAATGGTTCTGACAAAAGCCACGGGCAGGACTTTGACAGCGCTGACCGAGGAACAGTTGTGGAAGCCTCTGGGCATGGAGGCCGACGCTGCCTGGCTCATCGACGGTGCCGGCATGGAGGCGGCCTTTGGAGGCTTCAACGCGGTGCTTCGCGACTACGCGCGGTTTGGGCGGCTGTACCTTCACCAAGGCAACTGGAACGGGGTGCAAGTGGTCCCGGCGGACTGGGTGAAAGCCTCGGTGACGCCCGACGCTCCCCACCTCATGCCCGGCAAACGCGACAGCTCGAGTTGGGTGCTGGGCTACGGTTACCAGTGGTGGGTGCCCGAAGGCGATCAAAGCGACTTTCTGGCCATCGGGATCTACGGGCAAGCCATTTACGTTTCACCGGCCACAGGAATCGTGATCGCCCGAACAGCAGCCTATCAGGACTACAACAAGGACGGCGACGACATGGAACTCCAGTCGATCGAGTTCTTCCGTTCGCTTGCGGCCCAGATGAAATAAGCCGGCAACCGGTTAGGCTTTTCGGACAGCGCCGCCAAGGGTTTCGGCATTGAAGCCGTTGGATACCTTGCCCGTCTCGGCGAACACGTACAGCGCCGTGTTGAACACGGTGCTGGCCACCGAGAACACCAGAATCGCCAAAAGCAGAACCGCGACCCCGGTACCCAGCGTGACCCATACGGCGGTCAGGTTATTGGCGTCGTACAGGTAATACACGCCAGCCCCCGTGGCCGCCAGCAGCAGCACGTAAACGAGAAACTGAACCAAACCCAAGCCGATTCCCTTCACCAGGCTTTCGCCCCAGGTCTTGGCGATCACATCGACCGACTTCTTGATCGAGGCGAAAGGCCCCTTGTTTTCGTACACCATCACGGGAACCACAAAAAGCGTGATCACACTCCAAGCGGCGCCGAGCAGGCCGGTAAGCAGGCCGCCGATGAACTTGCCCACTTTGCCGAGTTTGGACGCAGCTTCCTGGATCAGCCACAACAGCAGTCCGACCGTCGCCGACACGAGGCTCCACTGAAGGATGCGGCCAAAGCGCGAAAAGGCGAACCCCAAGCTCTGCGCGAAGGTGGCGTTGCCACCCTCAAAACGGGTTTTGGCCGTAAAGACCACGCAGACGTTGAAAAACGTCGCGATGATGGCAAGCCCAAAGTAGGTGGCAAACACAACCCCGATCTGCACCCACATGTGGGTCTCTTCGCTCCAGTTGGTGTCGGCGAGGTAGGGCAGAATTGCCGGGTAAATCATGGCCACCGAGTAGGCGGCCGAAAAGACAAAGGACAGGAGCGCGAAAACCAGCAACTCCTTGTCTTTGTTGATGACCCCGAAGGTCAGTTTGGTCAGGTTCCAACTACGGCTGAAGACATTCATGCCGTCTAGAATCCTGCCTGACCCCCGGGTTGTCAAGCCGTCAGTTGAGCTTCGTTGCGGTGTAGGCCAAAGTCTGCGGCGTCGCGGCACCGAAGGGGGAGTACTGCAAGGTTCCGCTGCCTGTCGTGCCCGTGCCGAACGCCGGGAACACCACGTTGGAAGAGGGTCCTCTGCCATAGTCTTCCGAGTCGATCTTCCAGGTGCCGTCGGTATTGCCAGTCAACTTCGGGAAGTACAGCGTTCCGGGACTAAACGTGATGGAAGTGAGCGTGTTGCCCAAGCGCGCAGCTGTCCGGAAGCCGCCTCCGGCCAAGTTCGTCCCGTCGAAAAAGAGGACGACCCGCAGGAACCATTGGTCGGGGTCGTAGCTGGTCAGGGTCGGGTCGAGGTCGACCGCGAACTTTTCAACGGTTGGCACCTTGGAACCAACGTAGGGCACAAAGAGCAGACTGTTCAGGCTGAGGAAGAAACCGGGATTGTTCGGATCTTCCACCCAGTCGCCTCCGCCCACGCTGTCCTTCTTGACCAAGACCGAGTCATCAAGATCGAAGACCAGCCGCACAACGGGAACGTCGCCCGTGCTCGTGTCGATCAGCGAGGGCATATTGAGCCCGATCCCGGTGGTGCCCCAGGAAAGCAAGAGATCAGTGACGGTGTGTGTCTCGCCCGCGACGCTGTAGGTCCCCGTCACCTTCACGTGGCTGCTGTAGGGTGGCGGATCGTTGGGAGTGGCGCCGTCACCGTAGCAAATCAGAACGCCGCCAAACTGAGTGGGTGAGCCCAAGGGGAGCGAAGGCGACACGTCGAAGGCGTCGGTGGTCGTCGCCGCCGGGGTAAGGGTAATCCAGTCGGGCTTGTTGAACAGGAGCGCCTGAGGGGCATCACCGGCCACCAAGCCACCGGCAGAAGTGTCAAAAGTCATCTGCTTGGCGATGGTGACTGCGACGAGGCGCACCTTGAGGCTGTCGGGAGTGAAGGTGGCGAGCGTCTGCGAGGCGGGCGGGACAGTCAGCGCTCGGGCTCCCTCGGCCGATCTGGCCATCAAGGCGCGCGACGCCGTGGGTGGCGTGACCGACACCTTGAGATTAACGGTGCCCCCGCCAAAAAGGCTGCACGAAGCGGCGAAGATGGCCACGAACGTGGCACCGATCAAGATCCGGAGCGGACGTTGAAAAACACGATGGTCCATAGTTTCCTCCTCAGGAAGTTTAGGTCAGTCAACAGTTTTTCGTCAAATCTCCATTCTCCTTGGCTGCTCCCGCACGACACTTGACGTCCGACAGCCGACTCAGGCACGGTGAGGGAATGATCCGCTGCCTGTCCTTTATTCTTCTGCTTTTGGTCACCTTGCCCGCCACGGCACAGACCTCTTCTGTGGTGCACTTCGTCTGCCTGAGCGTCGAAGGTGACGGCTACAAACTCACGATCAGCCGGGGACCGCCCACCTCGGCCGAGATTGCTCATGTGGTGCCATCGGCCAAGCGCGGGACCGTGAAGGCCCTGGTGCTCATCGAAGGCGCCTTTGACCAGCGCCCGTACGGTGCCGGCTACTCGACCGTGGCGCTCAGCGACTTTCTGGACGGCAAGACCGACGTGTTCCCGATCGTCCTGACGCAGCTTCCACCGGGAGAAAAGCCGGAGGTCAACTACCAGTTGCACCGATCGACCGTGCGCAAGATTGCAGTGCTGGAGTGGCGGCTCGGCGACGGCCCCGTTGTCGTCTATTCAGCCATGAAGGCCGACTGACATGGGCCATCGCTGGTTCCTGGGCGTCGGTCTCGCGGGCCTGTTGGCGCTCGCGTTGGGCTTCAGCGTCGCCCTGGGCACGCCCGAGGGCGTGAGGCTGGCCAACCCGGCAGCTGGTGAGACGGTGGGCTTCGGGATCGACCTCGCCGGCGACGCCTGGTTCGCGCCGGGGCCCCAAGCTCTGGCCAAGGTGACCGTGACGGCGAGCGCGCCCGGAACCGAAGTGTCGGCCGAGATGCAGCGGATCGTCGTTCACGGGGGAGGGTCCGCGCTGCCCTTGGCCCGCTGGAAGGGTCACCTCGAGGTTTTTGCCGCAGGCGAGTGGACGCTCGTCGCCGAGGCGACCAGCACCGGCGGCCAAACCCTTCGCACGGCTCCCCGGCAGGTCACGGTCAACGCCGGCGCCGAAGCCGGAGCCTTCCGCAGCTTTTCGCCGCAGCACCTGTTCCCCCTGCTGGCCGTCCTCGTGCTGGTGGTCGCGAGTTTTGTCAGCGTCACCAAACGGAGCGCGTTGCCACGCCGCATGGCCTGGACCTTGGCGATCTTGTTGTGGGGCAACGAAATCGTGTACCAGTCGGTATGGTTCTTGCAGGGTGGCTGGAGCGTGTACGGCTCGCTCATGGTGCAGTTGTGCGGCCTGAGCATCCTCGTGCTGCCGTTCGCCCTCCTGATGCCCGAAGGCCGCTGGCGGCGTCGGTTGGTCGAAGTGGTCTGGTTTTGGGGTACCGGCGGTGCCCTGATCGCGCTCCTGACGCCCGACCTGGGGGCGGCCGGCTTTCCCACGCTGCGCTATGTGTCGTTCTTCCTGTCGCACGGGCTGATTTTGGTGAGCGTCGCAGCGCTGGCCGCTGAGCGCAAACAGGCCATCACGCTGGGAGCGCTGGGCCGGGTGCTGCTGGTCACGAACGTGCTGCTGGTTCCGATCGCGCTGCTCAACGCGGCGCTGGTGTGGCTGCCCCCGCACGACCCGGGCAATTACTTCGTGCTGAGTTTTCCGCCGCCCGAAGGCAGCCCTGTCGACCTGCTGGCCCGGGTCTTTGGCCCTTCGCCCGGCTACATCGTTGGGTTCGAACTCCTTGCTGCGGCAGTCTTTACCCTGTTCTGGCTGCCGTTTGCGCTCGCGAGGCGCTGGCACCACCGAACGGAGCCAGGGAAAGAGCGTCCCCTTCGCTCGGGAGCCGACTTTGTCGCAGCGCAGTTTGGCGTGCTCGGTGTCGCCGTGGTCTGGCCCTGGGCCGCTCGCGAGTTCCCGGGCCACCTCGTTTGGGGTCCAGCTTGGTCGGGCTGGGAACTCGTTGCGGCGCTGGTACTGGCCGCCCTTTCGGGCGCCTTGGCGGCGTGGTCCGTGCTCACGCTGGGCAAGAACCTGACGGCCCTTCCCCAACCGTTGGCAACCTCACAACTGGTGCAGTCGGGCCCCTACCGCGTGCTGCGGCATCCCATTTACACCGCGCTGATCGGCCTGCTCACGGCCTGGACCCTGCTGTGGAAAGACCCGGTTCTGCTGGCACTGACGTTGGCCCTGATCGTGGTGTTCCTGTTCAAGAGCCGCCTCGAGGAGCGCTGGCTGGCCGCGCGCTACCCCGACTACGGGGCC
This sequence comes from Spirochaetales bacterium, assembly GCA_037142615.1. Lineage (GTDB taxonomy): Bacteria > Spirochaetota > Spirochaetia > JABEVK01 > JABEVK01 > JAIFLN01. The sequence goes on along the minus strand of JBAXAI010000014.1, from coordinate 42,253 downwards.
TACCGCGAGCGTACCGGCGGCCTGTTCCCGAGGATCTTTTGAACGCCGAAACCTGGGTGAAACTGGAAAGTTGCACCATCGGCGACTGGCGCCACCGGCTGGTCGAGAACCTCACCTGGACCTGGCGTCGTGGCGAAAGCTGGGTCATCGAAGGGCCCAACGGCAGCGGCAAGTCGGCGCTGGTGGCGCTGTTCACCGGGCACCTGGATGCGGTCGCGGGCCTGTTTGAGCGGCACAGCGAGCTTTCGCGGGCCGAGGAGGCCTGGATCGGCTTTGAACGCCAGCGCCTGCTCGTTGATCGCGAACGCGAGCTCGACGACAGCGACTACCGCGACAGTCCCGACCCCGGAACCCTGGTGCGCGAGTTTGTCGGCGACGAGGCTTTGCTCGCGCGGTTCGGCCTGGCCGAAAAAGCCGACAGGGGCCTCAAGAACCTCTCGACGGGCGAACTCCGGCGCGCGTGTTTGGCCCGCGCCTGGAGGCAAAAACTTCCGTTCCTGTTGCTCGATGAACCGTTCGAAGGCCTGGATGCCGACGGAGTGGCGTTGCTGCGGGCGCGGCTCGAAGAGGCGCAGTCGCCGGACTCACCAGCGGGCGGCACCGACCTCGCGTTTTTGACCCAACGGGCCGACTTGGCGCCAACGGGCCTACAACGCCGGTGGTCGCTGCACTCGCCTGTGGGCGGGGGGGCGAAGACGACACCAACCCCGACAGAACCCGGAGCCGGCCGCTTGTCGGTGGGCAAGGCCGCCCCGCTGGACACCGAACCGGTGCTCGAGTTCCGCCACGTCAACGCCGGCTACGGCGATCTCGCGGTGCTCAAAGACTTTACCTGGACGGTGCGCCGGGGCGAACGCTGGCTGGTGACCGGCCCTAACGGCAGTGGCAAGAGCACGCTGATGGCGCTCATCGCCGGGGACCACCCGCAGGTGTTTTGCAACGACGTGCGCATCGCCGGTCGTCGGCGCGGGCCCGAGTTGACGCTCGACGAACTGCGCCAGGAAGTGGCGCTGGTGAGCTACTCGGCCCACCTCGGGTTTCGACGGCTGGCACGAACCACCGGCCTCGAGGTGATGGCCTCGGGTTTTGCCGGCACCATTGGCCTTTGGACCGAACCCCGGTGGAGCGAGGTCAACGCCTGCCGCCTCCTGGCCGCCGAGTGGGGCCTCGAAGCGGCGGCCCTGGCGCTGTGGGAAGACCTCAGCTGGGGAACCCAGCGGCTGCTCTTGCTGGCCCGAGCCTTGGTCGCGGGTCAGAAACTCCTGCTGCTCGACGAACCGTGTCAGGGCCTCGATCCCGCCGCTCAGCAACGGTTCCTCAACCGGGTCGCCTTGTGGGCCCAGAATCCTGACCACACCTTGATTTACGTGACCCATCGCCTGAACGAGATCGATGAAGCGTCGTTCCTGCGCCTTCAGATGCACGAGTAGTCGTCGCGGACGGGGAACCGCAGCAGGGTCTTAAGCTTGTCGGGCTCGGTCTTGCGCGGATCGCTGAGGTAGATTTCACGGTGGGTTTTGCCCACGCGGGCCAGGCTTTCTTTGCGGCAAAAGTCGCGCATTTTGAGAAAGGTCGATGGCTCGTTGGCAAAGGGGCCCAAGTGGAGCATCTCGACGCAGCGGCCGTCGGCAAGGCGTTCGAACGTGGCGCCAGCCAGACGCGGCAACTTCTTTTTCGCACGGACAGCAGCGAGAACCTGTGCGGCCGCGGCCTCGTCCAAAAAGTCCGGCTGGCGGATCATGGCGCGGTACTTCAGGTTGTCGAGCCTCACCGGGCCCGACTCCGGCACGATGAGGTCCCAAACCCCCTCGAGAGGGAACACCTTGAACTCCACCCACCCGGCGAGTTCCAACTTGTTTTTCGGGGCCATGCGCACCCCATAGGCCAGCGCGTAGAGCGCTTCCACGGCCTGCTGAAAGTCAGGGCCGTTCGGGTCGCCCTGGCCCTCGACCACAAAGTACGGCAACGGTGGCACGGTCACTTCGACGGGAGTCAGCGGGAGTTTCATGACAAATACACCTCCAACCAGGTTTCGACGTCGGGGGCCTCGACTTCGGGCGGCAGCAGGCGGTCGCCCAGGAGCCCGACGGTGCCGTGCAGCCCGCCCCAGTAGGCCAGCGCCACCGCCATCAGGCCGTGCTGGGACTTCCAGCCAGTGGCCTGCGCCCGTGCGGTGGCCGCGACCAAGGCTCCGAAGGCCCGCTCGGCCTCGGTTTTGCAGCTCACACTGTTGAGCGAATAGCCGTAGGGACTGAACATCAGCCGATACAACTCGGGCTGGGCGGAGGCAAACGCGAGGTACGCGCGGCCTTGCGCAAACAGCACCTCAACCGGGAATTGCCCCGCCCCGGCACCGGCGATGACCTCGGCAAAACGGCGGAAGCCTTCGGCAGCCAACGCGGCTAGCAGGGCCCGCTTGTCGGCAAAATGCCGGTAGGGGGCGTTGGGCGAAACCCCGGCGGTCTTGGCCAGCGCTCGCAAGCTGAGTTCGGCCTCGCCGTGGGCTTCGAGCTGCCTGAGCCCTTCGGAAACAAGGGCCGTTCGCAGGTCACCGTGATGGTAGGTCTCGCGGACATTCATGCGTTGAGCGTAGACCCAAACCGAAAGTTGTTCAAGGATGTTGACAGTGCCCACAAACAGTGTTAGGTTGATGTGGACACTGACCACATAGGAGCATTTCATGGCCACTTCTCTCGCCGTTATTCTTGGTGCCGGCCCCGTCGGGCTCGCCACCGCCGCCGAGTTTCAAAAGCGCGGCGTAAGCGTTCGCTTCGTCACCCGCAGCGGCAAGCCCGTCACCCTGCCCGGCGCCACACAGCCCATCGAAACCCGGCAGGCCGACGCCAGCGACGCCGTAGCCCTCGCCCGGGCCGCCGAAGGGGCCACCATCCTCGTCCACGCGGTCGGGCTACCGTATCCGCAATGGGCCGTCGGCCTGCCTCCGCTGCAAGACGCCGTGCTGCAAGTGGCCGAAAAAACCGGTGCCGTCGTCGTGTTCGTCGAAAACCTGTATTCGTACGACGCTAGCACCCTGCCCCTCACCGAAAAGACCGCCGAGGTGCCGCCGACGCGAAAGGGGGCGCTGCGCCTGAAACTGAGCCAGCAGTGGCTGGCTCAGCACCAGGCCGGCAAGGTCAAAGCCGTTTCCGTGCGTGCCAGCGACTACTTTGGCCCCGGGGCAACAAGATCTGGCAACTCGCACTTCGGCAGCCGCTTCTTCCCTGGGTTCGAGGCCGGTAAGTCGGTGGCCTTTTTGGGAAGCGCCGACGCGAAGCACTGCTACACCTACCTGCCCGACTACGCCCGCGCGCTGGCCGACGTGGCGCTCACCCCCGACGCCTGGGGCCAGGTGTGGATCTGCCCCAGTGTGGGGCCGCTCACCGCCCGCGAAATGACCGCCCAGTTCTGTCAGGTGGCGCAAATCGCTGTCAAAGTGGGAACTCTGCCCAAAATCCTGTTGCAGGGGCTCGGCCTGTTCGACGCCATGATCCGCGAGTTGGGCGAGATGCTCTACCAGTTTGACCGACCCTTCACGCTCGACGCTTCGGCGTTTGAGGCCCGCTTTGGCTGGAAGGCCACGCCGGTCGAGGTGGCGGTGGCCGACACGTGGAAGGCCCATACGCAGGCGGCGAACAACCACAGCTGACCTGTGCTACTCTGGCCAGCATGCCCCGTTCCCGCTACACCGTCGGCGTTTCGGCCATGCTGGTCTCCAACCTGTTCTTTTGCCTGATGGCCATCTTGATCCGGTTCGAGCCGGGCCTGAGCGGGCTGGTGGCCGCGTTTTACCGCTTTGCCATCGGAGCGCTCGTCATTGTCACACTGGCCCTGTTTGGCAAGGTCGAACTCAAGTTCACCGACCTGAAAGGCTTGGTGTGGCGCGGGCTCGTGGGCGGCCTCAGCGTGGCCTTGTACCTGGCCCCGATCAACGAAATCGGCCTGGGCAAGACCTCGCTGTTTCAGTATTCCTACCCGTTTTACGCCATCTTGTTCAGCGCCCTGTTCCTGGGCGAAAAGATCACATGGAAGATGGTCGTCTTGCTGGTGCTCGCGATCGCGGGCCTGGTGCTGGTCGAACTCCCGTCGTTGGGGAGCGGCCACTGGAACTGGTGGGTTCTGAGCGCCTTTGCCAGCGGGGTGCTCTCGGGATTGGCCATCATGTACGTCAAAAAGCTCAGCGCGACCGAGTCGAGCAGTTCCATCTTCTTGGCGCAGTGCATCGGCGGTTTCTGGCTCGTGTTGCTGCCGGCCCATGCCGTGGCGTCGCCCGTGGGCTGGTTGCCGGCCGTGCTCTTGCTGGCCATCGGGCTGCTGGCGGCCACGGGGCAACTGCTGATGACCTGGAGCTACAAGCACGTCAACGTGAGCACCGGCAGCCTTCTGGGCACGCTGGTTCCGGTGGTGAACATCGTGGCCGGCGTGGTGCTCTTTGGCGAGGCGTTCCAGCCGCTCGAGGTTGTGGGAGCCCTGTTAACTCTCAGCGCTTGCGCCTTGCTCGTTTGGGCCGGCCGACCGACAATAGAAGGATGAGCACTCCCAACCGTTCCCTTCAGTCCGGCGATATTTTCGGCGGCCTGACTGCCATGCTGGTGGCTTTGCCGTCAGCCATCGCGTACGCCCTCATCGTTTTCGCTCCGCTGGGCCCAGAACTGACAGGACAAGCCGCCTTCAGCGGGATTGTGGGAGCCTTCGCGCTGGGGCTTGTGGCAGCCCTCTTTGGTGGCACGCCCCGGCTCATCTCGGCCCCCTGCGCTCCCGCGGCGGCCGTGCTTTCGGTGTTCACGGCCACACTGGTGGCTCAGGGTGGTTACTCGCCGCCACGCATCCTGCTGCTGGTGTCACTCACGGCGGTGCTGGCCGGGCTCACGCAGCTGATCGTCGGCCGGCTCGGCGGCGGCAAGATCATCAAGTACATTCCTTACCCGGTAGTGGCCGGCTACCTCAGCGGTGTCGGACTAATCATCGTCACGGGTCAACTTCCCAAACTGCTGGGCGCCCCCAAGGACTGGAACCTGTGGCAGCTGGCTACCCAACCGCAGGGCTGGCATTGGCAGGCCATTGTCGTCGGGCTGGTCGCCATGGCGGTGATGTTGCTGGCGGGCAAGATCATAAAGGCCATCCCCGCGGCCATCATCGCACTCACGGTGGGCACGCTCACCTACTTCGGTCTCGGGTTGTTTGACCCCACGCTCCTGGTGCTGGAACACAACAAGATGGTCATCGGGGCCATTCCGGTGGCGGGTCTGGGCTACTTCACCGACCTAGCCAACTCGTGGGGGCAGGTATTGTCGCTCGGGCCGGCCGATCTGATGTTGCTGTCCACGCCGGTGCTCACCCTTGCGGCGCTGCTTTCCATCGACACCCTCAAAACCTGCGTCATCCTCGACGTGGTGACGCACTCACGCCACAACTCGAACAAAGAACTCGTGGGCCAGGGCTTGGGCAACATGGTCGCCGGCTTCCTGGGTGGCATGCCCGGAGCCGGCACCATGGGAGCCACCATGGTCAACCTGAACAGCGGCGCCAAGACCAAGTTCTCGGGCGTGCTGTCGGGAAGCTTTTCTCTCATCGTCGCTCTGCTGTTGCTCCCGGTCATCGCCTGGCTTCCCGTTTCCGCCTTGGCGGGCATCCTCATCGTCGTGGGCATCCGCATGATCGACCGTCACAGCGTGCACCTTCTGCGCCACCGCACCACGGTGTTCGACTTCGTGGTCATTTTGGCCGTCATCGTCGCCGCGCTCAGCTTCAGCCTCATCGTGGCCAGCGGAGTAGGCATCGCGCTCGCCATTGTGCTGTTCCTGCGCGACCAGCTTCGCTCCTCGGTCGTCCGCCGCAAGATCCCCGGCGATCGCATTTTCAGCCGCAAGAGCCGACCCACCGACGAACTGCAGATTCTCGAGGGCTCGGGCAACCGCACCATGGTGTTCGACGTGCAGGGCCAGCTGTTTTTCGGTACGGCCGACCAGCTGTACACCGAAATGGAGTCGTCGTTCCGAGTCAGCCGGTACGTGATCGTCAACATGCGCAACGTGCAGTCGGTCGACTACACGGCCGCCAACATGCTCAAGCAGATTCTGGGCCAGCTCAAGGACTTTGGCGGCACGCTGGTGCTGGCCTCGGTTCCGCGCAGCCTTCCCACCGGCCTTGACGCCAAGAAGTACCTGGCCGAACTCGGCCTCACCGACGAAACCAGCAACCTGAAGTTCTGCCCCGACCTCGACGCAGCGCTCGAATGGGCCGAAGACGAAACCATCCGCGAGCTGACCCCGGGCGGCGCCAATGAACAGCTGGAAATGGACCTCGCCGAGTTCGAACTCTTTGAGGACTTTCCCGAGGGCCTGGTCGAACGCTTCCGCCATACCGCCGAGGCCAAGACCTGGAAAAGCGGCGAGAAGATCTTCCTCAAAGGTGATGCCGGCCGAGAACTGTACCTGATCCGGTCGGGCGAGGTGAAGATCGTGCTGCCTCTGGCGGGTGACCAGGGCTTCCACCTCGCGACCTTCAACCGCGGCGGATTCTTTGGCGACATGGCGTTTTTGGACAACGAGACCCGTTCGGCCGATGCCGTGGCGCAGGGAAAGGTGAGCCTGTACGTGTTGCGCCGCGAAGCCTTCGACGAGGCCGCCCTCAAGGATCCGCACGCGGCCGCCAAGTTCTTCGAAACCCTCAGTTCGGTCATCTCAAAACGGCTGCGCAAGAGCCACACCGCACTCGCGGCATTGCAGGACAGCTGACTCTGAACTAGGCTGGACGGATGAAACCCCTCAAAGTTCTCATGGTGAGTTCGGAATGCGTTCCCTTCGCGAAGACCGGCGGCTTGGCCGACGTGGTGGGGGCGCTTCCGCTCGCCCTCAAGCAACTCGGTCACGAAGCTATCGTCGTGATGCCGCTGTACTCGGCCATCAACCGCGCCAAGTTCAAGCTGGAATTGGCTCTGGCGCCGTTCTGCGTGCACACGGGCACCGGCGAGGAATGGTGCGCCGTATTCAAGAGCGACGTCGCGGGCTTCACCACCTATTTCATCGAGTTCCAAACCTACTTCGACCGTATCGGGTACTACCACGACGCCCAACTGAACGACTACCTCGACAACGCGCTGCGCTTCGGGTTTTTGGGTTTGGCGGCACTCCAGTTGTGCAAGGCCCTGGGTTTTGCCCCCGACATCGTGCACGGCCACGACTGGCAGGGTGCGGTGGCCGTGACGGCGACGCGCGACTGGTACCACAGTGATCCGGTTCTAGGCAAAGCCGCCACAGTGCTGACCATTCACAACATCGCCTACCAGGGAGTGTACGACAAAGCGGCGGTCGACTACCTGGGGTTGGGCTGGGCCAACTTCCACCCCGACAAGTTCGAAAGCTGGGGCAAGCTCAACCTGCTCAAGGGAGGCATTTCGTCGGCCCACTGGGTGAGCACCGTCAGCCCCACCTACGCCAAAGAGACCAAGACCCCCGAACTGGGCTACGGCCTTGCGCCGTATCTCAACAACCGCGGCGAAAGCTATTGGGGCATCCTCAACGGCGTCGACTACGCCCAATGGACCCCCGAAACCGACAAGACCCTGCCCGCCACCTACAGCGCCAAAGACTTGGGGGGCAAGGCCGTGTGCAAAAAGGCCCTGCAAGAGCGCTTCGGCCTCGAAATCGACGCAGAAGTTCCCATCATCGGCGTGGTGAGCCGCTTTGCCGCCCAGAAGGGCCTCGACCAGCTGGCCGAAGTGCTCGAGGGCATCGTCACCGACATGCGGGTGCAGTTCGTCGTGCTCGGTTCGGGCGACAAGGTGCTCGAAAGCTTCTACGGTGACCTTCCCCGACGCTTCCCGGGCAAAATCGGCACTTGGATCGGCTATGACGAGGCGCTCAGCCACCTCATCGAGGCCGGCAGCGACTATTTCATTATGCCCTCTATCTTTGAGCCCTGCGGCCTCAACCAGCTGTACTCGCTCAAGTACGGCACCTTACCCATCGTGCGGGCCACCGGCGGCCTCGATGACAGCGTGGTTCAGTACAACGAGGCCACCGGCGAAGGAACCGGCTTCAAGTTTGCCGACGCCAACCCGACCGCCATCTACTTCAGCGTGGGCTGGGCCGTGAGCACCTGGTACGACCGTCGGGCTCACTACCTCAAGATGCAGCAGTCGGCCATGGCCCAGGACTATTCGTGGGACCGCAGCGCCAAGGTCTACGTCGAAATGTACAACAAGGCCCTCGGAAGATGACGAGAGTGTCATCTTCCAACGTTTGACGAACACTTCGGAACGGTCTAATCTGAAACTCATCTCTTACCCGTTCTTCAAGGAGGAACAACCCCATGAAACTGAATAAGTTCAGTGTTTTGGCGATCGCTGGAGTGGCGGTCGGATTGCTGCTCGCCAGCTGCGCACCTACCGCTCCTGCGGCACCCGCCGTCAAGGCCACCACGGTACGGCTGCTCACCGACGCCACAGGCATCGATGACAAGTCGTTCAACGCCGCCGCTTGGCGCGGAATCGTCGGCTTCTATGGCGACACCGCAGCGTCCCCGGCCGGCAAGGGCAAAACCTACGATGTGGTCACCGCCCAGACCCAGGACATGTACGTCCCGAACCTGAAGCAGGCTTCGGACGAAAAGTATGACCTGATCATCGTCACGGGCTTCACCTGGGCCGACGCTCTGACCGAAGTGGCCAAGAGCTACCCCGACCAGAAGTACCTCATCGTTGACGTGAATTGGGTCGGCTTGCCCAACGTCTTGCAGGCCGTCTTCAGCGAACACGAAGGCTCGTACCTGGTTGGTGTCGCCGCGGCGCTCAAGGCCAAGGCTGACGGAATCAAGGATCCCAAGTTCGGCTTCATCGGTGGCGTGCCCGGCGCGGTCATCACCAAGTTCGAAGTCGGTTACATCCAGGGCATCCTGTCGGTTCTCCCGACCGCCAAGATTGTCGACTACTACGCCAACGACTGGGGCAAGCCCGAACTGGCCAAGACCCAAGCCAAAAACTGGTACGACTCCGGCGTCACCACCATTTTCTCGGCCGCCGGCGGTACCGGAAACGGCACCATCGCTCAGGCCAAGGAATACCGCCTCAAGGACAAGAACGTCTGGGCCATCGGTGTCGACAGCGACCAATACGCCGACGGCGTTTACGCCGACGGTAAGTCGGCCGTGTTGACCTCGATGATCAAGCGCGTCGAAGCATCGACCGCCTACGCGCTGAACGCCGTCAAGGCTGGCACGTTCAAGGCCGAAGTCACCGTGTTCGACACCAAGGCCGACGGTGTAGGCTTCAGCGACGCCAACGCCGAGTTGGGCAAGGACATTGTGGACGCGGTGAACAAGGCCAAGGCCGAGATCATCGCCGGTACCATCAAGGTCGCCGCCACCTACAAGGAAGCGAAGGCCCTCCCCGGCTTCCCGCAGAACCTGCAGGCCAAAGACGACTAGTTCTCCCGCGTAAATTCTTCGCCGACAGGCCCAAGTGTGTTGTACACTGGCCTGTCGGCTTTTTTTGCGACAAGGGGGTTCCATGGCCGAATACGCCATCGAAATGTTGGGCATCACGAAGGTTTTTCCCGGCATCATTGCCAACGACGACGTGACCTTGCAGGTGAAGCCTAACGAGGTTCACGCTCTGCTGGGCGAAAACGGCGCCGGGAAGTCGACGCTGATGTCGATCCTCTTCGGCCTGTACGATCCCGATGGTGGCTCGATCCGCATCGACGGCCAGCCGGTGACCATCACCAACCCCAACGACGCCTTCGCCCACGGCATCGGCATGGTGCACCAGCACTTCAAGTTGGTGCACAACTACACGGTCACCGAGAACATCGTCCTGGGGCAGATTCCCAGAGGCTTTGCAGGGAACACCGACCTGCGCGAAGCCGAGGCCAGAGTGGCCGCGCTCTCGGAAAAGTACAGTCTGAACGTCGATCCGCGCGCCAAGATCGAAAGCATCACGGTCGGCATGCAACAGCGGGTCGAAATCCTCAAGATCCTGTACCGCAATGCCAACCTGATGATTTTTGACGAGCCGACGGCGGTTCTCACGCCCCAGGAAATCGACGAGCTGATGGTGACGCTCGGCCGCCTCAAGGCCGAGGGAAAAACCATCATCCTGATCACCCACAAGCTCAAGGAGATCACCGAGTCGGCCGACCGCTGCACGGTGCTGCGCCGCGGCAAGGTGGTGGGCACGGTCAACGTCGCCGACACCACCGAGCAGGCTCTGGCCGAAATGATGGTGGGTAGGCCGATCAAGTTCGGCCTCGACAAGGTTCCGGCCAAACCCGGCAAAGTGGTGCTGTCGCTGAAAAACCTCACCGTCAAGGGTGACAAAGGCAACGATGCGGTGCGGGGCCTAAGCCTCGAAGTGCGCGCCGGAGAAATCGTCGGCATCGCCGGTGTCGACGGCAACGGTCAGACCGAGCTCCTTTCGGCCATCACCGGGTTGGTTGCGCCTTCTGGTGGCACTATCGAGCTGAACGGCGAGGACATCACCAAAATGACCATCCGCGACCGCATCCGCCACGGAATCGGCCACGTGCCCGAAGACCGGCACAAACACGGGTTGGTGCTCGACTTCCGGCTCGATGAGAATCTGGTTCTGAAAACCTTCGACCGTGCACCCTACTCCAACGCGGTGGGGCTGTTGCATCAAAAGCCCATGCTTGAGCACGCCAAGACCATGATCGAGCAGTTTGATATCCGTGCTGGCCAGGGTCCCGTCACCAAGGCCCGTTCGATGTCGGGGGGCAATCAGCAAAAGGCCATCATTGCCCGCGAGATCGACCTGAGCCCTGAGCTGCTCGTGGTGGCCCAGCCCACCCGCGGCCTCGACGTGGGAGCCATCGAGTACATCCACCAGCGGTTGGTGGCCGAACGCGACAAGGGGAGGGCTGTCTTGCTCGTCAGCTTTGAACTCGACGAGATCCTGGGCCTTTGCGACTGGATCGCCGCCCTCAGCAAGGGTGAGATCGTGGGCCTCGTGCCCGCCGAAAAAGCCGACGTCAACGAGATCGGCGCCATGATGGCTGGAGTACGAAATGTCGGATAAAACCCTACCCACCAAAGAGAAGTTCGATCTGATCGATCTGTTCACCCGATCCAACTGGGCCGTGTCGCTTCTGGTCATCGCGCTCGGCTTTGTGTTCGGAAGTCTGTTCATCGTGCTCGTCGGCCGGAACCCGCTGAACATGTTCAGTGCCCTGCTTCAGGTGGTCACCGGCTGGGACTCGAGCCGTGGGGTTTGGAATGCGCGCTACATCGGGGAATGGTTCGTGGCCTCGATGCCGTTGGTTCTGTGCGGGCTGTCGATGGCGTTCGCGTCGCGTACCGGGCTGTTCAACATCGGCGCCGAAGGGCAATACATCGCCGGGCTGACGGCGGCGCAGTTTGTCGCCTTGATGTTCCCACCCATCCCGGGCCTGCACTGGTTGCTGTGCGTGGCGGCCGGTACCGCGGCCGGGGCCCTTTGGGGTGGCATCGCGGGTTGGCTCAAGGCCAAGTACACCGTAAGCGAGGTGGTGACCACCATCATGCTCAATTACATCGCGCTCTACCTCAGCCAGTGGGTAACCCAGGCCTTTGCGCCCGGGGCCAACACCTACCGCACCAAGGCCTTCCCCGAGACCGCCCTGCTGCAGAACGACTGGATCAGTGTGCTCACCAACGGTTCGCGCCTGAGCAACGGCTTGTGGTTCATGTTGCTGTCGGTGTTGTTCTTCTGGTTCGTCATCGACAAGACAAGGCTGGGCTTTTCGCTGCGGGCCACCGGTTTGAACAAAGAAGCTGCCAGAGCTTCGGGCATCAAGGTACAAAGTGCCATCACCACTTCGATGCTCATCGCAGGTGCGTTCGCGGGGCTGGCGGGGGTCATCGTCGCCCTGGGAAGTTTCAGCTACGGGCGTGTGCTGCCGGGCATGGAAAACTACGGGTTCAACGGCATCGCCGTGGCGCTGGTGGGCAACGTGTCGGCCATCGGCTCGCTGTTGGCCGGCCTGCTGTTCGGTATGCTCAACTCGGCCCAACCGCTGATGCAAAGCCGCGACATCCCCAAAGAAATCACCTGGATCATCTTCGGGCTGGTCGTGGTGTTTATCTCGTTCCGCAACGGCTTCAAACTCCTCGCCGACTGGCGCGCCAGGCAACAGTCGGTCGCCCAAAGGACCAAGTCATGATCGACCTTGCCAGCTTGCTTCCTTCCATTTTGATGATGGTGGCGCCCATTTTGATTGCAGCTGTGGGCGGCATGATCAGCGAGCGCTCGGGCGTGGTGAACATTGCCCTCGAGGGCCTGATGGGCATCGGTGCCTTTACCGGCGCCACCGTGCATGTGCTGCTCGAGCCGGTGCTTCCGGGCTGGTCGCTCTGGATCGGCGTGGCTTCGGGCATGGCTGCCGGTGGGCTGTTCAGCCTCATCCACGCCTACGCGTCGATCAGCCTCAACGCCGACCAGGTGGTTTCGGGTACCGGCATCAACCTGCTCGCTGTCGGCGCCACGGTGTTCCTGTGCCAGATCCTGTTCCACCAGGACCGCACCTCGGCCTTCCAGATCGGCATGACCACCGACGGCTTGGGTCTCTACCCCACGGTATGGATTGCCGCGCTGGTGCTGATAGGCGTCTGGTTCTTTTTGTACAAGCGCCCGGCCGGGCTGCGGTTGCGCTCCTGTGGTGAGAACCCGCAAGCCGCCGCCGCCGCCGGTATCGACGTTCGTCGCCTGCGTTATCTCGCCGTGCTGGCGTCGGGCGTGCTCGGCGGGCTCGCTGGCTCGTGCCTTGTGCTTACCGAAACCATTCAGTACACAATGCATTCCATTAACGGGCAAGGCTTTATCGCGCTGGCGGCCGTCAGCTTCGGGCGATGGCTGCCTGGAGGAGTCGCCGGGGCCGCCGCCTTGTTTGGCACCTCAGTGGCTCTGGCCATTTCGATGGTCAACGTGCAAAGTCTGCGTTTCTTGCCTCCGCAGTTCTTCAGCGTGGTGCCGTACGTGCTCACCATCCTGACCCTCGTGTTGTTCTCGGGCAAAGACTTCGCCCCCAAGGCCATTGGCCAACCCTACGAAAAAGGACTCCGATGATGGCTTTTTGGAAAACGACCACCCCCCACAACGCCGGCCAGCCCGGCGACATTGCAAAAACTGTTTTGATGCCGGGCGACCCGCTGCGCGCCAAGCACCTGGCCGACACACTGCTGACCGACGTGGTGCAATTCACGGGCATCCGCGGCATGCTCGGCTTTACGGGCACCTACAAGGGTGTGCGCGTCAGCGTGATGGGCTCGGGCATGGGTGGCCCTTCGATGGGGTTGTATTCGTTCGAACTGTATGAGCACTACGGTGTGGAGCGGATCTTGCGCATTGGAACCTGCGGAGGCCTAACCGCCGACGTCGAGGTAGGCGACATCCTGTTCGCGATGAGCGCCTCGAGCGACTCGAACTACGCCAGCCAGTACGCGCTCCCAGGGGTTTTTGCGCCCTGCGCCGACTTCGCCCTGCTCGAAACCGCCGTCGGCGAAGCCCGCAAGCTGGGTGCCCGCCACTGGGCAGGCAACGTTTTTTCGAGCGACCTGTTCAGCCTGTACAGCGCTCGCGGCGAGGCCGGCTGGAAGGCGTGGGCCGATATGGGCTGCGCCGGCACCGACATGGAATGCTATGCACTCTACTGCAACGCGGCCTACCTGCACCGAAAGGCGCTCACCATCCTCACGTGCAGCGACTCCAACGTCACCCACAAGGAAATGTCGGCCCATGAGCGGCAAACCGCGCTGACGACGATGTTCACCATTGGGCTCGAGACGGCGGCACGCTTCGGCTGAGCGAAAGGCGCTACTCTTTGACCGCCCCTGCCGTCAACCCCTGGATAAACTGTTTAGATAGAACCAGATACAGCAGAATGATGGGAATCGATGCCGTGGTCAGAACGGCCAGAACCTTGTTCCAGTCGGTCTGGTACTGCCCAAAAAGGCGTGTGACCCCCAGCATGAGTGTGCGCTGGTCGTCGCTGCGGATGATGATCAGCGGGAACCAGAGGTCGTTCCACAGGTTCACCAGGTTAAAGATCGCCACAGTCGCTAGGGCTGGCCGGGTGAGGGGCAACACAATCTGCACAAAGATCTTCACGCTGCCGGCGCCGTCGATGCGGGCCGCATTGAGAATCTCCTTGGGTACGGCCTTGATAAACTCGGTGAGCACAAATACCCCCATCGGCAGACCCATGGCCACGTAAATGGGGAAAAGTCCCCAGAGCGAGTCCATCAACCCCAGGTCTTTCACCAACCCCAGCAAATTGATGCTGGCGATGCGGATGGGAATCATCAGCCCGGCCAAGAACACCAACAGCAGGTAACGGCTAGCGCGGCTGGTCCAGTTGGCCAGGCCGTACGCCGCCGCCGAGGCGATGACAAGGATGCCCGCGATCGAGACCGTGGTGATCAGCAGGCTGTTGAAGAAGTACGTGAGAAAGCTGCCGCCCGCCAGGAGGGCCTCGTACCCCGCGGTGCTCACCGTCACTGGCAGCCCGAAGGGATCGCGGAAGATGTCGAGCGACACTTTGAACGAGTTGACGACCATCACCCACAGAGGGATGAGCACCAGCAGGCTCCAAAAGCCGAGAAGAAGGTAGCCGGGAAGGGCTGAAAGGGACCGTCGGGTGAAAGGTTTGCCGCTCATTTCTGCGCCGCCTTCTTTTGGGCTTCGGCATCGCGGTCGCGGCCGAGGTACTGCATCGACAGCACGCCCACGAGCAACACCACAAAGGTCACCGACGAGACGGCAGCCCCCAAGCCCATGTCGGGGATGCCCACCGGGTGCTGGCCGGCAATGCCGGTGCGGTAAAAGTAAGTGCCCAAAATGTCGGTGGCGTAGCCGGGCGGGCCGTTGGGGCCGGCCATGGCGAACACCACGTCAAAGGCGTTGAAGTTTCCGGTAAAGGTGAGGATGGCCACGACGCTCATGATGGGCAACAGCAGCGGCAGCTTGATGCGCCCGAGCACCTGCCAGCCGGTGGCGCCGTCGATCTGGGCCGCCTCGAAATAGTCTTCGCTGATGCCGTTGAGCGCCGCGAGGAAGATCATGGTGGGAATGCCCACCCACTGCCAGCTCGACACAAGACTGATCACGGGGAGGGCCAGGTTGTGCTCGCCCAGCCACGGCAAGGCCCAGTCGCCCAGGCCGACCTGGCCCAGAATCAGGTTAAGAGGTCCCCACTGCGGGTTGAGCAGCAGCTTCCACAAGAACCCCGTGACGATGATGGCCAGCGTGGCCGGGATAAAAATGATGGTTCGGAACAGGGCCCGGCCCTTGAGATCTTTGCGCGACAGAAGCAGGGCAAAGGCCAGCCCCAGCGAGTTCTGCACGAGCATGTGGATGGCGAAGAAGATGAAGGTGTTGCCGAAAGCCCCGTAAAAGCGGTTGGACTCTTCCCCTCCCCCAAAAAGGCGCCGGTAGTTGTCGAAGCCGATGAAGTTGTCGAGCTGAAAGCCCGACCCCGTGTAGAAGCTCAGCCGCAGCGAGTTCAGTAGTGGCCAAGCCATGAACACCAGGTACACCAGCAACGCCGGCAGTATCCAAACCAGCCACGCCAGGTTGCGTTCAGTCTCCAAACTTTTGCGGGAAGTCGCCATTTGAGGGTCCTTTGGGGGGGATAAGGGAGCGAGAGTGGGGGCGACCCCGGAGGGCCGCCCCGCGTTCAGACTACTTGGAGGGCTTGTACCATTGGGCCAGGCCGGCTGCGACGTTGTCGGCGGCCTGCTTGGGGGTCACGGTGCCCTTGAGCACGTCGTTGGTGTTGTTAAGCAGCAGGTCATAGCCCGAGGGTTTGCCCACCATCAGCTTGGGCCACACGAAGCGCGCGTCCTGTCCGGTACCGGTGTTGAAGGCCAAGAAGGTGTTGGCGTACTCGTTGGTCAACTTGACGGCGTTCTTGCTCATGGGGAACACACCGATCAGGTTGTCGCCGATGGCCTTGGCGCCCTCGGGGCCCGACAGCCACGTGAGGAAGGTTTTGGCCGCGTCGATGTTCTTGCTCTTGGGGTTGATGGCGATGGCGGAGTCGGGATGGAACTCGACCACGGCGGCCTTGCCCTTGAGCGGGGGGGTGCTGAAGATCGACCAGTTGATTCCCTTGGCCTGGTCCATGAACTGGGGAACGGTCCAGCTACCGTCGAACACCATGGCGACCTTGCCGAGAGCGAAGAGGGCTTCCATGTCGTTGTACGTCAGCGCTTCGAAACCCTTGGGCAGGTAGGGGGCCAGGTCTTTCATCTGCTGGAAGGCGGCGACCATGTTGGCATCGTTGAAGGGGCGTTTGCCCGTCTCGTAGGCGATGCGGCCGTCGGCGCCGCCAATGGTCGAGGGCATGGCGCTCATGAGCACCACTTCGTTGATGTCCCAGTTGTCAGCGATGCCGTTGCCGAAGGGGGTGACGCCGGCCTTCTTGAGTTTGTCGGCGGCGGCAATCAGGTCTTCCCAGGTCTTGGGAATCGCAATGCCGTTCTTGGCGAAAAGGTCCTTGTTGTAGTAGATGCCGTGGCTGACCGCTCCCAAGGGCATAGCGAACACCTTGCCGTCGCTCGTGGTCCAGGCCGAGGTAGCGCCGGTGGTGAAGTTGCTCTTGATGGCGGGCAGCGAGCTCAGGTCGAGCTCAAAACCGGCCTTGTACAGCTCTTCGCCGGTGGCGTAGCTGCGGGCGTAGAACAGGTCGGGACCGTTGCCGCTCTCGAGTTGCAAGCGCAGGGTGGCGTTGTAGTCGGGCGGGTTCGTAGGGTCGAACTTGACCTTGATATTCGGGTTGGTCTTGTTAAACGCCGCGATGATGTTGTTCACCTTGGCCACGTCGTCGGTGCGCCACGACCCGAGGGTGATGGTCTGGGCAAAGGCGCTGGCGGCGAGCAGTACGGTAGCCAGGCCCAAGGCCCGCGTGATGATCCGTGCAAGTTTCATGGAAACTCCTTTTCGAAAGATGGTTTAGCATGAGGCCATTCACCGTGCGCAGGAAGAGTTGGTGAGTACCGGAATTGTCCTCGAATTGTACCGGGGGCCCGGGCTAGAACAAGCCGGTCGAGCGTGCCATGCGGACAGCGGCCACCCGGTCGGCGGTGCCGAGCTTGTCGTAGATGCGGCTGATGTAGTTGCGCACGGTCTGTGGGGCCATGCACACCCGCTCGGCGATCTCGTCATTGTGAAAGCCGCCTACCATCAGGCCGAGCACTTGGCGCTCCTTGCGCGTGAGCTCATCGAACCACGGGGGTGGCGCGTCGGCGCTGGGGCTTTCGCTCCCCTTGCCCTCCGACGCTTGGCCCACAAGCGCCTGGACCACGCGCGGGTCGAGCTGCAGCGCCCCCGAAAGTGCCGCCCGAAGCGAAGCCAGCAGTTCCGACGCGGGAATACTCTTGAGCAGGTAACCACTGACACCGTACCGCAAAGCCTCGCGCACGTATTCGTCGTCTTCAAAGGTGGTGAGCATGAGGATCCGCAGGGCCGGGTGCTTGCTCTTGAGGATGCGGGTGGCAGCCACGCCGTCCATGACGGGCATGCGTACGTCCATGAGCACCAGGTCGGGCTTGAGCTCTTCGACGGCATCGACAGCCTCGCGGCCGTTTTCGGCGAGCCCGCAGACCTTCCAAGGCTCGCCCGACGCTTCGAGGACGGTGCGCAGACTTTCGGCAAACAGCACCTGGTCGTCAACGATGAGAATACGGGTCATGGCACCTCCGGGGTGGGTAGAGCGGGCAAGGGAATCTGGACGCTGACGGTAAAGCCGTGAGCCTCGGCGCGATAGACGAGAGTAGCACCAAACCCAGACAGCCGTTCGCGCATGCCTGTGAGGCCGATCCCTTCGACCACCGAGTCGGCACCTTGGCCGTTGTCGGAAATAGCCACGCTGAGCGAGGAGTCGGTGCCAGGGCGACGCTCGAGCGCCAGGCGGGCCGTTACCTTGGTTGCTTTGCCGTGAAGAAAGGCGTTTGTCAGCCCCTCCTGAACGATGCGGTACAGCACGGGCTCGAGCCCGTCGGGGAGTTCTTCGGGCAGTTGGTCACCCGAAAGGCGCACCTGTACCGAAGTGGCCTGCTCAAAGGTGCGACACAAATGGTGCAACCGGTTGAGCAGACCCGGTGGCCGCTCGGCTTCGGCGCGCAACTGCCGTAGAGCCTGGCGCACCTCCTGCAATCCGCTTCGCGCGGCTTCTTCGGCTGACTCCAGAAGTTCGCGCAGGCGCTCATGGTCGCGGTCAATGAGCACCTTGGCCGCCTGAAGCACCATGGTCTGATTGGTGAGCGTGTAGCCCACAATGTCGTGAATTTCGCGGGTGATGTGGAGGCGCTCGCGCCGGCTCGAAGCAGCCTCCATGCTGGCCGCGTGGTCTTGAAAACCAACGTTGGCCTGAATGATCTGGCCCAGGCCTTCCTTCAAGTGCGCCAGTTCCGTCTGGGCCCGTTCGGCCCGGGCGAAGGCTGCGCGCACGGACCAGGCACCCAACACCAGGGTCACGCCCAAGACAGCCAAACTCCACTGACTGGGGGCATCCGCCCCCGGAACTTCGAGGCCCCAAGCGAGCCGGGGTCCCTGAGTCAGCAACGATACCAGCAAAACGCCCAGCGAAAAAGTGGGACCCCACCAACGGGGCAGCGCCAACACCCCCACAGCCAGAACTGGCGCTACCGCCAAGGTGCCAAAAGTTGGCGGTAGACCAGGTGGAAGAAGCAAGAGCTGCACCGACATCGCCCAGCAGGCCAACAGCAGGAACGAAATGACGGGATCGGGCCGAAAGGCCAAAAGCACCGTGCCCAAGCCCCAGCCAGCCAAAAGGACCCAAGGGATGTAGCCCAACGGATGAGTGGCCACGCCCGGAAGGACGAGGGCGGCGAGCAACAAGTTGGCTGCCTGAACCAACGTAAGGGCAGCAAGGGGGACCAACCAGGGGCCCAAGCGTAACATAGGGCTATTCTAGGGCCGCAAACGGTTGTCTGCTAGTCTGTGATGATCCTATTCCGACCGGCCTCTTTGGCGGCATACAGCAAGTCATCAGCCCGCTTCAGAAGCGCCTCGGCCGTCTCATCGCCACGCACGGCGGTCAGGCCGGCGCTGAAAGTCACGGTCTTGTCCCAACCTGGCACCAGCGACTTGCGGAAGTCGTCAAGGCAGCGCTGCATCACGGGCAGGGCCTTTTCCAACTGGGTTTCCTGAAGCACAACCACAAACTCCTCGCCGCCGTACCGGGCAATCAGGTCTGACGCCCGCAGGGATCGCTCGAGCCAGCGCGCTGCTTGTTTGAGCACCTCGTCGCCCACGTTGTGACCCGCTGAGTCGTTGACGCTCTTGAAGTGATCAAGATCAAGAAGCGCCACCGAAAGCGCGTGGTTGCCGCGTCGATTCAGGGAACCCTGCTTCTGCATCCATTCCAACAAGAAGCGCCGGTTGTGCAGGCCCGTCAAAGCGTCGCGCAGACTGGCCTCCTTCAACTCAAGGTTGCGGCGGCCCAATTCCAGCGACAGCAGTTCGGTACGGATTCGCCGCAGTTCCAGAATGATCCCCGAGGCCGAGGCGACGACGCCGATGACGAACGAACTGACCAAGGGTGTGGGCCCCAAGTTCTGCGGGTGGGTAACGATCATGCCAAGCGACAGAAGTGCCCAACTGAGAGCGAAGGCAATGGGATACCAATAGACCGGGCCGCTATAGAGTACAGCCGTCCCGAACAAGATCAGGGTGAACGTGGAAAGGTCGGCCGTGGACTGCAAGTCAAGCAGGCACAGGGTCATCCCGAGGAACAAGGTGGCATGCAGAAAGGCGCTTTGACCATGCGCGCTGGGCTTCAGCGTCCAGAACACAAAGAAGAACGCTGCCACGGCAAAACCGCTCCAGAAACAGAGCTTGTAGCCAAAGTCGACCCAAGGTTCGGACAACGAGTCCGGGTCAACCAACGACACCACCGACTGAACCAGAAACACAAAAGCCACGATACCGGCGACGTAGCGAAGATTGGCGGCGTTGCGCCGACGGCGGGTCGTGCGGACCAACCCCCAGTCGTCGTGGGAAAGGCGGATCAGGCCCAGAGCCGTCTGCACGCGTTGGGTCAAAGTCAGTCGTCCGGAATCGGTCATGAACCGAGTTTAGTTCGACCGAAGGCAGTTGGCCACTTTTTTCCGGTCCCGGGGGCCATTTTCCCTTCGACCATTCGTGCTTTTCTGTATAGAATGGACGCATGTCCGATGGCGTCGATCTGGTACACCATGTGCAAAACCTCGCGCTTGAGTTGGCCCGCATTCCCGAGTTGGGGGAAGTGTACCGGCGGGCGGTGTCAGGTTTGCTCGATCCATTGGGCTTTGATCGCGCCGCGCTGTTCTTGTACGACGAGTTCACCCTTGAAATGCAGGGCACCTGGGGGACCAACGACAACGGCAAAGTCGTCGACGAGTCCGCCTACAAGTCATCGATCGGGAGCGACCACGCTTTTCTGACCGAGGCGTTGGCGGAGCCCGATCGCATCCGCGTGTGGGAAAACCGTGAACTGAAGTTGTGGGACAAGGTTGTCGGCACCGGGTGGAACGCCATGGTGGTGCTGCAAGACGGCGACCGGACCCTCGGCTGGCTGTCCGTCGACAACGCCTTCAACCAACTGCCCCTGACCCCCATGCAGCGCGAAGTTCTAAGCCTCTACGGGCGCACCCTAAGCTCGACGATTCAGCACAAGCAGTTTCAGGTGCTCACCCAAAAGTACCGGACCCAGAACGACTTGAAGGACCGGCTGTTCACCATTCTGGCGCACGACCTGCGTGGCCCCATCGGCAACATCGGGGTCATGCTAGGTCTGGCTCTCGACACCACCGTGACGCACGAGGACTCGCGTGAGATCCTGATCGAAAGCCGCGAGGCCGCCTTCCGTACGTACAACCTTCTTGACAACGTGCTCGGTTGGGTGCGAAGCCAAATCTCCGAGGTGTCGGCCCTGCGGCAGCGCATCCCGCTCAAGCGTCCACTGACGTCGGTGCAGGCCTGGCTGTCCTCCACGGCCAAGGGCAAAAACATCACCTTGGAGGTCGACTGTCCCGAAACCCTGTCGGGTGTGACCGACGAGCGCATGGTCGAAACCATCGTGCGCAATCTCGTGTCCAACGCCATCAAGTACTCCCCAGTGGGGAGCAAGGTCTTGCTCCGTGGCCGGGGAGCAGGCGAATGGATGATCCTTGAAGTCGTCGATCAAGGCACGGGAATCGGCGCCGACAAGGTCAAGGTCCTGTTTACCAACAACCAGAAAGTCAGTCAGCCTGGCACCACCGGCGAGAGCGGAAACGGCCTGGGGCTGATGTTCAGCTCCGACCTGGCGCATACGCTCGGCGGGCACCTCGAGGCCGAGAGTGTGCCTGGCCAGGGCAGCACGTTTCGCCTGGTTTTGCCCGACGTCCTCGACGGCGAACTCTGACCGGCCGGATTCCCGGCGATCTCGGCGTTGCCGCGGCGCCTCTTCCTCGGCTCCGGCCGGTCACGGGGGCCGGATTCCCGGCGATCTCGGCGTTGCCGCGGTGGCTTAGTGAACCAAAGTTCATAAAATCTCCTTTTCCCTCTTCACTTTCGAAATTCCCTTGATTAGATTGTGCGCAAGGAGATTTTCATGCTTGTTCGCAACCGCTTTTTTGTGGCCGTTACGGTCCTCATCCTGAGTTCGGCCGCCCTGCTGGCAGACCAGCCCCTGCTGGGAGACCAACCGCTTCCCAATGACCGGCCGCCGCCGTTCGTGCAGATCGTTCCGCACTTTGAAACGGGCGTCGTGGCCATCCTGTCGCATCTGTACCAATCCGGCGGCAGCTCGACCGACACGCCGTTCAATTTCATCACGCAGGGTGGGCAGGACATCTTGTTCCCCTACCAGCGCTTGTCGGTCGATTTTCACCTCGGCGAAGCCAACATCGTCACCCTGCTCTACCAGCCGCTGACGCTGGCCACCAAGACCGTCGTGGGCAAGAACGGCACCCCTTCGTCGGTCGTGGTCGATGGCGTCACCTTCGGGAACAACGTTCCGCTGGACTTGGTGTATGGATTTGACTTCTGGCGGGCCAGCTGGTTGTACAACTTTGCCCAAGGGCGCGGCGAGATTCTTGGTGCGGGGCTGAGCCTGCAGATCCGCAACGCCTCGATTTCGTTCACGAGCACCGACGGAAGCCAGCGCGCCATCAGCCAGAACATCGGTCCGGTGCCCATTCTCAAGACCCGCTACGCCCACTGGTTCACGCCCGAGTTTGGCGTTGACGTCACCGCCGACGGGATCTACGTCGCGAGCGCCTTCTTCAACGGCGCCACCAAGGACTTTGCCGGATGGCTCTGGGACACAAGCGTCAGCCTGCAAACCCGGTTCATTCCCGGCTCGACGGCGTTCGTGACGGTGCGCTCGATCGGCGGCGGGGCTCAGGGCAACAACGCCTACGAAGCGAAGACTGCGACCACTTCTTCGGCCAGCAGCTACAGCTACAATGCGCTCGCCACGGCGGCCCTCACGCTGGGCGTCGAGCTCAACTAAGGACTTTTTCGAAGAAGCTTTTGAGCACCTCGAGGGCGCGCGGGTTTTCGCCGCCCTCGGGGATAATGATATCGGCGAAGGCTTTCATCGGCTCGATGAACTCGAAGTGGCCCGGGCGCACCACTTCGAGGTACTGCTGGATCACCGAGTCGACGGTTCGGCCGCGTTCGCTGATGTCGCGCTTCATGCGGCGGATGAACCGGATGTCGTCGGGCGTGTCGACGTAAATCTTCAGGTCGAGCAGGTCGCGCACCCGTTTCTCGGTCAGGATCAGGATGCCTTCGAGCAACACCAGCCGTCCGGGAACCAAGCGCTTCACCTGGTCGGAGCGGCGGTGGTGCACAAAGTCGTACACCGGCATATCCACGGCCTTGCCTTCGCGAAGGTCGGCCAACTGCCGGAACATCAGCTCGTTGTCGAACGCCGAAGGGTGGTCAAAGTTGAACGCCGTGATGTTGCTGTTGCTCATCGTGGGCGCGTCTTTGTAGTAATTGTCTTGCGGGATCACCAGAAACTCGCCGGCGATTTCGGTCAGTTTGCGCACGATGGTCGTCTTGCCGCTGCCCGAGCCGCCAGCGATACCAATTAGTTTAGTCATGAGAACTCCACGAGAGCTTTGAGGGTTTGAAAAAGGACGTCTTTTTCGATCGGCTTGGGTACGACGCCATCCATACCAACGGCCAGGCACTTTTCGCGTTCTTCTTCCATGACCCCAGCCGTCAGCGCGATGATGGGCAGCACGAGCTCCAAGTCATGGCGAATGGCCAAGGTTGCGTCGATGCCATTGAGCACAGGCATTTGCACGTCCATCAGGATGACGTCGTACTTGCCGGGGTTCTTCGCCAGCGCGTCGAGGCAGACCTGACCGTCGCCGGCGACGTCGACGTTGGCCCCCAGATTGCGGAGCATGGTGCGCGCGACCACCTGGTTGATGGGCGCGTCTTCTACCAAGAGGATGTTCCAGCCTTCAAGTCGACCTTCGAGCCGGGGCGTGACCGCCACGGGTTCGGAGGAGCTTTCCACTTCCTCGAGCGGTATCCGGAACCAGAATGCCGAACCTTCGCCCCAGCGGCTCTCGACACCGGTCTGCCCACCCATGAGCAACACCAGGCGTTTGGAAATCGACAGCCCCAAGCCGCTGCCGCCAAACTGCCGCGTGGTGGACTTCTCGGCCTGCTCAAAGGGCTGGAACAGGCGGGCCTTTTGCTCGTCGGTCAGTCCGACTCCGGTGTCGGCCACCCGGAACTGCCACAAGCCGCCGACGGAATCCACTGAGCCAACCCTGCTGACGGTGAGGATGACGCTGCCCTTGGCCGTGAACTTGATCGCGTTGCCAATGAGGTTGACCAGAACCTGCTGGATGCGCAGAGAATCCCCGCTGGCGCACGGGGGAAGAGGGTCCTCGGCGCGAATCTCGAAGCTCAGGCCCTTTTCGCTGGCTTTGAGACCGAGCATGCCCGACAACGTACGCAGTAGCTCGTCGGGACTGAAGGGAGCCGGCGTGATTTCCAGCTTGCCGGCTTCAATTTTGGAAAAATCGAGGATGTCATTGATGATCTGCAGCAGTGACCGCCCGGCGCTCTGTATCATCCCCACATAGTCGCGCTGCTTCGAATCGAGCTCGGTATCAAGCAGGAGCTGGGCGATTCCCAAAACGCCGTTCATGGGCGTGCGAATTTCGTGGCTCATGTTCGCCAGGAAGAGGCTCTTGGACTGGTTGGCCGCCTCGGCTGCCTCGACGGCCTCGATGATGCGGTGCCGGGTTTCGATCTCGGCCGACGTGTTGCGTGCGACCCCAAGATAACCCGTGAGTCCGGCCCCTTGCACCACTACGGGCGCTACCACAAGCGACACGGGTATCCTGGTACCGTCCTTTGCGAGGTAGGTCCACGAGCGGCGCTCGCTCACCCCGGTTCTTGCCTGCTGGATGAAGATCTCGAAGCCCTCGACGGGAAAACCAAGTTCGGCGCTCAGTTCGAGTTCCCTCGCCTTGAGCTCATCGGCATCATGAAAGAGCGCCGGGCTGGCTTTTCCAACCACTTCCTCGGCACGGTACCCCAGCAGAACCTCGGCCCCATGGCTGAACAGCCGGATGGTACCCGCGAGATTGGTGGCGATGAGAGAAAAATCGGTAGCCGCGTTGAGTACGTTGTTCAGTTCACGTTGGGCTTCCTCCAGCAGCAGATCGACGCTGAGGTCTTCCATCTGAAGTACCAGGTACTTGACCCCGTCGAGGACTGCGGAAGTGACTTTCTTGCGGCAGGGAAGCAACGCGCCAGACTTGGTGACGCAGCGTTGGGTCCAAGCCAGTTCGGTGAGCCGCCCGTCAGTCAACTGGGCAAGGGCTTCGCGGGTGCGGGCCCAGTCGTCGGGATGCGTCACGGTTTGGTAGCTCTTGCCGATCAGCTCTTCGCGCTTGTAGCCAAGCAGGTGACAAAAGGCCGGGTTCATATCCACGAAGTTGCCGTTGACGTCCTTGGTGGCAAATCCGGTGGTGGTGAACTCGAGTACCGAGTGGGCCCAATGCGGTTGATTGGCAAACGCTGGCATACGCTCTAGCCTAACCGACTGACCCTTAGTATGCCAGTACCGGCGAAAGCAGCATTTCGGCGGTCTTGAGGCTCAGGCCCTTGCGCCGCGCCCAGTCTTGCACCTGGTTTTTCTCGACCTTGCCCAGGGCCCAGTAGCTCGACTCGGGGTGGCTGAACACCCACGCGCAGACGCTGGCGGCCGGGGTCATCATGTAGCTGGTGGTCAGCTCGATGCCCAGCGCCTCGGGTTTGAGAATGTCGAACAGCCAGAGCTTGTCGTGGTGGTCGGGGCACGGAGGGTAACCCGGGGCCGGGCGGATGCCCTGGTATTTGACGTTGAACAAGTCGGCGTTGCTCAGCTTTTCGCCCGGTGCATAGCCCCACAGTGTGGTGCGGATTTCCCGGTGAAGCCACTCTGCCCCGGCCTCGGCCAGCCGGTCGGCAAGGATCTTGACCAGAATGCCGGTGTAGTCATCGCCGGCGTCCAAAAAGGTCTGCGCCCACTCGTCGGCGCCGAACACCGACACCGCAAACCCACCGAGGGTGTCGGCCACGCCGGTGTCGTGCGGGGCAAGGTAGTCGGCCAAACTCAGGTAGGTGGTGGACTTGTCCTTCTTTTTTTGCTGGCGCAGCACGGGCCAGTGCGCTAGTTCGTGCTTCTTGGTTGAGTCGCGGTAGACGTGGATGGTGTCATCAGGGGTGGTGTCGGCAGGGAGAAGGAACAGCGAAGCCTTCACCACGTAACGCTGGTGAGCCACCAAATCGGCCAGCAACCGCTGGGCGTCGGCCATGAGCGACTTCGCCTCGGCGCCATACTTGGCATCACTGAGAATCTCCGGGTAGTTGACCGGCATTTGCCAGGCCCAGAAGAAGTACGTCCAATCAATGAGGGCGGCTAGTTCTTTCAGAGGGATGGACTCGTAAGTCTTGACGCCGTTGAATCGGGGAACCGGGGGATGATAGACCGCCCAGTCTATCTTGAGCCCGTTGGCCCTCACAAACTCGAGCGGCAGGTACTCTTTCTGGTCGTTGCGGTTCGCCTTTTCGACTCGCACGCGCTCGTGCTCGGCGGCCAGTTCGGCTTCGAGCGCGGGCCGGGCTTCGTCGCTGAGAAGCCTCGAGACGACGTTGACGGCCAAGCTGGCGTCCTTGACGTGCGCCACCGGGCCGGAGTACGCGGGGGCGATTTTGACCGCGGTGTGCACCTTGCTGGTGGTGGCGCCACCGATGAGCAGAGGAATCTTGAGCCCGTTGGGGGCACGGAAATCGGTGCGCTCGAGCTCGCTGGCCACGTGCACCATTTCTTCCAGGCTGGGGGTGATGAGGCCCGACAGTCCGATCGCGTCGCACTTTTGCTCGCGAGCGATCCGTAAAATGTCTTCGGCGGGAACCATGACGCCCAGGTCGACGATGTCGTAGTTGTTGCAGCCGAGCACCACGCCCACGATGTTCTTGCCGATGTCGTGCACGTCGCCTTTCACCGTGGCCATGAGGATTTTGCCCTTGGGCTTGGCGCCGACCTTTTTTTGCGCTTCGATGAAGGGGAGCAGCACGGCCACGGCGGCCTTCATCACGCGCGCCGATTTGACCACTTGCGGCAGGAACATCTTGCCCTCGCCGAACAAGCCGCCGACAATGTTCATGCCGTCCATCAAGGGGCCCTCGATCACTTCGAGCGCGGTTTCAAAGCCCTTCATTGCTTCGAGCACGTCGTCTTCGACCCAGGCCGACAGGCCTTTCACCAGCGAGTGGGCCAGGCGTTCGTTCACTGGCTTTTCGCGCCAGGTCAGGTCCTCGGTCTTCCCCTCCCCGGCGGTGAACCGGTGGGCCGCGTCGAGCAGGTGCTCGGTCGCTTCAGCGTTTCGGTCGAGCACCAAGTCTTCCACCAACTCTCGCAACTCGGGGTCCAGATCGTCATACAGCGCCAACTGCCCCGCGTTGACGATGCCCATGGTGAGGCCTGCCCGCACGGCGTGGTACAAGAAGACCGCGTGGATGGCCTCGCGCAGGCCGTTGTTGCCACGGAAGCTGAAGCTGACGTTGCTGACGCCACCCGAAAGCTTGGCATGCGGCAGCGTCGCCTTGATCTCGACCAGAGCTTCGAGGAAGTCGACGGCGTAGTGCCGGTGTTCTTCGATGCCGGTGCCGATGGCGAAGATGTTCGGGTCGAAAATAAGGTCTTCGGGTGGAAGACCAAGACCAACGAGCAGGCGGTAGGCGCGGGTGCAGATCTCGACCTTGCGGGCCTTGGTGTCGGCCTGACCCTTTTCGTCGAAGGCCATCACGATGACGGCGGCCCCAAACCGGCGCACTTCGCGGGCGTGGGCCACGAACTGCGCCTCGCCTTCCTTGAGGCTGATCGAGTTGACGATGGCCTTGCCTTGCACGCATTTGAGGCCGGCCAGGATGACGCTGAACTTGCTGCTGTCGGTCATCACCGGCACCTTGGAGATGTCGGGTTCGCTGGCGACGAGGTTCAAGAACGTGTGCATTTCGGCGGCCGAATCGAGCATGGCCTCGTCGAGGTTAATGTCGATCACCTGCGCACCGTTTTCCACCTGCTCGCGGGCGACTTCGAGGGCCTGTACGTACTGCTTTTCAACGATCAGGCGGCTGAACTTCTTGCTGCCGGTGACGTTGGTGCGCTCGCCGACGTTGACGAACAGGCTGTCGTCGTTCACTACCAGAGGCTCTAGACCTGAAAGTCGGAGCGTGTGCGGGTCCGCGGGTACGATGCGAGGGGCCTTGCCAGCGACGGCAGCCACAATCGCCCGGATATGGTCGGGGCCTGAACCGCAGCAACCGCCGACAAGGTTCACCAACCCCGAGTCGGCAAACTCGCCGAGCAAGGCGGCCATGGCCACTGGCGTTTCGTCGTAAGCACCCAATTCGTTGGGCAGCCCAGCGTTGGGGTGGGCGCTGACCGGGCACTCGGCCAAGCGGGCCAACTCGGCCACGTAGGGGCGCAGCAATTCCCCACCGAGCGAGCAATTGAGCCCGACGCTCACCGGTTGGGAGTGGCGCACCGAGTACCAGAAGGCCTCGGTGGTCTGTCCCGAAAGAGTTCGCCCCGAAGCGTCGGTGATGGTGCCGCTGATCATCACGGGCAGCGTGACATGATGGTCGTCGTTGTACTTCAGCACGGCGTAGATGGCGGCCTTGGCGTTGAGCGTATCGAAAATCGTCTCGATGAGAATGAGGTCGGACCCGCCGTCGATCAGGCCACGCAGGGCCGTTCCGTAGTCATCGACCAGCGCGTCGAAACTGGTGGCACGGAAGCCTGGGTCGTTCACGTCGGGGCTGAGCGATAACGTCTTGCTGGTGGGTCCGAGCACGCCCGCCACCCAGCGAGGCTTGTCGGGCGTGAGGGACGTAAACTTGTCGGCGGCGGCGCGAGCCAGTTGGGCTCCGGCGAGGTTGAGGTCGTAGGTCAGTTCTTGGGTGCCATAGTCGCTTTGGCTGGCGGAGGTGGAATTGAAGCTGTTGGTCTCGACAAGGTCGCTCCCCGCCGCGAGGTAGCTTTCGTGAATGGCAGAAATCAAGTCGGGCCGGGTCAGGCTGAGCAGGTCGTTGTTCCCCTGCAGGGGCTTTGGAAAACGTTCACGGCTGAGTTCGTGCGAAGTGCTGTGGCGAAAGTCGGCTTCGACCAAGCGGTGTTTCTGGATCTCGGTGCCCATGGCCCCGTCGAGTACCAGGATGCGGTGATTCAAGGCGTGGTGAAAGGCTTCGATACGGGTCATGGCGCGATACTGCCAGAAATCGGCGTTTTTTGGTATACATGCGCTCATGGACCTGCTTCAGTGGTTGTTTGGCAACACGCCCCGGCGCGCCCGATACCAGCCCCTGCGTGATCCGGCGCGCGAAAAACTCCACCGGGCCCAACTGAAGGCCGCGATCCCGCTGCTCCTCGCCACTTGGGAGCCCAGGCTCGGCGTCAAGACGGCAGCGTGGGGCGTCAAGCGGATGCGCACGCGCTGGGGCAGCTGCAACCCGGCCGCCAAGCGCATCTGGCTGGCGCTGGCCTTGGCGACCAAGCCCCCCGAGTGCCTGGAATACGTGGTCGTCCACGAACTGGTTCACCTGCTCGAGCCGAGCCACAACGCCCGGTTCAAAGCCTTGATGACGCAGCACCTGCCCGATTGGAGTGTGCGAAAGGCGAAGCTGAACGCCGCGTCCCCTTCAACTTGACTTTTCGATTGCACACAATCATTTTGAGTCTGAGGTGATTTGATGAGCGACACGTTCTACGGGCTTTCGGCCCAGACTCCCGGCGGCAAGACCGTCGATTTTTCTTCCTGGGAAGGGCATCCGGTACTGGTGGTGAACACCGCCACGCAGTGCGGGCTGACGCCGCAGTTTGACGGCCTGGAAATGCTGCACCAGCGGTACAAGGACCAAGGTCTCGTGGTGGTCGGATTCCCGTGTAACCAGTTCGGCGGGCAGGAACCCCTTTCCAACGACGAGATGGAGGCCACCTGCAAGATGAACCATGGTGTCACTTTCCCGCTCATGGCCAAGATCGACGTCAACGGCCCCGAGACCCACCCGGTTTTCCGCTACCTGAAAAAGGAAGCCGGCGGCCTGATGGGCGACGACATCAAGTGGAACTTCACCAAGTTCCTGATCTCAAAGGACGGCCAGTCCATTCGCCGTTATGCGCCGACCACCGTTCCCGCAGACTTTGAGGCCGATGTGGTTGCGTCGTTGAAGTAAGCCCCTCCTGCTTGACAGATAGAGTCGTTGGCCCCAAGATGTGTACGTTACCGCATTTGCGTTAACGCACACAGGAGGCTTCGATGAACGCTGGAGACCATGTCGTCCTTGGGGCA
Organism: Spirochaetales bacterium; assembly: GCA_037142615.1. Classification (GTDB taxonomy): domain Bacteria; phylum Spirochaetota; class Spirochaetia; order JABEVK01; family JABEVK01; genus JAIFLN01. The sequence continues at coordinate 12,403 of JBAXAI010000014.1, read as the reverse complement.
GATTTTGGCACCGACTCGGTGCGGGTGGTGGCCCTCGACCCTGCCAACGGAGCCGTTCTGGGCCAAGGGGTGCGCTACTACCCCCGCTGGAAGCAGGGCTTGTTCTGCGACCCCGTCCACCAGCAGTTCCGACAGCACCCGCTCGACTACCTGGAGACGCTCGAAGCCGCCACCCGCGAGGCTCTGAACGCCGCTGGGCCGGCGGCAGCGGCCAAAGTCAGGGCGCTTTCGCTCGACACCACGGGTTCGACGCCGGTTTTTGCCAACCGCGAAGGCGTGCCGCTGTCACTGACCCCGGGCTTCGAGTCTGACCCCGATGCGATGTTCCTCCTGTGGAAAGACCACACCGCCATCCCCGAGGCCGAAGCCATCAATGTCGCGGCCGCCAGTTGGAAGCAGGAGAAGGTTCTGCAGTTTGTCGGCGGCATTTATTCCTCTGAATGGTTCTGGGCCAAGGCGTGGCACGTGCTGCGGGCCAACCCACGCGTCGCGCAAGCCGCCTACACGATGGTTGAGCACTGCGACTGGATCGGAGCCCGACTCACCGGCCACGAAAGTCCGTCGCAGGTGAAACGCAGCCGCTGCGCCGCTGGTCACAAAGGCCTGTGGCACGCCAGCTTCGGTGGCTACCCCAAAGCCTTCCTGGGTTCGCTCGACCCGCGCCTGTCCAAGATTGCCGACACCCTCGGTGCGGCCACCGCCACGGCCGACCAGGCTGCAGGCACCATCACGGCCGAATGGGCCGCCAAACTCGGCCTTCCGGCCACCACCGTGATCGGCACAGGTGCGTTCGACGTGCACATGGGCGCGCTCGGGGGCGGCATTGTCGGTAACCAGCTCGTCAAAGTGATGGGAACCAGCAGTTGCGACGTCGTCACCGCCCCCCTCCCCAGCAAAGGAACTACCGAGAAGGTGGTCGCGGGCATTTGTGGCCAGGTCGACGGTTCCATCGTTCCCGGCTGGCTCGGTTACGAGGCGGGCCAGTCGGCGTACGGCGACGTGTATGCTTGGTTCCGCAATTTGCTGGCCTGGCCGCTGGTGCAGTTTTTGCCCGCCGAACAGGCAGAGGCGCTGGCCGACAAGATCATCCCCGCGCTCGAAGCCGAAGCGCTTCAGATTCCTCCTGCCGAAGACAATGTGTTGGCCCTCGACTGGCTCAACGGCCGCCGCACACCCGACGCCGACCCGTTGCTTGCCGGAGCGCTCACCGGGCTCAAGCTGGGCACCGACGCTCCCCGCGTCTACCGCGCTCTCGTCGAAGCGACCGCTTACGGCAGCCGCGCCATCGTCGAACGTTTCGAGGCGCAGGGGGTCAAGGTCGACGGCATCATCGCCATCGGCGGCATCACCCGCAAGAGCCGTTTGGTGATGCAGGTGCTCTCGGACGTGCTCAACCGTTCCATCCGTGTGGGGGCGAGCGACCAGGCCTGCGCGCTCGGAGCCGGCATGTTCGCAGCGACTGTGGCTGGGCTCTACCCCACCGTCGAGGCAGCCCAGGCCAAGATGTTCCCCGGCTTTGACCTGACGTTCACTCCCGACCCCGAGGCCGCCCAGCTCTACGACCGAATCTACAAGAAATATCTCGCCCTCGGTTCCTTGGTGGAATCGCAAAAATAGGGAGCTCCCCATGATTTCGCAAAAACCAGACTTTGAACTGTGGTTCGTCACCGGCAGCCAGGACCTGTATGGTCCTGCCACGCTCGAGCAGGTCGCCAAAGACAGCCAGGAGGTTGTGAAAGGCCTGAACTCCTGCGGTGCCGTCCCCTATCCCATCGTCTGGAAGCCTACAGTGCTCACCGCCGACGGCATCTCAGCCGTGTGCGAGGCCGCTACCGCCGACAAGAAGTGCGCGGGCGTCATCACCTGGATGCACACCTTCAGCCCCGCCAAAATGTGGGTGCGCGGCCTGATGGTGCTGAAAAAGCCGCTGTTGCAACTGCACACGCAGTTCCACCGCGACCTTCCATGGGGCACCATCGACATGGACTACATGAACCTGCACCAAAGTGCCCACGGCGACCGCGAGTACGGCCACATCACGGCCCGCCTGGGCCTCAAGCGCTCCATCATCGCCGGCCATTGGCAAGACAAGGAAACCCAGCGCCGCGTGGGGGCTTGGAGCCGCGCCGCCGCCGCCGTCACCGAAGGGCGTTCGGCCCGCTTCGTCCGCTTCGGTGACAACATGCGCGAGGTGGCAGTCACCGACGGCGACAAGGTCGCGGCGCAGATCCAACTGGGCTGGAGCGTGAACAGCTACGGCGTCGGCGAACTGGTCAAACGCGTTGCCGCCGTCACGCCCGCGCAGGTCGACAAGCTTCTCGACGAGTACAAGAAAACCTACGTCATCGCCTCCGAGCTGCTGAACACGCCTAAACAGCTCGACCGGCTCAAGGTGCAGGCCCGCCTCGAAATCGCGATCGAGGCCTTCCTCGTCGAAGGCAAATACCTCGGGTTCACCACCAGCTTTGAAGACCTGTATGGGCTCGACCAACTGCCGGGCCTTGCCGCCCAGCGACTGATGGCCAAGGGCTATGGCTTTGCCGGCGAAGGGGATTGGAAGACGGCCGCACTGGTGCGCGCGGTGAAACTCATGGGCGACGGTCTGCCGGGCGCCACCAGCTTTATGGAAGACTACACCTACCACCTGGAAGGCGGGAAAGAGATGGTGCTCGGCAGCCACATGCTCGAAATCTGCCCCAGCATCGCCACGGGACCGGTCAAGATCGAGATCCACCCGCTGGGCATCGGAGGCAAGGACGACCCGGCCCGCTTGGTGTTCAACGCGGCCCCCGGCGAAGCCACCAACGCCAGTCTGGTCGAGTTCGGCGACCGCTTCCGCTTGCTGGTCAACGAGGTGAAAACCATCGCCGTGCCGCACACCATGCCCAAGTTGCCGGTCGCGCAGGCCGTCTGGATTCCCTACCCCGACTTCCGCACCGGGCTCGAAGGCTGGATCTGGGCCGGCGGTGCGCACCACACGGCCTACTCCACCGCCGTGAACGCCGAGATTTTGCAGATGTACGCCGACCAACTGGGCTTGGAATACGTGTGCATTGGCAAGGGGAGCACCCTCGAAAGCGTACGCCAAACGCTGGCCGTACAAGAACTTCTGGCGTTCAAGGGGAACTTCCGGTGAGCTCGGCTTACCAGAGTCTGAAAGAGGAGGCCTTCGAGGCCAACCTGCAGATTCCCAAGCACGGGCTGGCGTTGTTCACCTGGGGCAACGTGTCGGCCTTCGACCGTGCGCGCGGAGTGCTGGCCATCAAGCCCAGCGGAGTGCCCTACGAGAAGCTGAAAGTCGACGATTTGGTCGTGGTCGATCTGGACGGCAAGGTCGTTGAGGGCAAGCTCCGCCCCTCGAGCGACACGCCGACGCACCGGGTGCTTTACCAGGCGTTCCCCACCTTGGGCGGCATCGTGCACACCCACTCGACACACGCCACCGCGTGGGCCCAGGCGCAGCTTCCCCTGCCGGTGTGGGGCACCACCCACGCCGACCACAGCCCCTTCGAGGTGCCCTGCACGCCCCAACTTTCGGCCGAGCAGGTGAAGGGCGACTACGAGCTCGAGACCGGCAACCTGATCGTTCAAACATTCTTGGCCGCCAAACCCGCCCTCAGCCCCGAAGAGGTCTGCTGGGTTCTGGTGGGTGGCCACGCACCGTTCACTTGGGGCACCACCGCAGCCAAAGCCCTGTACCACGCGGTCGTGCTCGAGGAAATCGCCAAAATGGCCCTCCTGTCGCGGATCGCAGCCGGTGGACTCCCCGTGCCCGGGTTGCCGCCGCACCTGATCGCCAAGCACTACGAGCGCAAACATGGCCCGGGGGCGTATTACGGGCAGAAATGAGGCCTTGGCCCCCCTGACCATCAAGGAACTCGCCCGACTGGCCGGGGTGTCGATCGGCACCGTCGACAGGGTGTTGCACCAGCGGGGGCGCGTCTCGGCCGAGAATACCGCCAAAATCGAAGGCCTCATCGCCGAGCGGGGGTACAAGGCCAACGTGTTCGCCAGCCGCCTGTCGGCCGGTAGAGCTTACACGGTCGGGGTGCTGATGCCCCGCTCCGAGCAGGACTTTGGCTACTGGAGTGCCATCGAAAAAGGCATCCGCCGCATGGCCACCGAGCTGGCGCCGTTTCAACTAACGGTGCACTACCAAGGGTTTGACCGCTACGACGGGGCCGATTGTGCCCGCGCGTTCGCCGAACTGCTGCGACCACCCTGCGATGCCCTCGCCCTGGCGCCCATTCTCAACCGAGTGCTCGGTCCTCTGGTCGATGCCCTGCCGCCTGACTTTCCGGTCGTCTTTTTTGATACGGACATGAAGTGCGAGCACCCGCACGGTTTCGTCGGCCAGGACCCTTTTCTGGGAGGTCAACTGGCGGCGAGGCTTCTGGCCCTCGCGGTGCCGGCGGGCCTGCCGCTGGGTTTGGTGCGGTTTGAGGAAGACGACCAGCACCTGTTTCAGCGGGCCTTGGGCTTTGAGTCTAGGTGCAGCGCCCTGGGGCATCCGGTGATTGCGCTACCCCAAACGTTCGCGGCGCCTGTGGAAGAGCGCCGGCTCGAGGTGGCCCGCTTTCTTTTGACTCACCCGCAGTTGGCAGGTCTATTCGTTCCCAACGCCAACGTGGGCGAGTACGCGCGGCTGGGCCCCGGCTTGCGTCTGGTCGGCTACGATTTGACCGACCCGAACGTTCAGGCCCTAAGGGAGGGGCGCATCGACATGCTGATCTCGCAACGCCCCGAAACCATGGGGGCCGAGGCGCTGCGGTTACTGGGCCGCCACTTGCTTTTTCACGAAGCTTTGCCTGCCAGCATCACCTTGCCGCTCGATGTCGTCCTTCCCGAAAACCTCGAAGGCCTTCTGTAGAACCCTGTCGGCGCTTACTTGGCAAGCAGCTCGGTGCGGCGCTGCAACGCGGTCAAGTACAGGTAGCGGTGGAAGGCCCTCGAGCTGGTCACTTCTTTGAGCGTGGGACTCTTGTCGACCAAAAAGAGGGCGACCTTGGCCGAGTTCTCCTCGGTGAGCATCTCGATTTTGATCTGATTGGCGTACCGGGTGACCTCGTCATCGACCGTCTGCTTGGTTTGTCGCGCCGCCTCTTTGTCGAGCTTGAAACACCACTGGCTGGCGTTTTTCTCCCGTTCGGCCAGAATCGCCGCCTTGTCCTTGGCCAACGGCACCAGCTCGATCAGCTTCTTCAGCTCCGCCGCCTTCTGTGCCCTCGGATCGGCCGCCTGGCCCCTGCCGTCCGCGCCGCCTTTGCCATCCGAGCCGCTCTTGACCTTGGTCGTTTTCGATTCCTTGAGCGGTTTTTGCTTAGCACCGAACATCGCCAAGATCTTGCGGATGATGAAACTGAACACGCCCTCTTCCATGAAAATGATGTTCCACGCCGCCTTGACGATCTGCTGGTACACCTGCGGAAGCCCCAGCACGCCGGCCAGCGAGCGGCGACGCAACCGGTCACGGTCTTCGTACAGCACGACATCGAGCCCGCGGTTCACAATCTCGACGGGGCCGGCACTTCCCTTGCGCCCATCGGGCCACAACCAATGCACCAAGTCGGAAGTGTCGAGATCCGACGGGAGAAAGTCGCGCACAAAATCGGCCATCGTGGGGGCGAGCAGGCGCTCCTGGTGAACCAACTCGAAAGCGCGGAAGAACGGCGGCGAAACGTCCTTGTCGGCCAAGAAGACGCCCTCGGGACCGGGGATGCCTTCGCGGGCCCAGGCTTGGGCGAGCCTCTCCTGCTGGGCCAACGCCTCGCGCTCGCGAAGGTCCAAAAAGGCCCGCACGAGGTTTTCGCGGTGCACAAACGTTCCCTTGATCTCGTACACCAGCGGCCTTTGTCCTTCTTTGGCGGGAGCCATGGGCAGAAGGTCAGTCAGAGTTGCGTACTTACTGCCAATCTCTTTCTTTTTGCTGCTGTCGGGCGTTCGCTTGAGGTCTTCAATGCCCAAGGGCCGTGAACTGTCGCGCAGACGCGTAACCAAGAGGCCGGTATCGAGGGTTTTGGCCTGAGATTCCTTCTCGCTCTTGCGTTTGGCCACGCGGAGCGCCATGCACCGGGCCCAGGCGATACGGGCGGCCTGGTACACCACCGGATTGGAGCGCTTGACCACCTGCACCACCACGTAGACGGCGTTGGCAAAGCCTTCGCCGTCGGGGTCGCCGCTGGACAGAACCTTGTCGATGCGGTCGCTGGCAGGCAAACCGCCCGACGCCGTGAACTTCTCGCGGTACTTGTGCATGTAGCTGGCGTACTTGGCCTGGATGCCGGCGGCTTCGTCCTGATTGCCGGCTCCCTTGAAGAACTCTTCCAAAATAGGGACGCACAGCTTGCGGACGAGATTCTCGAGGCTCAAGTCGCCGGGAATCAACAGCGAGAACTCCGGGTCACCCGCCGACGAACCGGCTTCTTTGCGGGGGTCGGGCAGCGGCCAAAACTGAAGCAGAACCAAGGGCGCCGTCGACTTGTCGATGGTTTCCTGCACAAAGGGATTTGGGTTTGTCTCGTTGGACTCGGGTCGATCCTGAACCTGCACGCACAGCTCGCCGGGCGCCAGATGCTCGGGGAGCGTTCCCGTCGCCTTCGACACGCTGTCGACGGTAGGAAACGACGAGGCCCGGGTCGCAACCGCCGCGGGTTCCATGGCGGCGATGGCTTCGCGCAGATGGCTCTGCACCGCGTACACCACCTGAGACCGAGCCACCTCGCCGGCGCCCAGCCGTTCCGTGAGCAGAACCTTGGTTGGGGACGACCCAAAGCTCTCGAGAAAGGTCACCAAACCAGCCGCTTGCAGAATCTTGAGTACCGACTCAACCTCGGTGATCCGGTAGGCCGGCGGCGTGGTTCCAAAGATGGAGTCTGGTACGCTGGCCACGAACGACGCCACCTCGACCATAGCGTTCTTGACGTGAAGATAGGAGTAGCGGGCCAGGTGAACAAAAAGCGAGCCGCGGACCTCGATCAGCCCTTCTTTTCGCAGCTCGCCCAAAATGTCGTCGAACACTTTTCGCTGAGGCGTGCGGTCGTTGGGACTGCGGGTCCACTCAGTCCACGACGGGGGGGAAATGCGTTCAGCCACGAGGGGCCTCCGGGCTGGCCTGGTAGTCCCTGTAGTTCCGGTACAGGCCTTCGTAGGTCGCCAGGCGTTCGGCCCGCGGGTTGAACACCGCGCGAACCCGCACCAACGCTTCGCTGGCTTCACGCAAGTCTCGGAACTCTTTTTGCCACACCAAGGCGCAGGCCGCGCTGCCCAGCAGTTCAGCGTCCTCAATCTCGGGCACCAGAATGCGCTTGCCGGTGATGTCGGCCTTGAGCTGGTTCCAAATCACGTTGCGAGCCTGCCCACCTGTGACGCGCAACTCGTCGATGGCCAAACCGTTCGCCTCCATCGCTTCGAGGACCCGCCGAATGCCGAAGGCGATCGACTCTACCACCGCCCGGCCCATGTCATCGCGGGTATGGTCGGGGTGAAGTTCAAGGAACCCGCCCCGGGCGAACTCGAAGTCGCCGTTCTTCTCAAAGCTGGGAAAGAAGTACGGCCGCGAACGGTCGAGAGGCAGATTTTCGATCTCTTGCAGGATCTCGCGGTAGCTGCGCTCCCCTTGCCCGGTGATGCGGCGCATCCATTCAAACAGACGCCCCGTCGAACTGAGAATGCCCGAAATATTGTACAAACCATCGATGGCGTGCGGCAACGTCCGCAGTCGTTTGTCGGCCAGCGAAGTCGCTGAGCAGTAGTTGATCCCCTCGCTGGTGCCCGCGCGGTCGCAAATGCGTCCCGGTTCCACAGCCCCGGCGCCCAGCAGGGCCACCAGAAAGTCGCTTCCGGCCGCCACGACGGGCACCCCGGCCGGGATACCGATGAAGGCCGACGCCGCTTCGGTTACCTCGCCGACTCCCTCGGCCATGGTGGCAAACGGCGGCAACTTGGTGAAGTCGAGCCCATAGGCCTTGGAATCTTCTCCGCCCCAGATGTAGGGAATGAACTCCTGACTGGGCGTGATGGTGCGGGCTTCTCCGGTCAAAAAGAAGTTCAGGAACTCGGCGCAGCTGAGGAACCACTTGGTTTTGTCGTACAGGTCAGGGTGGTTTTCGCGGAACCAGGCGATCTTGGGAAGGAAGAAGCTGCGCGTTCCTTCTTGGCGGAGGTTGCGCTTGTCCATCCACAACAAGGCGTAGAACAGCACCTTGCCGTCCGCGTCGACGGGAATCACGGTCGGGCCCTGTCCCGAAACCGCCACCGCGCAGATGCGCTGATAGCCGCCCACCGAAGCGACGATTTCGCGCAAAGCCTCGATCCACACCCGGGGGTCCCACGCGTGAAAGTCCTGCTTGGTTTTTTCCCAGTAGGTGACGCGGTGGTAGGCGATCATTTCGCCGTCGGCCGAAATCAGGCCGCCCTTCATGGCTGTTGTCCCGACATCGACCGCGAGAATCAGTTTCTGGGGAGTGCGCAAGCTACGCATGGGCTGAGAATAACCGGAGAACGCCTTTTGGGGAACTAGACACGCCTCACCGGATCGCCAAACGCTGCCATCTGCGGGTCGCTGGTGAGGAGCACCAGGCCTTCGGACCTGGCTTGTGCCACCAAGAGCCGGTCGAAGTCGTCAGCAGTCACCGCGCCGGGCAACGGCACGGACTCGAGCTCCAGGACGTGAAGCGACGTCAACGCGAACTCGGTGTAGCCGTTGTCGAGCAGTCCCCGGCGCAATAACCGGGCATTCACGTGCAAATCCTCGCGCCCGGCCCCTCGCTTCTCGGCCAGTTCCCAAAAGCTGACCGCGCTGAACACGACCTGGTTGTCGGGGTCGTCGATCAGGTGGCGTGCTGTCGTCGATAACCGTAGTGGGTCGGTGGCGGCACGGAGCAGCAGGTGGGTGTCGAGCAAGAGCCTCATCGGGCAACTTCCCCGGCGTTCTGCGAGGCGATGCGATCAAAGTCATCCGGCACCGCGAATTGCCCTTCGAGGAACCCCAAGCGCCGCTGAGCGACCGCCTCGTCGGGCTGATAGGGAATCAGGCGGGCGACCGGCGCCCCGGCCTTGGCAATGACCAGCGATTCGCCCTGAGCCACGTCTTCGAGCAGGCGTGACAGGTGGGTCTTGGCGTAGTGGATGTTGACGGTTTGCAGGAATAGCCTCCGGACTTAGTTTAATTAACTTAGTCTCTATTGAAAGGCTAGGTCAAGGGCGATCTCCGTCAAGCCAAATCGTCAGGTTTGAGCCCGGTGACGCGAAAGACCAGCTCCGGACTCAGGCCCTCGGCCAGCATCCGCCGCGCCGCACCAACAAGTGCCTCGCGGCTCCCTTCGACTCTCCCTTCGACTCTCCCTTCGACCCTACCTTCGACTAAGCCTTGCGCCTTGCCTTCGGCTCTGCCCTCGGCCAAGCCTTCGCGCCGCGCATGGTTCTTCATCGTGAGCTGGTCGAGCTCATACTTTTCCTCAAAGATTTCGCGTACTACATCCGGAGTCAGCGCCATAAAATCCTCCATTCTGGCGTGTGCCGCCCGAAACACTTGGACGGCTTCGTGTGCCTGCAAACCCCAGTCCTCCTGGGGCTTTTCTAGGAATTTGCCCCAAACTTCGGCGAGATTCAAGTCCCTGTCAGGTTTCTTCAGCAACTTGAGCAGTTCCACGTGAAAGACCACAAGGTGGTCCGTGACGGGTAGCCTGAGCTGGTGAATCGCATTGTAACCAGGGAACATGTTGAACTCGACGAAGTTGATCGTCACCACCGGCCGTAGGCTTTCGTAGTCGTCGCCGACCGGAAGCTGGCGTCCGTACAGTCTTGCCCACGAGAACAAAGTGCGCTCAAGATACGCGGGTTTACGGCTCGTCTGGATCTCGACATTGATCTTGCGTCCTGTCTCGTCCTGCGCGAGGACGTCGAGAACGGTGCGTTTCTCACTAACCGATTCTGGGCCGAGGTCTGGGTTGACCAACTCCAGCGAAACGGCCAAGAGCAGTTGGGCGTACTCAAGGTAGGCATTGATGAGGTTCTTCAACAGTGGCAAACCCTCTGGCTCACCAAACACATGACGGAACACTCGGTCATGGGTCATCGGGGACATTGGCATAGGAGACTCCTGCTCTACCAGACAGGGGTATCAAGCCTTCTGCTTGAGCTTCGCGGCGAAATTCATAGAATATCTGCTGGAGGCATCCATGGGTTTTCTGGTTTTCCTGGTACTTGTCGGTTTCACGGCCGGGTCGGTCTGGTATGTGGTCCAGCGGGCCAAAGGACGCGCGGGCGATGCCTCGCAGCAGGGGGTTGCCGACTCGTTCACTTTCGCCTCACTCGACTCGTCGTTGGCGATGATGGCGGCGGCGGGGGCGGAGACTAGAGCGGACGGCGTCGGAGCAGTTCCCCAGCGGGAAACTCCCATGCTAAACTGTACCATGGCCTCTCCCGCAAAGCACGTCACAGTTCAGCCGCTCCATGGGGTACAAGCCAATCCCTACGCAGGTTGGTCGGCCACCGATTGCGTGTCCGAAGTCGAACGACTGCGACAGCAATACATCCAATGGAAGTACCCCGATGCTGAACCCCGACTTCAAAGAGTTGTTGCGGTTGTTCCACGACCAGGGCGTTGAGTACCTGGTGGTCGGCGGCTATGCCATGGCCGGCCATGGTCACCCGCGCTTTACCGGTGACCTCGATCTTTGGATCTGGTCATCACCCGAGAACGCTTCCAAGATTATGGAAACTCTGCGCCAGTTTGGGTTTGGATCGCTGGGACTCTCAGAACGCGACTTCGAGAGGCCCCAGCAAGTGATCCAATTGGGGTACCCCCCTTCGCGGATCGATTTGCTCACCGACATCGACGGCGTTTCGTTTCGCGAATGCTGGGCCCGCCGCGTGGAGATCCCAGTCGATGGATTGGTGCTCCCAACCATTCACCTGGACGACTTGATCGCGAACAAACGGGCCAGCGGTCGACTACAGGACCTCGCCGATGTGGAGAAGCTGACCCGAGGGAGGTGACCCAGATCTCGGGCCAGCGGAGCATCGGCGTGGCCTGCACATGGGCGGCCACGACCACTCCATCGCGACAACGCCGAGTCCGAGGGGGTCTTCTTCAGCACCAGTTGTCCATCTTCCTCGGTAACGTCGAGTTGGGATCCAGCCTGGATTCCCAAGCTTGTTCGCAAGGCTTTGGGCAACGTGATCTGCCCCTTCTCCGAAACGATGGTTGTCATACCCTCACGGTAGGAACTCCTACCGTGGTCGTCAAGAGCGCCTTGCTCGACTACAGTTGGAGGTCTTCCATGTCGTCAGGGAGACCTCCGGATTGCCGAGCAAGATGTCTTCGACGGAAAGGTCTTCGTCCAGCGACTCCCAGTGAAGTCCTTGGCCGCCGTACGCCCTCAGGCGCTTTTCATCATCGCAAAGTATTGACAACATCAATACCTCCGCATAATGTTGTGTGGTGGAACTAGGCTGGGACGCTGAAAAGGACTCGCTCCTGCGCGAAACGCGAAACGTAAGTTTCTGGCAAGTCAGAACCGAGATCGAAGCCGGTCGGTTTGTCGGGCCAGAGGCGAATCCGTCTCGCCCCGGTCAATACAGGATCATCGTTCGCCTCAACGACTACCCACACGTGGTGCCGCTGGTTTTGGACAATGAGGGAAATTGGTTCCTCAAGACCATCATTCCGAGCCGCAAGGCCAAGAAGGAGCATCGAATATGAGCGACAAGGTCAACCTTGGGGGCACATTGGATGCAGAAGAACAATGGTACGAAGATCATTATGATGGGTTTGTCCCGGCTTCCGAAGAACTCAGAGAATCGCTCGTCGCTGCCGCGGCAAAACCTCCCAAAGTCGTATCTGAACGAAAGACCATGGTATCCATCAGGCTAGATGCGCAAGACATTCTGATGATCAAAGAGCGTGCGTTGCGCGCTGGTCTCGGATACCAGACTCTTATCTCAAGCCTTCTGCATCAATACGCCATTGGCGACCTTGTGAATATCGACGACGCTAGGAAAATGCTCCGATAGCCCGCCTACGATTCCACCCAAGCCACGTAGTTGCTCCGGTTCACCAACTGCCACGTCGCCGAGGGATACGCCAGCAACCACGACGTCGAGCGCCTAGCTCTTGAGGAGCTTCTGAATGATCTGGGAATTGTCCAGGAGCGAACTCAGTGAGCGGTTGTGGTGTAACCGACTCATCGCCCTTGCAAACAGGTTGCTGAGAAGGGGCGCCTGCCCCTCGCTCCAGCCTCCTCGGCGTAGCCTGCGGGGTCTTGCGCTACCCCCTCTGTGGGGCGCGGGTTCGGTTTTGAAGGTGTTCCCAGCGCAACTTTTTGTCTTCGTCGACAACCAGGATCCTTAGTATCCGTCAATTCTTCCCTTGGTTGATGTTCCAGGGGAGCAGGCTGTCCCA
>JBAXAI010000013.1:0-96757 GCA_037142615.1 Spirochaetales bacterium | reverse complement strand
GCGTTGTTCGCTAGCGGCGAGAGTGAACATAGCAGACCCGCCCAAGCGCGTCAACCACTTACCGGACAATCTTGCGAGAATGGCGAGCCGAGTCAGTTTCCCGGGTATTGCTGCCGATATTCGAGAGGTGAAGCAAATCGTTGCCGTAGCCATGCTCACCGCGGGCCTACTGAACCCGATCGGAGCCCAGGAAACTCCTCTGTACTGGGCCATTGTCAACAATGATGCCCTTGCTGCCTGGAATCTGACGGAACCTCGGGGAACGGAGTCCATCATCCCGGGACCTGCAGAACTGGCCTGGGCCATTCGCCGCGGGGCCAGCGAAGTCTTTGACGTGCTCAGCTACCGGGGCGCACCGGCCGACGCCATCGACGATTCGGGACGAAACCTTCTGTTCGACGTTTCAATCCAGGGGCGACTAGATCTATTTCGAAAGATCGCGGCCGCGGGTGCACGGCTAGAACAGGTGGACAGAGAAGGTTGGAGCCTTGCTCACGCCGGAGCGCAGTCGAGCCACCCGGAAATGACAGTCTACTTGCTTCAAAGAGGTGTCCCGCCCGTGCAACGCTCCGATCTTGGCGTTACCCCCCTGATGCTGGCGTGTGCCGCAGGTTTGGAACAAAATGCGCTCGAGCTGCTGAGTTGGGGAGCCAACCCGGCCGACGAAGACTATCTGGGACACACGGTGCTGTGGTACGCGCACACGGGAGGAAACGCTGCTCTGCAGGCTGTTCTCGAACAGGAACTCACGGCTGTTCCTGAATCCTCACCAAGCGATGCGGCTCCCCTTCCCTGACGGGGACAAAAAATCCGCCCAGGTCCTTCCAAACGTGAACGAGGGTCTGCGCGGTGATCTTGGCGTCGGTGAGCGCCCGATGCCAGGTCCCTTCCACAGCCAGTCCGTAGTGCTGGGCAAAAAACTCGAGACTGATCTTGTCCGTGCGCCTTCCGCTCTGCGAGAGCCATAGGAAACCCAGGGTTTTGACGTCGAGCGCCGTCCCCGAGAAAGGAAACTCGAGCCCGTGGTTCTGGAAGTTCTTTCTCAAAAGAGGAATGTCGAAGTAGTTGCCCCAGGCCGCGAGCCGCACTTTTTTGACATTGCCAGCGAGGGACTCAACCCAACGAACGAAGGCGGGTCCCACCGTGGCAAAGTCCGGCTGGCCGGCGACCATGGCAGGGGTTATCCCCGTGAGTTTGGTGATGAAGGGCGTAAGGGGCTCTTCGGGTTGGACCAACGCTTCAAAGGTCCCCTCCACTTCGAGAAGTTCGTTCAAATACACTGCGCCCAAGTCGATGATGCAGTTATTGGTCTGATTCCCTTGTGAGTCCTTGCCTGCGGTAGCTTCCAAGTCAAGAACAACGATGGGGTTGTGAAGTTTAAACATGCGTCATTGTGCCATGGGATGCGCTACAATGCCAGCGAGGTGAACCATGAGCTCAGCTATATGGGGTACTGTCCCCGGATTTCTCGCCAGGCCCGTCGGAAAAGGCCCTTGGCCCGTCGTCATCGTGATCCACGAGTGGTGGGGTCTCGACCTGCAAACGGAATCCATAGCGTCGCGCTTTGCCGGCCAAGGCTATTTGGCGTTTGCCCCCGATCTGTATCATGGCGACCTTGCCCCTCTGGGGGACAACTCGGCAGCAATGAGCTACATGAAGAAGCACTCAGCCGCGGCGGCCGCTGAACTCGAAGTCTTGTTCGACTCGATCGCCGCCAACCCAGAAGGGAGCGGCAAGGTCGCTAGTCTGGGCTTTTGCTACGGTGGCCGCCTGAGCTTGGGCCTGGCGCTCGCAAGGCCCCTGGACGCGGTGTGCACCTTTTACGGTGGCCAGATGCAAACTCTGTTTGACCGGATGGGGTCGCTGAGGGCCCCGGTTCTGGGGTTCTTCGGTGATGCCGACGTTTCGATTCCCGCTGGAACAATCGAGGAGTTCCGCCAGATTCTGCAGCGTCAGAAAGTGGACCACAAACTTACGGTGTACCCAAACTCAGGCCACGCTTTCTTCCGTGACAGCGACCCGAGCGTTTACAAACCAGCAGCGTCTGCTGACGCCTGGGCGCAGACGCTGGACTTCTTGACCCGGCATCTGAAGTAGGTACGGCTAAAGTATTCCGTGAGAGACGAGCGCGAGCGGAAGGTTGAGGAAGGGAATGGTCTGCGCTGCGGTATCGAGTTCACGGGGGCCGACCCAGTCGCCAGTCACGAGTTCACGGGCGCTGAAGAAGCGTAGTTCCGCCTCGACCCACTGGACTCCGGCCTGAAAGTCGGCCTTCGGAAGTTTGACGCGGAAATTGCCTTCGGCGTCCGGTAAGGTCACTTCGTAGTACGACCCGGTTTGGGGATTCTTAGCCCCGAGTATGAGCGTGCGGTAGCGTTTTCCAGGGATGGGTTTCATCGAAAGAGTGGGCGGCTTGTCGAGAATGGTGGTCCCTTGCGAGGGCAGAATAAGGTCCATCTGCATGCTCAGGTCATCGAGCAAGTGCAGGAAGCGACCCGGTGGAAACGTGAAGTCGGTGTTCTTGTAGTTGACCCGGATGAGAAGCCCCGTGTCTGCTTCGGGAGCCAAGTAAAAGGCGTAGAACCCTTTGGCGTCGGCAGGCGTCGAAATGGCCCAACCCTCGCCCCCCTGCTCGTGCTGTGAAACAACAGCCCCCACTGCGGGCTGGCCATCGGCCGTCGTGACCGTTCCCTGAACCGCAAAGTCGATCTTGACCTGCTGGACGGGAGTGGAAACGTTGGCCCTGGCTGTCAGTTCGACGAGTCCGTTGCTTCCCGGGACTTCGATCATGTCGAGCACCGAGATCGGGTAATAGACAAGAAGGTTCTCGGTAACCGAGCGGTTGGTGCCGGGCTCGACGCTCGTCACGGCAAGGGAGTGCGGAAAAGTCCGGTCAATAGAAAGTGAGAACCGACCTTCACCGTCGGTAAGCAGCGTTCTGCCTGAACCAAGGGTAACGGTCGCTTGCTTGACGGGTTGGTTTCCCTGAAGGAGTCGACCCTGAACAGGCACCTGATGGGAACCGTCAGCTTTCCACGCGTAGACCGACCAGGCCTTGGTGTCAAAACTAAACACCAAAGGTCCGGACGGCACGCAGGAAGCCAGCACCCCCAAAAACAAGACAGTAGTCAGAAAGGGAATGCTGGTGTTTTTCATGTGTTACTGGGCCGCTGCAGCTTGGGTCTTGTCTCCGCCGAAGCCGAAGACGTGCAACTTGGGCTTGGCGCCTCCACTGGTAATCGCAACGTAGACCTTGCCGCCAACCTTGTAGATGGTGGGAGCTGCGCCGATGCTGTCGCCATCGACCTGGAACTCCCAGACCGTGGCGCCCGACTTGACGTCGATGGCGCGGAACTTGCCGTTGCCTTCGCCGTAGAAGGCCAGACCGGTGGCCGTGGTGGTGAATCCACCGCGCATCATCATGTCGGTCTTGTTGGTGTAGACGATTTGGCCGGTGGCCACATCGACCGCGGTGACCGTGCCGTAGGGAACGATGTCCTTGGGAGTGGAGCCGATGTCCCACATGGTTCCGAAGGTCAAAGCACCGAAGCCGAAGCTCGCGTCGCCGCTGTCCTGGTCCTTGGAAGAACGAAGGAACGACGGATACTCGATGCCGGGGATCAGCACGTAGTTGCTCGCGGGGTCGTAGGCTTCAGGAGCGTAGTTCTGGCCACCCAAGATGCCGGGATAGCCGAGCACGCCACCCGTGGTCACGGGCTGGTGATCTTGCTTGTTGAAAGCGACATTCTTATAGATGACTTCGCCGGTTGCAGCGTCAAAAGCCCACCATTCGCCACCCTTACCACCGTCGACAACGATCTTGCGGACCTTGTCGCCAACTTTTGCCTTGAGGAGCATGGGGGAAGCCGCGACGTCGTAGTCCCACAAGTCGTGGGCAACGAACTGTCCCGCCCAGAGCTTCTTGCCTGTCTTGCCATCCGCCGCGACGACAGAGTCAACGTCGGGGTTGGCTCCGGGGCGGTTCTCGCCGTAGAAGTCGGGCGCCGGGTTACCGGTTCCGAAGTAGATGATGTCGGTTTCAGCGTCAACGGTGATGGGCATCCAGGTGGTGCCGCCGCCATTGAAGTGACTGGTCGCCAGCCAATCCTGTCCCTTGGGAGGAACGGCCCAGAAGGGAGCGTCCCAGGCAGCGGTCAGGTCGGCGGCCTTGAGGGCCATGACGAAGCCGCGAACGCCGTTGTCGGAACCGGCCGAACCAATGTAGACGATGCCCTTCGAGATGACGGGGAGGCTGGTTTCATAGTAACCGTTGTCGGTTGTGACGTCCTTGAGTTCGGGGAGCAGTTCGGCGATCTTGACGATTTTGACCGTCGATCCGGTCTTGGCGTCGATCTTGGCGACGCGGTTGTCATAAAGGACTTCAAAGACGAAGCCTCCGTCGACGGCCACGCCGCGGTTGGCACCGCCGTGCAGCTTGGTCGCCGTGGCAACCAGTTCGGCATCAGGGGTCCAGTGCCACTTCTGCGCACCGGTGGCTGCATCAAACGCAAAGATGTGGTTCTGCATGGTGGTGACGTAGAGCACACCATCCACAACGATGGGGAAGCTCTGGTTTCCGTTCGGCACATTGGAGTCAAGTGCCTTGAAATCAGCCTTCCAGACAATGCCAAGGTCTTTGACGTTGTCCTTGGTGATTTCGGTTACGGGAACGTTACGGGTACTGGCCAGGTCGTAGTGGGCGCTGCCAAAGTTGAGGGTGTCGCTACCGCTACAAGACACAATGAAAAGCAGGGCGACCGTTGCTGCGAGGGCAAACAGGCTTTTTTTCATTCGAAGACTCCTTATTGGGATTAAGATGATGACTGTTTTCATCATCTTTATGAAGATTACTGGCGAAATCAGGAATCGTCAAACAAAATGTTAAGGCAAACATTCCCAAGTCGGGTTTTTGGCCTTATGATCGCTGTCAAGGAGATTCCTATGAGATTTATGCGGAGCGTTTTGCTCCTTTCGGCTCTGGCCGCCTCACTTCTGATCCTGTCGTGCGGAAACAACAGCCCCGCCCCGGCGAAGGCAGCGGAGGCAACGCCCGCGACGGCCCCGGCTCCCGTTGTTGCCGAGGTGAAGGACACGGGGGTGGTGATCACCGTCGTCTTGGACGCCAAGAGCTGGAAGTTCACGCCTGAAGAGATTCATGGCAAATTGGGCGACACGCTCAATATCACGCTGAAGAACACCGTGGGGCTCCATAGCGCCAAGATGGACGACGGCTACAAGATGAACCTGAAGGATGGGGTCCCCAAAACCGTCAAGCTGACGGTGGCCGGGAAGTTCCAGTACTACTGCGGCGTCCAGTGTGGCCATGGCCATGACGAGATGGTCGGCTACCTGATCGTCGATTGAGGCCAAAAAAAAGGCTGACCCCTCGTGGGCCAGCCTTTTTTTTGGTGAGAGTCTGCCTTAGCCCAGGAGCTGGAGGGTCGACTGCGAACGCTGATTGGCCTGAGCCAACATGGCGTTGCCCGACTGAACCAGAATCTGGTTCTTGGTGTAGTCGACCATCTGCTTCGCCATGTCGACGTCGCGGATGCGGCTTTCACTGGCCTGCAGGTTTTCGGCGCTGATATCAATGCCCTTGACCGCGAACTCGAGGCGGTTCTGGTAGGCACCGAGGTCGGCGCGTTGTTTGCTGACCTTGTTGAGAGCCGTGTCGAAGGTCATGATGGCGCGGTTGGCTTCGTCGGGAGTCCCGAGCGAAATCTTGGCGGCCGATGCTGAATCCTTCAGACCGAGGGCTGCAGAGGTCATGGTTCCGACATACACCCGGGTGCGCTGATCCACATTGGCTCCGATGTGGAAGTAGATCGACGCGCTGGGGTTGTTGGTCCCTTCCGACTTGGCAAACGAACCGGTCAGCATATTCATGCCGTTGAACTGGGCATGCGATGCTACGCGGTCGATTTCGTCTACCAACTGGCTGACTTCGACCTGGATCTGCTGGCGATCCTTCGCCGTGTAGATCCCGTTGGACGACTGGACGGACAGTTCCCGCAAGCGCTGGAGGACGTCCTGGGTTTCTTGCAGGTACCCTTCCGTCGTCTGAAGGAACGAGATTCCGTCAGAGGCGTTGCGGGAGGCCTGGTTCAAACCGCGGATCTGCGACCGCATCTTTTCAGACACAGCCAGTCCGGAAGCATCGTCGCCGGCACGGTTGATCCGCAGCCCGGACGAAAGCTTCTCCATGCTCTTGGTGACTTCCTTCACGGAGTCGCCCTGCACACGCTGAGCGTTGATGGCGCTCATGTTGTGGTTGATGATCATAATATTCCTCCTTGAATATTACGTCGGTACCCCCGGGCAAGCCCAGGAGACGTCGGAAAACGATCTTGGAGGCTCGTATCCTTACTTACCTCCGGAGTTACCATCGGCGCGTTAGGGGGGGTACTTGAGCGATAGGCCGGAAAATTCGTAAAAAATCGTTCGCTACGGCTGCGCTTGGTCTTGTTGCCAGGCGATTTGCAGGTCGCGGGCCAGCTCTTCTGGGGTTTCGAGGCCCTGAAGTACGGCCTGGTAGCCGGCTGACTGGACTGCGTTGAACCGGGTGCCAGCGAGGACGTCGATGTTGTAGCCCAGGGGGACGACAGAAAACGTTGTCAGGGCGTCTTTCATCAGCGGGGAAAGTTTGAGCTTGCCGACCTCGACGGGCAAGGGCGGGATAAGGGCCATGTCCTCGAGCCAAAACGCACCGTTCTGCTGCGAAAACAGGTCGTCGAGGAACGCTTCGGCCTGCTTGGGGAACTTCGTGTTCGAAGCCACGAAGTAGCCCGAGCCGAGCCCCCCGGGAGGAAGGACTGGTTTGCCGTCCACTGAGGGAAAGAGAAAGTAGCCGGCTTCAAAGCCCTGGGGGCGGGTTTCCATTTCGGACAGCAACCAACTGCCAGTCATTTGCATTGCCGCTTTGCCCTTGTAGAAGGCAGCGTTGCCGTCCTCGTACGAAAGCAAATTTGGATTCTTGAGAAAGTAGCCGGCACGGTTCATGTCGACAAAAAACATACGGATGGACTGCACAACTGCCGGGGTGTCCCAACTGCTTCCGGCAAAAAGCATGTTTTCGAGCTTGGCCTGACCGACGACGTTGTTCGCGAGCAGACTGAACTGGTGGAAAGCAGGCCAGCGGGCGGCGTCGGCGAAAGCAATGGGGGTGTAGCCCGCACTCTTGATCTTGTCGCACAGAAGCAGGAACTCGTCGTAGGTTTTTGGTTCGTCAAGATTCAACTGGGCAAAAATCTTCTTGTTGTAATAGACCCCGAGAAACTCGATTTCGTTGCCGATGCCGTAGACCTTCGTGCCGAAGGTGACCCGATCTTTGGTCCAGGGGAAGAAACGCCGGCTCCAATCGTAGCGCTGATAGGCCCCATCGAGGGGAGCTAGAAGTCCCGCTTTGGCCAGCGCGCCAGCGTAGGCGGGACCCGTGTCGTAGTTGAGCACATCGGGACCGGAATCGGTTCCCAGCAGCAGCCGAACGGACTCACGCATCCTCTCGACCGCCTGAGACGTCCGCACAATGGTGACGTTGGGGTGGGCCTCGTGATAGCGGCTGATCTGCGCATCCATGGCCGCACTTTGCCTCTCGCCCGTATACGTGTCCCAGACGCGCAACGTTGACTTGTCGTCGGGTTGGCAACCCGCTAAAAGCACCACTGGAAGCAACAAGAGGCAGAGCCGTCGAAGCATCAGGAATAGGCTACCTTGGGCCGACTCCAGTTTCAGCCGGTCTGGGCGAGAAGTCAAGCCGAATGAGAAACTCGCGTTCAGGCCTCAACCCGAAATCGGAGCGCCTCCTGGACGAGCTCGCCGATGCAACCCTTGTTGGTGGCGCTGAGGACCTGAACTTTCTGAACGACCTCGGCGACCTGGGTTGTCTCGTCAGAAACCCGGTCGACCTTGTCGACCACCTCCCGGGCCAAAGTTGCCAGCCCCGCGCTTTCCTGAATCACCTCACGGCTTTCGACGAACATCTGCTCCGAGCCGGACCTGACCTCAGCGGTGACTTCTTTCAGGACCGCGAGACTTTGGAGAATTTCGTTGCTGCCCTGATCCAGTTCGGTGAGCGACTGGCGGATCTGCTGCTCTTGAACCGCTACCATGCCGACCTGGGAATCGATGTCTTCGAACTGGCGCAGGACCTCGTCGGACGATTTGGCGGCCTCCTCCATCGAGCGCTGGAGGGACTTCAGCGAAGCCGTGACGGTGGCGGCTTGGGTGGCCGACGATTGGGCAAGTTTGCGGATTTCGTCGGCGACAACAGCGAAACCGCGGCCCGAAGCCCCGGCATGAGCAGCCTCGATGGCGGCGTTCATCGAAAGCAGGTTGGTCTGGGCGGCGATGTCCTTAATGACTTCGCTGACCGCCAAGAGCCCTTCGGATTCCTTGGCGAGGTGGCGAATCCTTGCCGAAACCTGGCCCATGTCTGACTTGCCCCGTTCGGAACTGGAACTGAGGCTGCGCACGTTGCCGGCGTTCCTTTCGAGGTTGTTGGCAGCCGTAGTGAGGCTGGCGAGCATCTGCTCGATGGCTGCCGACGAAGTCGCGACGCAACCGGCCTGCCGCTCGATCAGGCCCGCTGCCTGCTGGATGCTCAGGGAGATCTGCTGGACGGTGGCCCCTGCCTTGGTGACCCCGGCAAACTGTTGATGGGAGTTTTGCTGGATCAGGCCCATGTTGCCGGCAATCGCACGGGCCGAAACCGCAGCGCTCTGCATCTGGCCGTTGAGGTCGTCGCCCACGCCGGCAAGGATTTCTGCCTGCGAGTGAATGCTGCGAATCAGCTGCCGGGTATTGTCCATCAAGGTCGAAAAGGACCGTGCCAAGTCGCCGATCTCGTCATCGCGCCGAACCAGGCCAGGACGAAGCGGCCGAGTGTAGTCACTTTTGGCCAGAAGGTCGGTAGCGACAACGCATTCGCGCAAGGGCTGAACAACACTGCGCGTGACGACAAGCCAAACGGGGATGAGCAGCAGCAGGCTGACGAAGATCAGTCCGATGAGGTCGTTGAGGTGATTGCGCAGAATCGTTTGGACCGTCGAAGCTTCGATGTCGGCACAGAGCAAACCCTCAAACTTGCCGTCGGCCGACACCAGCGGCGCATAGGCAGTCCAGAAGGTCCCCCACTGGTCGGTGTAGAAGTCTTTTTCGACCACTGCTGCCCCGAGTCCCTCCACCGACTGTTTGAGAAGGGCCGTTGCCGTTTCGACAGGGTCTCCGATGAGCGACGGGTTGTCGGTCGGATCGGTCGCGTCGGTAACGAAGACGATTTTTCCGGCCTGGTTCTTGCGGACCGTGTAGAGGTAGCGGATGTCGGCATTGTTCTTTTGGATGGCTTGCAGGACCTTGAAAACCGCAGCGTAGTCGGCGGAATCCTGATCAGCCGAACCCAGAAGCCGGGCGTGCGCTTCGACAGGAACGCTCAGGGCACCGAGGGCGACGGTTTCACGGGCCCGCGTTCGGATGCCCTCTTCCAGATCGTTTTTGGCCTGAAAGTAGGCCAGGGTGACCAACAGGGTCGACCCGAGCAACCAGAGCAGGCTGACGGTCAGAAGGATCTTCTTGCGGATCGAAAAGCGGCCGAAGACACGCGAGAGCAGCGACATGAGGTTCATCCTTGGAGTCGAGGTATCGCGTCGATTGTAGTGCACCCGGCCGCCCTTCACAACCATCGGCTCCCCTGCTAACGGAAGGGCAGGGACTGCGCCAGGATCGCGTTTGCCGGTCCACGCAGGACAACCAGCCGCGTCTGCAACGGGGAGTTTTGCTGGACCCCAAGACTGAGTTTCGTAGAAGCTCCTGGAGCCACGCTGACGGTGCCGAGGTCCTGGCCCGGTTGCAAGAGCTCGCCCAATGGCCCCAAAGTGTGCAACCACAGCTTGCCCGTCGCGACTTCGAGGGTCCCATTGAGAACGGTCGTCGCCGTGGCAGAGGTTTGCAGGTTCAGGCTGCCCGCAACCGGCGACAGCGCCACCGAAAACGCGTCGCCAAACCGGGAACTGAGCTCCAGGGACAGGCTGGTTTGACCGGGCTCGAGACGGCGGAACTGGACCACTTCGCGCTCCCCGCCATTGACGCGGTCGATCCGCAGTTGCCGTGCGGTTGGGACGGCGGGAAGGGTCAGCTGAACAACGACCTTGCCGGGGGGGGACGCCGGGTCGTTCAAGAGCAACACGGCCTGCAAGTTATCGCCGTCGCGGGTCGCAGCGACGTACGCTGGCAGAGCCACATTGCGCGCGTTGGTGGAGAGGGGCGCGCCGTCTTTTTGAGCCTGAGACGCGACGAGGTTGCCGCGCAGATCACGCATCAACCAGTAGGCCCAGTAGTTCTTGTCGACGGGCGAACCATCGGGCCGAACCAGCCCATACACTTCGTATTCCGGCAGGCTGAACTGGTGAAAGCCCAGCACCTGGTCCTGGAGGGCGAGCAGTTCGAACTGACGCACCAGCAGGTAGCGAAGCTTTTCGGCCGGGTCGGAAATCCGCGAGTCATCCCCTTCGGTGACAAGGAGTTGTGGCCCTGTTTTGCCCGTGAGCTTCTGGATGAGCTGGTTCCAGT
Organism: Spirochaetales bacterium; assembly: GCA_037142615.1. Lineage (GTDB taxonomy): Bacteria > Spirochaetota > Spirochaetia > JABEVK01 > JABEVK01 > JAIFLN01. The sequence goes on along the minus strand of JBAXAI010000013.1, from coordinate 86,194 downwards.
TCTTGAGCTTTTTGGTGGTAAGGTAAGGGTCATCGTCGTACAGATGGATAGTGAAGTAGTCGGCTCGACTTCCGCACTGCACGATAAACTCGCGCATGGCGACCGTCTGCCCGCCGAGGACCGAGGGACCGCCGACCTTGACCCCAGGATAGTCGCGGTGAATGCGGTCGGCGACGGTGTTGAACAGCTGGTAGTAGGTGTCCATCGAACCCTTCCAGTACACGCCCTGCCCCGAGGGTTCGTTCCAGATCTCGAGGTACTTCACCCGCGGTTCCCGGGCCACCACGGCGGCCGCAAACTCGGCCCACTCCTTCAGGTCGGTGGGAGGCTCGTTGAGCTGACCCCCGGCCGCCAGCCACGGCGTGTTGTAGCACAACAGGAGCACCGGCTCCATTCCCTCGGAAAGCATGGCCGAGAAGAACGTCCCAGCCTTGTCGTTCACAAAACGGTACATGCGGTCGGTGCGGAAGCCGCTCCAGGTGAAGTGGTTGGGGTCGCCATCGTCGTTGACGGGTTCCATCTGGTCGATGAGGGTTTCGGTGCGGGCCTGGCTGCCCTGCGGCTTCAGCGCGCGGAAGGTTTCGAGCGCGCGCGGGCCATAGTCGGCCCACAGGTGCTGAAAGTTGACCAGCGAGAAGAGCGCCCGGTTGACGGGTTCTCCGGTTTGGGTGAAATCGACGCGGAACTGGTAGGTTTGGGCGACGGCTGCACCCGGGATGAGGGCCAGCGCGAGAGCGAGAAACACAAGAGGGCCTGCCCTCATGCTGACCCAGGCTCGACCGAAGTCGGCAACGGCCCCAAAATCTTGAACTCGTCGCCTAGCAGCCCAACAGTGGCGTTGAGGTTGGCCGAGCCAGCCAGGCGGGTGCTCACCGCGTCGGGTTGATGGCCCCCCACCGACAGGTGCAGGCTCCCCGGCGCGACGCTGGAATGCCCGTCGGAGTGCACCTTGGCGAAGTCGCGGGCTTCGGCGGTGAGTTGCACCGTGACGCGTTGGCCCCGGGCAACGAACACCTTGCGGAAGGCCACCAACTGACGGCCAGCGTACAGTTGAACCACCTCGTGGCCGTCGCGCGAACCTTGGTTGGTGACGCAGACACTGAGACTGACGTCGGCCCCGCAGGCCACGCTCGTGGGCACAGTGAACTGGTCGTACTCGAACCGCGTGTACGAAAGGCCGAACCCGAACGGGAACGCCGCCTCGCCCGAGAAGAACCGGTAGGTCCGTTCGCGCATGGAATAGTCGTGGAAAGGCGGCAGGTCGGCAACGCTTTGGTAGAACGTGACCGGCAGGCGTCCGCTGGGGTTCACGTCGCCGAACAGAACATCGGCGAGACCAGAGCCACCCTCCTCGCCCGGATACCAAGCTTCGAGGACGGCGGCACACTGGGCGGCCTCGGGTGGCAATTGCACGCAGCCGCCGTTGAGCAGCACCAGCACCACCGGCTTGCCAACCTTGAGCACCGCTCGCAGCAGGTCTTCCTGAACGCCGGGCAACGTCAGCCGCACACGGTCGCCTCCCCCATCGGAGTTGGCGGCATCGCCTTCTTCGCCCTCGAGCAGCGCGGTGAGGCCTAGAACCAGCACCACGACTTCCGAGCGCTCGGCGGCGATGACTGCTTCGGAAAACCCGGCCCGGGCACGCTCGCCCCACGAGTTGTCGCTCGACTTAGTGTGGTGGCAACCTTCGGCGTAAGTGACTTTGGTGGCGCCACTTACGGCAGCCCTGATGCCATCGAGGGGTGTGACGTAGTGCGAGGGGGTTCCGTAGTAGTTGGCCAGCAACGCCTCAAAACTGCGGGCGTTGGGGCCGATGACCGCGATCGAGGTGATCTCCCTGGCCAAGGGCAATACGCCGTTGTTCTGCAAAAGCACGGTGCCGGCGGCGGCCATCTCACGGGCGAGCGCCCGATGCGCAGCGCTGTCGAGCACGTCATAGGGGGTTTCGTCCCACGGGGTTTTCTGGCCATCGACCAAGCCGAGCGCAAAGCGGGCCCGCAGAAGGCGGCGCACGGCAAGGTCGATCACCGCCTCGGTGATTTCGCCGCGCGCCAAGGCCTGGGGCAGGTCGTCGTTTTCGCACCCGCAGCTGAGGTCGCAGCCCGCCACAAGGGCTTGGGCAGCTGCACCGGCCAGGTCGGCAGCCAGTTTGTGGTGCAGCGCGATGTCGGCGATCGCGCCGCAGTCCGACACCACAAACCCGTCGAAGCCCATTTCGTCGCGGAGGATACTTTTCAGCAGCCACGCGCTGGCGCAGCAAGCCTCACCGTTGAGGCGGTTGTAAGCGCCCATGATCGAGGCGGCACCGGCTTCGACGCTCCGGCGAAAGGCCGGCAGGTAGGTCTCGTTAAGGTCGCGGGCCGACGCCGTGGCGTTGAAACTGTGGCGGTCCTTTTCGGGGCCGGAATGCACGGCGAAGTGCTTGGGGGTCGCGATGGTTTTGAGGTACGCGGGGTCGTCTCCCTGGGCCCCACGCACAAAGGCCTGTACCAGCTGGCCGGTCAGGTACGGGTCTTCGCCGTAGGTCTCGTGGCCCCGGCCCCAGCGCGGGTCGCGGTAAAGGTTGATGTTGGGGCTCCACAGCGAAAGGCCCTTGTAAATGCCCCGGTCGCCGTGGCGGGCAAACTCGTGGTGCTTGGCCCGGGCCTCGGTGCTCACCACGTCGGCGACGCGCTGCAACGCTTCGGGGTCCCACGCTGCCGCCATGGCGATGGACTGGGGGAACACCGTCGCAATGCCGGCGCGGCTGATGCCGTGCATGCCCTCGTTCCACCAGTTGTGTTCGGGTAGCCCGAGCCGTTCGATGGCGGGAGCCTGATGGCCCAGCTGGGCGATTTTTTCTTCCAGGGTCATCTGCGCCAAAAGCGCGTCGGCCTGAGCGTCAAAACTGTGCATGGACTAACCTTTGATCCCGCTGAGGGTAATTCCTTTGAGGATTTGCTTTTGGAAGATCAGGAACAGGATGATGGGGGGAATGCTCGCGATGGAAAGCCCGGCGATGACGAGGTTCATGGGCTCACCCACCGACTGGTTGGTCAGGCGGAACAGCGCCACCATGATGGGCTGGTTCGACGCGGTGCTGAGCACCAGGAAGGGCCAAAAGAAGTCTTTCCACGAGCCGATGACCGTGAAGATGACGATGACAGCCAGCGCCGACATCGACAGGGGTAGCACCAGACGCAGGAAAACAGTCAGCGAGTTGGCACCGTCGATCTTGGCGGCATCGGTCAGTTCGGCCGGAATCTCATCGAAGAAACTTTTGAGCACGAAGATGTTGAACGCACTCACCGCGCCCGGCAGCAGCACCGCCCACCACGTGTCGAGGATGCCGAAACCCAAGAGCGGCAACTTGACCACGGTGAGGTACTGCGGAATCAGGTACGCGGTGGAAGGCACCATCAGCGTGGTGAGAAAAAAGAACATCAGCACACCCTGGAAGGCGGGTTTGAGCTTTGAAAGCGAGAACGCGGCCGTGGCCGAAACCAGCAGTTGGAGCAGCACCGCCCCGGCGGCCAGGAGTACCGTGTTGACGAAGTAACGCGAGTAGTTGAGGTGCTGCCACGCCGTGACAAAGTTGCTCCACTGGGCCTGCTCCGGGAAGAGCGTCGGCGGCATTTGCGAGATTTCGACCGACGACTTGAGGCTGGCGCTGAACATCCAGTACAGCGGGAAGATCATCGTGAGCGTGAGCAGGGCCAAAAGACCGAACATCAGGAAGTACAGCACCGCCGTGGACGGCCTCTGCAATTCCAGCCGCGACAGGATGCCGCGTTCGTCGGAGGCCGCCGAGACGTTGTGCAGGAAAACCCGCCAGAAGAAACCCTTTTTTGCCATGTTCAGGTGCCTCCGTTGGCGGTCTTGTTGACCCGCATGTACAGCAGCGAGAAGGCCGCAAGCACCCCGAACAGCAACAGCCCGATGGCCGACGCCGAGCCAAAGTCGTAGTAACGGAAGGCGTAGTTGTACAGAATCTGCATCACCGTGAGGGTGGAGTACGCCGGGCCCCCGTCGGTCATGACAAACGGTTCGGTGAACACCTGGATGGTCCCGATGATCTGCAGCAAAAACATGATGGCCATCACGCCCCGGATCTGCGGAAACAGGATGTGGCGGATTCGCGCCCACACCGAGGCGCCTTCGAGCTCGGCCGACTCGTACAGCGAGGCCGGAACGCCTTGCAGGGCCGCGAGATACAGGAGCACCGTGCCGCCGACGTTGGCCCAGGTCGACATCAGCACCAGCGAGGGCATCGCGGAAGCCGCCGAGTAGATCCATTGCTGGGGCTCGATGCCCAGCACCCCGAGGGCCAGGTTCATCAGGCCCATGCCGGGGTCGAAGAACCACTTCCACAGCAACACGGACACCATCGGGGGCAGGATGACCGGGAGGTAAAACGCCAGCCGGAAGTAGGCCTTGCCGTGGTACATCTCGTTGATGGCGATGGCGAGCACCACCGGCAGCAAATAGCCCATCACGAGGCCCAGAAACACGAAGTACAGCGTATTGCCCCAGGCTCGGAAGAAGAGCGGGTCGGCAAGGACAGTCTCGAAGTTGGCCAGGCCCACAAACGCATTTTCGCCGCTGATGAGGTCAATGTTCTGAAAGCTGATCACAAACCCGCTGACGATGGGGTACCACGAGAACAGCAGGAAGAGGACGATGGCCGGCAGGAGGTACAGATAGGCCCCCCCGTGGCGGCGCAGGGCCAAGACGGCTCGCTGGGGGGTCAAACGCGTTGCGCTCTGCGGGGTCTTGGGCCGGGAAAGCTGGGCCATAGGCGTCCTCCGAATTGTTCATTCAACTATGAACATGTATATACCTTTACGCAAATCCCGTCAACTGGCGTTCCGCTCCAACTTGAGCGTGAGAATCTGATGGGGAGCCAGCACGAGCTCAACCGCTGTGGCCGAGCCCGCCGACAGGAACGCCAGCGCCGAGACAAACTCCTCGCGGCCGTTGACGACCGAAGCCGCCTTGAGGGCGGGCAGACCGGTCAGGCGACAGGCTTGCGCCACGCTGGTGGGATTGTACAGGCGCACCAAGGTCGCACCGGGCAGCGCGTACACGGCCGACACCTGCACCTGGGGCGAATCCAGCTGTAGCATCGACGCTTGGGAAGGCAGACTGAGCCCGGGCCAGCGGTCCGGCTTGGTGAACACTTCGCGCAAATCACTCTCTTGCACGGCCGGACGACCACCGGTCAGCCGAAGCGGATCGGCAGCGTCAAAGCGAACTAAGGGCGGAGTGAACTCCTCGTCGAGAGCGCGCAAAGCGGCCTCGGGAGTCTGATCCCGCCCTGAAGGAGTGCAGAGCACAAACCGCGCCTCGAGCGTGCGCAGGCACTGGCCGCCCGGGCATAGCCAGATCTCGGGGGCGGTGTCGGGGGTGCCCACGTCGGCCCCGATGCGTCCGGTGGCGCGCAGCACGGTGAGGGCCACTTCACCCCGGGCCGCGTCGAGCAGCTCGTATTCATGAAGGCCCTCGGTGAGCAGCGACCAGGCGCCGAGGTGGATCAACCCGGAGGTCGGTTCGTCGCGGTTGCGAATGGCGCGGTCGGGGTCGATGAAGGGCCGTTCCACCAGTTCAAACGGTGCGGAGGCCCAGGCAGACGGGAGCGGTCCGCCCAGCCGGAAAACGGCCCTCAACCGGTGGTCTTGCGCGGTATTGTGAACCGTCAGTTTGCCTTGCAAACGGGCAGAGCCGACGGTAAGGGCCAGTTCGAGCGTCACGGACAGCCCGGTGAGGTGAGCTGAACGTCGGGCGGCGGCAAAATCCCAGCCGGAAGGCACCAGCAGCACGCCTTTCACCTGAAAAACCTGCCGCAAGGGTGTCGATCCCTCGCGGGAAAGTTGTACGGGGCCCGCGAAGCCGAGCACGTCGTCCACTCCCCCGGCACCACGGTGCACATAGGAGTCACCGGCGTCGGCCTCGTCGAGCCAGTGGAGCACGTCGGTGCGTGCCCAACTGCCGTCGGTCGCCTGCAGGTCAACCTTACCGTCGGCCCCGACCAAAACCCTGAGCAACCCGTTGTCGAGGGTGTGGTGATCTGTGCGGGCGGGCGTGAGCGGCGGTCCGGCGAGACGCAATCCGGCCTGGCCGGGGGTCACCGTGAACAGCTTCCAGCCCCAGGCAGGCAGTTCACCGGCCAAGAACTCGACCGTGAAGCGCCGCCCGGGCAAGGTTCCCGGCAGGTTCACCGGACTCAGCGAGGCCCACGAGCGCTGGCTTGTCGCCACGATGTGGTAGGCCAAGCTCTGCCCGTCGGGAGCGGTGATCAAGAAGTCACTCACGTCGCCGAGGTCGGCGGGAAAAAACAGTTCACAGCGCACCACCGACGATCGCGCCCAACCCAGCGTGTTGACCACCAAAAGCGTGAACCCACCAGGCCCGGCCCCATCGTGCCGTGAGCGGGTGTGACTTTGCAGGGCGTGCAAACAACGGTCGGCGAGTGCGAGGCTCAATTCGGTCAGGCGGGCGTAGCGGTCTTCCATGCGGTCGTGGACCGCGTCGACGCTGCATCCGCAAATCGAGTCGTGGGGATGGTTCTGCATCAACAACCGCCAGGCGTAAGCCAGCTCGTCGTTGGGTGAGAGCCCGTCCAGGCCGGCAATCTCGGCCAGCGCGAACAGCGGCTCCAGGGCCTTCTCGAGCGTGTTCTGCGCCCGCACGTTGAGCACCTTGAGGTAGATCCGCGACGACAGGGTTCCCACCAGCAGGTCGTAGTCGGCGCCCTGGCGCAGCTCGCCGCGCCAGACCGGAACTTGGGCCTGCGGCTCCAGCTCGCGACGCACAGCAGCCAGGTACTCGGGCAACGAAGTCTGCTCCAGTTTGAGCCCGGTGAGCCGTTTCTGCACTCCGGCCAGAATCGGCAACAGGTCGGGCTGGGCCTCGAGGTGGTCCACACCGTTCATGAACAGAAGTTGGCTGGTTTGCGGCCGGTCGCCCAAGTCGGCCACAATTTTGTGCACGTAGCGGGTACTCTTGTCGAGGTCGGCCGAGAACCGCTGGGCGTTGTTGTACCAGTTGCACAGGTGAACCCCGAGCACCCGCGAGCCGTCGGGCGAGTCCCACCACAGTTCGGTCGGTTGGCGTCGGTGGACCGTGCCTTCGGGTGTCTTTTCCCAAAAGGTGTACCCACGCCCAAAGACCGCCGAAGGGATGCCGAAGTTGCGCAGAACTTGGGGCAGCTGTCCGGCCAGGCCAAACTGGTCGGGCATGTAGCCCACTTTCATGCAGCCGCCAAAGGCCTCAGCCCTGGCCATTCCCAGTTTGAGGTTGCGAAACGTCGCCTCGCCCGAAGTAAGGAAAAAGTCGTTTTGGACGTACCAGGGCCCCAGGAGCAGGCGCCCGCTGGCGATGTGGGTCCGCAGCCGTGGGCGCGCCTGGGGGCGGATCTCGAGGTAGTCGTCGAGCACAATGGTCTGCGCATCCAGATGGAAAACGTAGGCACTCTGCGCGTCGAGAATGTCGAGAACGCCGTCGATGAGGTCGACGAGCCGGAGGCGGAAGGATTCGAACCCGAGGTACCATTCGCGGTCCCAGTGGGTGTGCGAAATCACAGAGCAGGTTTTTGTGGCAGCCATCGAAACTCCTGAGGGTATCAGCTCCGCACCGGCCGCAGGTGCAGGGTCACGAAACCGCCCCCCGGCAGGGTCACCGTATTGTGGGGCACAAGGCCGGGCGCTGTCTTGAGGGTCACCGCTTGGGGCGTGGCCTCGAGGTTGACCAGGCGCACCAGCCAGCCGCCCTCGGGGTGAGTTTTCCACGCGCTCAGGACGGCCCTGCCCTTCTCGATGCGAAGGTACGATTGCTCGGCCGGACCTTTGACGGCCGGACCGTGGGCGGCAGGAATCAGCGAGGTCTTCACCCCGGCCTTCCAAGCCTCAGCACGAACCACCAGTTCGGTGTTCGACAGGGTTTTCGCGTCGTGGGCCCATGCCAGTTCAACGCGGTGATGCCCGAGCAAGCGCGAAAGGTCGCCCGTGCGCCCACGACCCACTTCGCGCTCAAACGAGCGCAGCAACGTCACGTACAGCGTGCGGTCGACAATCTCGGTTTCGTAGAGGCCCCGGTTGGCCAGCGACACGCTTCCCGCGGGGGTTGCCACGACCACGAGACCCTGGTTGGGCACCACCGAAGACGGCGCCTCCTGCGCGTCGAGGGGAGTTCCTGACTCCAAGGGCCAGTCGGTCAGCGCGAAGGGCGTGGTGGTTGCCAGCCGCGATGGCTTGCCGGGAAGAACGAACCCCAGTCGCAGGCGGTGGCCGACGCAGGCGTTGTCGAACTCGGCGGTCAAGTCGACCAAAGCTTCCCCCCGGTACAGGCTCACCGTCACAACGACCTCGAGGGGTAGGAGCTCCTTGGTTCGGCTGTCTTCGAGGGCTTCGATGCCGGCTGGAACCAGAAGGCGGTGCACGACGCGGACTTGGAGGCACAGGGGGCCGTCAGCGGCAACCGAAACCGAAGTCACCTGATCGCGCACGGTTTCGTCCAAACGCGGTTTACGCCACACCCAGCCGTCGCCCACATCACCTTCGTCCTCGAGGTGGTAGAGCGGCGAGAAGGGTTCGGTGCTGCCAGACGGCCGGACGAACAGACCCAGGCCGGGCTCCAGCTTCACTTCGTACAGTCCGTTGCTCCAGGTCGAAGGCCCGGTCGCCAAACTGCCCTGCGGGCGAACCGGCGCGTGCCAGACAGGCCAGGCAAAATCACCGGGCACGAAGGCCGGGTTGGCCCGGTTTTCGACCGTGAAGGTCGTGTAGCCCCCGGCCACCAGAGTCAGGGGAAGCGCCAACTCCCACGCGTCGGCAAACTGCGCCTGCGGCAGGCGGCGGAACTCGATGAGGGTCTTTTCGCGGTTGCGCTGCACGCCCAACGCCTGCCAGACGAGTTCGGCTCCAGACGCATCACGAATCACCGGGTTCAGAGCCTCGCCGGGAGGCAAAAGAATCTCGATGCGGACGATGGCCTGGCGGTCTTCGGGCAGGGGATTCCAAACGAGATAACGCTGCTGCCCTGCTTCGGCGGGAGCGACCGTCGCGGCCAGGCGGCGCAGACTGTCGTCGACGGCATCGGTGGCCAGGTCGAGCACCTGGTCGAACCGGAACAGGTTGTCGCGGTGCACGCGCGTAATCGAGCAGCCGCAAATCGAATCGTGAGTCTGGTTCTGGAACAGCAACGTCCAGGCACGGTCCAGGAAGGCGGTGTTGCGCTGAGTTCCGCCCAGCCCGGTCACGGCGCCAAAGGGCTCGGCCCACTTCAGCAGCAGCGTTTCGCACGCGTCATTGGCTTGCTTGATGGGCAAAATCGACGACAGCACATTCTTGAGCAGGTGGTTGTTGATTCCCCGTCGCCCTTGCTGGTACAGCGGTCCTTCCAGCGTTTCGAGCGTGGGCTTGAGCTTGCGCACAGCCGCCTCGTACTCGGGAAACGTCGACTGGATAAACTCAGTCTCGGGAACCAACCGGGCGACCTGCTGCAGCAGCTCGGGAAACTGGGGATCGACTTCGATGTGGTCCACGCCGTCCATTGAGAGCAGTTGGCTGGTCGCGGCCGACGCCGTCAAGTGCTCGACAAGGGCTCGGGCCCGGGTCTGCAGTTCAGCTTCTGTGGCAGGCTTGTTGTCAAATGGCCAGCGAAGGGCAAAATACCACGTGCTGTACGAGCGTTCGGCGTCGAGCTTGGCCACCAGCACGGTGCTACCATCGGGGGCCTTCCAGTCGAACAGATCTTTAGGATAGTCGCCGATGCCACGATACAGCAGCGCCGACGAGATGCCCACCTGCTTCAAAATCTGCGGCAACTGGGCCACATGCCCAAACACGTCGATCAGGTACCCGCATAGCATCGGAGTGTCGGTCCACTGCCGGGCCAACGCAAGACCGAACTCGAGGTTGCGCAGCAGCGACTCCCCGTGAACCAGGTTTTCGTCGGGCATGGTGTACCAAGGCCCCACCAGAAGGCGGCCTTCGCGGATCAGTTTGGCCAGCCGCTCCCGGTTCTCGGGGCGGATCTCAAGGTAGTCTTCTACCAGCACCATGGTGCCATCGAGAGTGAAACGCCGGTAGTCGGGCTTCGATTCGAGCACGTCGAGAAGCTCGTCGAGCATAAAGACCAGCCGACGCCGGAACTGCTCGTAGGTCTGATACCATTCCCGGTCCCAGTGCGTGTGGGCCAGCACGTGGACGGTCTTCCGCTCGCCTTTCATTTGAGGGTGTCCAGCACAGACTTTTGAAACTGCCTCTCGGCCGTCACGAGTTCCTGTTTGGGATCGGCCAGCGGGTTGGTCAGCACCGCCTGAAGCACGCTGTCGAGCGCGGTGTACAGCTTCTTCGATTCAACAGGCGGTTCGGCACGGACCTTGATGTTCTTGGCGTTGACGAACGTGACGTAGTTCTTGATCGGCGCGTTGGCGTACTTGGCCTCGATGGCCCCCCGCTCGGTTTCGTAGGGGCCGCTGAACACCGGGAGCCTGGGCCAGCCGACCAGTTGGCCACGTTGCGACTGGCCCTTGATGTCGGAGTCGTAGTTGATGAACGAGTGGAAGATGGTCCAAGCCACAGCGGCTTCGAGCACGGCCGGCGGGGTTTTGGGGTTGAACATCCACGCCGCGCCACCAGCCAATGTCGCATTCCCGCCCCCCTGCGGCAGCGGCCCGAGACCAAACTCGTTCATGTCGACTTGGTATTGTTCCTTGAGGTTGCGCAATTTGTCACCGGCCATGATGGCCATGGCGATGCGCCCCGAAGCCAGCAACTGCAGCAGGTCTTTGTCTTCGAGCATCTGCTGCTTGGTCATCGTTTCGTCGTCCCAACGGAGCGCCCGGAGGAACTCGAGCGCCGCCAGTGACTTCGGGTTCGAAAAGTCGGCCACCCACTTGCCGTTCACCTGTTTTTCCAGGTCGCCGCCAAAACTGTACACCATGGCGGTGAAATGCCACCCCCCCTGCGAGGCCTTGCTGCAGGCCGCGAACCCGGCGATGCCCTTTTTGGTGTCGGTGAGCTTTTCGGCATAGGCCCGCAGTTCGTCCCAGGTCTTGGGCGGCTTTTCGGGGTCCAGGCCGGCTTTTTTGAACATCGTCCGGTTGTACATCAGGCCCAGTGAGTAGCCGTTGACCGGCAAGCCAAAAACCTTGCCCTGGTCGTCCGAGACCACGCCGAGCACGTCGGGATTGAACTCGGCAAAGTGCTTCCACTTGTTGACGTAGCTCGTAATGTCGGCGACGTATTTCTTTTCAATGAGAAACTTTGGCTCGGTGAACGCCACGAGAAAGGCGTCTTCCATCGTGTTGGCGGCTAGGCGCACCGCGTACATCTGCCGGTCAAACATGGTGTCGGAAGCCTTGACTGTCACGTTGGTCGCCAGTTTGGCAAACCCGGCTTTGAGGGCCTCGAAGCGCTCAAGTTCCCACGGTTGGTTCTCGTTGGGACCGTTGGTCTGCTTGACCGTCAACCCGGACGTGGTCGAGATCTTCAGCCCCTCCAGAGTCTGGCTGGAAAGGGGGCCAACAAGCACAAGGGAGGCAAGGACGAAGAAGAGTTTCATGGGGCGGTTCCTTATTTGACCATCGTGACAGCGAAAAGGTACAAGTCGGGCTTGTCGGGCAGCACCAGACTGGCGACCGTCTTGGCCGGGTCGAGGGGGTACGAGAGGTAGAAAATCTGCGGCTTGGCATCGACCAGAACCCCTTCGGGGATGTGCCGGTAGGGGGCCTTGTATACGATCACTTCGCCGTTCTTGGGCGTGACGCACCAGTCGGTGACGGCGAAGGCGATCGCCTGCGAGGTTCCGTCGGCATAGGTCACCTTGAGAATCTCCTTCTTGTTCGAATTGGTCGAGGTACACAGCACGTCGAGTGACTTGAATTGACCGGCGGGCAAGGCCAGGGTCTGGCCCCGTGTCTCGACCAGGTTGTCCTTGCCCTTTGACGTGTAGGGGAACAGGAAGTCGGTGCCCACGAACGACAGTTTGCCCGCCTTGGGCATGAACTCGCCCGCGTAGGTGAAACGGCCACCAAAACCGTGGAAGTCGGCAAAATCAGGAGCCGAGGTGACCCCGTCGGCATTGAGGTCGGCAGTCAGGTCGACCGGTGTGCTGGCTTTGTTCACTGCGTACTTGAGCACCGCGAGGTCGAGCGAAGCCAGGTAGGGAATGCCTTTGTACAGGAACTGGAGGGTGGGCTGGAACTCGCCTTCCTTGACCGTGGCACCCGCTTCCCAAGTGAAGGTCAGGATCGACTCGGCGCCGACGGGCAAATTGAGCTCGCGACCGGCCGAAACCGTGAACCCCTCTGGCAACGTGAGTTTCAACGAACCCGAAACCGCTGACGAGAAGGTGTTGCGCACCACGACTTCGATGGCCCCTTTTTCGCCGGCGGTGGCCAAGTGGCGCAGAGGCACGGGCGTCATCGACACGGGCGAGAGCACCCTCACCCGCTTGGGAATCGAGGTGACACGCACCGGCCTTTCTCCCTCGGGCCTCAGGCTGGCAAAGCCGTACACGGCCGAACCCTGCGGCGGCGTCGTTCCGAGGGTCTTGACGTCAAAAGCAATCGTGGTCGACTCTCCAGGGGCCAGCGAAATTTGGTCGGCACCTTCGGTGGCTGCGGTGACCTGCCAATCGTCGGGGGTTCCCTGCAAGCTGAAGCGACCGCCCACGGCCTTGAGACCCAGGTTGGTCACCCGGAGCGTGGCCCTGAGCGATTCACCGGCCAAGGCCCCATCGCGGTCGAAGGTCAGGTCGGACCACACCAACGAGGCCGGGGCCTTGGCGCGCACCGAAACAGTGACGCCCTGACCGGGAGCCAAGCTCACTGTGAGGGTTTCAAGCGGTTTTCCGGTCAACAGACGTGCACTCTCGACGCTCCCATCGCCACCCTTGAGCCGCGACACGACAAGCACACCGCTGCGCAAGGCTTCGGGCACTTCGACGTCGAGCGTGACCCTCAAGGCCGAGGTCGCCGCCGCCGGCAAGTACAGCACCGTGCTCTGCAAGTCGGCCGAGGTGGTCGCCACCGCCAGCAGGTCAGCCGGGAACTCACCCGAGGCCGAAACCACGGGAACACGCTTACCGTGAAGGTCGCGGAACATCCAGTACGGCCAGTAGTTGTAGCCGATCACCGAGCCGTCGTCTTCGATCAGGCCAAACACGCGGTCGCCCTCGTTGTAGCCCCGCACCTGAAACTGGTGGAACGCCTCGAGCACGTTGCCCACATCGTCTTGCAAGAAGCGGAACTGGCGGGTCATCAAGTAGTCAGCCTTGTCGGCACCCTTGAAGTTGATGTTGTCAGACTCCGTGAGCACAAGCTTGACCGGGTGCCCGACGGTCTTTTCGATCGACGCGGCGACCTTGAGGATGTGACCGGTGAGCGTTGCGACCGTCTCGCCGTAGGAGTGAAAAATGAAGGTGTCCATGTGGCTGCCGCACGCTTCGATGAAGCCCAGCGAAAACGGACCGGTCACGTTGACGGCCACCGGACCGCCGACTTTGACACCCGGACATTCCTTGTGGATGCGATCGGCGACGGTGTTGAACAGTTGATAGAACTCTTCGCGGGTTCCAGCCCAGTAGATCGCGATGTCGGGCTCGTTCCAGATCTCGACCATCTTCACCTTGAGCGGCACGGAAGGATCGGTGCCGTTGAGGGCCTTGATCGCCTGCACGGCAAACTCGGCCCACTCGTCGTTGCTGGTGGGAACCCCGGTGGCTTTGCCGTCTTTGGCCAGCCAGGCCAGGTTGTAAGCCAGCAGAAGCGAAGGTTCCTCACCGTCGGCAAGGACACGGTTGACGAGTTCCGTTCCTTGAAAGGCGCTTCCGGCAAACAGATCGGCCGGAGCAAACCCTTCAGGGTTGGCAACGAAAGGGTCGGCGTTGTCGTTGACTTTTTCAAACTGGCCGGGCTCGGTCGCCAGTCGTTGCTGGGCCCCCGCCAGCCCCAGTTCCTGGTAGGCTTTGACCGACAGCGCGCCCGCGTATTGAAGAATCCCCTGGGAATTGACCAGACTGAACAGCTTGCGGTTGAGTTCGGCACCAGAGTTCGCGGGGCTTACTTTCAGGTGGACCGGGGTACCGGCAGCCGGTGCCGTAGGCGAGGGCGAACCGGCGCACGACCAGACCAAAAAAGAGACACACAAAACAGCGGCAACCGCCGTCAAAGAACCCTTCATACAGCCTCCAGTTTTATACATGGTACACTTATGTATAACCCTGCATAGACAACTATGTCAATTGAATCGTCACACCCTCGGGGGAATTGTTGGCTCAGTTGTCTATACAAGCGAGGGTACATCTCCTATACTGAGTAAAATGCTTGATCCTAACAGTTCCGAACCCCTGTACCTTCAAATGGCTAACCTTCTGCGGAACCGAATTCTCAGCGGAGAACTGAAGGTCAACGAACGCATCGAGCCGGAACTTGAGCTGTCGCAGCTCCATGGACTAAGCCGTGGAACCGTGCGTGAGGCGCTCGACCTGCTGGAAGAAGAGGGCTTTTTGCGCCGCATCCAGGGCAAGGGAACCTTCGTGCTCCACAAAGACCCCCGCGACAAAAGCAGCATCATCGGGGTGGTCATGCCCTACCTCAAAGACCAAATGATCGTGCGCATCCTACTGGGGCTCGAAAAAACCCTGCAGGAAAACGGGTACAACTTCATCCTTTGCCATTCCAACAGCGATCTCGAGTTGGAACGCAAACAACTGGAACGGCTGCAGCGGCAAGGCACAGCGGGAATCATCCTGTTTCCGACGTCGTTGCAGGCCGAAGGCGACCTGGTCACCAACCTCCTGGGCGAGAACTTTCCGCTCGTTTTGGTAGACCGGCGCATCGCAGGCCTGAAGGCCGACTTTGTCGGGATGGACAACTTCGCGGGCGCCTACCAGGCCGTTTCGAGCCTGTTGGACGCAGGGCACCAGAACATTGCCTGCGTGGTTCCGCCCGACCGGCCCACCAGTATTCTCGATCGCATCCGAGGCTACGAAACTGCCATGCAGGACCGCGGGCTTTTCCCCCTCGCCGCCGTGTCGCTCGCGGGTTCGGGAACCGCCGGTGACGATGGTATTCCCCACTACAGCGCTGACGACCTGGCCCCGATTGAGCGGCTGATGAACCTCAAAGCCTCACCCGACGCCTTGTTCTGTGGCAACGACTTCATCGCCATCGGTATTTTGCATCACCTGCAGGAAAAAGGCGTTCAGATTCCCGAGGACGTCGCACTCATCGGGTTTGACGACACCTCGTACGCGGGGTTTCCGTCGGTTCAGTTGAGCACCGTGTCGCAACCCTCGGCCGAAATCGGCCGCGTGGCCGCCGAACTGCTGCTCGAGCGCATCAAGAACCCCGAACTGGCGGCGCGCACCAGCCTGCTTCCCGGCGCTTTGGTACTTCGCAGCTCTTCCCGAACGACAAAATAACTTCTCACGCCAAAAAAAAGGGCCAACCCTTCACCGGGTTGGCCTTTGTATTGCCGAGCTGAACCTTACTTCAGTGGGAACATCATCAGGCCCTTTTCGAACAGCTGACGGAGACTTCCGTCCTTGACGTACTGGTCGGTGAGCGCGGCGCCGTAGCCGGCCGGAGCGTTGTTCTTCTCGAAGCCTTCACCCATCGAGTACTTCTCGATGAACTTGTCTTTCACCAGGAAGGCGCGGCCACCGTCGAAGGCCTGCGAAATCATGATGAAGCCGGGAATACCCCAAGTGTTGGCGTTGGCACGGGTTCCTTCGCAGTTTTGGGCCAAGATTCCCTTGTCACCCTCGAGGCCACCCCAGTGGTGCACCTTGTCGCCCGAGCCGCCCTTGAAGGTCGCGTCGCTGAGCAGGCCCTGAGCGTAAGCCACCTTGAACGCGGCGCTGGTGGCAGCCAAACGGCTGGCCGACAGGGTGTTCGCCGGGTTCTTGACGTCGTCGGTGATCACGCCGATCGAATCGGGCACGATTGCTTTGGGAGCGGCGCCGAGGATGAAGTCAACTTTGCCCTTGTCGAGAACCATCAGCCCCTTTTCAAACAGCTGATATTCCAGGCCATCCTGCAAGTAGGAATCGGTGAGAGGAGCGCCATAGCCGGCGGGGCCGTTGTTCTTCTCGAAGCCCTCGCCAAACGAGTACTTCTCGATGAACTTTTCTTTCACGATGAACGCACGGGGGCCATCAACAGGCATGGCGATCATGATGAAGCCGGGAATCCCCCAGGTGTTGGCGTTGGCCACGTTGCCTTCATAGTTTTGGGCGTACATGCCCTTATCGCCTTCCAAGCCACCCCAGTGGTGAATCTTGTCACCGACAGGCCCGGCCTTGAACTCGACCTCCGAGAGGATGCCAGTCTTGTAGGCTTCGACAAACGCGGCCGAGAGCTCGGCCCGTGCCTTGAGGTCATCAACCAGGGCACCCACTCCCGCAGGCACGGTCACCGCAGGAGCGGCGCCCGGAATGAACTCAACAGTCTTGGCTTTCGCCGCGACAGGCTTGGCGGCCGGGGCCGGGGTGGAAGCGCAGGAGACCAGCGCAAAAGCGAGCGCTGCGGCAACCAGGATTCCCAAAAGTTTTCTCATGTCCGTATCCTCCTCAGGATGTTCGTATAAACAACAGGTCTATACGATGAAAGTATTGTATAGACATTATGGCCACCGAAGTTCATGGTTGTCAACACAAATCTTTCAGGGCTTTTTGGCCAGCACAAACTGGCCCGGCCCCAGCGCCTGCAGCGTGACTGCCACGGCGTCGATCAAGCCATCGAGCCCGCGGTTGTCGCCCCCGTTGGCGTCTTGTCCGTACGAGTACCCCACCGAGAAGCCGTTGCCGTAGGTGGTGTTGCTGCCCATGAGGGCACCGGTATCCTTGCTGGCGTCGTAGGGTTTTTCGTCCAGAAGTTTGCCCTCGAGGTAGAACCGAAGAACGCTCTCTTCGGGCTTGGCCGTGTTGTAGTCCAGCACTCCGGCAACGTGGTACCATTTGTCGGCTACGATCTGCTCCTTGACGGGCAAGCGGGTTTCGCGCCCACCATGGAAGCTGACAAAGTTCAGCACCTGGTCGACGGCCGTGCGGAACGACCAGCTGAAACGCCCTCCGTTGGGCCACTCGTTACCGCCCAGGTACTGGAATCCAAAGGCGTTGCCTGCGGGGTTCAGGCCGCGGGTCTGGAACACAAACTCGATGGTGACGCTCCCCGGGGGAAACGGCTGGCTGGCGTCGAGGGCTTCTGGCAGGTCGACCACAAGACCCTCGCTGCGGCGCCCAGACTGCACCGACAGCGACTGTTTACCGGATCGGCCGCCGGCCACGACCTCGGGTCCGTCGGTCGGCTTGCCGGCGGCGTCGCGTCCAAACTTTTTGGGCAGAACCTTGGTGCCTTCGGGCGCAACTTCGTTCCCGGAAAGCGCATACTCACCCGTGATGACCCCCAAGGGAGCGCTCTCAAAATCGAGCAGAATCACAGGCTTGGCCGCCGGTGCGGCGGGCGCCATCGTGGCGCAACCGGTCAGCACAGTGCCAAACAACACGAGCAAAACAGACGCAAGTCGCAGATTCATGGGGGACTCCTTTTTTGCAAGCAGCTTCTTCACAGGCGGGCCATTTCTTCCCGCACCAGTTCGACCCAGCGGGTGGCGTTGCGCGGGTTGCCGCCGAGGGTGTTGTTGTCTTTCATGATGTACTCGACCACGCAGCCGCGCGTGGCTACGAGGTCGTCACGGATAGTCTGGCGAACCAAGGCTTCGTCCAGGTGCGGCACGGCCAGGGGAGCTGGGCTCGGCTTGAGCGACAGGATGTAGTCTTTTCCCAGTAGCCCGGCCATGCGCGGCCGATCAGCCCAGGGCGAGGTGGAAACCCGGCGCAAGCGGGGCACCTTTTTTACCGCCTCCCAGCGAACATCGAGCGGTTCGCAGCACCCGTAGCAGTTGAGTCCGAAGCGCTCGAGAATCGGCAGTTGGTAGGGGAGCACAAACTCCTCGAACATCTCGGCCGAAACGCCGACGGTTTCCTGGCTTTCGCAGAAGCCCCACATGTCGCGGGTACGCACCTGCTGGGGATCGAAGCCGGGAGCTGGGAGCTGCTCGGTCCACCCGAAACCACCCGAACCGACGTAGGTGCCTTCGGTATTGAGCGGTAACAGGCCACGGCTCTCCAGAAAGTCCAGTTTGCGGAGGGTTCCTTGGCTCAAAAGTGAAAGCGTCTTGTGTACCCAGTCGGGGTTGTCGTACAGGTCGAACATGAAGTTCTCGAGCCCGCGCAGGTTGATGAAGTCCCAGGTGAGCCCCAGAGTCCACCACCACTGACCCTTGAGGCGGACGGGAAGAATCCCCGAGAAAACCTCTTCGGCCAAGTTCAAGGTACGCTGGGTGTTGACTTCGTCGATGGTGATCTCGGGGAACTTCAGCCGCTCAAAGTCAGTCTCCCAGTCTTGGATGGGGATTTCCCAGACGTACGAACCGCCGTGCTCGCCGCCGATCTTTTTGAGGTCGTAGCCCCAACCGCTGTCAGCATAATGGTAGCCCACTGTGAACCAGGGTTCGATCACCCGGTCGTCCTTCATTTCGAGAGCCCAGAAGATCTCTTTGCGCAGGCCGTGCTCCCAGACACGGGCGAGTTCGTTCTCGCAAATCAGGGCCTCGGAAGGCAGGATCTCGCCCCAGCCATTTTCGGGATCGCAGAAGACCACAGGCTCGGTGCTCTTGAGGTCGTTGTGCGCGGTCCAAAGCTTGCGCTTGCGGTCTTCTTCCGGACGGGAGGCCAGTTCGGCCACCCGGGTTGCCAGAGCCCTCAGAATCACCCGGTCGGAGGGAGGTATCCGGTAGTCGGTGGGGGTTCCGTGCGACGAGCCCGTCCCGGCTGCCGTGTTGTCGATTTGTCCCATGGCTGGCTCCGGCTACTTCAACACGTTGACGCGGAAGTTCGATACCGTATCGATGTCGCCCTCCAGCGAGTTCCAGTCGTGAAGGTGAAGGTAGCCGGTGGTCTTGGTGAGGTGGTGCTTTGCCGTGACCAGTTCTTTGCCGTCGACCAGGACGGTGGCCGTTGTGGCCGTGACCCGGAACTCGAGATCAAAGGGCTTGCCCATTTTGTAGGCGCCGGTCACCTTTCCGAGCGACGTGCCCATGCCACGCTGTTCGGGGCTGGTTTCCTGAATCTCAACGGCGAGGTCGGTGGAATCGATCTTGACCCGCACAAAGTCGCCCTCGTCCCAGGGGGAACCTTTGACCAGATACTGATTGACGAACCACACGCAGATCTCGGAGCCTTGGTTCTGCGCATTGCGGACGAGCGTCAGGGTGATCGAAAGCGGAGTCTTGGCCAAGTCGAAAACGGGCCGGAAGTAAACTCCGAAGCCCTCCCCCCCGGTCGAGCCTTCCAACTCGAGTTTGCCCTTGAAAGGCTCAACGCGGTTGAAGTCGGCGGCACCCCAAAGTTCGTAGTTCTTGGAGCGCACGTCGGTAAAGGGCTCTTCGAGGAGCACCTGGCCCGCGCTGGTGGACGCCAGACCCAAGACCAGCAGAATCATCCAGACAATCTTCATGTTCTTTCCTCCAGGAAAAGACCGCAAGCGTATTTGTCCAGACAATTATATACATTAATCGCACATGCCGTCAACGTGAACTATTGCAAGCTGAAAACTTCGTACGCGAAAGCCGACCACGACCCGACGGGCTCCAGGCTCACCTCGACGTGGGCCTTGCCCCTGGTGAAGGCCGCTGGAACCAGAAACTCGGTGTCGGCGAACATCGCGCCGGGACTCGTGCCCGGGCCGGCGCTCAACCACACCCCCGCGAACACGCCATCGACAAGCACCCGGGCGCTCTGGTTGGCCAGGGAATAATCGGTGGTGCGGCGCAGCAGAGCGCCTTGGTTGGCTGGGTCGAGTGCTACCAAAAAGCGGGAGTTTCCCGACACGACCCCGGCTAGGTGGCTGGTGGCTTTGCTGCCCGAGCCCAGCCAGACGGCTTCGAGGTCCTGTGGTGTGGAGTTTTCGGCCGAGAACCCGTGGGCCGAGGCTTGGGCCGCATCGCCCGCGGCAAAAACGTCGGTGAGGACGGCATTCGGTTTGGGGCTTTCGTACCAGAACAGCGTCGAGCGGTAGGTGCCGGCCTCTTCGTTGGTGCGTCCGTGCTCCATGGCAAAGCGCAGCGAATCGCCGAACGGGATAGCGTCGGGCAAAAGGAACCGGTACTGGAAGGTGTGGTCGCCCTGAGCATCGACCAGGTGCGCGGGGTTGCCGGCCAACTCCCGCGTGTAGGGGCCTTTTTCGTAGTACCAGCCTCCGTTGAAAAAGTCCTCGGTGCCGGTGCCGTGCAATTGGGGCGAACGCGCGCCGTCGACAAACACGCGGTCGTCGCCTTCGAGAATGAACCGCTCGGTGCGGGTACCCACCGACTCCAAGACGACGCCGACGAGTTTGCCCGAGCGGCCCTTCACGTCGAGCAGTGTGGCGTCGGCGCCGAGCACCAGCGGGCCACTGTCGGTAGAGCGAACCTTGAGCGTGCCCAGCTCGCCAGATGCCAGTCCAGCGGCCACGCGGGCGTCGGGGGCCCAAGTCACTTCGAGCGACGCCGCCAGCTTTTCGCCAGCGGGTCCGACCAAGGCAAACCGGGCGCCCTTGGCAAACGGCATCGGGAAGTTGTTTTCCAGAACGAGATCGGAAGCTGCGGCCCCCGTCCCCACGGCCACCTTGACTGGTGCCGCGGCCACCGGTTCGCCCAGCGCCGTGCCGCCAAAAAAACCCGACAACGAGGCATCGATCGAGGGGGTCGCCTCGCCGTCGAACCAGCCCTGCAGCTTCCAGGTTTGCAGCGGCGCGCCGTCCAACACGCCCGCGTGGGTTGCAAGGGCAGCCGGGAGCGTGACTTTCACCTTCTGCACGAGCCCCATCCCCTTCACTTCGGCTGGGCTGCCCTTGGCAGTTTGGGACTTTCCTTGCGCGGCGAAACCGACGAGCGAGCGTTCGCGGGCGGCCACGTCGGTGTACTGCCGGTAGGTGAACTGGTAGTAGTACGGCGGTACCATGCGCGGGGCCTGCACCGAAAAGGCCGCGTCGAAGTCCCACGGCACGTAGGTGAAGAACCCGCCCGAACTGGTGGTTTTGTCGCCGACGAGCGCGGCGTTGGCGCTGTTTTTCGTCGCGTCGAACAGCGCCAGCACCGGTTGCTTGTAGGCTGCGTCGCTACCACGCGTAAGCACCAGGTCGGTGGGGTCCTTCCAGCCAGTGAGCCAGAGGCGAACGATGCGGCCCGGTCCTTGAGCCTCAAACAAGGTCATCAGCTTGGTGGCCTTGTCGTAGCGGGTAAACCCCCAGCGACTGTCGCCGTCGGCGTTGGCGCCGCTGCGGTCGAACGACGACAACTGGTAGGTCCTCACCCCCTGATACAAAACAGGCGCCGTAGACAGGTCGAGCGGCTGGGCTGCAGCGACGCCCGCGAGCAGGCTCAACAGGGCCAACGTGGTCAGCAGCAGGCGGGTTATCATCACACTACCTCCAGAACGTCGCGGTCGGGGAGCGCCGGGAAGGGCGCGTGGGGTTCACTTTGGTACCAAAAAGCGGTCGAGGCCACGTCGTCTTGCCGTGCGTGAAAGCGGCCGTCGGAGTGCCACCCCAGCGCCTGAACCGTCATGCGGAAGTCGCGCGCAAAGGTCACGGGGTCGGGCAGGTGCCAGCGGTACATGCCAAAACGCTGGTTGGCACGGTACAGGCCGTCGGGCTGGATCACCTGGTGCATGCCCAAATAGGGCGTCGAGTAGGTGCCGTACTGGCCGGTCGGGAACTCCCAGTTCCAGGCGCCGCCGAAGTAGTCCTCGGTGCCGGTGCCGCAGTAGGTCGCGCCCTCGCCATCGCCGTCGAGGTACATTTTCACCTCGCCCTCGCCCCACCAGTGGTTGCTGTTCACCTGCCACGCCAGGTATAGGCCCACGAAGTGCCCCCACCCGCGCACGCTGTCGACAATGGTGTGGGGTTGTTTGAGTGCCACGGGGTTGCTGCGCCGCCACTGCGCGTGGAAGCGCCCCTGGTCGGACGCGATCGGCCCCAGCGAAAAGTCAAACTGAAAGTACACCGGCACCGTTTTGTTCGAACGGTTTTGCAGGCCGACGACGCACAGCGACGAAAACGGCATGGGCCAATAACTGTTGAAACCACCGGCCGGGTTGACCGCGATGGGCTGCGAGTTGACGTTGCTGCGCTCGCACCAGCCGTTGGCAAAAAAGTCGCCCAGCGGGACCTCAACCGACGGCTCGGCCTCGCCGTCCCACCACACGCGCAGAATCAGGTCGCGCCACACGTCGGCGGGCGTGGTGATCCACCAGTGCTGCAAAATGCCCGGGCCCGCCATCTCGGCCAGCACGCGGGTCTCGCCGGCGGCCAGCTCGTAGTTGGGCGAGATCTTCCAGCCGATGCCCAGATCGCGGGCGCAGTTTTTGCCGGTGCCTTCGGTGGCCAGGCCGCCGCGCCCTTTTTCGCCGGTGGGATTTTCGGCGCTGATGGAGCGGAACTCACGGCGCGACAGGCCAGCCAAGCCGGCCAGCGGCGACAACAGGAAATCGGACATGATCTGGGCCTCCTCAGGCTGGTTTGAGCGATGGGCCGGGCGTCCCTCGAGCGCGCGCTTCATCCTCCAGGCGCGTCAGGGCCTGCGGAGTGTCGAGCACCTCGACCTCGAGGTGAAAGTCGCGCGTGCTGTGGGGCTCCAGGAGCGGGAGGCGGCCCACCTCCCGAAGGGCACTGCGGCCCAAAGGCACCACGGTGCCGGGCTCCAGGCCCAACACGTAGGTTCCCTCGCCGGCCATGGTCCACTGGGTGAAACAGGGCAGCTGTTCTTGGCTCCAGCGCAGGACGACCCCCCAGGGGGAAGCGCCGGTGTCGTTGACGAGAGCGACAAACGTGCGCCCGTCAGCGCCGGGCGCCAGGGTGTGGAAGTACACTTTTTCGCGAAAGCCGTGCGTGGGCGGTGGGAAGACTCGGCAGGTTTCGACGCCACGGTCGGCCCTCGCCACCTCGTCGCGCGCTTCGGTGGCCACGATGGGCGCCACGACGCGGGCTCCTGGGCCCAACAGCGGCGATCCGAAGTTAAAGTGGTAGAGCAGGGCCAAGGGTTGGGCTTCAAAACCCAGATTCTCCACGCGGTCGTCAAGGGAGAAACCAGTGGCGCCGAGCCGGGTCGAAAGCGTGCGCGTCAAACGTAGGTTTTCGCCAAAGACGGCCGCCTCGCGCAGGGTGCCCCGAACGGACAGCAAAAACTCGTCGCCGGCCCACTCCTGTGTCACGGCGAGGTTTTCGGCCCCCTGCGTGCCGATGCGGCCGTGCAGCCCGTAAGCTTTTCCCCGCTCGGCCACGGGGGGCCCCACGTTGCTCAAACCGCAGGTGGCCAACAGGCCCCCGCCAAAGCTGCGCAGCCAGCCGGCGTCGGGTTCCTCGGCGTGGGCGGGCGACACAATGCCCGTCGGTGAGAGCCAACACAGCGACTGGCCCTTCCACGTGGCGTTCGCCACGTCCAGGCCCCGCCCCGGGAGCACGGTGAAGGCCAGTCCGCTGCCGGTCCAAACCTCGAGCGCTTCGACGCCCTCAGCGTTGCCCCCGCGCAACACGCTGGGCCGCATTCCAGCGACCTGCGCCGGGTCGCCAAACCGCGCCACCAACTCACGACGCGTCCATTCCCGTCCACCGAGGCGGGCCACGCTAGGCCTGCGCCTTCAGGCAAGCGGCGAGCACTGCAGCCTCACGGAGTCGCCCGGGATCCAAGCCGCTGGCACCGGCCAGCACCGACTTGGCCCCGCTGGCCAGGAGGGCACTTCGCAGCGCTTCGTCGCCGGGCAGGTGCCGGCCGTTTTCGTCGGGCGCCGCGAAGCTCAGGGCCGCCCCGGCCGCGCGGGCGATGGCGTCGTAGGGCAAACCGTGCCGGTCGGCCAGCAGGCAGGCCCCGATCAGGCGATCGTCGCGCGACAGTTTGCGCGCAAGGTCGCGGCCCACGCGGTGCAGGGTGTCACCCAAGGCCCGGTTGCGGTAACGCGTCAGCAGATCCCGCGCGTGCTCGCTCAAGTCCGCCGAAGAGAACTCCCCGGGGTAGGCTGCCAGCAAGGCCGAAGCGCTCTGGTCGAGGGCCCGAGCGACACCGGCGACGACGCGCGGAAGCTCCAGGGCCTGCCAAACCCAAACCAACGAGGGGTCGGCCTCGTAACCGAGGTAGGCCGTGGCGGCGTGGCTCATGTTGTGCATGAACAGTTTGCGGTCCACGTAGGCCGGCACGTTGTCGACAGGTTTGAGTCCGGCTAACTTGGGCAGAGGTCCCGCGAACCCCTTGCGATCCACAATGAGCGTGTCGTAGGGCTCAGCGAACAGCTGCAACGGGTCGTCTTCGAGGGCCTCGCGGGGCATGAGCGGCACCATTTTGCCGATGCTGGTTTCGACCAGTCCCACGGCCCTCTCGAGTGGGAAGTCGGCCGGGAGCGCCTTTTTCAGCGTCTGGCGGAAGAACTCGGCTCCCCCTCGGAGGTTTTCGGCGATGATGAGAGTCAGGGCGGGTCGGCCGGCCTGCTGGCGCGCCACCAAGCCTTGGGCGAGCACGGGCAGCACCGACTCCAGCGCCCGCTGCCCCACCGAGGTCGCAGCGTAATCGGCGGCAAAAACTTCGGCAATCACCGCAGGAAGGTCGCGGCCATTCACGGCCCGCACCCCGGTCACCGTGCGGACTTCGTCGGCCAGGCCAGTCTGCTTGACCACCACCGGGTAGGAACCCCGCGCATTGAGGAGGCCCACCAGCGTCACATCGACATCGACGAACACCGTCTCGTAGCCAGCTTCGGCAAACAGGCGGCCGATGAACGAGCGCCCGATGTTTCCGGCGCCGAACTGCACAAAACGCGGCATCTTACCCTCTCTTCCGGTCTTGCCGGTAGGCCTGCAAATACGGTTCCAGCCGGGCCCGCTTTTCGCCCCGGTGGCTTTCGTAGTCCACCCCGCCGAGGTGGAAGCACGCGCAACCGCCACTGACGGCGCCCCAGGCCACCGCCTCGTCCAGGTCGATGGTGCCCGGGTCGGCCCCGCCCCTGCCCTTCTGCAGTTGCTCGGCCACCGACACGATGACCCCGCCAGCGAAGTTGTCGCCCGCTCCCGTGGTGTCACCCTTGCGCTCGGGGTGCTGGGCCAGCTCGTCGACAAGGGCGCGCGAGGCCGGCTGGAGCCAGCGCTTTGGCCCGCCGTAGCGCGGCGAACCGACGGCCACCTCGATGTCGCGGGCCCCGTTGGTCACCACGGCCGCGCCAACTCCTTTGGCCATAAAAAAATCGAGCGCCTCGGGGATCGACGACGCCCCGGCCAGACGCAGCGCTTCTTCGTGGTCACAAACCAGCAGATCGGTGGCGGCGTACGAGCGGTCACTGTTGCCCAAAGGCCAGCGCCCCGTCGGGTCCTGCCTCTGGTGGCGAAAGTCGTAAACAGTGTTGACCACGGTGAAGGCCCCGTTGGCGCGGGCGCGGGGCAGCAGCTCATCGAGCGCATCGTGGATCTGCGGCACCAGGCCCGTGCCACCAAACACCACCAGATCGGCGGTCAGCAACGAGGCCGGCAGATGCTGGGGACGCAACTGGCCCGCCGTGCCGATGTTGTTCAAAAAGCTTCGCTCGCCCCGCCCCCCATCGAACGAAGGGTCAGACAGCACGTAGGTGAACGGCGTGACCCCCGGCAGACTCAGAAAGTCCCAGGTCGAGAGCGGAGTGCGGCCCAGCAGGCGCTCCATTTCACCCGCCACGGCGTCGTGACCCAGAGTTCCGGTGAACTGCACGTCGAACAGCTCGGGATCGAGCAATTGCGCGGCATGGATGAGGGCCACCACGCCGGGGCCGCCGATGTTGCGCGCGTCGGGCTCGCGTCCGCCCGTCAGTTCGACGAGGGCAGGCAGGCATTCCTGACCGGCGAAGCGCTCAAAATCTTCATTGAAGACAAGTTTTCCCGGCTCCAGCCCCCCATCCCCCGGTGAACGGGACCGGTAGCGGGCCATTTGCGGCGAGCCAAAGTCCATCCGGTTGTGAATGATGTCGAGCAGGCAACAGCCGGTACCGGCAAGGCGGAACTTCACGCCCATTGGGGATAGTCCGACACCAACAGGCGCCACGGGGCTTCGTCTTCTTCGATCTGCGGGAACCGGCCGACGGGCTCGAGAAAACGGTTGTCGGTGTGGTCGTCGTTGACCTGGCTGACCTCGCCGACGAGCACGGTGCCGCCTTCGCCGAAAAACCGGTGGTACAGGCCGGTTTCGAGGCAGATGCTTTCGCCCGGCGTCAGGCGCACAAAGGCACCGGCCGGAAGCGTGCGCCGGATTCCATCGACGCTTACCTGAACCTCGGTAGTTGCGAGCTCGCCTTGCGGAGTCGAGTTCCAGAGTTGCAGCACCAGCACGCCGCCACCGCGGTTGATGATGTCTTCGGTCTTTTGAAAGTGGAAGTGGCAAGGGGTTTCTTGGCCCTCGCCGACGATCATGATTTTTTCGGCGTAGGTTTTGTCGCTTCCGGGTCCGCCGTTGCGCACGGTGAACAGGAACAGCCCCCGCTCGGCGAAGTTGCCCGAACCAAAGTCGGTGAGGTCCCACCCCAACTGGCAGCTGCGGATCTCCTGTCCGGGTGCCCCGAGCTTCTTCCAGTCGGTGGGGCTCCAGGCGGCCCACACGGGAAGCCGGAACTGATGCTGGTCGAAAAAGGCTTGCCCCTTCCTGAGAAGGGTGTTGAGTTCGCTGCGTTTCATTTTCTGTTCATCCTCGGTTCATGCTAACCTAGGTTAGCTGACCCGTCAACTCAAACTTCAACTGGTTGCAACGAGGTCCTGCACCGGCGGTCCCGAAGGGTCACGCAAACGCTGGAACAGCAATTCCGCGGCCCGGCGACCCAAAGCCTGGTGCGGCTGAACCACCGAATACATTCCGCTGGGGTGATACGCCGGGTCGGCTCCAAAGCGGGCCATCCCTGGCGGGGGAAAGCCTTGCTGCTGGGCCACCACTTCGCGCGTGCGGTAGGCCAACCCGGCGGTGGTGACAAACCAGGCGTCGGGCCGCTCGTCGGGTGGCAACGCGAGCAAGCGGGAAACTGAGCGCGAAAGATCGGTCGACGCAGGGTTAACCTCGGTCAGAAGCACACTGAGCCTCGGATCCGGCTCCAACCCAGCGCCCGCCAGGGCCTCGAGATAGCCCTGGCGGCGATGGTCCAAGCTCGAGGCCTCCAGGTCAAACGACACGAGGGCCACCCGCCGCGCGCCACCGTTCAAGAGGCGCTCCACGATGCGCCGCGCTGCCGCCTGGTCGTCCTGAACCACGCAATCGCCCACCCAACCAGCGGGAACCCGGTCGATCGCCACCACGGGTACGCCCGCTTGCCTCAACACGTCCGAAAGCGGAGAAACCGAGCTGACCGTGCCCCGGAAGTCGGCGCAGGGCACCACGAGCAGGCCGTCGATGCCCCGGTGCAAGAGCGACTCGACGTTGCGCCGCTCCACAACCCGGTCCAGCCGGCTCGAGGTGAGCACCATCAGAGCGCTGTGCTGCCCCAGAACCTCGTCGATGCCTCGCACCATTTGCGACATGTAGGCCTCGTGCACGTCGGGAAACACCAAGCCGATCGACCCGGTGCGGCGCGTGTTCAAGGCCTGCGCAAAGTAGTCGGGACGGAAGCCGAGCTCGGTGGCACGGAGCAAGATCCTTTGGGCCGTATCGGGGTGAATGCGCCGTTTGTCGGCCTCGCCGCCCAGCACAAACGACACGGTGGAGCGCGAAACCCCCAGTTCTGCCGCCAGACTTTTCATCGTGACCCTTGGTGGACTCATGCGGCGAGAATAGCCCGGGACTTCTTGACAGGCCAAGGGGTTCGACCCGAGAGTCTGACGGGAGGCCACCATGTCAGGCCACGAGTTGTTCCACAAACCGGCCGGGGTGTTCACCCGCTGGGCCAACGCCGAGAACCCGCGTGCCGAAAAAGGCGCGGCGGCGCAGGCCTGGAAAGGCCGCAAGGGAGCACCCTGCCGCCCCAACCTGGGCCCTGGCGAAAGCCACGTGCTGGCCGAGGCGCAAGGCAGCGGAGTCGTGCGACGGCTGTGGATCACCTTCGAAACGCGTGACAACCCCGAGATGCTGCGCGCGCTGCGCCTGGAATGCTTCTGGGACGGCGAGGCCACCCCGGCCGTTTCGGTTCCTCTGGGCGACTTTTTCTGCTGCAACACCGGCAAGCTGGTGCCCATGGAGAACGCATTCTTTTCGAACCCCGAGGGCCGCAGCTTCAACTGCGTGCTTCCGATGCCGTTCCGCACCGGCATGAAGATCACCGTCACCAACGAAAGCGCCACGGTCACCGAGGGGCAACTGTTTTACCAGGTTGACTTTACACAGGGCGACCAACTGGGCCCCGAAGCGCTGTACTTTCACGCGCTGTACCGCCGCGAGAGGGCCACCACGCCGATGGTCGACTACACGATTCTGCCGCTGATCCAAGGCCAAGGCCGCTACCTGGGGGCCAGCTTCGGCGTCACCGTCAACCCCAGGATGAAAGGCACCTGGTGGGGCGAAGGCGAGCTCAAGTGCTGGATCGACGGCGATGGCACCTACCCCACACTCGCAGGCACCGGCGTCGAAGACTACATCGGCACCGGCTGGGGCCAGGGGGTGTTTGCCCACCAATGGCAGGGTTGCCTCGAGGCCGACGAAGAAGCAGGCCGCTACGCGTTCTACCGGTTCCACGGCCCCGACCCGGTGTGGTTCGACACCGATATCCGGGTCTGCATCCAGCAGATCGGCAACGCGCCCCCGGCAGGTATCGCCTCGATGCTCGACCAAGGCCTCGACGTGTGGCAAAACGGCCTGGGCGTGCGCCTCGACCGGACCATGCCCGGGGCGATTTTTGAGCGCTTCGACGACGACTGGAGCAGCGTGGCGTACTTTTACCTTTCCAGCCCGAGTTTCCGGGTTACAATGTTGTCATGAAGACAAGTTACCGGTTGTTCTTGGACCTCGACGGGGTCCTGGCCGATTTCGACGCGGGGGTCGTCCGGGTGACCGGAAAGACTCCGGAACAACTGGGCGACAAGGCGATGTGGCCCGCGCTGGCCCGCGCTGCCGGCTTCTACGACACCCTGCCCTGGATGGCCGACGGCCGCGACCTGTGGGAGTTCAGCCGGAGGTTCGCACCGACGATACTCACCGGACTGCCGAGGGGCAACTGGGCCGAACCGCAGAAGCGGGCCTGGTGCGCGCGCGAGCTCGGCGCGGAAGTCGAGGTGGTCTGCTGTCTGTCGCGCGAAAAAGCGCTGGTGGCCGATGCGACGCTCGAACTCGGCCAGACCATGGTGCTCGTCGACGACCGTTTGAAGCTTCAGGCCCCCTGGGAAGACGCCGGTGGGGTGTTCGTGCTGCACACTTCGTCGGCCCAAAGCATCCAGGCCCTCCAAGAGCTGGGGTTCGCGTGAGCCTCCCCAACCGCAAGGTGTTGGAGCGGCAGTACGAGGCCGACCGACGCCTCTACGAGCTCATCCTGCAGGACTTGGAGCTTCGTTTTCGAACCTGGCTCGAGGCTGAGGGCCTGCACGCCGGCATCAAGGTACGCGTCAAGAGCTTCCCAAGCTGGTTCGACAAAGTGCTCAAAAAGATCCGCCACGGCGTTTCGCCCGAGAGGGTGCAGGTGCACGATGTGCTCGGCATCCGGCTGGTCTGCCCGTTTTTGGAAGACCTCAAGCGCATCGAAGAGCTGATCCGACGGAACTTCGAAGTGCTCGAAGAAGAAAAAAAAGGCGCCGTGCAGAGCTTCAAGGAGTTCGGTTACGATTCGACGCACTTTCTGGTCGCGCTACCGTCCGACCTGATCGACAAGCTGGCCCTGAGCCCGCCCCTGCCCTGCGAAATCCAGGTGCGCACCATTTTGCAGGACGCGTGGGCCGAGGTGGAGCACGAGCTGATTTACAAGTCGAAGTTCCTGCCCTTCGACCAACCTCTCAAACGCAAGATGGCGGCGCTGAACGCCAACCTCACGCTGTCGGACATCATCTTCCAGGAGATCCGCGAGTACCAGCGGCAGCTCAACCATGAGCTCGACAAACGGCGTCACCATTATCTGGCCACCCTCCAGGATGGTGGTGAGCAGCCCCGCGAGCCGGAGGCGGAAGAGCACCACCCCACCATCGACAACCTCGACCAGGCGCTGCTCGACGCGCTGACCGCTCACAACCGCAACAAGTACAAGAAGGCCATCAACCTCTACTCGGCCATCCTGAAGCTCGCGCCGCAACCGTTTGTGCAGTCGCTGGTGCTGGTGCACCGGGGCATGGCCTATTTCTCGGAGTCGCTCTACGAAAACGCGCTCGAAGACTTCGACCGGGCTATCACGGCCGACCCCCAAAACTCCAAGGCGTTCTTCTACCGCGGCACCGTGAGGCACTCGCTCGATGAGTTTGGGCCTGCTGCCGCCGACTTTACCCGCAGTCTGGAACTCCAGCCGTACCAGCAGGAGGTTCTGCTACTGCGCGCCGAAAGTTATGCGGAGTCAGGCAGGCTGGACGATGCGTTGGCGGATTGCGCAGCAGCCCTCGAACTCGGTCCTGACAACGAGCAGGCGCAGGCACTGCTCCATCGGTTGACAGTGGAAAAGAAACCCCGCAGGTGATAAGGTGTTCGCCATGAAAAAGTGGCTTCTTCTTCTGCTGGTGGCGGGTACCACGTGGGGGGCTTCGGCTCAGGTGGGCGTGGTCTTCAAGGTCTTCCCCCGCGACTACGAAGTTTTCCGCCAGGGCGAACGGCTGACCTACGCCAGCCGCGCCGACGGCAACCGCTTGTACCAGTTTGCCCCCGGAAAGGTCCGAATCAACCTCTCGGCTCCTGATCGTCAACCGCTTGGACTGCAGCTCGACGTCAAGGATGGAATGCCGCAGGTCCAGGCGAAGCTCGAGCCTCGGACTTCGTTGCTCAGCCTTGTCGGCGAAGGTGCCACAGGGCGTTCCCCCCGGAGCCTGGCCTTTTCGCCCGACGGCAAAAAACTTCTGGTCGCGCTGGCCGCCGAGGCTACGATCGAAATCTACGACGTGCCCAGCCTCAAGCTCGCCGGCAAGCTAGTTCCCAGTTCGGGGACCGGTGGGTTCACCGATGTGCAGTGGCGCAACGCCCAGGGCGAAATCTGGGCCCTCGAAACCGATGGCAACCTTCAGATCTTCGACGCGAAAGCCCTGTCTTGGAAAGGGAATATCCCCCTTACGGGGGGTGGCAATGCCTACTTCGTGCCGCCTAGCACCGGCCGAGCCGGGTTCTACAACGCCGATAGCGGAGCGCTGGTTTCGATCGACCCATCAACCCATAAGGTGTTGGTTTCGACGAGCCTGGGCAACGCTCCCCGGGGTGTCTCGGGCGACGACAAGACCCTGTACGTAGCCCTTTTCGATTCGGGCCGCCTGGCGCTCGTCGACACCGCTACGTGGAAGGTTAAGGAAACTTGGGCAGCAGGATCCGCACCACGGCCCGTCGCAGCTTTGGGCGACACCCTGTATGTGGGTGACATGGGCTCGGCTCAGTTGCTGGTTTATTCGTTGTCCAGCAAAAAGTTGAAAGCGACACTCTCAGTTGGTTCCAACCCGCACGCCATGACCGTCTCGGCGGATGGCAAGTGGGCTGCCCTTGCCACCCGGGGCAAGAACAACGCGGTGGACTACCAGCTGCCCGGGCCCGACTTTGGGCAGGTCTCGCTGCTCGATGCCACGGGGAACGTGGTAGCCACGGTGTGGGGACGCAACCAGCCCACCGGCTTGGCCTTTTCGGCCGACAGCCAGTTTCTGGCGTTTACCGACCTGCTCGACAACAACCTGGAACTCTACCGGATCAAGTAGGCACAACAATAGGGGACGCCCCGAACTCGAGAGTCCACCGGACACCACCGGAGGCGTCGAGCCTGAGCTCGCCACCGAGGTTGTCGGCGATTTGCCGGGTCAAGGTCAGGCCGAAGCCGGTGGAAGAGGGGTTGGCTTCCGAAAAGCCTGCGCCGTTGTCGGCGACGACCACGAAAGCCCGGTCGGCAAGGGAGTGGATTTCCAGGGTGAGCCGGGGCCGTCCAGCGGCCGTCCGGGCGTACTTGAAGGCGTTGTCGACCAGTTCGTTCACGAGGATGCCGACACTCAGGGCCCGCGACGCGTCGAGAACCAGGTCGCCCAACTGGTAGTCAACGTCGAACTCGGCGCCGCGCCCGCTGACTCGGCGACTTTGCTCTACCAGATCGTGCAGGTATTCGGCCATAGACACCGACTCATAGTCGTGCGCGAAGAACAGTTTCTCGTAAAGGATCAGCATGCTGCGCAGGCGTTGGGCCGCCTCGCCCAGCGCGTGCGACGTAGCCGGCTCGGACGCCGCCTGGCTCTGTAGAGTCAGCAGAGAGCTCATGGTCAACATGTTGTTCTTGATGCGGTGGTGGACTTCCTGCAGCAGGAGCTCTTTTTCGGCCAGAAGCTTGTCGATCTCGCTGTCGAGCCTTCGCCGCTCGGTGACGTCGGTGAGCGAGCCAGACATCCGTAACGGCTCGCCGTCAGGAGACCACTCCGCCTGCCCCCGGGACAGGAACCATCGCCAGTCGCCCGAACGGTGGCGCATGCGGAACTCGATGGCGTAGGGTTGGTGGTCGACCAGATGGTCCCTTTGGGCCGCGTTGACCCTCGGGAGGTCGTCGGGGTGTACCAACGCTTCGAAGCCGTCGGACGTCGGCGGAACTTCGCCTTCCTCAAACCCCAAAAGCTGGTGATAGCGAGGGGAGTGGTAGTCGCTGCCGGTGACGACGTTCCAGTCCCAGATCCCGTCAGAGGTACCCCGGATGGCCCGCTCAAAGCGCGCCGTGGTGACAGCCAAGGATCTGCTCGCGGCGCTTGCCTCGCCGATCAGCCGGCGGTTGATCAACAAGACGAGGGCGAAGCTGGCCAAAGTGGACAGGACCAAGGTCGTTAACTGGGCCAGCACCGACGACAACGAGGGCGCCAGCTCCAAACTATTCTGGGCCGTGCCGAACACCAGCAGCGAGGCTGCCAGAAGTGCCGTCGCCTGCACCCCCTCGACCCAGGCCAGGAGCAGTGCGGGCCGCCGCTCGGCAGCGGCTGACCACCTCAAGGTGGTCCAGACGACAGCGCCACTGAACGAAGCGGCCACCACGTAGAGTACGACTCGGCGCTGGGCAACCCCATCGTCGGCGAAAGTCCAGTACAAAAAGGCGACCGCCGAGGCAGCAATCAGGGCTATGGTCGGCAGCCAAGGTACTTTTCGGCCGAAAAAACGGGCAGTGCCTATCCAAACTCCGGCATCGCCCAGCAAGAAGAGCAACATGCCGAACAACGAAGCCCACGAGGTCCATTCCGGAACGACGCGCAAGTACGCGAACAGAAACGCCAACAGGTTGGCGGCCCGCCCGAGTATGCACCAGCCGTGGCCCGGATAGGCTTTCTGGCGGTCCCAAAGGGCCGCTAGCGCCAACACTTGAACCGCAAGCAGCAGAACGGCGACCAGGCTGAGAGTTCCGATATCCATGCCCTGATTATGGGGGCAAGGAGAGTGCGATTCCAGTCGGTTTGGCGTGCGGCCGGGGCTGGGTTGAACTAGAGTGGGACCATGAACGAAGGAACGACCGGAGTGCGTCGCGTCGCCCTGTTTGATGATCACGGCATCGTTCGTGAGGGAATCAAGTCCATCCTCCTGGGGCTCAAAGATGTGCAGGTGGTCGCCGAGAGCGGTAACGTGGCCGATTTCTTGTCGCAGGTTCGGGCCTGCGCCTTCGACCTTGCCCTCGTCGATATCAGCACTTCCGAAGAGTCCGACGGTGTCACGCTGGCGAGGCAGCTCAAGACGACGTTTCCCGGTTCGCTCGTCGCAGCCGTGACGCAATTGCTTGCCGGACAGCGCTATATCAGTTCCGAGGTGGCGCACGTGCTGGTCACGGTCTGGCAATCGGAGACCCTTCTGTTCACCGAGAGGGAACGCCGTGTTCTCGACGGCCTGTTCCGAGGGCGTATCAACAAGGAAATCGCGCTCGAACTGGGCTTGAGCGTCAAAGTGGTCGAGAAGTGCCGGTCCGCGCTGATGAAAAAGTCAGGGACCCGTACGGCCACGGAGCTCAGTGCGTGGGCGATCCGAGAGGGTCACGTCGAGCTGTAGCCTGTCCACCGAGAACCCGCCGCTGGCCGGCGAGGTCCTTCCATTCGCGCAAGGGACCAAGCCCGTTTTCACGGAAAATGCCCTCCATCGCCTCCATTTGGGCGTCGGCGGCTTCGACCAGCAGCCAGCCTCCTGGCCCGAGAAGCCCGGCAGCCTGCTGAGTCAGGCGCCGAATAAGCGCCAGCCCGTCCTTGCCCCCGCCGTCAAGTGCCAACGCCGGCTCCTTCCAGCCGCCTGCCCCCACCCGGTCACCGGTTTCGTCCGGGGTCAGGTAGGGGGGGTTGCTCACGATCAGGTCGAACGGCCCCGCCAGGCCTTCGAGCAGGTCGGTGGCCACAAACTCGACGTGGGGCCCGGTGGGCAACAGCCGCTGGGCGTTTCGGAAGGCGTACCCGAGCGCCTGGCCCGACAGATCGGTAGCTGTAACCTGCAGTCGCAGCCGCGACGGGGTGAGCGCCGCAAGGCTCAGCGCCACGCAACCGCTGCCGGTGCACACATCCACCACTCGCACCGGGGCCAGTTCGGCCGCCGACACCACGGGGCCCAGCAGCTCCAGCGCTGCCTCCACCAGGGTTTCGGTATCGGCGCGGGGCACGAGAACTCCAGGCCCCACAACAAAATCGAGGCCCATGAACTCTTGCTTGCCCACCAGCCAGGCCACAGGTTCACCGCCCGCGCGACGCCCAAGCAGCGCGAGCCATGGCGCCTGGAGTTCGTCGGAAAAGGGCTCGGGGTAACGCGACAAGAGGCCGGTGAGGTCGGTCCCCAGCAGATGTTTCAACAGAACACGGGCGTCGAGGTCGGGGCTTTCGGTGGGCACTTCGGCCTTCCGGAGCGCCTCGACCCCTTGCCTCCAGGCGTCCCGAACGGTCAAGTCGCCTCTTGCAGCAGGGCGCTCTGCGCGTCGATCTTGAGCGCGTCGATGATCTCGTCGAGGCTGCCGTCCATGACGCGGTCCAGGTTGTAAAGCGTCAGGTTCACACGGTGGTCGGTCAGCCGGTTCTGCGGAAAATTGTAGGTGCGGATGCGGTCGCTGCGGTCACCCGAACCCACCTGGTCCTTGCGGAGCGCTGACATCGCGGCAGCCGCCTTCTGGGCCTCGGCCTCGAGGATGCGCGAGCGCAACACCTTCATGGCCTTCACCTTGTTCTTGAGCTGCGACTTTTCATCTTGGCAGGTGACGACCGTGCCCGTGGGAAGGTGGGTGATGCGCACGGCGGAGTCGGTCGTGTTGACCGACTGGCCGCCGGGGCCCGACGAGCGAAACACATCGATCTTGAGGTCGCGGTCGTTGATCACGACGTCGGTTTCTTCGGCCTCGGGGAGCACCGCCACCGTGGCGGCTGAGGTCTGGATGCGACCATTGGCCTCAGTGACCGGCACGCGCTGCACGCGGTGACCGCCCGATTCGTAGCGCATCTGCCCGTAAACGCCTTTGCCGCTGATGCTGAAGATCACTTCTTTGAAGCCGCCCAAGTCGCTCTGGTTGGCCTCGAGCACCTCGCACTTCCAGCGTTTGACTTCGGCAAAGCGGGTGTACATCCGGTACAGGTCGCCGGCAAACAGGGCCGCTTCCTCGCCGCCGGTGCCGGCCCGGATTTCCATGATGATGTTCTTGGCGTCGAGGGGGTCACGCGGCATCAGCAGGCTCTTGAGCGCGCCT
Organism: Spirochaetales bacterium; assembly: GCA_037142615.1. GTDB lineage: Bacteria > Spirochaetota > Spirochaetia > JABEVK01 > JABEVK01 > JAIFLN01. The sequence goes on along the minus strand of JBAXAI010000013.1, from coordinate 50,422 downwards.
TCGCTGTCTTCGAGGGCCTTTTCGAGCGTCTTGGCCTCTTCGCGCGCCATCGCCTTCATCTCGACGTCGGACTCCGCGTCGACCAGGTCGAGGGCATCCTGCAGGTCGTTCGCCAGCTTCTGGTGCGCCCGCCAGGCCTGCACGATCTCGGACAAGTCGGCAAACTCCTGGCTGAGTTCGCGGTAGCGTTTCTGGTCAGTGGTGACGCCGGGGTCAGAAAGGAGCTTCTCGACCTCTTGGTAGCGGCGTTCACGGGCTTCTAGCTTGTCGGTCATGGGGGCCTCGGGGTGCCATTGTAGAGGAAATCCGGGTTTGGGTGAAGATTTGACCCCCCTCGCGCCGATGATCTAGACAGTCCAATCCGGGAGTCTTTATGCGCCTTCTCCGCACCCTGCTCGTCCTGACCGGCCTGCTGCTGGCCTCACCCCTTCTTTTGTCGCAAAATGCCGACCCTCGCAGCCCTCTGCTGGTAGAAGACGCCCAACATGCCACCCCCCCGCGCAAGGGTCTGCCTGCGTGGGTGGACGACTGGAACCGGCTGTTTCACCCGGCCAGCGTGCTCGACGGCCAGATGGTGGTCGCCTTCTATGGCCAACCTTCCAGCCGCAAGATGGGCATTCTAGGTGAACAGAGCATCGAGGCGACGAAACTCCAGCTCGATGCCACGGTGAAGACTTGGGAGGCCGTTTCGGACGGTGTCAAGGTGGTACCGGCATTCCATCTGATCTACGCCACGTGCTATCCCGACGCCAACGTAGGCATGCTCACCGACGCAACCGTACTGAAGTACATCGAGTTTGCTGCCAAGAACGACATGGTGGTCATCCTGGATCACCAACTGGGCAAGTACAGCATCGAGGCGGCGATGAAGACCATGCTTCGCTGGCTCGCCTACCCCAACGTCCACCTGGCCATCGACCCGGAGTGGAAGACCCCCAACCCGGGCGTAGAACTGGGGACCATCCGTGCCGACGACGTCAACAAGGCCGAGCAGATGATGAACGACTACCTGGAGCAGAACCAACTGCCGGGCAAGCGCATGCTCATCCTGCATCAGTTCCACGCCAAGATGATTTCGAACCGCGAGGCGGTGCGCGCCGACTTTCCGCTGGTCGATTTGGTGCACCACGCCGACGGGTTCGGGCCGCCACAGCTCAAGCTCGACACCTACAAGTTCCTGGCCGGCATGAAGAATCTACCGGTGAAAGGCTTCAAACTGTTTCTGAGCAAGAGTTGGAAGACCAACGGCATGGATATCCCGTTGCTGACCCCGGCGCAGGTGATGAGCTTGACGCCCCGACCTGTCTATATTAGTTACCAGTAAGAAACTCCGGTTCAGCTTGCCGAATTCCCGCCTCGCGTCCAGAATACAAGGACGGACCAAGGGTCCCGGGAGGTTGTATGGTGGATATTCTGCGCTGGCTGCTGGTTGTGGCCGCGGCCGGCTTGGTCTGGGAAGTTGGACTGGTAAACCTGATCGCATCGGCCGTGTGGCTGATCTTATGGATTCTGGCCGAATGGGTGTTGCCCGAAGGCCCCACCGCTCGGCTGGCTTCCCGGTTGGCCCCTTGGTCCCTGGCTCTGGGCCTCTTGCTGTTCCACGGCTTCGGCTGGGTGTTTTTCGTTTTCCTGGCCCTGCAGGAAGCGGCCGACCTCTGGGTCGCCCGGCGCAAGTCCGACACGGTGGGCCGGCATTCCCGCCCTACGGCCATGGTCTTCCGCACCGCGCTCGTCGTGCTCCCCCTGCTGGTCACGCTGGAACCCCTGTGGTCCAAGGCCACCACCTACAGCACCGAGTACCAGATTCTGCTGATGGTGTTGGGTTTCGCCTCGCTGGTCGAAGCCTTCGTGCTGGTCGCGTCGTGGGCAGGCCTGGTGGTCGGGCTGGCCTTGGGGGCCCTGTTTGTTTATGACCAGTTTCTCAGCCCCAACCTGACCCCGGCCGACGGCAACTTTGCCGGCGTGGAAGGCACTCCGGTGGCCAAGGCTGACGCAGCCTGGCAGGATGCCACGCTCGACGGCTCGCTGGTGCTCGGTCCGGTCCTGGGCAACCCGGGTTCCGATCATATGGCGGTTTGGGCGTTGGCCGCCGCCGACACCCAAGGCACCGTGGTGGTCAAGGGCCCCGATGGCAAGGAGGCCGCCCGCGTGCCGCTGACGATGACGGCTGCCGCCGATGGCACCGGTTCCACCCTGATCACTGGCTTAACTCCAGCTACCAAATACACCTACGACATCGTCGATGCGGGCGGCAAGAGCCTGGTCGCCACGGCGCTGTTGCCCTGGTGCTCGTTCACGACCTTCCCGGCCGACGGCACCGACACGGCGCTGCGGTTTGCTTTCGCCAGTTGCCACAAGCCGCTTTCGGAAGACCCGAACGACTATTACGGCGGCGTCGTGCTCAAGGAACGCTTCGTGCTGTGGGAAACGCTGGCCCGCCAAAGCCAGAGCGAGCACGTTGACTTCCTGCTGCTGCTGGGCGACCAGCTGTACAACGACAAGCAGTTCTTCGGCGCCCTGCCCTCGCCAGAGCAATGGGTCCAGATCAAGGACGACCCGGCTGCCTTGAAGGTGCAAGAAGCCAAGGCGCGCCAGCTCTACCGCGACAACTACGTGCGCTTCTGGAACCACCCTTCGATGCGAAAGGTGCTCGCCTCGGTTCCCAGCCTCATGATGTGGGACGACCACGAGATCCGCGACGGCTGGGGCTCGGTGGCCGAGGACCGCACGGACCCGCCGGTGGAGTGGGTGGGCAAGGTGGCCGAGTCGGTTAACCGCGAGTTCCAGGCGTTCAGCGCCCCGCGGGTGGAGTTGCCTGCCGGCCAAGGCTTGGGCTGGTTCGACTTCCGCTTCGGCAAAACGGCCTTCTTTGTGCCCGACCTCCGTGGTCAGCGCGATGTGGGCAAGGCTCCCGACCAGCACCCGATTCTGGGCGCGGCGCAGGCCAAGGCCATCGACGCGTGGTACCAAAGCCTGGGCAAGGCTCCCACGGCTTTTCTGGGGCTCGAAGTGCCGCTGGGCGATACTGCTGGCTGGGTTGTCGACTGGCTGAGCTACGAGCGCTCGGGCCCGCGTTCGCTGGGGCTGGGTGACGACTTCCGCGACAAACTGAAGTGGCAGGGTTCCCGCCCCGAGGTGGCCAACCTGCTCGACCAGACGGCGGCGTGGGAAGCTTCCACCGGAGGCCGCATGTTCGCCCTCGGTGGCGACGTGCACGTGGGCATGCTCAACCGCGTCACCGGTCCAAACGGGGCGCGCATTGAAGAGTTCGTCTCGTCGGGCATCGGCAACCAGGACGACACGGCGCAGAGCTCGTACAGCATCTTCTCGCTGCTGGCAGGCAAAACGAACATTGGCAACCATACGGCGCAGTCGCTCAAGTCTGTCGCCGAAATGAACTACGGCGTGGTTGAGGTGGGCTTGGCGCCGGCTGCCGGGCCTGCGCCCGTCAAGTTCTGGATCGTGTCAAACAGCCCGTCGGCCCCCGATTCGGCCAAGTTCGTGCGGATGTACGACGATGCTGGCGCGGGTGCAGGAATCGTGTGGAGAACGCTGAAGCCGTAGTTTGGGGCGCTTCAGCTTCGGGGAGGCGGTGAGCCGGGGGGCGGTCCCGCCGGCGCTGCTTCCTGGGCTCCGGCAGCCATCTTCAAAAAGCCGAAGATGGTGCCGCACACGCCCCCGATGATGTGGGCGAGGTTCGACACGGCGGGGTTGCTGTTTTGGGCGCCCCGCGTGAGTTCCGCCAGCAGGAACAGCACAAAGATCAGGATGAAGCTGACCGGCACGTCGCCGGCCTTGGTCCGCGCGAAACTCACCAGCATGATCATCATGAACACCAGGCTGCTCGCGCCCACCAGCGGTGGCTGTTTGAGCAGAATGTTGAAAATGCCCGTCACGATGGTCGTGGTGAGCAGCATCATCAGGAACGGCTTGGGGGCGTATTTTTCTTCCAGGATCGGACCAAGCAACAAAAGGAACAGGAAGTTGTTGCCCAAGTGGGTCCAGCTTTCGTGGCCGAAGACGTACAGAAGAATGGCGAAGTAGTGGGCGGGCGACGTGGGGTTGAAGTCGGCCCCCGGCGCGCTGAGGTAGGCGCCGACAAAGCCGGGGAACACGTACTGGTCGAGAAGCATGACGAGCACACAGATGAGGGCAAAACTGAAGGTCACCGGGGCGTTGTAGCGTAGCTGCATGGCTTCTCCCCTTTGATTGTCGGTGCCTGTCTGGAAAGGTTGAGAGGATTGGACTATGTTGGTTCGCATAAGGAGTTCCTATGTTTCGAGCTGTTGCCCTACTCATCCTCGCGTCTGTGGTTTCTTTTCCGGTTTTTGCCGGAGGCGCCGGCTCGGTCCAGTATTCGAATCCCCTGCCCAATTCGTACCTTGAGGTTCCCGTGGGGGTGTTGAACACCATTACCAGCCAGGGTTACGGAGGCGACGCGGAAAACGGCCTGATCGGCGGCTTCGGCGTGGGCCTGTTCTCGACCCGGTTGACGGCCACCGCCTCGGGGCTCACCGATCCGGTGACGGCACTCTATGGAGGCTTCGGCGGCGTGATGCGCGGACTCTTGGTTGACTTCCGGTTGATCCAGTTCATGGGCGACTTCCGGCTCGGCGCCGGCGGCCTCGACTGGGTGACGACGGCACCCGGCTCCTCCCGCCCGGTTCACAACGCCGGATTCTCGGTGCTGGGAGCTGTCGATGCCGAATTGGGAATCTTGTTGTTTCCTTGGTTCAAAGTCGGCGCCGTAGGCAGCCTGGTGGCCATGGCCACGGTGGGAACCGGGGACGGTTTTGTATCGAAATGGTATCCCGAATACGGGCTCAGATTTTCGTGGGGAGCCTTCAAGGACTAACGCGGCTACAGCAGCACCCGCTGATGAAGGAAGCGGATTTCGCCCTCCTTTGTCAGCGGAATAATCACATCGCGGAAGCAACCAACGAGCAACTCAGGCTCCACCAGGCGCCTCAGACCGGGGTCCGACACCGATTGCACGGCGACCACCTTGGCCCGAACGCGGGCGAGCACCCTTTCCTCGACCTCGGCCCGGGTGATAGCGGCCATCAGCCCGTCGTCGTCGCCGGTATCGACCAAGCGCCGGAACTTGTCGGGGTCCTCGTTGAACTTGCTTTCACCCACGAACAAGGCGCCGAAATGGATGCGCCGCGCCAAGGCCTGCAAACAGATCACATCGTGCTCGACGGCCGAGCCCCACTGACCGTCGTCGCCGGTGCCGCAAAGCTGACCCAGCAACCCCAGGTAACCCTCGCGGATAGCGCCGGTCACGTTGACGGTCTCGAGATCCTGCAACGGAAAAGGCCACCTTCCCTGCGGTGGCAAGCGCCGCGGCTTGGGAAGGCCCAGGTAGAACGGCCGCTCTTCGGGAATCAGGTAGCGACCGAACTTGGCGTCGAGTTTTTCCTGATGGTAGAGGCGCAGTTCAAACAGGCTGCTGGCTTCGACAGGGGCAAAGCCACTTTTGGCCGGGACGTAAGCTTCGGCGTTGGTGGCAAACTGCGCACGATCGAGCAGTTTGTAGATCAGGGTCTCTTCGAGCCCGGCCAACCGGGAAGCAATGGCGTCGAGGGTTAATGTCATGTGGCCTTCCGGTAGATCTGAAAATATTGCCAAAAGCTGAACAGCGAGACAGCGGCGGCGGCAACAAGCAACACCTGATAGCCCCAGAACCACCAAAGCTGGGTCGCCCAAACGGGGTCAACCAGCGCCAACATCCCCACCAGCGACACCAGGAAATAAAGCACCGCTTTGGTCTTGCCCCCAGAAGAGGCCGCCTGGACAACCCCCTTTTGCATCAGGAGGGTTCTTAAAAACGTCATGGAAAGCTCCCGGTAGAGGACCACGAGAAAGAACCAGAGCGGTACACAGCCGACCAGGAGAAAACAAAGGAACAAGGTCAGGCGGCTGAGAACGTCGGAAAAAGGGTCGAGAAGCTTGCCGAGGTCGCTGGTTTCGCCAAACTTGCGCGCCACCCAGCCATCCACAACGTCGGAACTCTCCGAAATCAGAAAGACCAGCCAAAGGGCAGCAAGCAAGGTAACTTTTTGCGTGGGAAAGACACCGAGGGCGCTGAACAGGGCAGCAAAGACGGGAGCCAGTGCGATGCGGAAAAGCGTGATGCGATTGGCCCAGCCCATAGGAAAAGCCTAACCCCCGGGTGGCCCCTTGTCAACTCAGGTCAGTCCGACTAAGGTGTTTCCATGGTTTTGACGTCGTTCGAAAAGCGCCTCTTGGCCGTCCTGGTCCTGCTGGGTTTGCTGCAGGGCCTGATTTTTGGAGCGTTCGTTTGGGCCTACCAGTTGCCGGTCTCGGTGGTTCAGGTGTTTGTACCGGCTCATCTTGCGTACCACCTGGTGCTTTTGTTCGCGCTTTGGAGCATTCGGGGCGACCACAAGCGGCTCGACGGCACTCCACTGGCCCGGATCGGCGTTCCCAACCTGTTGACGCTCTACCGTTTGACGAGCCTGCCGGTGATGGCGACGCTTTTCCTGTTGGCGCGTGAGCTTACCGAACTCGCCGTTCCGCTGGTGGTGTACATCGCCACAGCCTTCCTCACCGATCTGGCCGACGGGTTCTTGGCACGAACCTTCGGCTGGGGTACCCAACTCGGCAAGGTCCTCGACAGTTCGACCGATTACCTCATTGTTTTTTCGTTGGCCTTGGTGCTCGGCGCCACCGGCGTGCTGCCGCTCTGGCTGCTGGCCACCATCGTCTTTCGGCTGGGATTTCAGGTGGGAGGGCTGGCTTGGCTGCAGGCGACCCATCACAAGCGCGTTGTGGAAACCACGTTCTTGGGAAAGGCCAGCCTGTTTGTGCTCATGGTTCTCTTCGCGGCCGAGATTCTGGTCTTCCTCCGCCTGCCTGGCTGGGAAAACTCGCTGGTGGTAACCAGCATGGAAATCTTCACCGCCGTGGTCATGCTGATCTCGACCGTCGACAAGTTCCTTTTCTTCCGCAAGCACTCACGACCGCCCGTGTTAATGCCAAACAACCCTTGACATACCTGACTCTTTCTATCATAGACTTACGGGCATAAAGATCGGGAGGTCAAGGATGGAAGGTGCGGTGGTGTATTCGGCGTGGGATGTCGGTTTTCTCCTGTTTCGGGAGGGCCTCGAAGCCCTGCTGGTGATCGCGGCGCTGGTGTCGTTCTTGAACAAAGCCGAACAAAAAAGTGGAAAAGCCTGGGTGTGGACGGGAGCGGGCCTCGGGCTGGCCGTCGCCATCGGCATCGCCGGTGTCGTGTCGACTTTTGTCGCAACCCTGAGCAGTGAGTTCACCGTGCACGTCGTCGAGGCGGTTTCGGGTTTGGTCGCCGTCGTCTTGATGCTGTCGGTGGGTGTGTGGCTGCACGGCAAAGCCCAGATTCGTGACTGGAACAAGTACGTCAAAGACCAAATGTCGAGCATAGCGGCGAAAGGAAGTTTCTTTGGCCTTGGGCTGCTAGCCTTTCTTTCTGTGCTTCGCGAGGGCGGAGAAACAGTCGTCTTTTTTTGGGGCTTGGCAGCGGGTTTGAGTCCGGCCGACTTTTGGCTGGGCGTGGGAGGCGCGCTTGCGGTGCTGGCGGTGATCGGTGTGGTGCTGATCGGGTTTTCGCGGCGGTTACCGCTCCAGTGGTTCTTCCCGATCGCGACAGCGCTGATCTATTTTCTCGCGGTCAAAATCTTTGGTCAAAGCCTGCACGCGATGCAGGAAACCGGGTGGTTGCCTGCCACCGAGTGGAAGGGCCTGCCCGAGCAAGCTTGGTTCGGCCTGACTGCGACCTTTGAGGCTGCTGTGCCGCAGTTGCTGCTGGCGCTGGTTCTGGTTGCCGCGGTGCTGTGGCCGCTGGGGAAGCGCAAGGCGCCTGCCCAGGCGAAGTAGCCTGACCTGCAGCCTAGTTCATCGTTTGCCAGATTTCGACAAACCCCTTGCGGATGAACATCACGGCGATGGCCGCCAGCAGCAGATTGGCGATCTTGCCTACGGTCTTTGTGCCTGTCTTGCCCAAAAAGCGGCTGATGGCTTGGCTGAACGCGAGGCAAAGTCCGGCGATCACAATGTTGGCAACAAGTGCCGTCGCCACAACAAAATAGCCGTATTGATTCACCATCACCAGTGTGGTCGTCAGCAGGCCGGGGCCGGCGATGAGGGGCACACCGATGGGCACGGCCCCTACCCCGTCGTCGAGCGCGGCGCGTTCTTCGTGGCCGGTGCTCACCAGGTCCTTGAGGCTGAACACGAACAGCAAGGCCCCGCCGGCGATCATGAAGTCGGCCACCGTGATGCCCAAGTAGCCCAGCAGTTGCTGGCCCACGAACATGAACACCACAGACACCGCAAACGCCGTGATCATCGACTGCATCAGCACGCGGCGCAATTTGGACTTTTCGAGTCCGTTGGTGAGCGCGATGAAGTTGGGAATCACGCCGATGGGGTCCACCGCAACAAACAGCGGGATAAAGCAGATAAAAAAGGTGGCAAGAAAGTCCATGGGTTACCTTATCACAGCTTGGTGCCGGAAACCCAAGGATTCAGGCACTCAACTCCCAGATGGGCAAAGTCCGCCACGTTCCTCGTCACCAGCACCAGGTCGTGCGCTGCGGCGCTGGCGGCTAGGAGGGACTCGGCGAAGGCCGTCATCTAGGCCCAAGCGCGGACGACAGAGACGTCGATGCTGATCAGTCGCTGGTGATGGCGAAGCTCACTCTTGCGCAACCCTCAGGCATTCGAACAATGCCGCGAAGCAGCTCCCCCAGAACCAAACTCGAAAGGAAAATGTCCGCCTCCGGGATTGTCCTCGCCCCCTGGACGACCTGCTGGTCAGGTGCTTTCCTGGCAAATTCTGAGAACACGCAAGTATCGAGCAGGAACATCAGAACTCGTCGGGCCCGTAGGCGGCACAATGAGCCAGGCGCCGCTGCGCAGCAGCCTCCGATTCATGTCCGGTCCTTTTCGAGCAGTTTGGCCGTGAACCGGGCCGATTCTTCGAGCTGGAGCAACTTGGTGTCCTGCTCAGCGAGCTTGGCCTCGAGGGCGGCGACGCGCTGGGCCAGTTCGCCCACGGGAGCCTGCTTCGGTGCCAACTCCTGCTGACGCGTCAGGTACGCGAAAATCATGCCGCCAAACGAGATGAGGGTGGTGGCACCCGCAATGATCAAAATCACTTCCATGCGATTCTCCTAGTCCAACACGCTCAAGATCATGCCCGCACCGAGGCATTCCTCGCCCGAGTAAAACACGCTGAATTGGCCGGGGGCGATGCCGGGATCGCCGACTTCGAGGTGCACGGCCAAGCGGTTCGCGTCCGGCGTGGGCTGAATCCGGCAGGGCAGCAACTCAGGCCCGTGGCGCAACTTGCACGTGAGCGCCTCGTCGGCCTGCGGCGGGCGGTGAATCCAGGTCAGGTTGCCGGCCACGAAGTCTTGCCGGTTCTGGTCGCCCCGGTGTTCGTGGTGGCTGACGAGCACCACATTGGTATCGACGTCTTTGCCCACCACGTACCAAGGGCCATTGCCCAGGCCAAGCCCGGAACGCTGCCCGATGGTGTGGAACCAGAAGCCCTTGTGCTCCCCCAGCTTTTTGCCGGTTTCGCGGTCGATGATGGCGCCGGTCCTTTCTCCCAGGTAGTGTTTGACAAAGTCGTTGTACTTGATCTTGCCCAAGAAGCAGATGCCTTGGCTGTCCTTCCGGTCTTTGTTTGCCAAATTGTAGCGCTGGGCCAAGGTTCGCACGTGAGCCTTCGGATATCCACCGATGGGAAAAGCGATCTTGGCCACCTGCGACTGGCTCAGGTGACTCAGAAAATAGCTTTGATCCTTCACCGGGTCGGGACTGCGGAAGAGTTTCGCGACGCTGCCCTCGTGCTTCACCACGCCGTAATGCCCGCTGGCGACCAGATCGAAGCTTTCGCCCACTTTGTCGTAAAAGGCGCCGAACTTGACCCGCTGGTTGCAAAAGATATCGGGACTGGGGGTGTGACCGGCTTTGAGTTCGGCCAAGGCGTATTCCACGACTTTTTCGTAGTACTCGGTCTGGAGCGGCAGGACTTTGAGCTCGACACCGGCTTGGTCGCACACGGCGCGGGCGTAGGCGAGGTCTTCCTCCCACGGGCAGTCGCCCATATAGGCCAACTCGTCTTCGAGCCAGATCTTGAGGTAGTACGCGGTCAGGTCGTGCCCGCCCTGAGCCTGCAGTTCGCGCAGCGCTACCGAGCTGTCGACGCCCCCCGACAACAGGACAGCGGTCTTCATGGCGGCCAGAATACTCAATTCTGGTAGACTTCGGGAAGTCGAGGGCCGATAATCGCCGCATGAAGGCTTTCCTGTTGGCACCAGCCCTCCCCTTGCAGTTTGCTCTCCTCGGCTGGGCGCTGGTCAGCACTTCGTGCGCCACAACCTGGCGTGACGAGAGCCCGCAGCCCTTGAGGAGGGTGGTTCAGGAGCGCCCCATGACCGGCTCGCACGCCGCCGAGCCCATGCCGGGAGCCATCGCCCGCATTACCACGCGAACCGGCCCCACGCACATGGGGACCGACTTCACCTCGTACAAAAAAGCCATCCCGGTCTACGTTGTCAAAGAAGGCGTTGTGGTGTCGAATGGCTCGGTGGCTTCCAGTTCCGGGGCGATGACCCTGACCGTGCTCAACACCGATGGTTCGGTGTCGCGCTACCTGCACATCCTTTCACCAGCCACCCCCGGTACGGGACTTTCGATCGGTGAACCGCTGGGCGTGGTGCTGTTGCCGGGGCAGACCGGCTACGGGGCCACCAACACAGGTCCGCACCTGCACTATGAGCAATACCGCAGCGAGCCGTTATTTACCGCCCGCAAGTTTATGAGTACCGACGAGGTGGTGGCGCAATGGACCAATTGAACAAGGGACTTTGGGGTGCGTGGGGGCTGGCCGTTGGCGGGGCGGCTCTCGCGGCCAGTCTGCTGGCGGGCTGCGCTCCAGCCAAAACGGAGGTCGTGAGAACCGAATCTTCGACGCTCACGGTCACGGCGCCGTTCGCTGTACCCTACCTTCCCCGGCAGGAGCTCGAAATCGAGGGGTTGCCGGTGGCGTCCATCGCGGCGGCTTCCGGTGCCAAAGCGTGGGATTCAGCGGTCGTTTACTCCCAGGCCCTCATGAGCGTTGCCGAAAAGGCCTTGTTTGCCCGGTTGGAACCCGCGGGGGGCGAAGGGCTCGTCGCCCCGTCGTTTACCCGCGACTTCGACGGTGACGGCAAAGACGAGACGGTCGCCTACGGTGCCTTTGTCCGCGGCAGCGAGCAGGGCAACTTTGTGCTGGTCACCCGAGGTGGGTCAGGAACCCGGGAGGGATCGGGAACCCGGGCGGCGGCTCCGACGCAGGTTCTTCTGGTAGAGGAGTTTATTCAACCCCCTTCCATCACCGCTTTCACCCTGAAGCCCGACAAAACGCTGTGGTTCGGCGGTGGCATCGACGCCGGTGAAGTGATCTGGAAGCTGGAATGGAAAGACGGCAAGCCGCAACTTATTTCGCTGTTGGGGGACTGACCGGTTCGGGAGCGATCGACCTCGCAACCCGGAAGCCCAGAATGTTGCCCTTGGAACTCGGCCCATCGTAGCTGCGACTGGTAACACGGGAGTTCCAGGCGGCGGCCCGCCAGCTTCCACCCCGCCCCACTTTGAGCACCCCGGCGTCGGGGCCCAACGGATCGACCTGTGCTCCGGCGGAGTACTTGCCGTACCAGTCCCAGCACCACTCCCACACGTTGCCGCTCAGGTCGTAAAGGCCCAGCGGGTTCGGGGCCAATTGGCCCACCGGCGAGGTAGTGGTGGTCTTGCTGTCGGTCCAGGCCACGGTGTCGGGCACAGCCGAACCCGCGAAGGCGAATCCCGCAGCGGCCTCGGCTCCGCGGGCGGCCCATTCCCATTCGGCTTCGGTGGGCAAGCGGTAGCCGGTCTTGCGGTGATCCTGAGTCACGGTGGGGGCACTTTGGCCCGCAACGACGGTGTACACGGGCTCGAGCCCTTCGCGGAGTGAAAGCTTGTTGCAGAAGTTCACGGCGTCGTACCAGGTGACCCTTTCGACGGGCCGTTGCGTGGCAAGGCCCTGGGCGAACAGACTCGGATTGGTTCCCATCACCTCTTGGTACTGATTCTGCGTCACTTCGGTGCGCCCGAGAAGGAACGGCGACACGGTCACCCGGTGAACAGGAGCCTCGTCAGGGTTTCCGTCGTTGCTTCCCAGCAGAAAAGTCCCGCCGGGCACCGGCAGCACAGCGTGACGGGCCAAGGCCGCAGTCAGCGCTTCGCCAAAGCGACCCACAAAGGCGACCGCCAGTTCGGACCGCCGGGAAGCCTCGAGACCAGCGGGCGAACGCAGCAGGTCCAGCAGTCGGTACTCCAGCAGGGTCTCGGCTCCCGTCGCGCCAAAGGGAATGGCCAACGCCTCGTTGAACTTTTTTGCTACGGCCGAGGCCACCGAGGTGCGCTCCAACGCCCTGATTTCGGCCTGCAGCGACCGGAGGGATCTCGACCACGGGCTGGCAACCTGCCCGCCGTCATTCCAGCGGTCCTGCAGCAGGTCTGCCAGCCGGTGCAACTCGGCAAAGTCGGCGGCAAGGAGGGATGGAGGCACCCGGGCTATCCAACCCTGGGTCACGGCATCGTTGGGGGCCGAAGCCCACCACGAACTCCAGGTCTGCGAACCCGTGGTGATGCCCACGGACTCCTGCGCGGGTGGAAGCCCAGCCCGCCAGAGCTTCATCAACCGCTTTGCCCACGCGGCAGCCTCCTCGGGCGCTACTTCGGCGCGATCAAAAAGCACCACTTTGCCGCTCGCGGCCTCGACGACCCGGTAGTAGGCGACAACCTTTCCCGCCGGTGCGACGCCGGTGGAGCCCAGCACATCGAGCAGCCCCACGTGGGTCGCCTTCAGCGCGGTCGCGAGAACGGCGAGGTTCGCCCCGGGCAGCAGGGCCGTTTGGTCATAGCCAGTCTCGACGAGGGCCTGGGAAAAGCCGGCCTCAAACCAACCGGGAACCCTCAGGCGGTAGCGTCCTGAACGGTCCACCTCTTTACCCCAGGCCTCGGTCAACAGCGCAGCCGTGGCGCGGGCCGGCTCGGACGACGCCCACGCCGGCAGCTGCACCAGCAGGGGCGCATCGGCGGTTGGCAGACCGGCGCAAGACGCGAGGAAGGCAGGAAATACGGCGAGAAAGAAGAAAAATCTCATGCGTAGTGAACTATCGTTCAGAATATACCACGGAAACGCAAAAGGACATTTGCCGGTTGGGATTTGGAACGCTATACTTGCGGGATGACAGTTTCTCCCTCTGCATTTCCTCCCGTCGGGGTCCACGATATTGCGGTTCATTTGCCGCGCTACAGTCTCGAGATGTCAGCCCTGCTTCAGGCCCGGGTGGCCGCAGATCCTGGGATCGAGAGGCACCTGCTGCGCGCCGTGGCTTCTACCGGCCAACAGGCCATGCGCTGGCCCACGCCCACCGAAGACACGATCACCATGGCCGCCGAAGCCTTCCGCCAACTGCTGGTTCGCCCCAACACTCCCGACCTTTCCAAGGTGCGTTTTTTGACGTTGGGCACCGAGACCTCGGTCGATATGTCCAAGAGCGGGTCGGCCTACGTTCAGGGTTTGATGCAGCGTTCGGGATTTCCCGTCCCGATCAGCCTTTCGAGCTACCAGGTGCAACATGCCTGCGCCGGAGGGGCCCTGGCAATGATGACAACAGCCAGCTTTTTGCAGGTGGCCGGGCGCACCGACGAGTCGGCCGTCGTGCTGATGAGCGATGTGGCCCGCTACCAGGCGCCTTCGACGGCCGAAGTGACTCAGGGTGCCGGGGCAGCCGCCCTTTGGGTGACCCAAAACCCTGACTTGCTGGAGTTTGACTTCTTGACCGCCGGGTTTGCGAGCCGCGACGTCGATGACTTCTTCCGGCCGCTGGGAAGCACCATCGCCAAGGTGAAAGGCGGCTTTTCGCTGGCTTGCTACCACGAGTCGCTGGCCGACGCGTTTGCCGACCACTGCCAACGGGCAGGCGTCGATCCCGCCGAAGAGCTGCGCAGCGTCGATGTGTTCTGCCTCCATGCCCCCTACGCCCGCATGCCGGTCGTGGCGATGGAACGGCTTCTGGCCACCCACCTGGGTCTCGACGCCGAAGCCGCCAACGTCTTTCTCGAAGAACGGGGTTTTTCGGCGGGGCTGATCCCCACCTCGCAAGTGGGCAATCTGTACACCGGCAGCCTGTGGCTCAACCTCGCCGCCAGCCTGGCCGAAAGGGCCAAAGTCTTCGGTCCGTCGCTGGTCGGAAAAAAGGTCCTGCTCGCGTCGTACGGATCGGGCAACACCATGACGGTGTTCACGGGTCGTCTCGCCGCCAAGGCCCCGCAGGTGATCGCTCGCTGGAACCTCGACGCCCAGTTGGCCAACAAAGAGGAGCCCGGGCTGGATACCTATCAGTTTTGGATCGATACCCACCGAACCCCCGAAAACTTCCCGGAAATCCTGGCGAACTACCCCCCCCGGGCTGGGCAGTTCGCCCTGACAGGCCTGCGCGCCGATGGTTACCGTGAGTACCAACTCGTCTGAACCGGCCGGTGACTTGAGCCACCGCAAGACCCGCCACCTCGAGATTTGCACCGAGCCCGAGTACGAGCCCGAGGGTGGCTCGGCCGGGTGGGAACACCTGCAGTTCCGGCACCGGGCTTTGCCCGAGCTCAACTGGGGCGAACTCAACACTCAGACTTCTTTTCTTGGCAGGGCGGTGAAGCTCCCCCTGTTCATCAGCAGCATGACCGGCGGCTCAGACTCGAGCTACTCGGTGAACAAGGACCTCGCACGGGCGGCACAAGCTGCGGGCATCCCGGTAGGCATGGGCTCTATCCGCATCCTGTTTCGCAAGCCAGAAGCCTTTGCCGACTTCCACCTGCGGCCCCTGGCTCGCGATGTGCCCATTTTCGCCAACTTGGGAGCGCAGCAACTGGTGGAAGAAAAAGCCCGCGACGGGTACCGAACGCTGGGCGAATGGCTCAAACGGCTCGAGGTAGACGCCACCGCCGTGCACCTCAATCCCGGCCAGGAACTCTATCAGGACGACGGGGACCGGAACTTCCGGGGCCTCAAAACAGCGTTGACTGACTTCATCGAACACTCGCACCTCCCGGTCATCGTCAAAGAGACCGGCTTCGGCATCGCACCCGACGAAGTTGATTTTCTGCTTTCTGCGGGCGCGACCTACGTTGACCTCGCCGGGGCCGGAGGGACCAACTGGCTCACCGTCGAAGCCTACCGTCTGGATGCCGCCGGGTACCAAAGTAGCGAGGGCTTCCGCGACTGGGGTTGGCCGACCGCCCTGCTCACCGCGGCGGTGGCTTCCGGCAAAGGCTCCGAACACCGCCAAGGCCGGATCTTGGCCTCGGGAGGGTTGCGAAACGGGCTCGACGTGGCCAAGGCCCTCGCTCTGGGGGCCCATGCAGCGGGGATGGCCCTTCCATTCGTGCGCGCCATCAAGGACGCACCCCCGGGTGGTGGCTGCGACGCGGTGCTGGCGCTGATTGCAGGACTGGAGCGCGCGCTCAAGACGGCGATGTTGCTGTCGGGGAGTGCTGACGTTTCGGGCCTGCGCAAAGCCCGGCTCGACGCCACGAGCGAGTTCGAGCACCGGCTGCAACAGGTCCGGGACTGACGTGGAAAGCCCTTACCCTCCGTTGCGCAAACGGACGCTCGCTGAACGCCGGGAATGGCTTCTTGGCGCCTTGGCCCCCGACGCACCGACCACGGCTTTTTTCGAAAGCCAGAACGGCAGCCTCGACGTGGCCGACACGCTGGTCGAGAACTGTGTCGGCTGGATGAGCGTGCCCTTGGGAGTCGCGAGCGGACTGATCGTCAACGGCGTGAGCTACGAAGTGCCCCTGGCCACCGAGGAGCCTTCTGTCATCGCCGCAGCCAGCTACGCCTCGCTGATTCTGGGTCGTGCTGGAGGTCTCACGGCCGAGGCTGCCGACCCCGTGATGCGGGCCCAGGTCTTCCTCGAAGCGCCTTTTGGCGATGCAGCCGAGCGACTTGAACTTCACCGCACTACCCTCGAGGCCGAGGCCAAGAGCTACCTCGAGTCCATGGAAAAACGAGGCGGTGGCCTGCGCGGCCTCGGCCTCACGCCGCTGCCCGGAACGAACACCTGTGTCGTCAATTTTGATGTCGATGTACGCGACGCGCTGGGGGCCAACCTGCTCAACACGCTGGCCGAAGCCCTTACCCCGCGGCTGGAAGAGCTTTTGGGGGGCAAGAAGCTCCTGGCGATCCTGAGCAACGACGCTTCGCAACGGTTGGCCCGCGCTCGGTTCCGGTTGCCGGTGGCCGCGCTCACCAAACCGGGCTTCACCGGTGCCGAGATGGCCCGGCGCATCGTGCTGGCCTCGTCGCTGGCGCTGGCTGACCCGCAGCGGGCCGTCACTCACAACAAGGGCATCATGAACGGCATCTCGGCGCTGGCGCTGGCCACAGGAAACGACACCCGTGCGCTCGAGGCGGCCGTCCATAGCTGGGCCGCGCGGACGGGAGTGTACCGGGGGCTTTCGACCTATCGGGTGGACGAAGGGGTTTTGGTCGGAGAAATCACCTTGCCGCTGGCTCTGGCTACCGTGGGAGGCTCAACGGGATCGCACCCCGGGGCCCGGCTCAACTTGCGACTTCTGGGCATCACTCGGTCGCCAGTACTCTGTCAGGTGGCGGCCGCCTTGGGCTTGGCCCAGAACTTCGCGGCCCTTTTCGCCCTGGCCGGCGAAGGCATTCAACGGGGCCACATGGGACTGCACAACCGACGGGCCAGCTCCTCAGTGGTTTGACCGCACCGCAAGGTAAGCTTCCTGCCACAACAGCAGTTCCATCAAGATCGACTTGAAGAACGAGAAGAAGAGCGTGTTGTTGATGCGAAGCACCCGGAACAGCAGCTCTTCGTCGAACACCGCCACTTTCGTGAGATCTTTCAGAACCAACACGCCTGTAAAGCGCGGGCCGTGATCCAAGGTTTCCTGAACCCCGATGAAATCTCCCGGCTTGTACGTCAACAGAGGCCGGGGCTTGCCCCCAACCTGTTTGATCGCCTCAAGCTCACCCTCCAGTACCAAGAAGATCGTGTGGTTTTCGGCGGCTTTTTCGGCAAAGAGTGTGCGACCCTTGTTCAGAAAGACGCTTCGGTAGCTCTTGAGCGAATCGACGATCGTCAGGTTGAGCTCGCGGTTTTCGATCTGAGCCAGTTCCAGTTCGGGGGGAATCGTCAATTCATAACTGCTATCCAGATGCGTCAATTCTTCCTGCAAGTTCTTGATCCGGATGAAGGTGGTGGTGACCAAACCCCGCAAGAAGGCGAAGTTGGTTTTGGCCTCCTCCAAAAAGACGGCCTTGTTGAGGAAGATGATCTTGGTGTTGTTGGTTTCGGCCCGGGCCGTCGCCTGCCGGGGTGTTCCCAGCATGAGTGCCATCTCGCCGAAGAAACTCGCCGGTGGAACGGGATTGAGGTAAACGCTTTCGCCGTTCATGGTCTTGTACACGCCGACTTCCCCCGAAAGGACAAAGCATACGCCCTCGGTGGAAGGGCTGCCCTCTTCAAAGATGAGTTCCTGATTCTGGTAGACTTTCACCTTGGCTTGCGAAACCAGCTTGCTGATATCCATAGCGCCCCCGGCTCAAAATAGAACTTCTTGCCGATTGTTTCCAGTGGATTGATCGGATAGAATCGGCCTATGAGTCGTATTGCCCATGCTGTAGCTGGCCCCAGTCTCGCGCTGATCAAGTACTGGGGCAAGGCCTCGCGGGCTGGGAATACCCCCGCGACCGGCTCGTTGGCCGTCACCCTCAGCGGGCTCGAGTCACGAACGCAGGCTCGGCTCGCCAACGCTGACCGCATCGAGGTCAATGGCCAACTTCAGCCCCTGGAACGTTTTGCACCTTTCCTTGAAAGCCTGAGAACCGAGCTTGACCTGACGGGGGCCCACTTTTCTGTCGAGTCTGTCAACAATTTCCCGACTGCAGCCGGGCTCGCCTCGTCGTCGTCGGGCTTTGCGGCCTTGGCGGGTGCTTTGACAGTGCTCGCCGGCCGCGAGCCCGAGCCGGCTTTGGTGTCACGTTTGGCCCGTCTGGGTTCAGGCAGCGCCACCCGGCCCGTGTACGGGGGCTTCACGGTGTTCGACGCGGGGGCCGAGGCGGCCGTTCCCGAACAGGACGAGGCTTTTTGGCCCGACTTTCGCGTCGTTTTGGCGGTGGTAAGAGAAGGGGCCAAGCCTGTTTCCAGCCGCGTGGGTATGGAAAGCTCGCGCCTGACCAGTCCCTACTACCAGGCTTGGGTCGACAGCTCGCCGGCGGTACTGAGCGCTGCACGCGCGGCTCTTGCGGTGCGAGATTGGTCGAAGCTGGGGCCGCTGATCCGCCAAAGTTACCTGCGGATGTTCAGCACCATGTTCACCGCAGAGCCTCCCTTGATCTACTGGCAGCCCGAAAGCCTTGCGCTCATCCAGACGCTCGACTCATTGCGTTCCGAGGGTTTTGACGCCTGGGAGACCATGGACGCAGGACCGCAGGTCAAGATCTTCTGTCCTGCCGACCAAGCCGGCCGGTTGGTGGCCGAGTTGGAGTGGAAAGTGCCCGGTGTCAGGTTTCTGGTCGCCGCTCCGGGCCCGGGACTGAGAGCCTGGAGCGAACCCGAGTGAGCTTCCGCTTCACGGTGCCCGGCAACCTGCTGCTCGCCGGCGAGTACGCGCTTCTGGAACAGGGTGGCTTGGGGGCGGCGGTCGCGGTCGAGCCCCGCCTGACGGTCACGGTGACACCGCAGGAAGACTGGGAACTGGTGGGGCGGTGGCCAGGCACCGTGGAACGTTGGACGCCCGAAGCCCCGGCGACGTTTGCCGGAACGCTTTTTTTGGCCGCCACAGACCTGTTGACCCGCCGTGGCGATGAGCGGGAACGCCGCTGGTCGCGCGCCCTCCCCTGTGCCCGCATCGAACTTGATTCCTCGGCATTTTTTGATGGCCAGGGGCGAAAGCGTGGTTTTGGCTCGTCAGCCGCCATCGCGGTGGGTCTGGCGGTGGCGCTGGCCCGCTTGCAGGAACGCGAAGACCCCCTGAGCATCCACCAGGTCGCGGTGGCAGCCCACCGGGTCGCCCAGGGTGGTTCGGGCTCGGGCTACGACGTCACGGCCAGCTACTTTGGCGGCTTCGGCTTGTTTACCGGCGGCGAAACACCCCGCTGGAGCCCGCTTGACCCGGAAGTCCTGCCTTGGATGGCGGTTTTTGCAGGCCCCAAGGTGGTCAAGACGACGCGTTCCATCGACCTCTACCGCGCCTGGCAGGCGTCCGATCGCGCTGCCGCCGGGGAGTTTGTAGAGCGCTCCAATGCGGCGGTGCTGTCCTTGAGTCAAACCCGTGCGACAACTTCGCTGTTCGAGGCCTGGTCGGTCTGCCGCGAACTCGGCTTGGCTCTCGGCGACGCGATCGGTAGCTCGGCCCGCCTCGAGGTTCCTGCCGAACTTCCCCCCGAAAGTGCCGGGGTCTTTTACAAAGCTCTCGGCGCAGGCAACGAAACGGGTTTGGCCGCCAGTGTTCACGGGCCGTTTGAACCGCTGCCTGCGGGGCTGGAGGAACTGCGACTCTCGCCCTTGGGCGTGGTATGGGAGTGAAAGCCCACGCCAAACTGCTGCTGATGGGCGAACATGCCGCCGTCTACGGTTCACCGGCCGTCGGGGTAGGCCTTCCGTGGACACTCGAAGTGGACTATGCCCCAGGAACCGCATGGGACCTGCCCGGCCTCGGGGCCTACGAGACTCCGCTCCGCAACCTGTTGGCGCACTTCCAGCAGCGTTGCCGCCTGGCAGGGAGGGCAGAACTAGCCCCCGGACGGCTTGGTGTCACAACCCAGGTTCCGCTGGGTTCCGGGTTCGGCTCGTCGGGAGCGTTATGCGCGGCGCTGGCCCGGCTCTTCTTTCCCAGGGCCGACCTCGACCAACTCGACCACGAGGCTTGGGAGGCCGAAAAACTCTTCCACGGCACCCCTTCGGGCATCGACACCGTGCTGGCCCTGCGCCCCGGTTGGTGGGCACTTCTGCCCGGCCGCACCCCGCCGCAGGCCCAACCTTTGAGTCCACCGCGGCAAACCTTGGTACTCGGAGCCGTGAGGCGCCAAGGAGATACCAAGGCCCTCGTCGGCGGGCTGGCCCAGCGTCGCCAGCGGGGCGAAGCACTGGTCGTTGACGCGCTGACCGAACTGGGCGAACTGGCCCAGGCGGCCATCGACACCTTGAGTTCCGACGGTGGTACCCTGCCGGGGTTGGTGAACCGTGCCCGGCAACTCCTGCGCTCGCTGGGCCTGGAGTCGGCCGAGCTGGCTTCGGTGCTCGACGCGGGTCTGGGCGAAGGCGCCTTGGCTGGCAAACTCTCGGGCGCGGGTGGCGGTGGGGCGTGGTTCCTGCTGTTTGACGACCCGCTGACGGCAACAGCCGCGTTGCCTGCCCTCCGTGCGTCGGTCCCGGCCCACCTTTGGACGCTGGAACCCTGCCTGGTGACCGCCGAGGCGCCATGACGGAGTTTTGGCTTCTGCGCCACGGGCAAACCCAGTGGAACACCGTGAAGCGGTTTCAGGGGCGCCAGGATTCCGAACTCACGCCTGAGGGTCGCTAACAGGCCCGAGTCGCCGGCAGGGCCGACCTGCCGTGAGCTTCCGCGAAACTGACGCGCTGGCCGAGATGCATTTCGGCGAATGGGAGGGGCTCACCCGACCCGAGATCGAGGCCCGTTGGGGCGCCCGGGCCACCCCTTTCGGGGGCGAGAGTTTCGCGCAGGCCGAGAGCCGGATCTTGTCGTTTCTGGCTCATGCTGCCGAGGTAGCCGACGGGCCATCGCCGGTGCTCTTGGTGACCCATGGAATGATGATTCAGCTGCTGATGCACGCTCAAAGCGGAAACCCGCTCGAGCAGCTCTACAAAACCCCGTTCGTTGTGCAGGCCAGCCTCACGAAAGTGCTTGTCAAGCCTGGTTTACCGCCGTCCAGCTGGGAAATCCTTTCCGCGGGTGAAGTCCTTCCTTGACAGTTCAGATCAGACCTTTCATGTTATTTGGCAACTGTTCAACTTGGGGCCGTCCCCTCCTCTGGAGTTCGCCATGAAGAAAATGAAACCCGCGACCGTCGCTATTCTGGTCCTCGTCGGGACCGTCGCCGCCGCCTTGATCTATCTGGGCGCGACCCTCGCGCTGACAGCCGCCATGGGAGGCCAAGCCGTTGCCAGCAAGAAGGACCCGGGTCCCGCTTCGGTGTACGACGAGCCCGAACCCATCGACGATTTCAACTTGGCCGACCAGACGGGCGCCCGGTACCGCTTCTCGTCGTCCAAGGGAAAAGTCGTCGTGATGACCTTTCTGTTTACCCACTGCGGCGACGTCTGTCCGTACAGCGCCATCAAAATGAAGCTGGCCCTGGACAATCTGGGAGACCAGGCCAAGAACGTCGAGCTGGTGGTGGTCGATACCGATCCCGAGCGGGATACGGTGGCTGTGCTCGCGGACTACAGCAAGTCGCTGGGCCTCTACGACAAGTGGCACATGGTTACCGGATCGCCGGGCGAAATGCTGCAGGTGTACAAGAACCTCGGCATCACGGTCGTCAAGACCGACGGAGAAGACGTGATGGAGACCGCCAAGCCTGACCCGGACAGTCCGTTGTTTGGGCTGACTGACGCGCAGATCTTGGCGGGAAGCGACGTGGCCAAAAGGTTCGCGGGCGGCTACCAGATTGCCCACTCAGCGCCGTTCTGGATCATCGACGCCAAGGGCGATCTGCGGGTGAGCCTCGACGTCAGCGCCAGCCCCGAGCAGATCGCTGCCACCGTCAAGAACTACCTACCCTAAACCCGACAAACGAGGGCGGACTACTTGTCGGCCATCACCCAGGTGCCATCCCAGCCTTCGGGTGCGCCGCGCTCAGCAAACCGCTTGCAACGGTTCACCATGATGGCCGTGGGGCCGTCCTTGGCCAGCAACGGGTCGCCAAACAGCTTCAAGGCACCCTCAAAATCCGAGGCGAAGTAGGCGTTCAGGCCCTTTTCGTAAGCGGCCCAACTCGGGTGTACGCGGTGGGCCAACTCGCCGATCCGGGTTCCTTTGCTCTTGCCCTTCACAGCCACCCGGTCGATGACGCGGTAGGCCACCTGGTTTCCCAGCTGACTGAGCGTGTCCTCGCCAACCAGAATGTAGGTACCGTAGAACTTATTGAGGCTTTCGAGGCGGCTGGCCAAGTTCACCGCATCACCGAGGGCGGTGTAGCTCAGGCGGTCTTCGTAGCCGACATTGCCCACCATCACGCTTCCCGTGTTCAGGCCCACCCGCGTCGACATGCCAGGCAAACCAACGCTCTTCCAACCTTCGCGCAGCAACTCGAGGCTCTGGCGAACCTCCAAGGTGGCAAGGGCACCCCTGAGGGCATGGTCGGGAAGGTCGCGAGGAGCGTTCCAAAACGCCATCACCGCGTCACCGATAAACTTGTCGATGGTGGCACCATGCCTTTGAAGGGCCCGGGTCACGGCGTCAAAGTAGCCGGAAAGCATCAGATTCAAGTCCTCGGGGCTGAGTTGCTCGCTGATGGTGGTGAAGTTCTCGAGGTCGCAGAAGAACACGGTGATCTCGCGCTTCGTCGTGCCCAGCCTGGCTTCCTGTTGAAGGCCGATGAGGTCGGCGACCAAGTCGGCGGGCACGTACTTCTTAAAGGAGCGAAGGCCCTTTTTCATGTTGTCGAGCGAGGTTTTCATGAGCACCACCTCGTTGATCTGCGTTTTGATGTTGAGCTCGCCGTCGAGCTGGAACTCCTGGATCAGGCCCATGTCGTGGCTCAGGGCCAACAACGGTTTGGAGATGCGCCTCGAGAACCACCACGAACCCAGCCCCATGACGACGGTAATCAGGGCCGTCATCCCCAGGACGAGGGCCAGCAACTGGGCCTCGAGCGCCTGAATGCGGCTGGCGTCCATATCGATGCCGAGCACGCCTTCGATCTGACCGTCGGCCCCGAGGATCGGTGCAAAAGCCGACAAGAACGTGCCGTACTCGTCCTTGTAGGGTTCGGTTTCCACCCTCACGCGATAGGGCGGAAAAAAACTGGCCCTCAGCGTCGGGGTCATCGATTCGTAAACCGTGCCGAGAGGACTGAAATCGACTCCCACGGTACCGGTATCGAGCACGAACTTAGGTGATTCTTCGCCGGGAGTCCAGCGGTAGGTGTACAGGAAGTGCACGTCGGGACTCTGGGCACGGACGGCCTTGAGTTTGGCCCGGAGGTTCTTGTAGGCTTGGCCGTCCATGTCGGAGGGTTGCGTCAGGCCGTGGTGAACAGCGGGGTCAATCATCAGGCTCACCGTGGCGGCCAGCTCACCCAGCCGCTTTTGCAGATCATCACGGATCGACTGGCGCCAGACAGTGAAGGTCACGGTGCCCAAGAGAGCGCTTGTGAGGAGCACAGCGCCGATCAGGGCGCTCGCAAGGCTCAGACGAAGACTGAGGCGGCCCGAAGTACCTTTTTTGGGAGTTTGCATATCCCGAGTCTACTGCACGCGCCCGGCGATTACCACGACTTCCAGGTGTCAGGTCTTGGCGTCGCGCCGGTTGGCGACGATGCTGCCGAGCACACTGAGCGCAATCAGGATAATCCCCACCGAACCGGCGACAACCTCGGGCACCTCAACCTCGAGAGCGCCGAGGTCCATGATGAGGCTGAGGGCCCCGATCGCCCAGAAGGCGCCGTGCTCCAGGTAGCGGAAGACGCCGAGAGTCTTGTCTTCTACCAACTTGATGGTCATGGAACGGACGAAGAAGGCTCCGATGCCCAGGCCGAGGGCGATCAGGAAAAGGTTGTTGGTGATGGCAAAGGCCCCGATCACCCCGTCGAAACTGAAGCTGGCGTCCTGAACCTCGAGGTACAGAAACGAACCCAGCCCGGCCCCGACGGCCAGCTTGCCGTTGTGCATGAGAGCCCCCAAGCCCGACACCAGCAGGTACAGAATCACGCCGAGAACCGCCGCCAGCAGGAAATCCAGGCGGTGCAACGAGGGCATGGTGGTGAAGAAGCCCAAAGTGATCAGCAGGGTAAACACCACGGGTACCGAGGGCAGCTTGCCTACGCGGCTCATGACCGACTCAAGGCCGGGCAACCAGTGCAGATCTTTTTCGGCGTCAAAGAAGAAACTGCTGAACACCATCCAGAGGAACGCCCCGCCGAAGCCGGCGATCATCGTATGCTGTTCGACGAGAATGTCCTGGAACTCCTGTGGATTCTGCCAAGTCATGGCAATCACATCGCCGAACGGCCGGGAACTGACCAGCCAGACGATGAGCAGAGGAAACAACACACGCATACCGAACACCGAAATGATCATGCCGATGTAGAGGTAGATTTTGCGCCAAAAAGGGGCCATCGTCGCCAGAATCCGGGCATTGACCACCGCGTTGTCGAAACTCAGCGAGGTCTCCAAAATGCCCAGCATCAGGGCCGTGAAGAGGAACGAGAAGGCGACCGAAAGAGTACCCCCCGTCTGCAGCCCCAAGAAGAAGGCCGTGGCCAAGGCGAGAACGGCGAAAACGGTGCTGCCGGTAAAGAACTTGAAGTACGTTCGCATGGGACGATGCTAATGGGAGTCCGCACTCTGGTCAAGAACTGCTGGCCTGGCGGTTTGTGTGCTACGTTAGGCAATGGACCAAGGAATTTTTGTCAGTGGCTACACCGATCCGCAGCATCCGGGCACCCTCGGCTGGGATCAGGACCCTTCGTGGGTGTTGTTGTTGCCAGAGGGGCGAGTGGTCGCCCTGGGCGAAAAAGACACGGGCCTTATCGCGCTGTTTCAGCAGGCCCCCGACGGCTGGGTGAACCTCGCCACAGCCGCCAGCGGAGGTCGGTTGCCTTGCCACGCCTGCTGGCTGGGGCCAAGGGACGATCTGGTTGTGGTGGTCGCCCACTACGGTGACGGCGCTGTCACGGCTCTTCGCCTTCGCGAGCTGGGGCATACGCCTCAAGTGCTGGTGGCGCCGTCGGAGGGTGCCCATGCCCACGCTGTTGTGCCGACCCCCGAGGGGCTGGGCCTTTTCTTGGTCGATCTGGGCCGCAATACCGTGGAGCTGTACCGCGTCGGTGCCGGCTGGCCGCTCACCTTTAGCCTCGTTGCGAGCCTGGCAACGGGTCCGGGTAGCGGTCCTCGCCACTTGGCCGTTCATCCGCGTCTTCCGGTGGCATACCTGGTGACCGAGTTCAGCAATGAGCTGGTAACCCTCAGGTGGTCGCTGGGCCCCTCCACGCCGCAGACGCCCGGTCTGGAGGTTTTGGGCCGCGTTTCACTCCTCCCTGAGGGGGCCGTTGCCGAGAGCTTCGGTGCTGCGGTGAAGGTCAGTTCGGACGGCAAGTTCGTGCTGGCGACCAACCGGGGCCACAACAGCGTGGTGAGTTTTTCGCTCGATTCCCAGGGAACTCCCCAGGAGCCTGTCTGGACTGCCAGCGCCGGTGATTGGCCTCGTGACCTGGCCCTCTCGCCGGATGGCAGCCAGGTTGCGGTGGCCAACCAGCGCTCTGGAACCGTGGCGCTCTTTGACCGGAATCCTGGCACGGGAGCGTTGCAGTTCAGGGCTACCGAGGAGAACCATCAGCCGTCCGTGGTGGTATTCAACAGGCTTGGGTCAAACTCCTCCCCATAGGTGAACAGCTGGCCGAGGTTGACCAGGCGCCCTTCCCACGTGAGCCACCATTCGCGCGGATCGATCTCGACACCCCTCAGCACCAGGGCGAACCACATGGTCTCGTCACCGCGCAGGTACTTCATCGCAATTTCGCGGTCGGCTTTCAGGAACACAGGTTTGAGCGTCTTGTCGGCCTCGAGGTGGCTGACGACCCCGGCCAGCCGGATCACCCGCAGGGCTTCGAGAGCATCCCGAAGGCGCAAACCAGGCCAAGGGGCGACCGAGGGGGCCTGGGCGACCAGGGTTGCTGCCATCAGGAGGAGGGTCGCGACGAGCGCACGGAACCGCATGATCCCATTCTAGCGCGGATTTCGATTCCAGGGTCGAATGGCTGGATTCTTTTGGCAATACCCTGTAATGTAGTGCCTTATTTTTCCCCAAGCGAGGCCCCGTGAAACCCAATTATTCCGGAAACAAACGACGCCGAGAACTCGACGCCAAGAAAAAGAAAGAAGAAAAAGCCCAGCGCAAGAAAGAGCGCAAGGAGCTGGAGAAACTGTACCCGGAGGGCATCCCGGCGCACCTGTTGGGTGAAGAGCCGGCCGATGACGACGAAGACGGTGCCGAAGGCGCCGAGCCTACAGGATCGACTCCAGCGGCGACTTGATTCCGTTCTGGATCAGGTAGCACTGCAGACGGTCGCCGAGGACTTCCGGCTTGTAGATGGAGGTCCCGAGGAGCATCCGCAGCGCCTCCTGAATCCCTTCGATGATGGAAGGATGGGGGTGGATCATGTTGGCAAGGTCGCGGATACCTTGCTGGGTGTGCACCAGGTAGGCCACCCCTTCGATGCAGCTTGACGCGTGGGCCCCGATGGCCCGCATCCCCAAGATGCGCATGGCATGGTCGTTGGTGACGATGATTTTGAAAAAGCCCTTGGTTTTGTGCATGGCAATGGCCCTTGAGAGCAGGGAGTAGTCGAGCTTGACCACCCGTACTGGCAGGCCCCGGCGCACAGCCTCCTGCTCGTTGATGCCCACGGCCGCCACTTCCGGATCCAAGAACATGATGGTGCTGATGTTCTCGTAGCTCAGCCGCCGCTGGGGCTCGCCGTACATCCGTTCTACCGCGTGGCGAGCCTCGCTTTCGCCCACATTCACCAACGAGATTTCTGTCGCTACATCACCGGCCGCGTAGATGGTCGGAATGTTGGTCTGGGTGTCGTCGCGCCAGATGCCCCCGCGCTCGGTGAGGCGGATTCCGGCTGCACCCAGGCCCAAGCCCTCGACGTTGGGTACACGTCCGACGGAAACCAGCGCCTGCCCTACCCGGTTTACCTCGCGCCGCCCGTCCTTGTACTCGAGTTCGTACTCCACTTCGCCGTTCACCACGTCCATGCGGACCAGCGAGGCCCCTCGGTGCACGTGGCAACCGTTCTTTTCGAGGCTTTCAGCCACGATCGAGGCCACGTCTTCGTCTTCAAAAGGAAGAATGCGGTCGGCCTTGTCGATGAGGAACACCTCGGAATTGCCAAAATTGCTGAAGATGGTGGCAAACTCGCAACCAATGACCCCCGCGCCGAGCACAACCAGCGATTTTTGAAAATCGCGCATGTTGCGGATGCCGTCGCTGGTAAGGATGACCTTTTCGTCGATGGGAATGTTCGGCAGGTAGCGCGGACGGCTGCCGGTCGCCAGCAGAATATTGTCCGCGGTATAGGTCACGGTGGCCGGCTCGCCCTGGTTGCGGGTAATCAGCACCGTGTGCTGGTCGACGAGCTCGCCGCGACCTTTTTCGAGCCCAAAGCGGCTCTTTCCGGGTGCATCGAGCAAAACCCGGATGTGATTATTGATGATATTGCGTCGGGTGCGCACGGCTTCGCGGACTTCCCTGTCGGAGTTCTCGAACTTGAGCTGGAACGACGGCACCATGTCGCGAACTTGGCGAACCTTTTTGGAATACTCCCAGAGGGTTTTGGAAGTCATGACCCCGTTGAAAACTTCCGTGCCACCCAGGCCGGTCTTTTCTACCAGCAGAACCCGTTTGCCGAAGTCGAGGGCTCGCATGGCTCCGGCGAAACCCGTGGGCCCTCCGCCGAGAATGATGAGGTCGTAGTGGTCGGTGGACATTCCCATACTGTACGTTGTGTTGGGGATTCGAGCAATCCCTTGATTTCGAGGGTTCGACGCGATAGGTTGTTCAGTAGGATGAAGATCTTTCGGCGCTTTCCAGTTTGGGGCCTCGGACTCTTGTTTGCCGTCGCTGCGGGACTGCTGGCAGCTTCGTGTGTGGTTCCGCTGAGCGGGGATGGGTCGGGGGAAGCCGTGATCCGGCTGGAAATCCCGGCCGCCGAAAACGGCCGCATGCTGGTGGGCGACGCCACGCGCTACCGCTTGACGATCAAGCCGGCCAAGGGCGTGTCCAAGAGCGTCACCTTTGCCCTGGGCGACACGCTCGTGGCACGGACCGCCCCGGGGGAAGCAACGCTCCTGCTCGACGCCTACGACGACGCCGACCACCTGCTCACCCATGGCGAGGCGACGCAGACTTTGGCCTCTGGCACCAATGAGGTGTCGATTGAGCTGACACCAGCGGTCACCATGGAGTTTGACCGTCCTGTGCTGCTCCAGCCACGCCAGGTCACCTACCTGCGCCTCGTGAATCCCGATAACGCCGCGCTGACGGTGGATGTCAGTGCGGGGGGAGCCTCCGTCTGGCAGGTGATGGCCGACGGCACCTACCCCGGCAAGAGCGCGACGGGAAACTTCAGCATCAACTTCGAGCCGAAGGCAGAGTCGTTTGGCAGGGTGGAACAGGGTGCCAAGAGCGGTTTCCTGACCATCAGCCGAAGCACCGGTGGGGGTGGTGGCGGGAGCTCGGGCGGGCAGGTTCAGTTGACCCAGGACATCATGGTGATGAACTCACTGTCGGTGGTGAACCGCTGGGGGAACGACTGGATGCAGGTCCAATTCCAGTTCAGTTCTGGCATTTCAATCGACTCGGTGTACCTCGACGGCTACCACTTCACCGACCCCAACGGCAGAAACGTGCAATGGAAGTCTGATCCCAAGGGCTGGGCCTTTGCCAGTTGCAACAGTTGGTGGGACAACATGTCGTTCCCGAATGTTCCCATCGAGACCGGCCCCCACCAGATGACCATCATTATGACCGACGGGAAAGGCAACTACTGGTCGGTGACCAGAGACTACCGGCTCGTGGAAACCCAACCGCTCGTCATTGCCACCTCCTCGAACTTCAACGCGGCCATCAAGACCGACGGCACTTTGTGGACCTGGGCCCAGGGTGGCACACCGGCACAGATGGGGACAGAGACCACCTGGCGGTTTGTTACCGTGGGCACGGGTCACGCGGCCGCACTCAAAAGCGACGGGACGCTGTGGACCTGGGGCGACAACAGCCGGGGCCAACTGGGGTTGGGGGACATCCTCACACGGTCTGTGCCGACCGTCTATGGAGCGATCGGCAACAACACAGAAACCCGCTGGCAGTTCGTGGTGGCGGGGTACGATCATACGCTGGGGGCAATCAAACAGATCGGCAACATGAGCAACACCCCCTACCTGATGGGCTGGGGCCAAGGGGCCTCCAACGCACCGGTCTTTGAGTGGGAGGATTTCGCGCAGAGGGTCTTTGTCGGCGATGGTTTCACGCTGGCGTTGAAGCAGGGCAACAAACAAATGCTCCTTTACGGCTGGGGCGCCGACGACAAGGGCCAACTTGGTGACGGTCAAGGGCCGGGAACCGCCATGCCGACAGCCCTGCTACCGACGATGACCAATTGGCGCGACCTGGCGACGGGCTCGGCCCACGTTTTGGGGCTCCAAAATGACGGCTCGCTGTGGACCTGGGGAAGCAACTCCGACGGCCAACTGGGTCTCGGCAGCTCAGACAATCAGGCTATACACGCACCGGTTATGGTCACAACCGTGCATGTGAACCCCTGGGAATCCGACTACCAGTGGCAAGCGGTGGCGGCCGGCATCGACTGCAGTTTCGCGCTTCAGTACAATGGCACGTTGTGGGCCTGGGGGAAGACGTTCACCCCAACCCCAGCCCAGATTGGCACCGACAGCAACTGGCGCTCCGTGGTAGCCGGGGGGCAACACGTGTTCCTGACACGCTTTGACGGAACCCTGTGGTACTGGGACACCAACAAGAGCGCCCCGGTGCAGGTAGTCCTATGAAGCTATTCGTGTCGCTCGCAGTTCTTTTTCTCACCGTGGGCGCCTGCTCGTTGCCCGCGCCGAGCTTCGTCGGCGTACCCGCGACGCCGGGAACTTCGCTGGTGTTGCACGACCTGCAGCGGGAATCGAGGACTATCCTACCCAACCTGCCTCCCGGCGCCAGTTTCCGCATCACGCTGGTGCAGAATGGGGCCCAGACAACGGTGTCGGTGCCCGATCTGACTTCTCCCGTGACGCAGATCAATCCCGGCAATGCCACTGTCTCGGTGGATCTGCTCGATGCGAAGAGCGTGGTGTTGGCCAGCGCCCCCGCCCAGGACATTCAGGTCAACCAAGGGTATCCGACTCCCGTGACCGTGGTCTTTTCGCCGGTCGGCACGGGCAACGGCACCTTTTCGGTGACGCTGAATTGGCCGGGCACCCAGTTCGATACCCTCAGCGCGTCCCTCGAGCCCATGCCTGGGGCGGTGACACCTCCGGCCGCGGATGTCACTGCCACGGCGGCCGACCTTTTGGCCGGCGGTTTGCTCTTCGCGGGAACAAGGCCTGCGGGTTCCTACCTGCTGCGCATTCACACCTCCGTGGGTGCACGGGGTGCCAACCCTGCAGTCACCTACCCCGACCGCAGCGAAGTGGTGCAGATTTGGCCCGGCCAGGACAGCAAGGCAACACTCCCACTGAGCGCAGCCAGCCTCAACCAGGCGCCAGCGGCGCCCAGCGATGTGGCCTACAGCTTGCACGGCAACGTGCTTTCGATCACCTGGCGCGACAACTCCGACAACGAGACCGGTTTTGAGCTGTTCGACAGCCTGAGCAGCACCGTGGTGGCCCAGGCTTCGACAGGCTCAGGAACGAACGTGTACAACCTGACGTTGAACAATTCAAGCCAGTACCTTCTCGGTTCGGTACGCGCCATCAACGCGCTGGGCGCCTCGGCCAGGAGCCCCGAAGTTTGGTTCGTGAACATGGCCTCGGTGCCCGCCTTGACCAATGTGCCAGTGGGTTGGTCCGTGCTGGCCAACACGGTGCACACCGTGCCCGGGCTTTCATCGTTCGCAATCGGCACGACGGAGGTTCCCTACGCGCTGTGGGATGCCGTGCTGACGTGGGGTCAGGTCCATGGCTACGTATTCGCAAACCCAGGCTCGGGAGGCACCCCACGCTCGCCGGTCGTCAACATCGCATGGCGTGACATGGTTGTGTGGTGCAATGCCTATTCCGAGTATAGCGGCCTGACACCGGTGTATTACGGCGATTCGCTTTACTCCCTGGGTTCGGTGCTTCGCACCAGCAGGACCAGCGCGGCCTTTCACCCGACCTATAATGCAGCGCCGCCCTACGGACCGCTTCCTCCCTATTCCCCGGCAGGCTCAGAAGATAACCCTTGGATTTGCCCTTGGGCCGACGGCTATCGGCTGCCCACCGAAGCGGAGTGGGAGGGGGCCAGCCGCTACATCAACGGGGCTGTTTGGGCAGACGGTGACGTTGCCAGCGGTGCCTCGGTCAACTCGCCTGCGGCGGCCGATTTCGTGGGTGTGTACCACAATCCCACGATCCAGTTGACGGGGACCAAAGCTCCCAATCCCCTGGGCCTTTACGATATGAGCGGGAATGCCTCTGAGGCGGTGCAGGACTGGTTGCAGACTTCTTATATGACGGCCGATCTTGAGTTTGACGGCTACGACCCGATGGGGTATGTCAGCCCGGATTATACGCAACACCACGTCGTCCGCGGCGGCTCGTTTGTGAACTCGGGTTCTACCTCCAACGACTTTGGAGTCGCAGCCCGGGCCAGCACTTCTCCGGAACAGGCTACCTCGTCGCTCGGCTTCCGCCTCGCGCGGGGGGCCCTCTCAGCCCGGGTCAGCGTGATGCCCTTGCAATCGCCGGTTCCGGTGACGCCCATCGCGATGGCAAGCGACAACCAGGGCTTCCTCTACACCTACGACCAGGCGACGACCCAGATCGTTCAGCGCGACCCGGCAGGGCGCTCGGGATCGGGAACGACGACCCTTTCCAACGCGATCACGGCCATCGCCTACGCCGACAACCCGGTGTCTCACACACCCGACCTCTACTCGGTGACCGCCACTCAGGTCTATTCCGGATTCATGTTGGCAGGGACCGGAGCTCCGGGCACCTACAACAACAAACTGTCCGATTCCACCTTCACCTCGCTGTCGGGAATTGCCGTGGTTCCGGGCGAAGCAGTCGTGTACGTGCTCGACGCTGGAGCCGGGAACATCCGCAAGCTGGAAATCCCAGGCGATGTCGTGAGGACGATTGGCGCAACCCTGGCCGGAGTGCCGTACGACCTCACTGGTGCCCTCGGCCTCGCGCTGGGGCCCGACGGTTCCTTGTACGTGTCCGACACGATGCACCATTACGTGCTTAAGGTCGATCCGGCCACGGGTGCCATCCTGGCCCGGTACGGGGACGGCACGCTGGCCACCTTGAACTCGCCGCGAGGCTTGGCAGTCGATGCGACCGGAAATGTGTTTGTCGCCGACGCGGGGAACAACCAGATTATCAGGTTTTCGCCCGCAGGGTCCTCAAGCGTGGCGGTTTCATCGTACTCGCCACCTTGGCCAGCACTCTTGGGCCCGGCGGCCGTGGCGCTGTCGCCCAACGGCGTCCTCTACGTTGCCGATACGGGCAACAACCGCGTCGTCCGCGTTTTGCCGTAGCGCAGGCTCACCCAAACAATTCCATCTGACGCCCCCAAACTGGCCCGGGGTCAAAGCCGGCGGCCTCGAGCAAGCTTTCCCAGATGGGACGCAACTGGTGTTCGCGGTAGTGGTCGTAGTCGAGCGTTGGGGTTGGCTTGGAGGGGTCTGCAGCCGCCAAGGCGAGGGGCCACGGGCCCTGCGCGGTCATCCAATACTCGACGGAGCCCCTTTGGTCGGTCCAACCCAAGAGTCGTGCGGCCTTCACCTGCGGCGGCGTGTTGCCGGTGTATTCCTGGGCGGGGCGGCGCAAAATCTTGCGGTAGACGAGTTCACTGTCCAGTTCGCCCCGCCGCAGTTGCCCCAAGAGCTCGTCGCACCATTGGCCCACCTCGCCAGCGCCTTCACCGCGAAATAGGCGTTCGAGCAGTTCCGTCTGAAACCGCCGGGCCAAGGGCGTCCAGTCGCTTCGCACCGCCTCCATGCCCTTGACGTCGATGACGAGCGTGCCCTCGGGTTGCTCCACCCAGCCCGCGTAGCCCTTGGCCCGGCCACGCGCTTCTTCACCGGCCAGGTGCCGCATCGGAGGAATCAAGAACCGCCGGTAGCGCTTGTCGCAGCGCAGGGTCAGGTACGACTCGACCTTCCACGCCTGGCTCACCAGCGCAGCCAGGTCACGCGTCAGGTCGGCAGCCAACGCCTCGGCGTCGCGGCGGGTCTGCACAAACACAGAGTCGGTATCTCCATACAGCACAGGCATTTCGCGTGCTTCAAACCAGTCGCGGGTGTACTCCAGGCAACGGCGACCAAAGCCCGTGATGGCCCCGGCCAAGGCGGTGCGACCATACCGGCAACCGCTTGAACCCAGCACCCCGTAAAAGGAGTTCATCAGGATTTTGTACACGTAGCTCGCCGTTTCGTCGCCCCGACTCTGCGCGGCCTGCCTGTCGGCAAAGTAGCGGGTGATCAGCGCGGGAAGGATGCCCGCCTCGCGCGAAAACCGGGCTCCATTGGGCGCCACGAGAGCGTCGTCACCCGCCCGTTCGTAGCCCAAAGGATCAATACCAAAGGTGCGGATGATCGAGGGGTAGAGGCTGCGGAAGTCGAAGACCACCACGTCGCTGAACAGGCCGACTTTGGCGTCGAGCACCATGCCTCCGGCGGCTCCCGACACGTCACGCCCTTCGTCGGGCGGAGCGAGCACACCCCGGCGGGCCAGTTCCATCCCATAGATCCTTTCGAAGACGGGGATGCTGGTCCAAGCCAGATCGAGGGAAACCCCGGTGAGCGAAGCTCGACGTACCGTCAGCTCTCCCAAGCCCGTGACCTCGAGAATCCCCAACACCAGACGGGCGTCCTCCAGGCAGTAGTCACAGAACGCAGCGGGCTCGTCGGCAAACAGCCGGTCCAACTCGGTCAGCTTCGCCTCGCCCTTGAGCTCGACCGTTTTGGTGCGTCCCAAAACGTGCGAGGCAACGGTAGCGAGGGTTTGATCTTCGAAGCGTGTGCCCGACCCTCGCGCGATCCGCATGGCATCGACCACCTGACGACCGGCGACAAAGGCCGAGGTACGCCCGCCGGGCTTCTTGCGCACCCGAACGCTCTCGTCGGTGCGGCCCCACGCGAACGGCAGCTTCCAGAGAGTGTAGCGGTCCGCCAGATGGGCCAAATCAAAGTCGAGCACGTTCCAGCCCGTGATGACGTCGGGGTCATACTCGCGAACCAAGTCGTTGGTGGCTTCCAGCAGCGCTCTTTCGGAGGCAAAATCACCGAGAAACAGCACGCGCTCGCGGGCGTTCGCCTGACCCGCGCCGGAATTGAGGGTCAGCGCCACGGCGCGCACGGTACCGTCGCGGGCGGTTTCGATGTCGAGCGAGGCCCAGACCAGCCTGGGGGTCACGGGCGAGGGCTCCAGCCGTGGTTCCAGGAACACGGTATCCACCCGGTTACCGGGGCGCGAGGCGCCGGTGAGCTTCACGCCACCGGTGATCTGCCACCGCAGGAGCAGGTCGTCGGCCGGGCGGGGCACGGGCCCCAGCGAAGGAAGACCGGCCCCTTCGAGCAGGTCTCTCGCCCGCTGCCAACTCTGATAGTGGAGCGAAAAGCCGACTGCCGGTTGACCCGCGAACGTCGTCAGGGCTCGCGGCTCAAAGTCGATGTGGTGGTGGCGCAACACGGCAATGGCGGCCTCAACTTGACCCGAGGCGACCACGTAGTCCGCTGACGGTGAGGCCATCAGCAGGGCAAAACTCCGCCCGTCGGCGAGTCGGCCGCAAGCCCTCACTTGGGCGTCTTTCGACCAACTCCCGCCCGAAGACCACCAATGAACCAGGAAGCCTTCGAGCGGGGTGGCAGAAATACGTCGCCTCAGACCTTCGGCAGATTCTTCAGCGAAGCCTTGAGCTCGGCCTCGGGCAGCGGATAGTCCTGCAGGTTGCCCTGGAAGTACTTCTCGTAGCTGGTGAGGTCAAAATGGCCGTGACCCGACAGGTTGAACACGATGTTCTTGCTTTGGCCGGTCTTTTTGCATTCCAGCGCCTCGTCGATGGCGGCCCGGATGGCGTGCGAACTTTCGGGCGCGGGCAAGTAGCCCTCGGTGCGGGCAAACTGCACGGCGGCCTCGAAGCTTGGCAACTGGTTCACGGCCCGCGCCTCGATGTGCCCTTCGTGCAGCAACTGGCTGACCAAAGGCGAGGCCCCATGGTAACGAAGCCCTCCGGCGTGAATGCCCGGTGGCATGAAGTCGTGGCCCAGGGTGTACATTTTCATGATGGGCGTCATGCCGGCGGTGTCGCCAAAGTCGAAAGCATAGGTACCCCGGGTGAGCGTGGGGCAACTGGACGGCTCCACCGCGATGCAACGCACCTTTTTGCCCTTGGTCAGGTTGGCGCCCACGAAGGGAAACGCCAGCCCCGCAAAGTTGGAACCACCGCCGTGACAGGCAATCACCACATCGGCCTCGACGCCGAACATCTCAAGCTGCTTCTGGGTCTCGAGCCCGATGATGGTCTGGTGCAAACACACGTGGTTGAGCACCGAACCCAAGGCGTACTTGGTGTCGTCGCGCTTGGCTGCGTCCTCCACGGCCTCCGAGATGGCCAGGCCAAGCGAACCCATGTGGTTGGGGTTGGCCTTCAGCGCGGCACGGCCCGCCTCGGTGTCGTTTGACGGGCTGGGCACGACTTTGCCACCCCAGGTTTCCATCAGCATGCGGCGGTAGGGCTTCTGTTCGTAACTCACCTTGACCATGTACACTTTCACTTCGATGCCAAACATGGCGCCCGCCAACGAGAGCGACGAGCCCCACTGCCCCGCCCCGGTTTCGGTGGCGATGCGCTTGGTGCCTTCCTTTTTGTTGTAGTAGGCCTGCGGAACCGCGGTATTCACCTTGTGGCTACCCGCCGGCGACACGCCTTCCCACTTGTAGAAAATCTTGGCGGGGGTGTCGAGGGCCTTCTCGAGGGCCACGGCACGCTGCAGCGGACTGGGCCTCCACAGTTTCAAAATGTCTTGCACTTCTTCGGGGATTTCGATGTGGCGCTCGGCCGACATTTCCTGCTGGAGGATTCCCATGGGGAACAGCACTGACATCTGCTCGGGCGTGGCCGGTTGGCCGGTGGCGGGGTGGTACATGGGCTGCGGCGGATTCTTGAGGTCCGCGACGAGGTTGTACCAGCTCGTAGGGAGATCTTTGTCGGACAAGAGGGCTTTGCGCATCAAACTCATGGGAAACTCCTTGCTGATTTCGTCAGCGTTTGTTTCTCCATATAAGAACGCAAAACCCCCGTTGTCAACGAAAACTTACTTGTTGGCCGACGCGTAGTAGTCGAAGAACCACTTCTTGTCGAGGATATCGAAGGTTCCATCGGCTTTCAGCGCCTGGATGGCGGCGTTGAACGGCGCGACCAGATCGCTCTTGGGTGTGAAGATGAACCCAAACTCATCGTTGCCCAGCGGACCGCCGACGAGCTTGAGCTTGCCGGCATTGGCACCGATGTACCCGGCCGAACTGGCCTTGTCGAGCAGCACGGTATCGACATCGCCCGACAGCAGGGCCTGCACCGACGCGCCGAAGGTTTCGAAGAGTTTGATGCGCGGGTTCTTCTCGTCACCGTCGAGCACGTTGTACACGGCCACGTAGAAGTTGGTGGTACCGGCCTGAGCTCCGACGAGCAACTTCTTGTCGGCTGCAAAGGCCTTTTCGTCAGCGAAGCGCTTTTCGTCGGCACGCACCAGCATGAACTGCTCGCTGCGGATGTAGGGGTCGCTGAAGTCGACCTGCTTCTTGCGCTCGTCGTTGATGGTGATGCCGTCCATGCCCACATCGAACTGACCGCCTCGGATGGCCTGGATCATGGTGTCCCAGCTGGTCACCGACCATTCGACCTTGGCGTTCAGGCGCTTGGCGATCTCGTTGACGGCGTCGTATTCCCAGCCTACGGCCTTGCCGGTTTTGGGATCGACAAAATTGAGCGGTGTGTAGGCGTTTTCGGTCACGGCCTTGAGCACACGGCCTTTCAGGTCGGGCAGTCCTGCCGCGGCTTTGCCGGTGTCGGTTGCAGCCGCCGGTTTGTCGCACGAGACGAGGCCCAAGGCGAGTAAGCCCGCCAGGACGAAGGGAATATAGCGTTTCATAAGAACTCCTTGATGCTCGCCACCTTACCGGGACGAAGCAGAAATTTCCAGCCCTCCGCTTGACAAACGTCGGCGGGGGCCTCTATTGTTGACTTACTCTACCGGATTGGTTAGAGAAGTTCAACCCAGGAGACGAACCATGGCCAACAAACCCGCTTTCGACACCGCCTCAATCCACGCAGGACAAGTTCCCGATCCCAAAGAACTCAGCCGCGGCGTCGCCATTCACCGCACCACCAGCTTTGTGTTCAAGAACACCGAACACGCCGCCAACCTCTTCGGGCTCAAGGAGTTCGGCAACATCTACACGCGGCTGGGCAATCCAACCACCGCCATCCTGGAAGACCGCATCACAGCGCTCGAAGGCGGAGCCGCCTCGGTGGCCGTCGCCTCGGGTACTGCGGCCATCTTTTACACGGTGATCACCATCGCCAAGCAGGGCGACCACATTGTGAGCGCGAGCAACCTCTACGGCGGCACCTACACCCAATTCGACGCCATTCTGCCCGATTTCGGCATTACCACCACCTTTGTCGACGTGCGCGACCCCGCCAACTTCGAAAAAGCCATCCAGCCGAACACCAAATTGATTTACCTCGAAACCATCGGCAACCCGGCCCTCGACGTGGCCGACCTCGACGCCATCAGCAAGATCGCCAAAAAGCACAAACTGCCCCTCGTGGTCGATGCCACCTTCACCACCCCTGCCCTGCTCAAGACCATCGAACACGGCGCCAACATCGTGATCAACTCGCTCACCAAGTGGATCGGCGGGCACGGCACGGCGATCGGCGGCATCGTCACCGACGCGGGCAACTTCGACTGGAGTGACCCGAAGTTTGAGCAGTTCACCAAGCACGACAAGAACTACCACGGCCTGCGCTGGGCCCTCGACCTGCACGACAGCCTCAAACCCATCGCGTTTGCCCTTCGCTTCCGCACTGTGCCGCTGCGTAACCTGGGCGCGGCGCTGAGCCCCGACTCGGCTTGGATCTTCCTGCAAGGCCTCGAAACCCTCAGTTTGCGCCTTGCCAAGCACGTGGAAAACTCTCTGGCGGTGGCCGAATGGCTGACCAAGCACAAAAAGGTCGCGTGGGTGCGCTACCCGGGCCTCAAGACCGACCCCACCTACCAGACGGCAGCGAAATACCTCAAGAAGGGCTTTGGCGGCGTCGTCGTCTTCGGCGTCAAGTCGGGCCGCGAAGGGGGAGCCAAGTTCATAGACAACCTGAAGTTGTTCAGCCACCTGGCCAACGTGGGCGACGCCAAGAGCCTGGCGCTGCACCCGGCCAGCACCAGCCACAGCCAGCTCAGCGACGAACAGCAGAAGGCCGGTGGACTGGCGCCGGAACTGGTGCGCCTGAGCATCGGTCTGGAAGACATCGACGACATCCTGGCCGACCTCGACCAGGCGCTGGCGCTGACCTAGAGCTTGAGCCCGAGCATTTCGAGCAACTTGAGGGCATTGCGCCGCGACGCAATACCGGGGCGCGGCTGGTAGTCAAATACCAGCCGGCCTTCTTCCCAGTCCCCATCAAAGCATAACGGGTCGTAAACGCCGGCCAAGGTCTCGGCGATCACCAGATCATGCGTGGCAGCAAGCACCAGCGAACCCGGGTAACGGCCAAACTCGCGCAGCAAGCCCAACGACGCGGTGATCCGGTCGTCGGTGTTGGTCCCCGACAGGATCTCGTCGACCAGGCACAACAGAGGCCTTTCGGCCAAGGCGTGCTGAATCTGGAGCAACCGTTCGGCCTCGACAAAGTAACGGCTTTTGCCGGCGACCACATCGTCGCGCAGGTTCAGCGAGGTCAGTACGGTCAGATTGCCCGTGACAAACCGCTTGGCAAAAACAACCCCGAGAGTTGTGGCCAACACCTGATTGAGGGCCAGGCTCTTCAGAAAAGTCGACTTGCCGGCCATGTTCATTCCGGTGACGATGGCGCCTCGGGTCAGTCGACCGCTCTGAGGAACCCCTTCGTCGACCAGCGGGTGCCGAAGCCCGGCAAACTGCACCTCTGTCAGGGCGTGGAACAGCGGATGCGTCAGCTCCGGGTCCCGCTCCATCCAGCGGACCACGGCCAGGGTGGCATCGAGACCGCCCAGACACTCGAAAAGCTCGGGAACCTCCTGGGCGTGGGCCCCAAACAGGCTCGAAACCCGGGCGTAGGCGTAAAGTTCAGCCCCCAAAAACACCCTCACGTAGTCGAGCACCATCGACATCAGGTCCTGGGTCAGCGAACTGGCCATGCCGTCTTGAAAAAGGAAGCTGTAACGCGTGAGGCGCACAAAGGCCGGCTGTTTCAGCTTCCCGAGCCTTTTCAGCAGCAGGATGCCACGTGAAAGGTAGTTGAGTGAGCCCGACCACGAGGCGATCTTGGGGTTGGTGAGCAAGTACAGCGCCAGGTTGACGACCAAATAGGCCAAAACGACGAGCAGCGCCAAGGGACCGGCCGAAAACGCCAGCACACCCGTTGCCGCCGGCCCCAACCAGAACCACCAACCCAGCCACTTCAGCCAGTCGGGTTGGTACGGCAACCCTTGGCCGAGGTCACGAAACACGTCGCCACGCCGCTGTTTGCCCAGGCGCCCCAAGCCCTTCTCGAGCCGTCGGGCCAGCGTTTCGTCGGCGGCCAACCGCTGGATTTCCTCGATTCGCGCCGAGGCCACCTCCAAGCCCGGCTGAGTCATCAGGCGGGAGCGGAACACCTGTTCCCCGAAGCTGGTCAGCGTGAGATTAAACCGGCGGTCAACCTCGTCGAGATCAAGGTCGCTTTGTGTCTGGGCATCGAGCACGTAGGTCATCACAGAACAATACACTTTACGGCCCAGATCGCCCACAAACTGGGGTCTCCCCCTCTTTCCAACCCTCGTGTTGTGGCTATAATTGAGCCATGGATGAGGAGAACATTTCCCTTTCGGTGCTCGCGGTCGATGACGAGCCCATCAACCTCAAGTTGCTCGAGACACTCCTTCGTCCGCTCAACCTCAACATGACCCTTGCGGAAGACGGCACCAAGGGCTTTGAGCTGATGTCGCAGAACCATTACGACCTACTGCTGTTCGACATCATGATGCCGGGGATCGATGGCCTGGAACTCTGCCGGCTGTCGCGCCAAGATCCTCATCACAAGGACGTTCCTGTCCTCATCCTCACGTCGATGATTGGAAAGGAGACCTTGCTCAAGGCCTTTGAGGCGGGGGCGGTCGACTTCCTCACCAAGCCTTTCCACGGGCCCGAGCTGATCTACCGCGTCAAGGCGCAACTCAAACTCCGCACGCTGCAGCGCAAGATGGAGACCTTTGCCAACGAACTGAACCTTCAGATTCTCAAGGCCATGAAGACCGAAGCCGAGCTGATGCAGAGCCAGCAGGCGCTTTCTGAGGCCAACAGAACGCTGGCCGACTGGGCGCACAAAGACACGCTGACCGGCCTGTGGAACCGACGCAAGGCTTGGGACCTCATGGACTACGAGGCCGAGCGGTCCAACCGGCAAAAACGTACCATCGGGGTAGCCATCATGGACCTCGACAAGTTCAAGAGCGTCAACGACACCCTGGGTCATGATGTGGGCGACACGGTGCTCAAAACCGCGGCCGAGATTCTCGCCAACAACCTGCGAAAAGGCGATATTCTGGCCCGTTGGGGGGGCGAGGAGTTCCTGCTGGTGTTCCCCGAAACCGAGTTGGAAGGCTCACTGGCCGCCGCCAACAAGATGCGTGCGGCCCTGGAAGCCGCGCATTGGGAACTGCCAGGACGCAAGGGGATGACGGTCTCGGTGGGCGTCACCGTCAAACAACCGGGTGAGAGCTGGGACACTTCGCTCAAAGTGGCCGATGAAGCCCTGTACCGCGCCAAAGAAAACGGCCGTAACCGCGTTGAGGGCCCGGTCTCATTGCGAACTGCGGAGCTCAAACCCTGAAGAAACCGCTGATCCTCGACTCGCCCTTCGGCGAGGTATCCCTTTTCGAGGCACCCGGAAGCGTGTGGCACCTGGAGTCGGGCGACCGTGACGCGGCCTTTTGGGCCCAAGGCTACCTGCACGCGCTCACCCGAGCGGATGAGGCCCTTTTTGCGCGGGCGCTGACCCGTTCCAGCCTGTCGCTGGTGCCGGGAGCCACACTCGCCCACACCGAGCTCGATACCTTCACTTCGTCTTGGGGCTTCACGAGGCAACTGGACGCCGAAGCTCAGAGCTTGCCACCCGAAGCGCGGGGGCTAGCCGAAGCCTACGCTGCGGGTTTTTCGGCCCAGCAAGCCGGTATCCGAGTCTGGCCTTGGCAGCGACCGGAGTTCGGTCGCAGCCCATGGATCGTACAAGACAGCATCCTGCTGTGCCGCACGTGGGGCTTCTTCAGTTGGTGGGAAACCCGGGGCGAACTCGTGTTCTTCCTTTTGGAGTTGTTGCACTCTGGCGTGTCTTGGGAAAGGCTGGCCGACCTGCTTCCTGAGCTGGGCGAAGAGCCGGACCGAAAGCCCTTCGAGACTCTGCAGCGCCCACCGCCCCTGAG
Source organism: Spirochaetales bacterium (assembly GCA_037142615.1). GTDB lineage: Bacteria > Spirochaetota > Spirochaetia > JABEVK01 > JABEVK01 > JAIFLN01. The sequence goes on along the minus strand of JBAXAI010000013.1, from coordinate 8,724 downwards.
TCCGCAGGCCACCGGTCTGCTCAACCGGCTTCGGCGCTGGAGACCCGGACTGCAGGTTACGGGTGCCCAGTGGGGCGTTTCGATGGTCACTGACGTCACGGAGCCTGGCCTTCCCTATCTGGAGATCAGGATAGAGATTCCCGGTGACAATTGGCGAGGGCTCAGCGTTCCCGGTATGCCCGGGCTGCTGACCGGGCGAAACAGCACCCTCGCGTGGCACCTGTCCCCTTCTTGGGGTGATGTGGTGGATTTTCACGGGGAGCGAGGCGACCTTAGTTTTCGTTGGGCCGGGGGTGAGACTCTGGGCAACCTCAAACCGGGAACCCTCGAACTGATGCTGGGCTCGATGACCAAGAGCGGGGTTGGCGAGCTGAAGGCCTTTTGGCAACCGGGTGGATCGGCCGCACTCACGGTCAGCGCCACCGATGCGCACGGCGGAGCAGCCACTTGGGAGGCCGGTCCGCGCTGGGCGCGCAATCACCCGCGTGAGGCGTGGCTTCCCTCGACACTGCCAGCCAAACTCGAGGCCGCGACGCGAAAAACCTCCGTGGTGCAACCTTTGCTGGCCGTGCAACGGTGGGTCGAGCAGCAACTCGCTTTGCCCGGCAGCGGCGGGCCCGAGCTGGAAACCCTCCTGACGAGCGACGCTCCGCTTCAGGCGTCAACGCTCCTTCCCCAACTGCGGTTTTTGCTTCCCGAAACCGAGGAAGCGGCCGTCTTGCGCACTTGGTCGGGATACCCCGCAGACGGCTTGGAAGCGCACCTGTTCCAGCGGTTGACGGGTGCCGTGTTGGGGGCCTTCTGGTCTACGGCTGGGGTGCAGCCGGGCCTCAACTCGTCGGCCATTCACTGGCTTTGGCCTGCTATCGACCGCCTCTTGGCTGCGCCTCATTCGTCGTGGCTGCCGTCGGGCGAGCGTAACCGCCTGCTTCGCGAGGCTGTCGCGCGCGAACTGGCCGAGGAGCCCGAGGCGGGTACTTCGGAACTTGCCCTCGAGCGCACCTTTTCGCCCCGTTTGCTGTACCGTGAAACTCTCGGTTCGCAATTGCGGTTGTTCGCGACGGTGGTCGCCGTCACCTGTGACTTTCACGGCCCGGCGCTGCGCGTTTATCACACCGACGACGAGACGGAAACGCCGGTCTATCACGACCTTTGAGCCGCGACAAAGTTATTCGAACTGGTAGTACTTAACGGGAATCGAGCCGTTCACGAGGTCGCTCGGTCGGAATACGTCGGCAATGTGATGGCTTGGAGCTACTCCACAATCGCCTTCAGCAGGGCATCTTTCGCTTCGGAATAAAACTGAATGTCCGCCTTAGTCGCCATGTCGTCCGAGAGGTCCAGCAGCTGCTTACGACATGTGACGGGCAACAGGATAGTTGATGCCCCCTTCTCGATGGCCAGCTCGACGACGTTGACGGCGTTGTATACAGGCTCCACCGAGCCGCCGAGATTGATCGATCCGACGATGACCATTCCACCCTTGAGAGACTTCTTGAGGAGCGAACCGCTGAGGGCCAATAGAACACCCATCCCCACCAGACTTCCGCTGGTCACGGCGTCGAATGAGCGAAGCTGGACGGAGAACTCGTGGGCTCGAGGGTCACGGTCACCTACCAGCTGGGTTGCTCGAGCATAGAGATTCTGCTCGGCGAATCGAACGCTCTCTTGGAATGCTGCCGGTGCGGGTTTGTTGAGGATGCGAACACCGGAGCCGGGGGCCTCGGTCACTTCGATCCGGAAAAGTCCAGGATTCTCCTCGGCACCGCCGGGTGAGATCGTCCAGACCTGACCAGGTTCCAGCGGGTCGGCGTTGATGCTGTTCTCGCTGTAGAGCTCAGGGGTTGTCACGAACTTCTCGACGCCATCGTTCCCCAGGGTGTAGCTGAAGTGGGTATTGCGGAACTCAGCGGAACCAATGCGCTTCTGCTGTTCTTTTACCCGCCGACGGCACTCGAGTCCGAGACGAACGGCCCACTCGAGGTCTTCATCAGGTACAGGTGACTCGGCATCCGGGTACAAGAGTTTCAGTAGGCCTGAGACGGTCTTGTTGACGCCGTTGGTATCGCGACCACTCAACGCCCCACCCCATTGAACACGACCTTGGAGGGAGGAGACACGGCTTCCCCGCCGCAGCTGAGCAAAGCATTCGGAGAGGAAGTCGCTGACCAAGCCGAAGTGCTCGGTGAAGAACGTTCCGTTCAGTTTCGGAATATCCCAGCCGGGAAGGAAGGCGTGGATACGGTCCATGAAGGCCGTATCGTTGCGCATCTCGGGAGGCATAGGACCGAACAGGTGGCCGATGCGCTGTTGGTGCTCCACATCGACGTCGAAGTTGCCCACCATGACGATGCTACCGTCGGCTCGGATGCTCTCGCGGCCACGGCTGAACTCGCCGGATTCCATATAGCCCTTCATGATGTTGACGCCGTCTTTTTGGTCGAACGAGATGCCCGAGACTTCGTCGAAGCAGACGACGTCATACTGGCAGACAAGACCGCGACGGCCGCTTCCGTTATCGACAAACATCTTGGCCACGGTCGCCTTTCCGCCCGACACCAAGTGAGCGTAGGGAGAAACTTGCTGAAAGAGGTGACTCTTGCCGGTACCGCGAGGGCCCAGCTCGATGAGGTTGTAGTTTCGCTCCACGAAAGGAACCATTCTGAGCAGGAGGGAATCCTTCTGGCGGGGCGACAGCGAGGCTGGTTCGAACCCCACGCTGCGGAGCAAGAGGTCCTTCCACTCGGCCGTGGTGAACTGCAGTCGGGCTTGCCAGAGAACCTGCAGCACGTCGTGGTTGGAGAGTTGGATGGCCCGAAGCCCTTCGACTCCAAATGGACGCCCGTTCTTCTCTTGGGCAATCGAGGCATCGTAAGAAAGGCTGACCTCAGCGTAGAAGCCGCCCGTTAGGAGCCGTTCGTTCTCGTTGACGAACTCTGAACTGATTCTCACGTCTTTGAGCCGCACCGACGGGATGGTCGCCAAGTACGAGTCGGTGGCAGAATCGAGGCGGGCACTGATCAGGTCGATGAGTTTTACCGAACCTTGTTCCTTGGCACGCGACTTGAACAGCTCTTCTTCCCCGGCTCGAACCGTTCGGGATGAGAGTTGCTTCTCGACGATCTTCAGTCCTTCTTGGATCTCGTTCTCGTCGGTGGTCGCGCAGTAACGTCCTAGCAGGAACTCCACGACATAAGTGGGCACCGGGTACTGTTTGCTGAAGGTCTTCACCAGGTCTTTTCGGACGATGTAGGCGTCTAGAGTGGCGGCGGCTTTTTGGTCCAGTGCGTCGAGTGTCATTTCAGCCTCCGATCCTGAGCTTTTCTTGGAATACGACCTGTCCACCGTCATTGAGGGCGACCAGCCAATGCTCCTGACCCACGAGCTCGTCATCGACAACCATAAGGCTAGGGCCAAGGTCCATCAGGCCGTCAATGAGGGTTGTTCGGCCATCGGCAGCAGCGGTTCTCAGGTCCATCTTGAAACCTTCGGGCTGTGATGTCCAGTTGAGGACCAGGCGCATACCCTTCCATCGTTTTTCGGTGAGAGCCAATGCAGAACTGCCAGCAGTTGCACCGCCTCGGATCAGAATCGTGGGGACTACACACTCTTGAAGGCTGAGCCCCCCGTGGGAGTATTGCTTTCCTCCCCAGAAGGTGCTGATCCCTGGGCTCGTCTGGAACGAGAGCAGCGGGTTCCAGAACCATGGAGCTTGCAGCTCGGTCGGGGGATTGCCAGGATGAAGCCAGGCCGCCCGCTCGCCCTTGTTGGGGCTCAACAAACCAGCAAACTCGGTCTTTGGTAATTCTCGGGGAAGGTAGAGCCAACCATGGTCGGTCACGATCTTGACTTGCCACCCCGCACCAACCAGTCCCTGAACCCGATACACAATCTCGTCGATGACTTTGGACCAGTTGCCTTCGAGCTTCCCTCCGTGGCCGAGGGTATCGAGGTCTCCGTTCTCGGCCCAAGCTCGGCCAGATCCGTTCCCCGTTTCAGCGTCGCCCAAGACCAAGTAGCCGAGGTCACCCAATTGCTTTCGGAACTGGGCCGTGGTGGCCACTTCGAACGTTGTCGAATTTTCTGAGCCCACCAGGAAGGACTCTAGGGGCGATACGGCAGGTTTGGCGGTCGCGGTAACTGTCGGGAGGGCTGCCCAGGTAGAGGAGACGCTGACTTCGAGGCTGTCCGACTTGAGACGGGTGACCAAAGCCTGACCCACATCCCAGCGAAGCCCATCCACGAACAGCAGGCACGTTCCTTCATCCACTGAGTTAGCGTCTTTGGCTTGTTTTCGGGGATATCCGGGCGAGAGCTTCTGGAAGTCGAGGCTCGCGTCCTGCAGCCAGGGGCGATACATCCTGTCGGCGATTTCGTGAACCAGATCTTTGAACTCGAGCGGAACTTCAGACGACAAGACGGACAGGAACGCCGCGTCAGATTTCCACCCGGCGCCGGTGTATTCTTTCGCCATGGCTTCGAGGTCAGGCGCCTTCAATGGTTTCGTCGTCGTTTGAGCCAGTTCCGCGAGAACTCCAACAGCCTTCGCCAACGGAGACCTACCCAATCGACTCCAAACGGAGGTTCGACGTTTCGCATGGTCCTTCTCGGCACTCAGAACTTCCTGACGCAATTCCTCGACGGAGTGACCTTTCGTTTTTTGGAGCAACTGAAACAGGGCCTTCTCTTGGGCGGTATTGTAGGCCGGGAATCGAGAGGTGTCGTTGAACATGTCGCTCGTCTTGGGTGCCGGGAGGGGCTCAAGGAGCGTTACCAAGGCGGGGTAGTCCGAGGGTGCCTGGGTGAACCTCTTCCACAGGGCGTCCCAAGAGGGGTCTCCTGGAACCGAAAGCATCTTCACGGCATCGAGAGGCGTCTGTTTTTCGAGGTCGAGGTGGTAAGCCTTCTTAGCTTCCGACACAAACGCGATCCAAACATCGGGGGCGATCCCTGCCTGAAAACCTGCTGGATTGCAGAGCCACTGCAACACCATGGAGCCGGTATCCGGTAGCACTGCTTGGTGGAAATCACCTGCCGTCAGTGTTCGGCCAAGGCCGTCAGTCACTTCTCGATCCAGCCACTGTGAAAACGTTGATCGAAATGCATCTTTGGTGGCCTCGTCGGCTGCCAACTTCCAGCCAACGGGGCCACTCTCGGAAGTGACGAACGCCAAGCGGGTCCAGTCCTTTCCGTTGGCTTGTGTCCAGAAAACAGACTGGTATTGGAGGGCCGCCAGCGGTTGAAGGTTCCATTCAAGGGTCGAGACATCTCGCAACATGGCTCGGCTGACTCCCGGCAAGTACGCGATGGGGATGATGTCGGCGGACCAGTCCGCTTCGGGAAGGAGGCGATCGATCAGGGGCAGGAGGTAAACCGCAGGGCCCTGTTTGATCGTAGCATCGAACTGCCCGAAGGAAACGAGCCCGGGAATCTCGGTACGAAGGCGTGGCACGACGTCGATCCATTCTCCTGCTTCATCGGTCCACAAGACCGCCCGGGGTCTGAAAGCCTGCGAGCCTGCCGCTTTGGCTGTTCCGATGAGTTGTTCGACTAGCAATTGGAACAGGGTCATGAGCCTTCCTTCATCGAATATATACCCACTTCTCTACCTACTTCAATTCCCAGTACTGACTTTCGAGAACCGCTCGCCAGGCCGCCAGCCGACCAAAGCCCACTGGCTCAACGGCACCTTGCGCTTTCAGCTGCTTCAGAACTTTCCTGAGCAGGTCAGGGCTTGCTTCCGAGCAGGCGGTCTGAAGTTCGGTGATGGTGAACTGGCCCGGAAAGGTCCGGATGGCTTCTACGACGGCCTGCGACTTGGCCCCGGCCGCCGGTTTGATCCGTCGGGCACGCTCCTCGAAGTCCTTGTAGGCGGTCTTGACGATGAACAGGAGGTAGTTGGTGTACGGCCAAGGGTCATGCTTTGCTTCGTGCCAGTGGAGCGAACTGGTTTCGAGGGTCTCGTAGTAGCGTTCCTTGTTCGACTCGATGAGCCGCTCCAGACTCAGGTAGCGGCCGACTTCGTAACCACTTTGGACGAGTTGGAGGGCCAACAACAGCCGAGAAACCCTGCCGTTTCCATCGCGGAATGGATGGATGCATAGGAAGTCTAGGTTGAAGGCTGCGATGACGACCAACGGGGGAACGACTCGGTCACGGATGAGGTCACGGTACAGATCAACGAGATCGGCCATCGCTTGGGGCGTTTGGCTAGCCGGGACCGTTTGGAATCGGACTCGTTCCCGGCCGTCGGGGTACTTCTCGATGATGTCGCCATCGCGATCTTTCCAAAGTCCCGCGTCCCAGATTTCTCCCCGGGTGAGCCGATGGAGTGCCTGGATAGACTCGAGGGTGATAGGCAATGACTCCGGGTTGGAATAGATGCGGTCAAGGGCCTGCTTATATCCCCGGATTTCTTCTTCGTCTCGGTCGCGGACCGGAGACTGTCCAAAGACCACGGTCCCGATTCGCTTGCCGTCGACGTGAACTCCTTCGATCCGGTTGGACGATACGGCGCTTTCGACCAAGGCGAAGTCCTTGAGAGTCTTGAGAACTTGGGGGGCTGAGCGGGTGAAGAGCTCTTGCATACCTCGGAGCTCGCCGAGGTCGGAGAGGGCCCAGGTGGTGGAGAGGGGGAGGCTCGACAGGGAGGCGAGGTGACGAAGGGTACTCACCTTAGGCACCGAGCAAGTGGCAATTCTGAACCCATGTGAGCCAATCGAGCCATACTACTTTCAGCAAAGTTAAAACAACGCCGGAGAGCCTCGACACTTGAGTCTGCTCTATTCACTCTTCTGCCTCACAAATGGGGCAAGATGTACTCTTTAAGTACACTCAGTTGGGTCGCTTCGATCGAGCTACTGCTAATCCAGCGATTGTCACTTATCGATGCCACAACCGATTTTCCTGGCTTCAAAAAGTTCGCTGCCACCCCAATTATCGCCTTTTCCCGGCCAAATGGCTTCCCAATTTCCTGTAGGTCACTAGAGTCCAGTTTAGCCCGATCGACTGTGTCCACGAACTTTCTTGCATTTTCAAGAAGATCTGGATAATTCAGTTCACCACAGGCCGTCAAGATCGATTCCATCGTTCCCTGAGAACTGTTATTAGGAACGACAAAAAGCCCATAGGCCTTGCCTCCTGCAGTTGCGACGCCTTTTCCAGGAGTTGGAAAGCTCAGACTTGTCACGAGACTCTTTCGCACCTCCGTTTCCGATTTCTTGTCGGAATCGACGATAACGAAGATGCTATCAATGCCTGAAAACCTGGGGTAAATGGTGTCCCTTAGGTCTTTATAGACGGCTTCTACTTTCGAGACACTGTTGCAGACACGCACTGCTACTGTTGAGTCGGTCGAGTCGTAGAAAAACGGTACGCTCACTCGCTCGAGAAGGTCATCGTTCACCGGAAATTTCTTGGGAATTAGAATTTCCCAGATGCTGTTAACCTCGGACTTGACCCTAACTTGCGAAAATCCATTCTCTCGCAGTACCTTTCCAACAACCTCAGCGTCATGGACGCCCTCAACTAGAATGAGAGTTGACTTCATCGAAGGTCCACTCCCAGCTCATTAATGCTGCTTGCGAAGGACTCGCCTGGAACCAGTTGAACCACCGTCTGATCCTTATCTTTTTTGATCCGGTAGACGTTGATCTGGCGAAGTTGATCAGACGGCAAACCAGCCAAGATATCGAGGACGTCAATACTATGTGAGGAGAGGAACAGCTGAATATTCTTCTTTGCTGCCATTTGGACGAGCCAAGAAAAGTATCGTGTCAGGACTTTGTGGTGGATTCCAGTGTCAAACTCATCCATCATCAGGCAACCGTTCTCAACCTGAGCCATGACAATGCTCGAAAGAAATACTCGTTTGTACCCATCGCCTAAGATGGTTATTGGATAAAGTCCGACGTCGGCACTTTCGACAAAGAGCTCAGGAACTCCATCGTCATCGAGGATGATCTTGATGTCTCTGATTCTTGGATCAAACTCTTTCAGAAGTTCGATGCAGGCAGGTGTGAAGTTGTTCATCAGCGCAGCACTGAACTCCCTAACCCCAACCATTTGGTCAGAATGCCAATGTGGATTGATAAGAGCGGCGGCCTGTAGAGAGGGAAATTGTGCATTCGGGATTGCCCACCCCTGCGCATTAGTGAAAGAGAATTCCTGTGTTCGCGGTGCGTTCTTGCCATCTTCGGCAAATGAGAGCGTAAGTTTGCCAACCTCTATATTCTGGTCGGCTGAGAAGTTCAGCTTAGAACCTTGGCCTTTTGTGAAATCCTTAAGTTGCAAACTGACAGAATATTTGTTCTTGTTTACGACCCCAGAGAATTGCACCTTGGTCGCTAGATCATGATTTCGAAAAAGCCAGCCTGCATTAGAGACAATTGACCGTTGTGAAAGTCGGAATCCGTTTGATCGATTGCCGAGAATAGCTAGGATTGCCTGGACATTGAGCGGTAATGAGAGTAGGTAAATGGCTTCCAGAAAGGAAGACTTACCTGAATTGTTTGGCCCAATGAAAAGATTGACTCGATTCAGGTCTGGAAGCTCGGCCTTCAGAATGCTCCGAAAAGAGTTGATTGTCACGCTTTCATACATTTGATACTCCCGTGCGTTTCTGCCATTCTCGCGAACTATAGCATACCATCACCTCGCCCCCCTCTTCCACCCCTTCCAGAATCTGGCGCCGGGATTTCTCGTCCAATGGGTGGTTCAGCCGGG